>JAKLKQ010000029.1 GCA_023150555.1 Planctomycetota bacterium
TGCGCAGGCGTTCGGCCAGCGCGTGCGCCTTGTTCCGGCCGATGTCCTCAGCGCGGTACATCTGGCGATTGAGGTTGTGGGGTTCGATGGTGTCGCCGTCGGCGAGCGCCAGGTGCGTGAAGCCCGCGCGTACGGCGCACTCGGCGATCACGCTGCCCAGGCCGCAGCCGGCGACCAGCAGGTGCGCGTCGCGCACGCGTTTCTGGAGGGCAGGGGAGAGGAATCCCCGGTTGCGCGCCGTCAGCTGTTCGTAGAAGGCGTTGCGTTCCATGGGCCGGCTCCTTTCGCGAGACAACACGTCCCCTGCGCCGGGCCGCGCGGCCCGGTCAAAAAGCGTCCTCCCCAAGACGCGATGCGTTATTTGTTCACGGCGCCCGCTTCCGCTTCGCGCGCGAGCTTTGCCTCGGCGTCCGGCCCGTAGGTCAGCCGCACGTTGTCGATCAACACATCCGTGCCGTGGAGTTCGATGAAGAGTTCGCCGCCGGGCGCCGTGTACAGGTCACCCTCGGCGACGCCGAACTGGCCCACCTTCTGATCCCCGTAATGCTGTTCGACCAAGACCTTGCCGTCCGCGCGTAACGTGACGCGGCGAACCCAGCGTTCCCATCGGTCCGTGTGCCATTTGGTCACCGGGAGGGACTCCGGCTCGGCGGTCCGGATCTTCATTCCATTGCCGTCCTTGTCTGTGAGGGCCGTGCCGAACTGCGCGTACTGCGTGTTCAGCGCCTTGATGTCGAAGGTCACGTATAGCGGCAGGATCTTGCCCGTCGGCAAAGTCACGGGCAGCTGCAGGCTGCCGCCGGTTCGGGCGAAGCGTAATGCGCCACTGCTATTCACACCCTGGCCGGCCTGGAACTCGGGCAGCGGGAAGTCCTGCAAGCCGGCGGGGCGTTTGCCGATGTTGCGAAACGCCGGGTCGATGCCGGTGTCAAAGTGCCAGGTAATGTCGGTAACGTTCTCGGTTTTCAGCCCGGTCTCCGGTTTGTCGCCGAAGACCAGCCGCACGTTGTCGACCAGCACGTCCCGCCCGTGAATGCGCAGGCGGATGGACGGCGGCACGGATTCATTCTCCGTGCCGGGCTTGTTGCCGAGCGTCATGCCCAGGTCGATCGTCACCCATTTCCGCGTCTCCCACTGAAGCGGCGCCTGCCCGTCCTTGGCGCCGGAGAGGGGAATCGCGCCGCTCCCGTCGCTGATGCCGGAAAGGTCCCAGGAGCTCTGGGCGCTGAGCGGCTTGATGTCGAAGAGCAGGCGGATCGGAAGTTTTTGCGCGGTCGACAGGGGTGGGGGAATGACCAAAATGCTGCCGCCCGGCGCGAAGCGCACGCAGGCGCTGTCGTCCTTGCCGCCGTTCGCGGACCATTCGGGCAGCGGGGCGTTGGCCGTGCTGTTGGTCAGATGCGCGGCGAGATTGAACACTCGGCTCATGCCGTCGTCGAAGTGGTAGAAGAAATTCCCGTTCGCGAGCGGTACCCCGACGATTTTCGTCATTGCGTCCTCGCCGTACACCAGCCGCACGTTGTCGATCAGGACGTTCTTCGCGTGAATGTAGAGGCGAATCGTGCCGCCCGGCTCGGTGATCCAGTCGGCTTTGACGGGCGGCGAGGAGCCTGCGTCTGCGCCACCGTAGGACTGCTGCGCCACCGTCAATCCGCCGTCATGCCGGGCGATGCGGCGCTCAAAGCGTACCCATCGCCCGGCATGCCAGGAGATAACCGGCGTAGACTCGTCGGTCATGGGCACCGACTTGGAATACCCGCTGACCGAGATCGCCGTGGTGGCTACGACGCCCTTGGCATCCAGCGCCAGGAGGTCGAAGGTCAGGCTGATCGGAAGGCTGTTGCCGGACGGCACGCCAACGGGGAGTTTCATAGTGCCTCCGTCCGTCGGAAAGCGAAGCGCGCCGCTGCCGTTCACGCCTTCCTTGGCTGTCCATTGGGGAAACGGCCAATGCAGATTGCCTACTACCGGCGAGTCCTGGGGCTGGAACTCCGGATCGATTCCGGTGTCGAAGTTCCAGAAGTACGTTCCGCTGTGGCGCTCGTCGGCCGGATCTGCGGGCGCCGCCAGGTCCACGGGCTGGGCCACATTGGCTGGCGTGGGGTCAGGTGCATTGCCGGCCGTGTTGTAGTACCACGCGCTGGCCCCAACGGCGGTAGCTAGCGTCACGGCGAGAACTGCCGCGGTGGGGAAACTCGCCGCCGGAATCGCCTGGCTGGCGCGGGCCGAATGCGCGGCCAGCTTGGCGAGGCGTGTGAGGTCGAGCGCGTCGAGGCTCGCGCGCAGTGACTGTGGCGCGCTGAGCACGTCCGGGCGATTCAGGAGCATCGGCAGGGCGGCGGCGGAGGCCGTCACCCCGCGCGCCCCAAGGCGCTTGCGCAACAGCTCCAGGCCCTGCTGCAAGCGCCGGGCGATCAGGGTCTGCGATACGCCCACCATGCGCCCGACTTCGTCCTGCGTCATCCCTTCGAAGTAGTAGAGCACGATCGGCAGGCGCAGGTCTTCGTCCAGGTCGCCTAGCGTGTCCTTTAATGCCGTTCGGGTCTCGTCGGTCATGGCATCGCCGGATTCGCGTGCGGCGAGGGCCTGCGCCTGCAGGGACTCCAGCGCTTCGCGGCTGCGGACGCGTTTCATGGCTCGAACCTCTTTGCGCAGATGTTTTCGCGCGACGTTGGTCACGACGCTGCACAGCCAGCGCTTGAAGCTGCCCGGCCCTTCGCTGGCGAAACGGCATTCCGGGCGCGCCAACTGGAGGTAGGCGTCTTGCACGACCTCTTCGGCCAAGGCGCTGCCGCACCGGCCGAAGGCCACGCGGTAGGCGAAATCCTGGGTGCGATGGACCAAGGTGGCGAAGGCCTGCGTATCGCGGGAGGCCAGGAAGCGTTCGGCCAGAGCCTCCTCGGACTCCGCATCTTCCTGGGTTTGGGGGACCCGCTTCATGGTGGACGTTCCCGTCGGCATACGTCGCGCCTCGCGCCTTGCTTCCTCGCCCCGTAATGCCGGGCAACGCGACGTTTAGAACCGATTATTTCTTAATTTTTCAATCTTGCAACATATTGATTCTATTTGAGTTACGCTCTTGATGTGGGCTACTTGATCCCTGCCTTGAGGACCTGGAGCAGTTCCTCCCAGTCCTTCAGAGTCAGCTCCATGCTGCCGATGCGTTGCTTGATTTCGGCGACCAGGCGGGCGCGGTCAGGCACGGTGCTGAGGCGCTTGGCGTCCGCACGGTCGAGGTCGAGCTGCTTCTTGAGGCTCGCCATCGACTCCTCTACCCGCAGGGCCGCGCCGCGGAAGGTTTCGGACCGAGCCAGGTCCGTTGGGGCCGTTCCGGCCACGGCGCCCGTGGCCTTATTGGGGTCGGCCTCCACCGCCAAGAGGTGCTCTTCGAGGGGGGCCAGTTCCTGTTCGCGCTTTTGGCGCGCGGTCTCGCCGAGACCCGGCGTCGCGAGTTCCGCCTTCAACCGTTCGATCCGGGCGGTGGTCCGCGCCTTGTCGTGTTTAGCCAGGACGGGGTTTACGACGCTCGCCACGGCGAGGTGCTCCTTCGCGGCCTCCTTGAGCAGGCGCTCCCAGGTCGGCGGGTCGGCGCGGAGTTCCTCGGTGTCCAGCCAGGCGCTGCCGGTCCAGAAGAGCCGGAATTCGACGGTCACCGGCGGCTTCCACTGATAGTTGAAGGCCCAGATGTAGGTCTGCTTCGCGGGCGGCTGCTGCATGAAGCGCACGACGCGCCAGATGCCGTCCGCCTTTGTGGGAACGGCGGAGGCGATCTCGGTCTTGCCGTTCGTGTGGTGGATGCGCCAGCGCGGCCCCTCGACGATGGACAGCGCGCCGGGGGCGGACGGAAGCTTCTGCGCCGCGGCCAACTTGAGCAGTTCCGCGGCCTTCGCCGGATTCTTCTCGATGCCATCGCCCGTGTAGTACGCCCAAGCCAGCGCCTGCTGCGAATGAGCATCGCCGCGTTCGACGCCGGCCTGCAGCCAGCGAATGGCCTCGGCCAGGTCCAGAGGGATGTCCTTGCCGCCCCGGTAGTAGATCACCGCGAGTTCGTAGCACGCCGCTGCATGGCCCAGGGACGCGGCTTCCTTGAAGTGTTCGATGGCCTTGACGCGATCGAACTCGTTGCGGCCCGTCGCGTATAGGGTCTTGGCGCGTTCATTCCTCTCCTCAGCGGCTTTTTTCTCTGCCTCGGCAGCCGCCTGCGTGGCGGCGGCCGGTCCCAGCTGCGCGTGCTGGCCGCCCGTCGGGGGCTCCTTCTCCCCGTCGCTGCAGCCCGCGAGCAGAACCAGTGCGGCCGATGCGAAGACCTTGGCGGCAGCGCGGATCGGGGGCGGTGGGGTGGGGCTAGCCATTAAGGCCTCCTGGATTCGGTGCGCCAAGTCCGGGCATTCTACCCCAGTTTCGGACAGTGCCGCGCGATCAGCACTAAATTGTCGTTTTCGCGGAGGAGATGGTCGCTGGGTGGATTGACGAAGGTCTCGATCTGGCGCTGGTCCTCGGCGCGCCGGCCTTCCTTGGGCCGCTCGATTCCCACCAGCAGGGCGTCGTGTTTGGCCTTCAGGTCCGAGAAGATCTCGCCCACCGCGTGCCCGGCCCAGGCCTTGGGCGCCTCGACCTTGTAGAGGTTATTGCCGAACTTCACGTCCAGCAGCTCGGTGATGACGCCGGTCAGGCCGCGGTTGCGGATGCTGGTGGCGATCAGGGTTCCACTGACTTCGTCGTCGATGACGATGTTTTCTACGCCGGCGGCCTGAAGCTGGGTGCTGTTCTTGCGGTCCAGCAGTTGGGCGCAGGTGAAGATACCCGGATTGAGTTTCTCGATGGTTAGCGCGGCCAGCACGGTGCGCGCGTCGCGGTCCTGGTCGCTGCGCGGGCGGCATTTGTCGGCGAGCAGGATGGCGTAGGAGGCATTGCGGATGCCCACGGAATCCAGTGCGTCCATGCTGGTGTATTCGCCCTGCTGCAGGAACACGCGCGTGCGGTCAACCTTCTTCAGTTCGCCTTCCGGAAGCCCGTCCAACTCGGCCAGAACCACTATGGCGCGCGCGCGTCCGGCGCCGTCGGCCTGCAGTTCCTCCAGGATCAGGTGAGCTGCGCGGTTCCAGCCGCAGATCACCACGTGCTCGCGCAGTTCGTCCAGTTCCATGTCCACGACCTCCAGGCCTGCTTTCAGACGGTGAACCATCACGGCCGACATCACGCCGGTAAAGACCGCCACCGTGGCCAGGCCGCCGACGACGACGAAGGCCATGATGACTTTGCCCATCTCGGTGTTAGGCTCGCCCAGCGTCGGCTGCAGCGAGACGAGCGTGAAGAAGCTCCACCACACCGCGTCGCCCAACGACGCGAAATGCCCACCCGGACGGCCGCCTTCCACCTTGTACATCGCCATGCCGCCGACCAGGACGATGATCCCGATGGTCAGGACGATCATCAACTGCATCCCGAAGCCCGTGGCCATCGCGGCGTTGCGGGCCAGCAGGCGCCGGTGCAGCAGGATGCCTACGCGGTGCAGGCGTAGCAGCCGGATTACCCGCAGGAAACGCAGCGGGTGAAGCATCGGCAGCACCGAGATCACGTCCACCCAGTAGTACCGGAAGAATCGTGCTTTCTTCTGTGCCACGCAGAAGCGCGCCAGGAGTTCCAGGGCGAATAGGGCCGTGATCGCGTCGCCCGCAAAATGCACGCCGGTGTAGGCCAGTCCGTCGCGGTCGAGGCCGATCTCGACTATCAGCAGTGCGACCCATACCAGGATCAGCACGATCAGCGCGGATTCGGTCCACGGATGCCGCAGGAGGCGGTCGAGCTTCCTTCTCATAGATGCCCGCATTCTCTCGGGGGTTCGAGTCCTGTCCAGCGTCCAGCGCCGGGCTAGGCTGTGCACAAACCGAGCCGGCGCAGGCCGTCTGACTAGTGCTCATGTGCAACTCTATGTATATCAATAGATTGTATAATCCACCTGCGATCCTTTGTGACCCCGAAAGTGGCCGTTTTCCCAGAACCTCCAATCGCCGAAAGCAGTCTAAGATTGTACGTAATCAAGAAGTATCTGGCACCCGGAAGAGCGATGCGAACGATCTCGATTTCACGGACCCACGTAGCCCTTTGCCTAGCGTTCGCCATGTGGGCGGGCGGCTGCCTCCAGGCCGCAGACGGCCCGGTCCTTTTGTGGGCGCAGGAACTCGCCGCCACCGGCAGGACCGACGCCCTGAAAAAGCTTGCAGGCAAGGATGGCGCGGGCCTACAGGGCGAGGCGCTCGCCGCAGCCGCCGCCGCAAAGCTGAGCGTGCGCGTCGACTTCTTCCTCCCCAACGAAAGCGGGCTTCCCGCCGAGCGCTACTTTGCCATCGGGGCCGAGAAGGACCGCCGATTCCCGTGGGAGCGCATCCTGATGGTCGAGGCCGCGCCGGGGAAGGGGGCCCTGGGCAGCGGGCGCTTCCAGGTGCGCGCCGTCGTCTCGGGCATGCAGCCGCTGATTGACGCGAATGACCCCGCTGCCAACACGCTGCCGCTGCGCCTGTACCGCATGTTCTGCAACGACCTCGACGACCCTGAAGACCTGTACGCCACCGCTTTCAAGCACCTCTATGGCGAAGCCAAGATGGACCACGCCGGCCTGGTGCGCGAGCCCGACGGCCTGCGCGTTGAACTCAAGCGCCTGCCTGGCGGCGCCGGCGGTCCGGCGGTCTTCGTCTCCGAGCTGCTCGACGTGGCCAAGGACAAGGCCCTGAACCCGGCAGCGCATCCCGCGCCGCCCAGCTTCGCGGCCTTCGACAGCGATGCCTGGTTCGCGCAACAGCACAAAGAGGAAGGTGACGAGGAGCCCGACGGCTGGGCCTTTGCGCAAGCGATGAAGAAGGCCGGCTTCGTCAGTGCGGGCTTGGCCCATCCGTGGCCGGCGCGGTTCTTTCCACTCGAGAGCGCCCCGTACCAGTTCGCGCTGGCGCTGGAGGATCCGCAGGTCCTGAACCTGCGCCACGCCTATGGCGCGTTTGAAGGCCCGCTGGACGATCGCGTGCGCTCGGTGTTGCGCACGCTGCCCGAAAAGCTGCGCGTCGGCGAGGCGCGCAAGTACATGAAGAACTTGGGCGCCAGCCGCGTGCTGGGCCGCCCGGTCTGCAACGGCGCGTTCCTGGTGGCAACGGGCGTGCAGAAACTTGTCGCGACGGCCTGGGGCCCGGTGCTCAACGGCGACCGGCGGTGGCGCTTCGCCGGGCTGGCGCACGTCACCGACGGCTGCATGGACCAAGTGCTGGTGCGCGCGCCCGCGCACGTCTTCCTCTTCAGCGGGCACGGCTACACGACCCGGGTGCAGGGCCTGCCGGTTGCGCTGTTCAACACCTGCGCCAAAACCAACGGCGCGGCCTTCGAGCAGAACTACCTCTACCAGGTCTTCGCGACCCCGCGCTTGCCGCGCCCGGGCCACTGGGACGGCATCGACTGCGGCTCGGCGCCGGAGAACTGCATCGAACTGGTGGAGAAGTGGAAGCGCGAGGAGTTGAACCTTCGCTGGCTGATCGTCGTCGGCTGCCAGAACCTGGACCGCTCGGGCAGCCCCTTCCGCAGTTCGAGCAGCAGCGCGGGTGCCATGGGCGACGCGGTGATCCACCGCGCTGGCGCAAAGGGCGTGCTGGGTTTCAGCGAGCACGGCTTCAGCGGCGCGTCTTTCATGCGGCGCTTCGTCGAAAAGGGCCAGGAGCAGTCGGTCGCCGCCACATGGCGCGGTCTCTTTCACGACGACTTCGCCAAGACCTACACCTGGTTCGAACGCAACGAGGAATATGGGCAAAGCCGCCAGTACACCTACGCCAACTCGCTTTCCTCGAAGGTCCCGGCCTATTTGGTCCGCCACGAGGCCCTGGCCGAGCGCCTGACCCCCGCCGATGTCGTGCCCGAGGCAAAGGGCGATACCGTCGAATTCTGCACGGACTTCGCCGGACGCCCCGTTCGCGAGAGTGGCAGCTACTCGCGCTGATTCCCGCCCGACTGCTATAATGCCCGCGCCATGGAACATCCGGTCCTGCGCGGCGAATCGTACTTCGACCGCACCAAGCTCTCCCTGGCCGTCATCGAGGCCAAGCACGGCGACCGCCCCGTGCGCATGCACTCGCACGACTTCATCGAACTGGTCCTCTTCGCGCAGGGCACCAGCCAGCACACCTACGCCGGCAAGCAGTACCGCCTGGCCCCCGGCGACTTGGTGGTGATTCACCCCGGCGAACCGCACAGCTACGAACACGGCCGCCGCGCGCGCATCTTCAACTGCCTCTTCCTGCCCGAGACCATTGCGCCGGACCTGGAGTACCTCCGGCGCGTCGACGGATTCTTCGACCTCATCGTCGTCGAGCCCTTCTTCCGCCGCGAGACCGGCCTGCGCGACGTGTTGCACCTCGACCAGGCCGAACGCCTGCGCGCGCAGGACCTGCTGCGCGAGATGATGCGCGAACTGGAACGCAAGAAACCGGGCTACGAGGCCGCCGCGCGCGCGATGCTGGTGCAGTTGTTGGTGCTGGCCGCGCGGGCCCACGCCGCGCGCCGCGAGAAGCGAACGGACGGCGAATCGGAGGTCCTGGCCGGCAAGCGTACGCTGATCCGCGACTGCATCGCCTACATTGAGGAGAACTACGCCGAGGAAATCCGCCTCGAGACCCTCGCCGGGCGCAGCTTCCTGAGCCCCGACCACTTTTCCAAGGTCTTCAAGCGCCTGACCAAGAAGACGCCCGTCGAGTTCATCAACAGCCTTCGCGTAGACAAGGCCAAGCACCTGCTCGGCACGACCTCGCAAACCGTCACCGAGATCGCTTTCAAGACCGGCTTCCACGACAGCAACTACTTCGCGCGGCAGTTCAAGAAGATCACCAAGATGACCCCCAAGCAGTACCGCGCTCGTGCCCTGGGTGGGTACTTCTAACCCTCCGCGCTCCAACGCTTTCTCTCTCGTTTGAATTACACGCCTTAAAAGTGAAGGCGTATTGGCCTGCACACGTTCATTTCGCCGGAATCGTGCTAGCACAAAACCGGTTCCGTCCTATCTCGTGCCCGGGCCGGATGAGTATAAATCCGTGCAATGCAGGAACGGAACCCGCGCACGCTACGGACGAAAGGAACCGCCCCATGGCTCAGAAACTGAAACTCGGTTGCAGCACCCTCCTTTACGGCGGCCACCTGGTGGAGACCGCGCTCGACGAGATCCGCGACGCTGGCTACGAAGCGGTGGAACTTTGCTGCATCGGCGGCATGGCCCCGCACTTCTGGCCCAAGCTCACCAAGCAGGCCCTGACCGAGATCAAGAAGAAGATCGCCGACCGCGGCCTGGTCCTGGAGTCCGTTGGCGCCAGCGGCTGCTGCGGCGACCTGGAGGCCACCAAGGCGGTGCTCGGCGCCGCCGCCACGCTGGGCGCGCCCTGCGTCACCACCGCCACCGGCGGCAAAAGCGACGACGAGGCCAACTTCAAGGAGATCGTCGAGACCTGGCGCGGCTACGCCAAGGCCGCCTCGGAAGCCGGGGTCCGCCTGAGCGTCAAGCCGCACGTGCGCTCGGCCGTCTACCACGGGCCGACGACGCTGCGCTTTCTGAAGGAACTCGACACCACCTGGGTCGGCGTGAACTACGACCCCACGCACATCTACCGCACGCCGAGCAACGAAGACCCCACCACGACGCTGAAGCAGCTGGCGCCGCATGTCCTGACCGCGCGCTTCCGCGACTGCGCGGGGCGCGAGCTGAACATCGGGCCCGTCGAGAAACAGGTCTGCGGTGAAGGCGTGCTGGACATCAAGGGCTACTTCGCGGCGCTGAAGGACGTACCGAATCTGAAATACGTCACGCTCGAAATCGTCGGCGCGGTCGGCATGGAACGCGCGCAGGTCCGAAGCGTGCTGGACCGCTGCGCGAAGTACGTCAAAGACAACAACCTGCTCTAATCGCGAAAGGGAAGACCATCATGGCACTCAAGATCGGCGTGATCGGCTGCGGCGGCATCGGGAACCGGCACAGCATCAACTACAAGAGCCTCCCGGGCTCGGAACTCGTCTGCGTCTGCGACATGGACAAGGAACGCGCCGACAAACTCGCCAAGAACCACGGCGTTAAGGCCTACTACGACGTCGGCGAGATGCTCAAGAAGGAGAAACTCGACGCCGCCAGCGTCTGCACCGCCGGCGCGGAGAACGGCGGGCACCACTATCAGCCCACGATGCAGTGTCTCGAGGCCGGGCTGCACGTCCTGTGCGAGAAGCCCATCAGCAACGACATCGAGGAAGGCCGCAAGATGGTCGCGAGGGCGAAGGAGCTCAAGCGCTGCTTCGGCATCAACCTCAACCACCGCTTCACGCCGCTGACGCAGCGCGCCAAGGGCTGGGTCGTCGAAGGGAAGCTGGGCGAGGGCCTGATCATCAACATGCTGATGTGGATCAACAACAAGAACGACTCGAGCCCCTGGTTCCACGTCAAGGCCCTGCACCCGCACAGCATCGACGTGATGCGCTACTTCGCCGGGCCCGTCCGCAAGGTGCAGTGCTTCATGATGAAGCCGGCCACGCGCAAGGCCTGCTGGTCGAACCTCTCGATCAACCTGCAGTTCGCCAACGGCATGATCGGGCACTTGACCGGCAGCTACGACGTCAACCCCGCGCACGGGCTGGAGCGCTGCGAGTTCATCGGCACGAGCGGGCGATTCTACCTCGACAACCTCTTCGACCGCCTGACTCTGTTCAACAACGCCAGCGACGAACGCACCGTCATCGAACGCAACATGATGAAGGCGGAAAGTTTCGACGATACGTTCAAGAACCGCATCGCGCGCTGGGTCGAGCAGCTCAACGAGGGCGCCGACCCGGAGAAGATCGAGGCCAGCGGGCGTGACGGCCTGGGCGCCAGCGAGATCACGCACGCCGCGATCGAGTCCTTCGAGAAGGGCACGGTTGTCGACCTGGAGGACCGCGGCTAAGCGCCGCGGAAAGCGAAACGCTAGGCAGACGCCATGAACGTCCTGCTCATCGCCATCGACACGCTGCGCGCCGATCACCTGGGCTGCTACGGCTACAACAAGCCGACCAGCCCGGCGATCGACGCGCTGGCGGCCGCGGGCGTGCGCGCGGACCGCTTCCTGGCGCCGGGCATCCCCACGCATCCGTCGTTCACCACGCTCTTCAGCGGGCAGCATCCCATCCGCCACGGCGTGGTCGCGCACGGCGGCCGCAACGTGCTGGCCGACCGCACGCCGACCATCCCGCAGCTTTTCAGCGAGAAGGGCTACACCACCGCCAGCTTCGACAACCTGCCGCGCCACCGCTCGTACTTCGGGAAGGGCTTCGAGATCCAGGTCGACGCCAGCGTCCGCCGCAAGTGCGACCTGCTCGTCTCGTGCGAGGAGATCAACGCGCGCGTGCTGCCGTTCCTGAAGCAGATGGGCGAGTCGCGCGAGCCGTTCTTCGCGTTCCTGCACTACTGGGACCCGCACACGCCGTACTGGGCGCCGCCGCGCTACCGCAGCCTCTTCTACGAAGGCGATCCCTTCGACGCCAAGCAGTCGTCGCTCGCCCCTCTGTACGAGCATCCGTTGGGCAGGCAGTGGAGCGGCACGTGGTTCCAGACGATCGCGCGCGCGTGGGAACGCGCGCCCGACGCGAAGATCACCGACGCCGCCTACATCTCCGCGCTTTACGACCAGGAGATCCGCCACGTGGACGACGGCGTGGCCGACGTGCTGGCCGCGCTGGACGCGAACAGACTCGCCGACGATACGCTGGTGCTGCTGGTCGGTGACCACGGCGAGTGTCTGGCCGAACACGCCATCTACTTCGACCACCACGGGCTCTACGACGAGAACCTGCACGTTCCGTTCGTCGCGCGCTTCCCCGGCCGCATCCCGGCGGGCCGCGAACTCGGAAGCCTCGTCCAGCACCTCGACGTGATGCCGACGCTCTGCGAGGCCGCTGGCCTGCGCACGCCGGAGGAGATCGATGGGCGCAGCGCCTGGGGCCTGCTCACCGGCGCGCGCGATGGCGAGGTGCTCGCCGAACGCATCGTCAGTGAGGAATGCACCTGGCAGATGAAGTGGAGCCTGCGCGATCCGGCGTGGCACTTCATCCTCTCGCGCGAACGCGACGCCTACGGCAACCCGCTGCGCGAACTCTACGACCTGAAGACCGATCCGGGCCTGACGCGGAACCTTGCGGAGACGAAAGCCGACGTCGCGCGTGAACTGGAAGGGGAGTTGGAAGGCTGGATCGCCGAGCGCCTGAAGGCCTGTGGGCGCACGCAGGATCCGCTGGTCGAGCACGGCATCACGCTGGGCAAGCGAAATGAAAAGGGGGAGGCGGCATGAGCCTGGGCATCGGGATCGTATCCTTCGCGCACGGGCACGTCGGCCTGTACGCCCGAGAGATCGCCAAGATGGACGATGCGAAGGTCGTCGCCTCCTGGGACGACGACATTGAACGCGGCAGGAAACAGGCCGCGGCGTTCGGCTGCGCTTTCGAGAGCGACCTCGATGCGCTGCTGGCCCGCGCCGACGTGCAGGCCGTCATGATCGCGAGTGAGACATCCAAGCACGCCGCGCATGCTGTCGCCGCCGCGCGCGCGGGCAAGCACATCCTGCTGCAGAAGCCCATGGCCATGAACCTGCAGGAGTGCGACGAGATCATCGCCGCGGTCAAGAAAGCCGGCGTGCGCTTCTCGATGGCCTGGCAGATGCGGTGCGACCCGCAGAACGAATGGATGCGCGAGAAGGTCAAGGCCGGCACGCTGGGCAAGATCACGATGGTGCGCCGCCGCCACGGGCTCCCGACGCAGGCCTGGGGCGAGGCTTTCGTGAACTCGTGGCACGTCAAACCCGAGCTGAACATCGGCATGTTCTTCGACGATGCCTCGCACGCTGCCGACTGGCTGCAGTGGACCTTCGGCAAGCCCGAGAGCGTCACGGCGGAGATCTCCACGGTTTTGAATCCGAAAGTGCCCGACGACAACGGCGTCGCCGTGTACCGGTATGCGAACGGCATGATCGCGGCCCTGGAATGCAGCTTCACCTGTCTCGGCGCCGAGGAGTCGACCTTTATCTGCGGCGAGAAGGGCAACATCGTCCAGAAATACGGCGACGCCCCGTCGGCGAATCTTGAGGCCGCGTCGCGCACGGGCCCCGGGCTGAGATACCTCGAGGCCGGGCAGAAAGCCTGGACCGCCGTCGATATCCCCACGCCCGCTCAGCACAGCGAGCGTATCGGCGGCGTGGCGAAGCCGGCCGTCGCGTTCCTGTCGGGCAAGGGCCCGGCGATCGCGACCGCCGAGGAAGGCCGGACGGCCGTGGAGATGGTCCTGGCCGCATACGCGTCGGCGCGCGAAGGGCGCCGCGTTTCATTGAGCAGGTAAAACCCCGAACCCGAGGCAAGGAACAGACCATGGCCAAGAACGTCATCCTCTTCTCGCTGGATACGACCCGTGCAGACCACCTGTCGTGCTACGGGTACCACCGGCCCACGTCGCCGAACCTGGACAAGATCGCGGCCAAAGGGACGATCTTTGCCGAATGCATCAGCGCGAATATCCCGACGTTCCCCGGGCACATGGCGATGTTCACCGGTACCGACCCGTACTCGCACAACCTGACCGGCATGTCCGGGGACAAGTACCAGCCTGCCGAGAACATCAAGATGCTGGCCGAGATCCTGAAGGAAAACGGCTACTGGTGCGGCTGCGCCGACAACCTGGGGCGCTGGTTCACGCGCGGCTTCGACCAGGTCGAACGGTACAGCTGGTCCACCGACAAGTCTCAGGTCTGGCGCAAGGGAGAGTCGGTCAACACGGCGGCGCTGAAGGCGCTCGACGGCGCGGCTGGCTCGGGCAAACCCTTCTTCCTCTTCTTCCACTACTGGGACCCGCATACGCCGTATCTGCCGCCGGAACCTTTCTCGCACATGTTCTACTCGGGCAATGAGAAGGACCCGAAGAACAAGTCGCTGGAGAAGATGTGGAAGTTCGAGCCCTTCAAGGACTACTTCGCCGAGTGGATGCCCGGCGTCACCGACCGGGACTTCGTCATCGGCCAGTACGATTCGGAGATCGCGTACCTGGACGTCTGCCTCCAGCACGTCTTCACGCGGCTCGCGCAACTGGGCCTCGCGGACGACACGCTGTTGGTCATCACCGCCGACCACGGCGAGGAGATGGACGAACACGACTGCTGGTTCGACCACCATGGCCTGTACGACACCAACCTGCACGTTCCGATGATCCTGCACCATCCGGGCGTCGTGCCCGCGGGACAGACCCGCACCGGCCTGGTGACGCTCTACGATGTCGCGCCGACGATCCTCGATTACGCCGGGCTGGGCGGACTGGCCGCCAAGCACAAGATGCTGGGGCAGTCGCTGCTGCCGTTGGCGCAGGCGAAGAGCCCGATCTCGCGCGGCACCTGCGATGAGGTCTACCTCAGCGAGAACACCTGGATGCGGAAGCGCGGCGTGCGCACGCACCAATGGAAGTACATTCACGCGCTGGAGCCCGACTGCCACGGCCTGCCGGAAGAGGAGCTGTACCACCTCACGACGGATCCGGAGGAGAAAGTCAACGTCGCGGCGAAGCGCCCCGAGGTCACGAAGTACTTCCGCGAGCGCCTGGATGCGTACGTCGCCAAGCGTGTGAAGGCCACCGGCCGCAAGGACCCGTTCCTCGAGCAGCCCATCCCCATGCACCGCATCGGGAAGCTTGCCACCGCCGTGCCCAAGGGCAAGGACGAAGCGCCCAAGGCCGCTGCGCCGGCGCCGGAGGCCAAGGCTGCGAAGTCTTCGCGCAATGGGAAGCCCGCCCAGGCGAAATCTTCGGGCGGCAAGAAGTCCAAGCCTGCTTCGAATGGGAAGGTCAAGTCCGCGTCGCGCATTGGGCGCGGTAAGTCCATCGCCGACCCGCTGGACCTGAAGTAGGAAAGGAGGAGCCGTGCTCGAAGCGTTTATCTCGTCCGCCGAGGCTGTGCTGGCGCGCTACGCTGGCACGCACGGCAACCTGGCCGCCGCGTCGGAGGTGCTCGGCGCCTTGCATGGTGCTGCGCTGAAGGTGCACGGCGTACGGCGCACGGTGGCGGTATCGCCGCGCGTCGTCGCGCTGGTCGTGCAGGGCGAGCACGCGAAAGGCGAGGCGCGCGTCAACGAGCGAATCTCGCTCACGGCGCGCACTGTGGATGTGGACGTCGGCGGGTTGGACGACAAAGCCCGCAAGCAACTCGCGAAGGACCTGGAAACGGCGCTGGGTATATTTGCCCCACTAGGCGAGGGTGCGCATGTCTGGGTCGTGCCCGACGGTTACATGGCCGCGCTGACGGACGAGGAGAAGCGTTTCGAGCGCGACGGCACGGGGTACTTCTCGCACGAGGCGCTCTGCGTGCAGAACATGGGCTCGAAGGCCACCCGCTGTGAACTGTTCGTGTACTTCGAGGCGCCCGGCAAAGAGGTTTTGCGGCATGCGTTCGATGTCGAACCTGCGCGCTCGATCCATTTGCGTCTCGACAAGATCCGCGCCGGCAAAGGCGAGCCGTTCATTCCCAAGAGCGCGCCGGTGGGCTACAAGGTCGTGAGCCTGGACGCGCCCGTCGTCGTGCAGGGATCGAGAATCCTGACGTCGGGCAAGCAGAGCGAGTTCGCCAGCTTCGGCACCGTGATGGGGTGGACGCCTGAGTAGGGGAAGGGAACCCATGGCCGATCGAGTGCTCCTAGTCCGAACCAAGCGCGACGGCGCAACGCTGCCACGCTGGGACGCGTTGCGTGCACGCGGGCGCAACGGAAAGCTGAACGCCGGCGCAGCCGAGGAAGGTAAGATCCCGTCCGCGTTTTTGGTACGCCTTAGTACGAGCAAGTCGGTATTTCGGTCGGCCGGCGTTGAACCGGCCGATTCCGCAAAGCGTGGTGCCACGGTTGCGGAAGCGGCCCACCGCACGGCCATGCTGGAGCCGTGGGACGTGCTGGCGATCGACGTGGATCTGTCCGACGCCGCGGAGCGCGCAGCGTTCGAGGCGAAGGTAGTTCCATTCGTGGAACATCTGATCCCGGGGGTCGCCGTGCTGGCGGTGGAGAGCGGCGCTCACTCGGGCTACACGGCATGGAGTGGGGGACTGCCGGCGGGTCCGGGCGCGCTGCCGGATGCGAATGCCGAAGACCTCTGGCCGACCATTCTGAACCTGCTGGGGCTCAATGCGCCGGAGTTGGCCGGCAGCCCGCTGGAGTTGCAGGCCGCGGCCGTCAGTTCGGACTATGCCGCGGACGAAGAGGCCAAGATCCAGGAGCGCCTGGAAGACCTGGGTTATCTATAAATCTGGAATTTGCTGTTCCTGAAAATTCGATTCACTTCCTGGCGCATTCGAAATTTGATGGTTAGATGTCCGGATGGACGTTGCGAAACGTATCCGAGATGCCCTCGCGCAGATCGAGCGCGAGCATAAGGTACGCATCTTCTATGCGTGCGAGTCCGGCAGCCGGGCGTGGGGTTTCGCGTCCCCGGACAGCGACTACGACATCCGATTCCTTTATCTTCATCCGCGTGACTGGTACCTCTCGGTGCGCCTTGAGAAGAAGCGCGACGTCATCGAATTGCCCATCGACGACAGCCTGGACGTAAACGGCTGGGACCTGCGCAAAGCCCTGCAGCTCTTCCAGAAGTCCAATCCGCCGCTCATGGAGTGGCTGGGTTCGCCGATCGTCTATCTTGAGTCCCGCGGAGTCGCCGCGGACATGCGCGCACTTGGCGCCAAAGCCTACTCGCCGGCCGCCTGTCACTACCATTACTGGAAGATGGCGAAGGGCAATTTTCGCGATTACCTGCAGGGAGAGACCGTCTCCCTCAAGAAGTACCTTTACGTCCTGCGTCCGATCCTGGCCGTGCGCTGGATCGAGCGCGGCTTGTGCGTGGTGCCGACGGAGTTCCAGCGGCTGGTCGATGCCGTGGCCGATGCCCCGGGTTTGAAGAAGGAGATCGAGGCCATGCTGGCCCGAAAGGCCGCGGGCGAGGAACTTGCGCGCGGTCCGAGGATAAATGTGCTCAGCGAGTTTCTGGAATCAGAACTTGATCGCCTTCAGCGCACTTCGTTTGAGAAGAACGAGGAGCCTTGCCCGACGTCGGAATTGGACCAGCTCTTTCAGAACGCGCTTCAGAAGGTCTGGGCGTAGGATCTACCGTCCGTATTTCTTCATGATCGCGTGCAGGCGTTCGGTGGGGAGGGCGCGCGCTACGCGCCCGTCCTTGCCGGTGGTGTCTTCGGCGGCGCAGAGCGCGTTGAGGATCGCCTCTTCGGTAGCCTCGGCGGTAGCTTCGAAGAGTATGCTCAGGTGCTCGTTCGGAAAGCTCTTGATCTCAAAGTTCTTTTCGCTGTGTTTGGTGATCGCGTTCCCGGTGGCGAAGGCGAGGAAGATGTCGCCGCTTCCGTTGAATCCGAATCCCCCGGTCTTGGCCAGCCCCACGGTGGCATGGCGGGCCATGCGCCTGCATTGAATCGGCAGCAGCGGCGCGTCGGTGGCGACGACGATGATAATCGATCCGTCGGGGCGCCCCTTGTTCTCCTTGGGCGCTACGTCGCTGAAGATGGACTTTGCGGCGGGTATATCCTCGACGGGAATCTCCTTGCCGACGGGCACGCCGTTGATCCGCAGATGATGGCGCTGCCCGTAGTTGGCCTGCACCAGTACGCCAACGGTGTAGCGGCCGGGCGGCGTCTGTGCCACGCGCGACGACGTGCCGATGCCGGACTTGAATCCGTGGCAGTTCATGCCCGTGCCGCCGCCTACGCATCCTTCGGTGACCGGGCCGCCCTTCGCTGCGCCAAGCGCTTCGAAGACGTGTTCCTTCGTGACGTGGAAGGCGTTGATGTCGTTCAGCCCGCCGTCGAAGGTCTCTGCGACCACCGGCGCGACCCAGGTTTCCAGCAGGCCGTGCCTATGGCCCCATTCGACGATCGCGTCGCGCACCACGCCCACCTGGTGCGTGTTGGTGATACCCACCGGCGCCGTCAGCGTCCCGAATTCATCCAGCCACGCCAGGCCGGTCATCTCGCCCGCGCCGTTGAAGCTGTGGTATCCGGCGTAGACGTGCTCGAGCCATTCCTTGCCGCCGCGCGGGCAGATCACCGTCACGCCGGTACGCGCGACGCGCGGGCTGTCTTTCTTGATCGTCGCGTGCCCGACGGTCACGCCGGGGACATCGGTGATGGCGTTGCCTTCGCCGGCGGGAAAATCGCCGATGACGATGCCTAGGTCGCGCAGGCGGGGGCGGGGCATGGGCGGGACTCCTAGCGGTTTGTGATTCGCAAAGACTTCTTTTATACCGAACCGCTCGCGGCACAAATGAAGGCGGCGCGAACCGGCCCTGGCTCATGCGCTTTTGCGCGGCTGGGTTTCGGTGCTGTGATTAAACCGGAAAGAGGTACAATGACTTTCGCGTATCGAATGCCGCGGGATTATCGGAGCCGCTGCGATGTCCGGCCACAAACCCATTGACCCGCAGGAGCGCTTTCCCGGCGGCTGGGGCGTGATGACGCCCTGGACGATGCTCGTCGGCGACCAGACCCAGGCCGGGCAGCTCGAACATCTGTTGACGCTTTATTTGGAGCCCGTCCTGGGGTACTACCGCGCCGAGGGCCTGAGCCCGGCGGACGCCGAGGACCTGACGCAGAGCCTGCTCATGGACTTCTTCCTGGTGAAGTCCAGTCACCGCAACGCCGAACCGTCCAAGGGGCGCTTTCGCAATTACCTGCTGGCCGCCGCGCGCCACGCGCTGCTGGACTGGCGCAAGCACGGCAAGACGATCCGCCGCGGCGGGAACAAGAAGCGCTTCTCGCTCGAGGGCCTGAAGGACGGGGAGGTCGGTTGGGAGCCGGCGGCCGGCGCGACGCCCGAACAGGAGTTCGACCGGCGCTGGGCGATGGCGACCTGGCGTGGCGCGCTGGAACTCTTCCGTTCGAAGCACGACGCGCAACTGGTGGAAGCCCTGGACCTCTTCTATGCGCACGGACAGCGCCTGAGCCAGCAGGAGGCGGCCGCACAACTGGGCATCAGCGTCGCTGCTTTCAACAGCCGGCTCTACAAGGCCCGCCAGCGGCTTTTCGCATGCCTTCGCGAGATCGTGCAGTCGACGGTCGAGGATCCGGATGACCTCGAGCGTGAGCTTGCCCAATTGCGCGACCTATTGGCGAATTCTGGGCTGTAACGCCTTTCCTGTAAGCAAGTAATGACATTGTTTCTTCTGGCGATATTCGCAAAGCGAAGGTAAAGTCCGTCTCTTATGTATCCGGGGAAGATTCGCAACTGGAGAGTTCATCGTGGGGCAACCTGGCAACGCCGCGGGGTCCTCGTCCAAGCTTCGCTGGAACGACCTCGTGCAGGACGTCTTCCAGAGCGGCATCCAGCCGCTCGACCCGGACTTGGAGTGGCCCGATCCGGATTACGCGGCGGCTGCGAAGCGCATCGGCGACGATTCCGAGACGCTCGACAAGCTCCGTCAACTCTGCGAAGACCTGGAGAGTGTCGTTACCCTGGCGCCGGGGCCGGGCTCGCTGCGCCGGGTCGCCGGTGTGCCGCTGGACGCGCTGCGCGCGATCGAGGGCCGCTGCTGGCGCGCGGCGCTGCTGGACGAAAAACTTTCCCGTACGACGTTGATCGGCATCCGCAATTACGCCGCCGCGCTGAAAAGCCGCCATATGGACGCCTGCACGCGCCGGGCCGGCGCGGTGATTCACGCCGTTGCCATCGCCAGGCTTGAGAAGTTGGGCGAATTCGAAGCCGATGCCCACCGCCGCGAGAAGCAGCGCCAGGAATGCCAGGCCCTGGCTCAAAAGCCTTACCTGCCCGCATGCCTTGCCGCCGTCCTGGCGTGACCGGGAAGTCCCGCAGGCGAAGCATTCGCTACAGATCGTCAGAGTTTCGAGCCGAGTCCGATCGCGAACGCGTCGGGAATGCGGTGGGTGCCGTCGCGAGGCTCGATGAGTTTCTGCAGTCGGGGCAGCCACGACGCATTCGCCGCTGGCGTGTACTGCGGGCTGTTTAGCTCGACCCCGTTGATCGACGGCAGGTGCGCGGCCAGCAGCGCCGAGTGGATCGCCGAAAAACCCGGATTGGTGAGATCCTGCACGGAAAGCTTCATGCCGCGGGCATGCGCCCAAGCGGCCGCCGCCAGCACGAAGCTGTGCCCTTTGCACGTCTTCAGCGCCAAGCCGCTCCAACCCTGCGCCGCCGCCTCTTCCAGCAGGTCCAGCGACGTCAGGCCCTCGTCGAGCATCACCGGCTTGAATTTCGTCACCGCGCGCCAGTCGTGCCGGTGCTTGCGGATGTCGCGTCCCGTGGGCTGTTCGAGATACAGCAGCGAACCGAAGGCGTCGCGGTCGATGGCGCGCAGGCGGCCCAGGTAATCGAGCACGTGCTCGGCATCGGGGTTGGCCTCGTTGCTGTCGGCGCTCAGGCGGGGCGCCGGCACGCCCGCCGACTTGGCCGCGCGATAGACCGCGACCGTGCGTTCGACGTCCTCCGCGTTGCTGCGCGCCAGCAGCTTGAGCTTGAAGCAGCGGTAGCCGCGTTCCTTGATCCACGGCACCAGGTCGCGCGCAAGATCGTCCTTCGCGCCGACAATCACCCAGGCGTCCAGCGCCGAATGCGGCGGCTGCCGGAACAACTCGCGGATCGCGCGGCAGGCGCGGCCCTCCTGCCCGCCGAAGTGGCGGTCGGCCGACGGCGCGGGGTGCGGCTGCTCGTAGAATTTGAACGCGGACAGGCCCAGGGCGTGGCCGGCGGCGTCGTGGATCGCGGCGTCGAAGGGGCTGGCGCACATTGCTCGTGCCAGCGGCGGCGGGTCGTCGCCGTGGCAGAAGGCGTCGTGCAGGCGCAGGCCCAACTCGAGCGGGTGGGCCGGTTCTCCGCAGAAACGCTTCAGGTTCGTGCTGATGTGTTCGCAGTGTTGGCGCAGCAGCGAGTCCTTGACGTCGTGGGTGAAGCTGGCGTCGGGCCAGGCCCACAGGTCGCTTAGGTAGATCGAGCCCCGGCCCATGGCGCGGGTCTCGCCGGCCTTGACGACGACGTTGACCTGGGCCTCGGTGATGACCTCGATGGTCCCGCTGCTCAGTTGCAGGGGTTTGACGAAGGGGCGGGTGATGAAGGCGACTTCGCTGCCCAGGATCTCGACGCGCATGGGGGCGTTATAGCCGGGCGGGACGGGCCTCAACCACTGCCTTTTGTGGCCGCGGATTCGCCGCTCTCCGCTTGACAGGTCGGAACATTTGCCCAAAATGCGTTGCTTCAAGGCGTTGGCAGGTGTGCCTCCCTACCGTTCCCCGGTAGCTCAATGGTAGAGCATGCGGCTGTTAACCGCAGGGTTGTAGGTTCGAGTCCTACCCGGGGAGCCATTTTCCAAGTGCCATTTCGCTCGGTCCGGCAGTCTGTTTCGCGCCCTTAATTCTTCTCTCGTTTGAGCAGGTAGACCAGGCCCGAACGGCCTTCGCCCACGTTGATGTCGTGGATGCTGGCGATCGTCCATCCGTCGGCCAGCTTGCGGTTGAGTTCGTCGCGGCTGCGGATGAGATGGGTGAAGGGTCGCCAGCCGTGATACGTGGTCAGCCCGGCGGCGTAGCCCTGGGCCCGGGCACGCGCATCGAAGATGCGTTGCCATCCGGCGAGGTCGCTGCGCAGAACGTCGGGCAGGGGATCGAGCAGGAAGTTCTCCACGAGGCACGGCCCCTTGACCGCGACGTACGAATAGACCCTTCCGTCGCCTTCCCCCTGAATCGCCCAGGTTGGCCAGCCGCCCGGCAGGCCGTCGTGGTCATGGGCCTGGTTGAATACGGTCCGATGGAAATGGTCGCGGTCCACGTACGCATTCCAGGGATGCGGCCACAACGCTTTGTGCGTCGCGGTGCCGCGCTGGAAAGAACCGGCCGCCAGGCAGGCGACCTCCACTTTGGGGCTGTGCTCGCTGCCGCAGGGCCGGAAGGTGGGGAAGGCCGCCTCCTGCCGGGCCAAGGCCCAGGCGTCGGCGGCGCGAAAGAGCGCGATGGGGTCGGTGGTATCGACGTCGTTCAACTCGCGCGGAGACAGTTCCCGCAACGAGACGGCGTTCTTGCTGAAGAGCATCCCGTGCAGGTGTCCGATCTGCTTGGTATCGCCTTCCAGGATAAAGATCTCTTGCTGCTGCGCCATGGCCCCTCCTTTTGCATATAGCTTAAGGAGTATACTCAGGCTCTTTTAGGCACACAATCTTTCCTGGCTGCGCACGTGTGACGCACGCACAGGTTCCCTGGCCGTTTGGCGGGGCGGGTTCTATGTTACTTTTTGCCGGGTATAGACTTTTCCTTGGCCTGCCATTCGGCGCGGCGCTTCTGGCGCGGGGTCTCGTTGACCTCCTGCCAGGGGAAGCGCCGGGGCTCCGTGCGCGGCTTAGCCGGAAGGCCGAAGCCGAAGATCAGCGCGCGGCGCGCGCCGTCGCTGCGGTTGGGGCCCGCGTAGTGCAGGGTGCTGTTGCGGTGGAAGGTCGCTCCTCCGGCGGGGATGGGGCAGGGCACCGCGCCCGCGGTGTGCTTCTCGAAGTCGTCGAGTTCCAGGCCGTGCACGCGCGGGTCGTTGTTGATGCGGTGGTGCGGCAGGATCGCCAGCCGGTGGCTGCCCGGGACGAACCACAGGCAACCGTTCTCGACCGTCGCGTCCTGGAACGGAATCCAGACGCTCAGCGAACAGTATTCCTTCGAGGGATCCCAGTAGGCCTCGTCCTGGTGCCAGGGCGTCGGCGCGCCGTAGCCGGCGGGCTTCAGGATTGCGTGGCTGCCGCCGCCGTCGCATTCGGGGCCCAGCAGCTGCTTCGCGATCGCCCGCGCGTTGACGCGCGCCTGGATCTCGCCCAACTCCGGCGCGTGCTTTAGCGGGTTGAGGATCTGCGGCAGCACCGCCGGCTTGCCCTCTTCGTCGCTGCCGCCCAGATCGAACTGGCCGCCTTCCTCGCGCCCGGCACGCTGCGCGAAGATGCGGTCGTAGACCGCCTGCAATGCGCGCACTTCCTCCGGCGTGGTGATCGATTCGACGGTCAGGTAGCCGTTCTCGCGAAAGAAGGCGATCTGCTCGGGCGTGACGGTGACGGTGGGAGCGCGGTCTATGGCGGCGGGCATGAGTGTCTCCAGAAGGGCCGGGCCTGCGGCGACTCGAACCAGCCGCGGCAACGCTATGGGGATATACACGCGCGGATGCCGGAGCGCGTGCATGGGTGGAGATCGTAGAATGGTGTACGCCGCAGGTGGGACTACTTGCCTTCCTGCTTCTGCTTCGCGAGCGCTTCCTTCAGCCAGGCCGGGTCGAGCGTCCCCAGGACGCTGACTTCGCGGTAGAGCTGGTCGGAGGTCTTGGTCAGCGCCCAGCGGTTGTACGTCGCGGGGTCCAGGGGCTCGGGGTCGGTCCATTTCAGCACGATCTGGTTCTCGCATTGGAACAGCCAGGTGGCGCCGTCGGCGGTGGTGATGTCCGTCACCACGCCCGCCGGGCGCTTGGGCAGCGTGTAGTCGGTGTCGTCGGCCTGCCGCCCCAGGCGTGTGAGATACAGGCGGTGGTTCTGTCCGAGCTGCATGACCATGCCGGCGGTGAAGAAGTCGTGCGGCTTTGCCGGCGGCTCGGGGTGCGCGAGGTAAAGGCGGACCAGGTCGTTGGTCTGGCAGCGTACGGTCAGCGTCAGCGGCGGGCGCCAACCGGCCTTGTGGAACACGCACGCCTGGTTCACGGCCTGCAGGTCCAGGGCGTTGTTTCGGATCACCGGCTTGGCCCCGGCGAGGGCGACGAAGTCCTGCACCTGGTCCGCGTTCGAGAAATCGTAGCTGATGCGGTAACGGCCCTTGCCTTTGGCCTCGACTTTGCCCTTGAACAGCGCCGCCACGGCTTTGGCGTCCTCGTCCACGACCGGGCCGTCGGCAACGCCCTTGCGCGCGGCGATGATCGCGCGGCGCTTGGCGGCCAGCCATTCGGCGTCGAGTTTGCCTTTGATGCGCAGGTTGTCGAACCACGCCCACTCCCAGGTCTGCAGGCTGACGTAGCGCGTGTCGAGCGCCACCTCGGCCCCGTAGATCAAGGCATCCTTGTCGCCGTTGAGCTTGCCGGTAAAGAGCTTGCCGTCGCGCGCGACCAGCACCGTGTTGGGCTTGCCGGTCAGCAGCCTGGCCTTGGTCTTCTGTAATACCGTGTCGGTCGGGTCGACCAGCTCCGAACCGAGGTTCTTCGTGCGGCCGAAACGGAAGCTGTAGCCGCCCAGCGTGTCGGCCTTGATCTCCGGGCCGATCAGGCAGTTCAGGTCCATCGGCGCTTCGCCTTCGAAGCCCACGGCCAGCGTGTCGCCGGCGAAGCGCAGCTGCAGCCAGATTTGCCCGTCGTTGGGCGGGTTCTTGGCCTGCAGGCGACCGTCGGCGATGGCCCAGTTGCCTTTGACGATGGTGAAGTCCGTGAGCTGCGCGGGGTCGGAGAAGTCGTATTGAATCTCGACCTCGCCGTTGCCGGCGTCCTTGATCTTGCCCTTGCAGATCTCCGAGAGCGGCACGGACTGCGCTTCCATGTCCAGCACCGCGGCGTCGACGACCGCGCCCAGTTCGGCGATGCGTTCGGCGTGCTTCTTGGCGAATTCGGAATCCTTCAGCGGATCGGAGCGCAGTTGGGCCAGCGCGTCCTGCGCGCGGGTCCAGGCCTTCGTCTTAACGTGCGCGTCGAGTTCGCTCAGGCGCGCGGCGGCGGTGGCTTCCGCGGCGCCGTGTTCCAGCACGTCCAGCAGGCCGGTCCAGACGGAAACCTTTTTCGCCAGGGCCTCGCCGCCCTTCTCGGCCGATTTGCCGAGCAGCACCTTCGATTGGGCGGGTTCGCCGGCCAGAGCCAACAGCCCCGCGACGGCCAGGCTGCGCTCGGGCGCCAGCTTCTGGACCAGTTCTGCGTCGATGATCTTGTCCACCTCGGGCGTGTGCAGTCCGCTGAGGCCCAGCAGCTCCGCGTTGGTCATGCCGGCGGCGCTCTTGTCCGTGCGGTGATTGATCCCGACGGTGGCGTAGTGGAGCCGGCCGTCAGCGAGCTTGTAGTACACGTTCTGCGCGCCGGTGTAGCTCAGGCCCGTCTTGCCAGCCTGCTCCAGGCGCCGCGCAATCAGCGCGTGAAGTTCTTTCAGCGCCAGCAGGGCCTCGCCGACTGCGTCGACGGTCCCGGCGCGCGCGGCCAGCACCTCGTCGGTGCGCGCGGCCAGGACGGCCTGCTTCGCGTCGTCCCATTTGTGGGCGATGACGAGTTTCTGGATCGACTCCAGGAATCCGCGCACGCGTTCGGCGGAGGCCAGTTCCGCGGCGGCCCGATCGGCTTCCAGCAACGCCTCCAGCGCCACGATGCGCTGTGCAGCGGCTTCCGCGGTCTCCTTGAACTTGAACGCGGCGGCCTCGCGGAAGGCTGCCAGCGCTTCGGTGCGGCGTCCCGCCGCGTTCTGATCGTCGGCGGCATTGAGCAACTTCTCGCCTTCGGCGCGCGCTCGATCGCGGATGCGCGCCGCTGCCTCGGCCAGCTTGCCCTGCGTCTGCTCGTGGTAGAGCTTGGGGTCGAACTTCGCGAATTGAGCCAGCGCGCTGTCGTAGTCGCCGCCCCGCGCGGTCTCCTCGATACCCGCGATGAACTTCGCCAACGCCGCGTCGGCTGCCGCCCGGCGCTTCTGTCCGATCGCGTCGAGCCGCTTGCGCGCGGTGTCTTCCTCGGTGCCGCCGTCGGCCGCGTCGAGCACCGCCTTCCAGGCGGCCTCGATCCGTTCGAAGTCCTCCGGCGCGTCGCGGTCCAGCGCAGAAGCGGCCTTGGCGAGCTTCACGGCCTCGGCGCGCCGCAGTTCCTCCGGCGTGGGCCCGGGCGGCGGCTTGGGCGGTTCGGGCTTGTCGGGCGGCTTCGAGGCGATCTCGGTCTTCTCCGGCGCCGGCCCGGTCGGTGTGCGGTCCCCGTCGGAACGCTTCGGCGATTCGCTCCCGCCCGAGAAAACGAAGATCAGGAGCCCGACCAGCAGCACGCCACCGCCGATCGCAACCGGCACGACCGGGAACGGTTTGGCCGGCGCGTCCTCGAGTTTCGCGGAGGCCGCGCGCACGCGCACGGGTTTCTGGCCCTGCGTGCCCGCGCGGCGGCGCTGAACGACCGTCACGTGTTCGGGACGCTGGCCTTTCGCGATCCGCTCCAGGTCCTCCGCGAGCGCATTGGCCGAAGGGTAGCGCGCGTGCGGCTCCTTCTGCAGGAGCTTGATCAGGATCGCGGCGAGGTCGTCGGGGACGTCGGGGTTGACGGCGCGCGCGTCGGGCACCGGATCCTTGAGGTGCTTGGCCATCACGACGGCGCTGGTCTCGCCGCTGAACGGCGTGTAGCCGGTGGCGAGGTGGAACATCGTGCCGCCCAGGGCGTACAGGTCGCAGGCGGGCTTGAGGTCCTTGATGCCGCGGGCCTGTTCGGGCGCCAGGTAGTGCGGCGTGCCGATGGCCGAACCGTCCTGCGTCATGGAAGCGTCGTCGACGTCGGTGCTGCGGGCCAGACCCAAGTCCATGACCTTCAGGTCTATGCGCTTCTTGGCGTCGCCGTGGCGCGTCAGCATCAGGTTGTCGGGTTTGATGTCGCGGTGGATCAGGCCTTTGGCGTGGGCGTGGGCGAGCGCCAAGGCGGTCTGGCGGCCGATCTCGATCACTTCCTCGGTCGGGAGCTTTCCCTTGCTCTTCATGCGCTGGCGCGCGGTCTCGCCGTCGATGAACTCCATGGCGAAGTAATGCAGGCCCTGGTCCTCGCCGACGTCGATGCCCTGAACGATGTTGGGATGGTTCAGTGCGGCGCTGGCGCGCGCCTCGCGCTTGAAGCGTTCCACCGCGACGGGGTTCTTGGCGAGTTTCGGCGGGAGGATCTTGATCGCGACGATGCGGTCCAGGCTGCGCTGGCGGCCCTTGAAGACCGCGCCCATGCCGCCGACGCCGATCTTCTCGAGGATCTCGAAGCCCGCGATGGAACTCAAGCCCCGGCGCGTCGGCGAACTGACGTGCGCCGCGCCGGCGGTGTCCGCCTGGGCCTTCGTGTTCACGTCTTTTACCTGCTCGGCCGTCAGCAGGCCTTTCTTCTCGCAGAGTTCCAGGAAAGCAGTTTCGATGCCGAATTGCGTGGTGATCTGTTGGCGCAGGGCCACCATCTCGTCCGCCTGGGCCGGCGTGAGATACCCTTTCTGAAGGCAGATGCTGCGATAGGGTTCGACCGAAGCTTCGCCCGCCATCCCCGGGTCGGCTCCTCTCAATAGCCCCGCGTCCCCATACCTATGTACACCCAGAACATGTGCATTGGGGCGCGACTCCTTATATTAGATCATTTCAGGCTCGGGTAGGAGAGGCAATTTGCCTCGCAGCGAGGGGTGGCTTGCCGGAAAATCCACGCGCCGATTAGCGTTTTTTCTTCTTTGCCGGCTTCTTCGTGGCCGGCTTCCTCTTCGCTTTGCGCGAAGGATTCGAGTCGAAGCGCAGCGGCAGGGCCACGGCCTCCCCGGACAGCGCCGAACGCTCCACGGCCTCGGTGAAGTCCATGTACTTCACGCCTTCCTCGAAGGACGGCGAGACCGGCGCGCCGGATCGGATCGCCGCGGCGAACTCGGCCTCGACCTGCCACGTGCGGGCCTTCTCCGGCGGGATGGGGACCTCGCGCAGGTCCTTCTCGCCCTTCGAGGCCGCGTAGATGCGGTCGGTGGACATGTCGTAGCGGATCATGCCTGCGCTGCCGTAGGCCTCGACGCCGTTCGCGCAGACGTGGCCCGCGCCCAGCGCGACCTGGCTGAACATGTACGTCGCCTGCATCCCGTTCTTCATCTCGGCGAGGATCGAGATCACCTCGGGGCGTTCGACCTTGCCCGGCTTGCCGGTGGCCGGATCGGTGCGCGTCTTGGTGAAGATGCGCGTCGAGGCATATACGCGCGTCGTCTCGCCGAACCAGCGTTCGACGGGCTCGGCGATCATGCCCAGCGTCATCGCGTTCAGGCCCTGGAACTTCTTCGTCATCCGCCAGTGCAGCGGCGCGGCCGGGTCCAGGTAGCCGGCGCCCATCTGCCGCGCGTAAAGCTGGTACGGCGTGCCGATCTGCCCCGCCGCGATCAGTTCCTTCATCACGTAGTCGCCCTTGAAGCCCGTGGGCGGCGGCGCGAGCATCGTCACCAGGCCCTTGCGCCGGGCGGCCTTGGCCGCGGCGAGCATCTCGTGGGCATGCCGCGCGTCCCACGCCATGCGCGACTCGCACAGCACGTGCTTGCCGGCGGCCAGCGCGGCCAGGGTCACGTCGCGGTGCAGGTACGGCCAGGTGCCGACCAGAACCACGTTGATGTCGGGGCGCGTCACCAGCCTGCGCCAGTCGTCCTCGACGTGCGGGATGCCGAATTCCTTGGCGACGCGTACGCCCGATTCGCGCGTGCGGTTGGCGACGGCGACGAGGTTGCAGTCGTCGATCTTCGCGAAGCCGGGAAAGTGCGCGCTGCGGCAGATGCCGCCTGCGCCGACGACGCCGATGCGGATGGGGACGTGGGGCATTTCGGACCTCCGTTCTCGGGTTGGCAAGGACACTCTAAATAATGAAGGTGCCGGCTGCCAGGGAAGGCGGGGCGGGGAAGTGGGATGAGGGATGAAAAGGAGAGCGCGCTGCAGCGCGCTCCCGTCCTGCTACGGCAAAGCCTCCTACGGCGTTATGCGGATCGCGTCGAGTTCCTCCGGTGTCTTGGCGGCGAAGAAATTGCGAGCCTTCTGGATGAAGGCCGACTCGACTGCAGGTACCTCCTCGCTTGGGAAAATGGCGTTGACCGGGCCTTCCGGGGTGCAAAGTCCGCAGACCGTGCATTCGTCGGGATGGATCATCAGCTGTTCCCCGGCATCGTAAAAGCAGTTCACCGGGCAGACCTTCGTACAGGCACCCTCCTTGCGCCCAATACACGGCGAGGTGATGACGCTGAACATGGCAAAGCCCTCCACGTGGGGCGGCGGCTGGTGCTGTCCGCCGCCCGGCTTTGGTGGCCGCGTGCACGCGCGCGCGGCGAAACGTGGAGCGCTCCACTGCCTCTACCCATTCGATACCACAAAAAATTTCGCGGCGCCATTCGCCGGCGCGCACGAATTAACGCCGGTAATGGAACTCATAATGCCGCCTTATAGTGCTGCCCGGCGCAGCGGCTTCGCCTGGTTTCCGGACGTGCGGCGTTGGGTTCGATGCGCTGCCCGGACGGGGCGAGGGGCTTGTATTCGTAGCCTCCGGGCCGATTCGGCCCTCCCGGCACGGCGAATGCACGGGCTTGCCAAGCATCCTTGAATGGCCTCCGGATTTTTCCTTGGGACTTGGCTTCGCGCGAAGGGGAGCGCGCCCAATACGTCTTTCCCTACGCCCAAAGTTGGAAAAGGGTTAGGATTTTCCTCTGTGTGCTCTGTGTCCCCTGTGGTTAAAGCCGTTGGGTAAGTGGCGATGGCGCTGAAACTCTTCCTCCTGGCGGGCGAGGCCTCCGGCGACATGCACGGGGCCAAGCTGATCGAGGCGCTCAAGGCCGCCGAACCCGGCGCCACGTTCGTCGGCATGGGCGGGCCGAAGATGGCCGCCGCTGGCCTGCAGATCGCGAAGGACCTCGACGGGATGCAGGTGGTCGGCTTCTGGGAGGTCGCCAAGCACTACGGATTCTTCCGCACCGTCTTCTACGAACTGCTCGACCGCGTGAAGCAGGAGAAGCCCGACGCGCTGGTCTGCATCGACTACCCCGGTTTCAACGTGCGCTTCGCCAAGGAAGTCGCCAAACTGGGCATCCCGTGCCTGTATTACATCGTGCCGCAGGTCTGGGCCTGGAAGCCGCACCGCGCGGCCAGGATCGCCGAGATCTTCGACCGCGCCTTCTGCGTCTTCGAGTTCGAACCGCCGTTCTTCGACCGCCACCTCAACGGCAACCCCAAGCGTAAAATGAAGACGACGTTTGTTGGGCATCCGCTGCTCGACCAGCCGAAGCCGCCGAAGGTGGAACTGCCGCGGGATCGATCTACTATTGCGATGTTGCCTGGAAGTAGAAAAAATGAATTCATACAGTTGAGTGGAATCATGATTCGTTCGTTTTACAAGGCATATGATGGGATGTTTGATGGAGAAGCTAAACTGAGAGCGCTGCTTTCAGTTCACCGTGGCCTTCCCAAGTCCGTATTGCCTCGGACACAGTATAGCTTAGAGAAGGGACTGGGGGGGCGTGTTGATTTTCGCCTAGAAGTTGGCAATCTGGAAAGACCAATGATTCTAGTCGGGCGCGAACAGCAGTCGGAGATCTGTTCACCACTGCTGAACCAATATGAATCATGCTCCCACGCCTCCTTGCTTCCTTCCATCTCCGACTTCTCGGTGGTGAAGTCGGGGACCTCGACGCTGGAGGCGGCCTTGCAGGGCAATCCGATGTGCGTGGTCTATAGAGTGGGCGCGATCAATTACGCCATTGCGAGGCTGCTGGTCAATATACCGGTCTTCAGCCTGGTCAACATCGTGATGGGAAAATACGCGGTGCCGGAACTCCTTCAGGACGAGGTCAACCCGCAGCGCATCGCCGCGGAGATCGAGCGCGGCCTCACCGACCGCAAGTACATCGACGCGCAGCGCGCGGCGCTGGCCGAACTGCCGGGCAAACTCGGCGGCCCGGGCGCCTCTCAACGCGCCGCGCAGGGGATGCTCGACTTCCTCCGCGGCCGTTCGGGTTCCTAACGACTATTCGGAGACGATCCAGATATCCGGGTCGAAGTAGGTAACCGCCTGTCTGTCTACGTCGCCGCGGTCTTGGCTGTACACGGTGCCGTTGATCTGGAAACTGCTGCTGCCGGTTTGGTCGTAGCTTTGAGGGATTGCAGACAGGGCGTAGCTCAGTTCCTGAGAGTGCGCTCCATTCCCTGTATTAGAGTTCCCATTACGGACGCGCGCTAATCGCCTGTCGTACGCCTCCCGCCGCGCCCATGTCTCGAGGATCTCGAAGAGCCGAGTGCGAGCCTCCAGGTCCTTTACTGCAGCCAGGGCTGCTTCGATCTCGGCGCCGAACGATTCGCCGAGTTCGATCAGTGCGTCCTGCGCTTGCTCGCGGATTTCAGCCTCATCGGAGGCTAGGTCCGCGAGGTATTCCTTCAGTGCGAGCAACTGGTCGCTGCGCTGCTCCCGCTGTTCGGCGGTGGTCGGCGACTGCGGCGACTGCGAGTCGACGGCGCCGGCGATTCCCGGCAGCGTCAGGATCAGAAGGGCGGGGAAGACGATGGTGCGGCACATATACGGCCTCCCTATATTGACCTGTCGCCAGAATAGCGCGCGCGCGGCGGAAGCGTTGTAAGAAGGCTGTAAAAGTATCGCGGGTGCCGGAAAACCCCGGAGTGGTGAGACCCGTCCCCGGAGCCCGCATTCGTAACACCCGGAAAAGTTCTATTCCTTGCGCGTTCGGAGGTTAGCAACCAAAGCGTAACGACCTACTTTGAAAAATTCGTTTAACAGTATGAGAGGGGTCAGGAAACAGGATTCAGGAGCCAGGATTGGCCAGGCAAAGGCAAGCTGTTTCAGGAGGGTGAGCCGAAGGCGCTCCACCTCTGCGTCCTGATTTCTGAAGCCTGACCCCTGCAGTTTAGCGGCAGGAGGAAATCGCAGGAACCGGCGCGGCCGTCATGCGCCGGAGCATCGCCCGAGCCAAGGACGTACCGCCTGTCCCGGGTTCCTCGCGTCCGGAGCGAGGGGCGCGGCAGGCAACGGCGATGCCTCGGAGCATAGCAGCCATCTGTTCGCCGGTTCTCTGTCGTGCGAGTTCTTCCGCGCGCTTCGTAGCTGCGAATACGGAGCGCACCGCGAAAAAGCCGCGCCCCGCGCTTGGATGTGTCTTAGGCGAGGGCCCGGGACAGGCATCCGCATTGCGGATTGTGGATTGCGGATTGGGAGAGCAAAGAGCGCGATGAACTGAGAACGAGAGTGCAGGGCAAGATGAGCGCACCAAAAGAGAACCGGGATCCGGGCTCCGGCCTGCCCGCTGAAGGCTTGGCGAAGGCCGGGTGGCCGGACTCTGGAGAGGAAGTTCCTAAGCGGGCTCTGCGTTCTCTGCGGTTAAGGTCGTTTCCCGGTGTCCGGGTACCGGCCCCCGGGTCTCCGGGAGTAGCATAAAAGTCCAGAAAAATAAGCCCATGGCTCCATTCCCCAGGAACCCCGGATCGGCTATTCTTTGCACTTGTGAACGGCGCTACGGCGCCCCTTCCCAGGAGCAAGAAAGTCCATGGCTCAGAACACTCCAAACCCCCAGACCCCCGCCACCCTGGACCTGCTCGACGAGGCCGACGTGCTCGTCGCCGGCGGCGGCCTGGCCGGCGTCTGCGCGGCGCTTTCCTGTGCCGAGGCGGGCCTGCGCGTGGCGCTGGCCGAAGAACGCGGCGCGCTCGGCTGGGAGATCCCGCACGGCCTGGACCTCTTCCTCGCGGAGAAGGAAGCCGTGCCGCCCACGCTGCAGCGCGTGCTCGACGAACTGACGAAGCGCAACGCCTTCCGCGCCGGGACGCTGGACCCCGTCGCGACCGAGTGCCTGCTCGACGACCTGACGCAGGCTGCCGGCGTGCGCGTGCACTTCCGCGCCTTCGCCGGGACGTACGACGCCGAGCGCGGCGTCGCGCGGCTGACGACCAAGTCCGGCCCGCTGGGCATCCGCGCGCCTTTCCTGATCGATGCCACCGAGAATTCGCGGCTGGCCGTTTCGGCGGGCGCACGCTTCGAAGCGGCTTCCGATGCCCGCGTCGCACGCGCTTGTTTGCTGACGGGCGTCGAACCGCCCGCGGCGCCGGCGCGCGTCGAAGTCGAGGGCGTGAGCGAAGTGACTGCCCGCGCGACGCTGTGGCCCAACGAGGCCCACCTTTCGATCGTTACGGATGCGAAGGACGCCGCGCGCGCCGAGTCGCAGGCGCGCTTCGCGCTGGCGAAGGCCATCGAGGCCGCCCGTGCGACGCTGCCGGGCTTCGAGAAGGCGAACCTCTCGCTGAGCGCCCACGAGTCCTTCGCTCTGCGTTGTCCAAAGCTGGTCCCGAGCAGCCTGCCGGGCAACGTGGCCGTCGCGGGGCCCGCGGTTAAGGGCGAACGGCTTTCGCTGCAGGCGCGCGCCGGGCTGGGCGAGGCCGCCGCCAAGAAGGCCGCCGCGGCTCGCGCCGCCGGCGCGACCGCGTAACGCATTGCGTAATGGAACTCTCCTGGAGACCCGTCCGATGAATGCTCTTCGCACCAACCGCCTGCCGCAGCACGACGTGGAGGGCGCCGCCGGGGCCGCGCCGAGCGCCCTGCCGAAGCTGGGCAGCTACGACGTCGTCGTGGTCGGCGGGGGCACGGCCGGCGCGCCGGCGGCCATCGTCGCCGCGCAGGAGGGCCTGAAGACGGCGGTTGTCGAGCCGCAGTCGTTCCTGGGCGGCATCGGCACCGGCGGCGGCATCCACATGTACTACCACGGATTGCAGACGGGCGTGCAGCACGCGATCGACGAGCGCACCGCCGAGTGGACCAGGCGTATCGGCGGCACGGCAAAGGGCTTTCACCCCGAAGCGAAGAAACTTGCGCTGCAGGAACTGGCCGACGCCGCGGGCGTGACGTGCCTGTTCCGCACCTTCTTCCTGGGTGCGGTGATGGATGGCGCGCGCGTCGTTGGCGTGGCCGTCGAAGGCCCCGCCGGCGCGGGCTGGCTCGAGGCCAAGGTCGTGATCGACAGCACCGGCGACGCCGACGTGGCAGCGGCGGCCGGCGCCCCGATGCTCTTCGGGCGCGAAGGCGACCACGCGCCGCAGCCGTACAGCCTGGCGCCGGGCTGGATCAAGGATGGCCACTCGGTCATGTTCAAGAATTTCGACGCCGGCTACGTGGATCCGACGAACGCGCGGGACCAGAGCCGCGCGCAGCGTGAGGCCCGCGGGCTGCTTTCGCTCGAACGCTGCGAAGCGGAGAACCGCCTGCTGTACGTCTCGCCGGTGCTGGGCATCCGCGAGAGCCGCTTCCTCGACGCCGAGTACGTGATCACGCTCGACGACCAGCAGAAGCAGCGCCGCTTCGCCGACGTGATCGCGCGCGGCAAGGCGCACTACGACAACCACGCCTTCGACTACGAGAACGAGTCCATCGAGGCAAAGCTTTGGGTCGCGTCGACGGGCAACTGGCGCATGCTGATGTGCCACGACATCCCGTACCGCTGCCTGGTGCCGAAGAAGATCGACGGTTTGCTGGTCGCCTGCCGCGCCGTCGGCATGACCCACGACGCACACCAGCTGCTGCGCATGCAGCGCGACATGCAGGCCCTGGGCGAGGCTGCCGCGGTGGCCGCCGGCGTGGCGATCCGCAGCGGCACCAGCGTACGCAAAGCGGAAGTGAAGGCGGTCCAGAAGCGCTTGGTCGAGCGCACTGCGCTGGAAGAATCCGCGCTGCGCGGCGATGGGCTGGGCACGACGCTCGAATCCAACGCCGAGCTGGAAGCCAAGGACGTCGCGGGGCTGTTGGCGTGCTACGGGACCAAGTACGAGGGCCCGGCGCAGTACGAGCTGCTCAAGCGCGGAGCAACCGCCCACGCGGACCTGCGCAAGGCGCTGAAGGACGGCGACGCGGACCGCAAGCTGATGGCCGCCGTCGCGTTGGGCGTGCAGGGGCTGGCCGACGGCGCCGAGGTGCTGAAGGCCGCGGTCGCCGAACGCCGCGCCGACGTTATCAACGACGGCGTGCGCAGCGGCCCGCGCTGGAAGGGCGCCTTCTACCTGCTGGAGAAGCTGGGCCTGCGCGCGACGAAATCGATCGAACTCGCCGCCGGCCTGCTGAAGGATGCGGCACTGGACGTACACCAGGCCGTCGCCGCGATCCGCGCGCTCAACCGCGAAGCCACCGCCGCCGAAGCGTGTGGGAGCGTCCTGGCCGCCGCGAAGCGCACGGACATCCCCTGTACGCTGCAGCTTCAGGTCAGCACCAAGGGCGCGGGCGGGCGCACGGGCGCGCAGGACCGCCGCTTCGAGCTGGACCTGGCGGCGGCGGAGGCGCTGGCGAAGTTCGAGGCCTACGACGAGGCGCGCGCGCTGGCCGCCAGGCACGTGCACGACGAACGCGCGCTGGTGCGCGGCTACGCGCGTAAGGTGCTGTCCGGAATTCCCGAGGCCGTCGCGCGGTAGGCGACGGTTGAAGGTTCCACTCTGCTTTTCAGGAAACCCATCAGGCCAGCGCTTCGGCCTTGGCGGCCCAGAGCAGCCCACGCACCATCAGGCGCAGGACCTCGGGCTTGCGCACCACGTCGGCGACGTGGCCTAGCGCATTGTAGTAGACGCGGCCTTCGCCCCAGCGCCGTGTCCACAGCTGCGGCATGGTTACGGTCCCGTTGGGCGTGTGCGGCCCGGGTGCGATGGGAAACTGCGTCGTGGCCAGCACGTGGTTGGCCGGATCGACGTGCATGTAGTACTGCTCGCTGCTGACCTCGAAGTCCGCGCTGCCCTGCGTGATGAAGTGCGCGCGGTCGGCGATCGTGACATTGTACTTGGTGCCGTCGCCGCCGGGATGGCCCACGAACTGCCCGCCGGTCATGAACTGGTACTCGGTATTCTTGCGGAAGGCGTCGCACATGCCGCCGTGGCAGCCGCCCAGGCCCACGCCCGATTGCACGGCGTCGTTCAGCGGATTGAACTGCTCTTTCGTAATCTCGCCCATCGTCCAGATCGGGACGATCAGGTTCAGCGCTTTCAGCTTGGCGGCGTCGGCAAGGCTGTCGAGCGTATCGGAGACCGTTACCTCCACGCCGCGCTCCTTCAGTGCTCCGGCGAGCACATCGGCGACTTCCTTCGGCTGGTGTCCGGCCCAGCCGCCCTGGACGATCAACGCGCGTGTGGCCATGGCGGGTCTCCTTGGGAGGTGCGTTCCCGAGGATACGCGCAGTCGGTGCGGGGCTCAAGCGCTGCGACTGGCCCGCGCCCGCCGTACTTGGTAGGCTGCCCGCAGCCCGTCTCGAACCGTGGAAGGAGTCTGCCGATGCCGATGCCGCTGCGCGCCCGCGATGCCGATCCTATCTATTTGCTGAAGGGCATGATCGAAAGCGAGTCGGTGAACTTGGGCCCCGAGTTCGCCGACAGGGTCAACCCCGAGCGCACGGTCGTGGCGTTCCTGGAGCCGATCCTTAAGCGCGCGGGGTTCGAGGTGCGCAAACAGAAGGTGCGCGCCGGGCGCGTGAACCTGGTTGCGCGCCTGCGGGGACGCAAGAGCAGCCATCCCGTGATGTTCGAAGGGCACATGGACACGGTGGGCGTCGACGGCATGACGGTTCCGCCCTTCCGCCTTACGAAGCGCGGCGGCAGGCTGTACGGGCGCGGCACCGCCGACACCAAGGGCCCCACGGTCAGCTACCTCGGGGGGATCTTTCAGGCGCTGCGCGACGGCGTGCGCCCTGCGCGGGATATCGTCTTCGTCGGCGCGATGGGGGAGGAGACCGGCTGCGAGGGCTCGCGGCACCTGGCCCGCAGCGGCTTCCATGCTTCGTCGGGGCTTGTGGCCGAAGCCACGCGGCTGAACCTATGCGTCGCGCACAAATGCGCGCTGTGGTGGCGCGTGGCGGTGAAGGGCAAGACCGCGCACGGCAGCACGCCGCATCTGGGCGTCAGCGCCATCGAAGGCGCCGCGGCGGCGGTGCTGGCGCTCAAGATGCACGGCGGGCGGCTGGCGAAGCGCGGCAGGACGGAACTCCTCAGTGCCCCGACGCTGCACGTCGGCTGCATCCGCGGCGGCGAGAAGGTGAACGTGGTGCCCGCGCGCGCGGAGTTCGACGTCGACAGCCGCCTGCATCCGGACGAGGACGTGAAGGCGTACCTGCGCCGCGCCAACGCGCTGCTGCGCGGCACGCGCCTGCCGGGCGGCAAGGCCGTCGATGCGAAGGTGGTCGCGCACGAGCACTTCCTGGGCTTCGGCGCCGACCCGGATGCGCCGTTCCTGAAGCTGCTGGGCGAGATCGCGCGCGAAGTCACGCGCGGGTGCGGCGGGCACGTGAAGGGCGGGGCCTTCTTCAGCGACGCCGGACCGCTGGCGAAGCGCGTGCGCGAGTTGGCGGTCTTCGGCCCCGGCGACATCGCACAGGCGCACACGCCCGACGAGTACATCGACGCGGCGCAGCTGGAGGCCGGCACGCAGATCGTGCGCAAGCTCGTCGCCGCGCTGTAGGGCCTTTGCGCAAAAAGGAAAAGGCGCCCGTCTCCGGGCGCCTCTCTCTTCGGGATTTCAGAAGTTCGCTTACGGAACGATGACGCCTTGTCCTTTCTTGTTTTCGGTGGCCGTGTAGTCGAAGCTTCCGGTGGCCGTCGCAAAGATGCCGGAACCGGTGCCCAGCCAGACGTGGATCGGCACGTCCACCTCCACGTTGTCGGTGGCGAGGATGTTCGCGTTGATCGCGCCGAGCGGGCTGAGCAAGGAGAAGAGGTCGGTCTTGGCGAGCTTCAGGGTCAGCACGCCCGTGACGTCGTTGACCTTGATCTTCACGCCGCCTACCTGCACGGTCTTGCCCTTGATCAAGTCGTACTGGAACGGGAACGACGCGCCGCCGATGGTCACGTAGCCCGTCTTGATGGGGTCCGGCGTGCCTTGGGGTTGCTTGGAACCGATCAGCGCGTCGCTCTGCATCGTCACCGCGATGCTGTCGCTCTGGAACTTGGTGAAGGGCAGGACGAACTTGGCCTTGGTCACCTGCGCGTTGTCGCCGATGGTTACGGTGAACGTATCGGTGCCGACCAGGCCGTCGCTGTCGGTGACGGTCAGGGAGACGGTGAAGTTGCCCAGGAAGTCGAACTGGTGCGAGGGCGCCGCGGCCGTGGACGTGTTGCTTCCGCCGCTGCCCGGATCGCCGAAGTTCCACTCGGTGCTTACGATGGTCGCCGGGTTCACCGCCGAGGAATTCGACGAATCGAAGTTTACGACCAGGCCCGGATCGCCGAAGTTCTCGTCGGCGTCGATCACCGCCGTCGGCACCGGATCGCTGGCGGGAGAATCGCCGGGGTACATCGCCTGCGCGGCGGCGATCTCGTCGGCGGTGGGATCCTGGATGTTTTGGTCGAAGGGGAACATCAAGCTCGAATTACTGGTGCTATGGTCGAGGCCGATGCTGTGCCCGATCTCGTGCAACGAGACCGAATTCACGCGCTGGGTGTTGGCCCAGGAGAAGTCCTCGTCGTTGAAGATAATGTCCGTGTTCGCAAAGAACGACGGCGGGCCCAGGAAGAACGACGAGAAGCAGATCGCCAGCGTGTTGTTGCTGAAGTCGCCGCTGGGCGTGGTGTCCCAGGCCACGACATTCAGGCTGTCGCCGGGGTTGTTCGTCGCGATGGCGGTGGTGTTGCCCAGGTTGAAGTCGAAGGCCAGACGCGAGCCCACGATGTCTTCCCACTTCTGGAAGCTGCCCTGCACCGTGGTCATGCAGTTGGGGTTGGTTACAGAGGTTGTCGTGCTGGGCCGCCAGATTACTTCGCCGTTGGCCACGCGGCCGGGCAGGTCGTTGTCCAGGTCCCAGATGGTGTCGTTGGGGAACTGCACGAACGCCTGCGAGGCGCTCCAGCCGATTCCGCCGCCGGCCGCCAGCATCGCGCCCAAAAAGAGCGCCAGCGTCCTGACGGTCGCGCCTTTCGCGCGCCGGTGCCTGCGGAAGTAGACGTAGCCGGCCGCGGCGAGCGCGAAGAGCACGCACGCCAGGCCCGCGTAGAACCAGCTGCGCTGCTGCGCCTGCGCTTCGTGCGCCTGCTGCGCGGCCAGCGTCTCCTGCACGATCGCGGGCACGGCGTTGTGTCCGTGCGCCTGGCTGGGCCCGAGGGTCTCGGCCAGCTTCGCGGCGACCTTGTCGGCGTCAACAGCGGCGGCCGGCGTGCCGGCGGCGTACGACGTCACCAGTTCGCAGAAGGTGCCGTAGGGGATCGCGCGCGAGAGCAGCTTCGCTTCGGCGTCCTCCTTCGAGCCGTCGCCCTTCAGCTGCATCGCCTGCGGGCACAGGGCGCTCTCGACGTAGGTCTCGTTGTCGCGTTCCGCGAGGTTGAACTTGCCCAGGCCCAGGTCCTGCATCATCCAGCCGCGCCCTTCGACCTGCTTCAGGAACACGATGGCCTGCTCGCCCATCTTGAAGTCGGGGCCGTCCGGCACGTAGTAGCCCATGTTGCCCAGGATTCCGCCGGGCGTGTCGACGCTGATCTGCTCGGGCAGCTCGCCTTTCAGCACGCGCAGGACCTTCATGCCGACGTGCGTGCGCGGGTAGTGCTCGCCCGCGGGCGGTTCGGCGTAGGTCTTCTCGACGACCTGGATCTCGGCGATCGCCGCGGCGTTCTGCGTCAGGTCCTGCAGCGAGGTCCGCAGGTACGTCGCCGCGGAACCCGCGAAGCCGAGCAGCGCCACCAGCGCGAAGGCCAGCACGGGCGCGAGGCGGCGGGTCCGTCGGTGGGGCGGGGTAGGACGGGCAGACGGCATGGGCTCCTCCTTAACAGGGTGTCTATTCCCCCAACACGTTGCACCAGTGCAGCGTGTTCTTGTCACCGGACGTTGTCCCAGCCAACGTCCGATGTGGTAGCGGCGCGCAATGCGCCGGGCTACGGTATGTCGTACTGCTCTACCAAAGGAGGGCGCACCTGCCATGCCAAAACCAGGCGCCGATATGGACCCTGCGCAGTTCCGCGCCGCCGCGCATCGCGTCGCGGACCTGCTCGCCGACTATCTCGAGGGCGTCGAACGCTACCCTGTGCTTCCGAAGATTCAGCCCGGCGCCGTGCGCGCGCAGCTGCCTGCGCAAGCGCCCGCGCAGGGCGAGTCCATCGACGCGATCCTCGACGACTACCAGGCGCTCATCGAGCCCAACGTCACGCACTGGAACCACCCCGGCTTCCTGGCCTACTTCGCGATCACCGGCTCGGGCCCGGGGATCCTCGGCGAAGCCCTCGCCGCGGGCCTGAACGTCAACGCGATGCTGTGGCGCACAAGCCCCGCCGCCGTCGAGCTGGAGGAGACCGTCTGTGACTGGCTGCGCGGGCTGCTCGAACTGCCCGCCTCCTTTAAGGGGCACATCAACGACACCGCCTCGATCAGCACGCTGGTCGCGCTGGCCGCCGCGCGCCACCGCGCCGATCCGGCCGTGCGCGAGAAGGGCCTGGCCGGGCGCGGCGATCTTCAAGCGCTGCGCGTCTACTGCAGCGACCAGGCGCACTCGTCGGTCGACAAGGCCGCCATCGCGCTGGGCTTCGGCGTCGAGAACGTCGTGCGCGTGAAGAGCGACGCGGACTTCCGCATGGACGCGAACGCGTTGGGCAAAGCGATCGCCGCCGACCGCGCGGCGGGCCGGCGGCCCATCGCCGTCGTGGCGACGGCAGGCACGACGGTGACGACGAGCGTCGATCCGCTGCGCGCGGCGGCGGAACTCTGCGCACGCGAAAAACTCTGGCTGCACGTCGATGCCGCCTACGCCGGTAGCGCGGCGATATGCCCCGAATTCCGCAAACTGCTCGACGGGCTGGAGGCCGCGGACTCGATCGTGGTCAACCCGCACAAGTGGCTCTTCACGCCCGTGGACTGCTCGGTGCTGCTGGCGCGCGAGCCCGGCGCGCTGCGCGCGGCCTTCGCGCTGGTGCCCGAGTACCTCAAGACGAGCGAGGCCGCGACGAACCTGATGGACTACGGCGTGCAGCTGGGCCGGCGCTTCCGCGCGCTGAAGCTGTGGATGGTGCTGCGGCACTTCGGCGCCGAGGGCCTGCGCGAACGCATCCGCGAGCACGTGCGCCTCGCGGGACTCTTCAAGGCGTGGATCGAGGCCGACGCGCGCTTCGAATGCGCCGCGCCGGTGCCGTTCAGCACCGTCTGCTTCCGTGCCGTGCCGAAGGGTAAGCCCGAAGCGCAGGACGCCTTCAACGAGAAGCTGGTGAACGAAGTCAACGCGGCGGGCCCGGTCTTCCTCTCGTCGACGAAGTTGCGCGGGCGCACGATCCTGCGCCTGGCGGTGGGCAACCTGCGCACGGAAGAGCGGCACGTTCGCAGAGCTTTCGATCTGCTTTGCGAAGCCTACGCGCGGCTGGCGTGAGGCCCGCGCGGGCCGCGACCTTATACGTCCCAAATTCGCCCCTCGGGGCGGCATTGAATGCGGGAGTCTTTGACCCCGCTTCGGTGTATACTGGGGGAAGCCCGCCGCTTGAGGAGCCCGCCATGCCCGAACGAATCGCCCCGCAGCGCGTCTTCTTCCGCAGCTACGAGCCCGAGGGCTATCGCTTCCAGAAACGCTCGGCCGAGGCCGAACGCGTGGCCTCCCGTCCGAACCTGGACGACCTCGCGGGGCTGGCGGCGCCGGCGTGGTTCGAGCACGCGAAGGCCTTCGGCGATTTCTTGGACCTGTGGGGCAACGTGCGCGAGTCGCTCGCCACGAAGGTGCGCGCGGTCTACGACGCCGGCGGCCTCTTCGTCGGCGTTCGCATGGACGAGCCGCGCACGAAACAGATGCGCGGGCTGGTGCCGGCGGGCCATCCCGAGCCGCGCCTGAAGATCGAGGGCGTGCCGCTGGGCTATCCGCCCGAACGCGACGACAATTTCCAGATCGCCATCGATCCCGCGCACGCCGGCCGGCAGTATTTCCAGTTCCTGGTCACCAACACCGGCTACGCGCACGTCCGCGCCAAGGAGTACTCGTACAACGAGTCCGTGCAGCCGCGCGTGGAGGGCGGGGAGGTGCAGCAGGTCGCGACGGCGAAGATCGTCGAGGCCGGCTGGGCGCACCGCGCCGTCGTCGCGCCCAACGGCGAGGCCGCGTGGTACGCGTTCTTCTCGATTCCGTGGACCTCGCTGGGGCTCGCCGGCCCGCCCGCGCATTCGCCCATCGGCTTCCAGGCGCTGCGCACGCGCACGGCGCCGGAACTGACGCACGAAAGCTGGACGGTGGTCGGCGATCCGGACTTCATGGTCGCGATGGAATTCGGCGACCTGTACCTGAAGCCGCCCGTCGTAACGCTGGACGCCGTGGACTTCGGCCGCCCGGTGCTGGGGCGCAACGAACTGAAGCTGCTGCTGGGCTCGCCGAACGGGCACGCCTCGGTCAAGGCCGAGGTGCAGATCCGCCGCCAGCGCACGGGCGAGTTCCTGAAGCTGACCAGCAAGACGCCCCAGATCGACATCGAGGCGCGCGGCGCGGCCGAGGCGAGCCTGCCGTACACGCTCGACTGGCAGGAGCCCAAGATCCAGGAGCTGATCCTGACCATCCGCGACGCCGACAGCGGCGCGGAGGTCTACCGCGGGCTGTACGAACTGGGCCGCTTCGCGCAGATCCCCACCGAGGACCAGCACCGCTGGGACGACCGGCAGCCCAACCCCTCGCCGGACGACTCGAACTTCGTCGAGGCCAAGCGCAACTACCTGCTCTCGCGGCTGCCGCGCTTCGAACGCAAGACCACGGCGCAGGGCGCGCCCTCGGACTTCTGCGTGGAGAGCGAGGACGGGCAGACGCGCTTCAACTTCATGCAGCCGGGCGTCTGCCGCAAGATCGCGGCGTTCGTCGAGTCGAAGTTCGACAACGATCTCGACCGCATGGCCGCGGCCTCGCTGCTGGTCCACCAGAAGGTCTTCGCGATGCACTGCGCGCCGCTGTCGTCGCTGCACAACAACTTCACGCCCGAAAGCGCGCTGCGCCTGAACGGCGGGCACTGCTACTCGCGCGCGCTGTCGCTGGCCGGGGTGATGCGCGAGATCAACTACGCGGCCGGCCCGCGCAAGGGCCAGCCCTACGACGCCACGATCATGTTCGTGCTCGGCCACGTGATCGTGCGCGTGCGCGAGGACGGGGAGAACTACCTCTTCGACCCGACCTTCGGCAGCTTCTACTACGCGAAGGACAACAAGCGCTTCGCGACGGAGAAGGAGCTCGGCGCGGACCTTTCGCTCGCCGACCGCTACATCTTCGACCGCCACAAGGACTTCCGCCACCCCGCCAGCCACGCCGCCGCCGCGGTGGGCAACGTGATCTGGCCCGCCGGCGCGCCCGAGTGATCTCGATTGCGGACTTCGGGTTTCGGGTTAAACGGCTTTAAGCGCAGAGATCGCAGAGAACGCAGAGACCAGACAGTATGGGCAGCAGCCCGGCGCCTTATCTCTGGACCTTTGACAAACCCTCCGACGATTTCGTTGCTGGGTTTGTCAGGCTTTCCGTCAGTGTCTATCAGTGGATCCCGAAGTCGTCCGGCAAGGGTCTGAAACGTTCCAAGTCCATCCGTGTCCACGGTTACACCGCCGAAGCCCAACGGCTCTACGACAAAGCAAATGAGCTTTGCAATCGCCTGAACAAGGAAGGCGCGAGGGCTGAAAGTCCACCGCCTTGGCTGCAAAAGCAATACTCGGTCCCTAAGCCGGAGGGCCTGGAACTTGGACGGTTCAGCGATCAATTGAAGGGCAGCTTGGTTCGGTCGATTAGGCTGAAGGTGATGAAGGAATGCCTGCTTCCTGAAGGTTTCGTGAAAGGCAAGGGCGGCACCTACGTCAGGAAATGCGGAAACCAGATTCATCTGATCGATTTCCAGGCGATGACCTTTGGATACGAGTATGCGGTCAATGTCTGTCTGCACTTTGACTTTGTCATCCCGCTATTTCATCGCCGAGAAATTGAGTTGGATGAATTTGATGTGTTGGATTGTGGGCTGCGGGGAAGGCTTGGAAGAACCTACCCCTATGGACAAGACCCGGAAATATTACGATCCATCTTCATCCAGAATGCCGAAGGTTGTTTGAAAGTATTTGCGAAATGTAAGGCCGAATGGAGCAATCCTGAGCGCTTGATGGGACTAGCCTCTTCTGAATGCAAAGAGGAATTGAAGGGTTTAAAATTTCACTGGTGCATGGACCGCGAGCTTTTTGGAGTGTTTGTCGCACTCTTCCTGGGCAAACGAGGTGAAGCGCGTGCTTTCTTAAAGGATCATTTGTCTGGACCATTGCCGCACTGTCGGGAGGAGGTAAAGGCTTATCTTGCGGCGTCGACTCGAGAGCAGGCTGAAGTGGGCGACCCAGGGAAGTTTTCGAAGTCCTGGGTCCTGTAAGTTCTTGGCTTGGGTCTGCAAAAGGGGTCGGGTTCAGACCCAATACCAAACCTCGATGGCGGTTTCAGAGCGGCGGGTGGCCCGGCATGTTCCGTGGCTCTCGGATGCCGTGTCGCCCCTCGTTCGGGTGCCATTACGTCGTGGCGTGTCGTGAAGCATAGCGCAGGTATCGCCGGCACACCACTTCGTGGTGATGGCACCCAAGGCCTGCGACACGGCTTTCGCGGCCGCTGTTCGGCTTCCACGGCCACCTGCCTGCCCGCTGCCTGCCGATATCCGAAAGCATTTCCGCTTGGTTGCCGCTGCTCAATAGGGAGGCAGCAGGCGGCGGAAGCCGTGCAGCAGCACCACGGCGAGGAAGAAGAGGTTGCGCGCCAGCACGCCCCCCGCCGGCAGGCGCGGCGGGCGCTCCGGCGCTCCGCTCCGAGCGGCGCGTTCGAGGCACTCGCTCAGGCCTTCCATCCAGGCCACCGTGCGCGGCCATTCGCGGAGTCCCGCGAGCCACGCGGCCGGCAGGCCTTCCTGGCCCACGCCGGCGCCGACGATGCCGCCCGCGATCGCCGCGGTGGTGTCCGTGTCGCCGCCGCAGCGCACGACCGCTTCCACGGCCTGCGGGAAGTCGCGGGGAAAACGGAACCACGCGTGCAGCACCACGGGCACCGTGTGGTACGCGTAGCCTGTGACGCCGTGCGCCAGGCCGATGGAATCCGCGAAGGCCGAAGTTTCCTCGCCCGCCCGGGCCGAGGCGACCGCGCGCGCGGCCAACTCGAGCAGTTCGTCCTCTTCGCCGCGCAGGGCCTCGCGCAAGTCGCGCAGGAATTGCTCGGGGTCGATGGCCTCCCTGCCGCAGGCGGCTTTCGAGGCGAGCGCCACGGCCAGCGCGGCGCGTTCGGCCTTCGGATCGGTGTGCGTCAAACGCGTTGAGGCCTTGACTAGCTCGCGCAGCGCAGGGTTCTCGCCGGCGGCCGCGCCCAGGACCGCCGCGCGCATTGCCGGGCCGTTGCCCGCCGAGAAGACACCGCTGCGCTCGGCGCCGAACCCGAACCAGAGCTTCAGCGTCGCGCGCAGCGTGGCAAGCCCGACGCCCGCGGGAAGCCCGAGCAGCCACCAGCGCATGCGCGACGCGAGTTCTCTGCGGAAGGCGGCGGGCTCGAAGCCGCTCGCGATCAGCGCCTGCGCGGTCATGCAGGCGTGTTCGGTGTCGTCGGAGACCATGCCGCGACCAAAGAGAAAGGCATGGCGCAAGGGGTGGGGCGGGCGGGGCAGAAAGCGCGCCGCGCGCCGGCGGGTCAGGCCTTCGCAGGGCAGCCCGATGGCGTCGCCAAGGGCCGTGCCGAGCAGGCAGCCAGCGAGGGGCGAGCGGTTCATGCTGCGCCACAGGATACGGGTGGGGAGGTGGCGCGCAACCCTCGAAGGGCTCAGGATTCAGGAGTCCGGAAGCAGGGCAGGCGCGGCTTCGCCGCACTATTCATGCCGCCGGGGACGGCGGCGCCACTTGGTGTCGCGTCTGTCCAACCGGGATCGTGCCTTTCCGGCTTTCCGTTCTTCGCGCCTTTGCGACTTTGCGTGAGCTCGCCGCTTAATCGCGCGGCCGGACGAGCCGGCCGTGTTGCATGTTTGCCACAGCGGCCGCTTTTCCTTTCGCTGTTTTTCCGTTTTTTGCTGTTTGACGTTTGCCGTTTTCAGGTTGCCGTTATCTTTCATCTTTAATCTCTAATCTCTTATCTCTTACTTGTCTCCCTGCCCCTCGCCCCGGGTAATACGCAATGCGTATATTGCACCTGGCGCAGCACGTCGAGCAATGTAACACATCCACATCGTGCAACGTAACATCCCTCGTTCGTCTAAACCCTATTTGCACCGCGCGCAGCACCTCGCGCAAAAGCGTCGTAAGTCCAATGATTCCGTGGAACGAAGTTGGATGCCCCATGTTTGAATCGAGGAAAGATTGATGCAAATCGCAAAGTGCACTCCAGCACGTCGCGCAGCACCTGGTGATTCGCGAAATCTCGCGACCGATGTTTCTTGTCACTCGCGAAATTTCGCGAGAGCCGGTTAGACTCTTTGGATGCCCGATTCCGCCATCACCAGGCCGCCGGCCGCCGCCGACTTCGCCGCGCTGCACGCCGCCGCCTCCGAGGCCCTCGACGGCCCGGAAAATGACGAGGCCGCGCGCGCCGCGCGTCTGGCGCTTTGGCGCGCCCAGGAGTGGCACGGCTGGTTTCGCTGGGCCGCCGCCGCGCGCGGCTTCGATTGGTCTAAACTCGTCTGGTTCCTCGTCTTAGCAGGCGGGCTGGGGGCGCTGGTCTGGTACGGCATCGCGACCGAAGCGTGGCACGTGACGGCGGGCGGCATCGTGGCCTGGTTCACCGTCGTAAATCTTGGATTCTTCAGCTACTTGGGACTCCATCCGCCGCGTCCGCCGCGGCCCATTCCGGGGCCATTCGCCGCGGGCGTCAAAGTCCGCGCGCGCATGGCGCTCTATCCGGCAGGCTACGACGGCCGCAAGCTCCCGCGGCTGTGGCTGAAGGTCGCGCGCGCGGGCGGCGACTCTAACGCATTGTGGCTCTTCGAGTTGCCCATCGCGGGGGCACTCGATCCGCGCTGGGCCGAGTTGATCGCGCGGCAGACGACCTTCCGCATGCAGCGCGGCGACGCGCCGGCGATGCGCGCGGTCTGCGAGACGCTCGGCGTGACGCGCGCGCAGATCGACGGCGGCGCGCATCCGCTGCAAGTGTTGGCGTGGGATTGGGATGCGGCGAGTACGGAGGTCTTCGGGCGGCCATGAAACTGCTGCCCGCCTGCCTGCTGGCCGTCGCCTGCGGCGTGCTGGCCGCGTGGCCGTTTCTCGACGGCGCGGCCTTCTTCGTCTGGTTCGCCTTCGCGCCGCTGTTCTGGGTGCTGGCGCAGGCGCCGACGCGCAAGCGCTTGTGGGCGTTGGTGTTGCTGTTCCTCGCCACCTGGATCGGGCTGGGCCAAGGCTTCATCGCCTACCGCACGCTGCCGGGGTATTTTCCCGCGTGCCTGTGGACGATGCTCTTCTATCTCCCGCCGCTGCTTTGGGTCCGCGCGCTGGCGAAGCGCGGAATCTACTCGGCAGTCTTCGTCACCGCGGCGCTCCTGACGCTCACCGAACTCGCGCGCACGCGCATGCCCATCTTCGGCTTCCCCTGGCTGCTCCTGGGCCACGCCGTGGGCGAGTACCGCAACCTCCGCCAGGGCGCGGACTTGCTGGGCGTCCCGGGGCTCAGCTTTCTGGCCTTTGCCGTGAACGCCGTGCTGGCCTTCGTGGTGCTGCCTGCGCTGCGGCGCGACGAGCGGACCTTCGGCACGCGCGGGCGGCGCTGGGCCTGCTCGGCGGCCGTCGTGGGGATGCTCGCGGCGCTATGGATCTACGGCGCCGTGCGCGCGCGCACCATCGAGTCGCACCTGGTGCCGGGCCCGTTGGTCGCGTGGGTGCAGGGCAGCGTCTACGAGAAGGTCGAGGTCACCGACGAGCAGCGCATGAAGTGGCTGGAGGACCACGTGGAACTCCATGCCAAGGCGGCACTTGGCGACGAGCACGCGCGCACGCCGGACCTGATCTGCTGGGCCGAGACGATGGTCCCGGGGCTCTACAACAAGCCCGGCGACGAGTTCCACAAGGCCTTCGTGGCCTGCGTGCGCGCGCACGGCATCCCGACACTCTTCGGTTCCACGCGCTGCCATCCGGACGACTTCGAACTCCCGGTTGCCGACCAGCGCTGGTACAACTGCGCCTTCCTCGCCGACCGCCAGGGCGAGATCATCGCTGATTACGCCAAGCGCAAGCTGGTGCCCTTCGGCGAGTACATTCCGCTGAAGGAGACGTTTCCCTTCCTGAAACACATAACGTCCGTCACGAAGGACACCTACACGCCTGGCGGCGAGCCCAGCCCCGTCGCCGACTGCGCGGGCGTGCGCTTCGCCTTCAACGTCTGCGTGGAGGACACCTATCCGGAACTGGCGCGCGAGGGCGCGCTCGCCGGCGCGGAAGTCTTCCTCAACGTGACCAACGACGCCTGGTTTTTTCCCAGCAGCGGGCAGCACGCGCATCTGTTGGGAGCGCGGCTGCGCGCCATCGAGACCCGCCGGCCGCTCCTGCGCGCAACGAACAGCGGCGTCAGCGCCTGGGTCGACCCGCTGGGCGAGATCCACCGCGTCGTCGAGCCTGACACCGTGGGCGTGGGCTTCGCCGAAGTGCGCCTGGTCAGCGGCGCCGGCTCCGACGGCCCGCGCACCATGGCCATGCGCCTGGGCGAAGGCCCCGCGGCTCTGCTGCTGGCCCTGCTGGCCTTCGCCTGCTTTATGATGGACCGTAAGATCAAACAATAACTCCTTTAATATAAAAGACTTATGCGATCAACGTGTGCTCCTTTTGGCCCTGCAATTCAGGCAATAAAGCGGGGCCTCGAGGCGTCATACGCAATGGGGGAAACGTCCAGCTACCGCCAGGTACGAGGGTTACGCCAGTGAACGTGTATCGAAGCCGCTCCAACCGGACGCCGCCGCGGCCCCCGCAGGCCGGGCGTGTGGAGCTCACGCGCGAGGCGTGGCTGCGCTGGGCGATGGCCCTCGCCGCTGCCGTGATCCTCTTGCTGGGCGCCGGGTTAGCGCGCGGCGTGGAAGGCGGGACGACCTCCGGCGGCAAGCAGGTCAAGGTTTACGAAGGCAACCCCAACGCAGACGTGCTCGAGAAGCGCCTCAAGAAGGCCTACGAGGACGCCCAGAAGGAACAGGCGGCCAAGGACGCTGCCAAGAAGGACGGCAACGGCAAGGACGGTGCGCAAGGTAAGGACGGCGCCAAGGGCAAGGATGGCAAGGATCCGCTGAAAGACCCGGAGTACAAGGAGAAGGTCGCGCTCTCCGAGGAACGCATCAAGGAACTCTTTACGAACGCGGAACTTAAGTATGAGGAAGGCAGCTACCGCGAGGCCGGCGCCTTTTACTACCAGGTGATGCAGGCGCGCGACGACGCGGCCCTGCCCAAGGCTCAGGACCTGGTCAAGAAGGCCACCGACAAAGTCTTGGCCATGGACGGTTTGGCGAAGCAGCACCTCGACAACGCCAAGGACGCCGACGTCAAGCGCGACTTCATGAAGGAGATCGAGGAACTCGGCGAGCTCGTCAAACAGTTCCCCTTCGCCAAGTGCTACGACGAGGCCCGCGAACGCCTGACCGCGCTGAAGAACCGCAAGGAAGTCGCCGGACACGTGGAACTGGCCGAAGCCGAAGAACTGGCCGCCGCTGGTAAACTCAGCGCAGCCATCGAGTTGCTCAAGAAGATCCAGGAGAACCCGCGCTACCAGAACTCCATCGTCACCATGAAGGCCGCCCGCCGCCTGCAGGAGCTGAACGAAGGCGACGCGGCCAAGGAGCGCCTGCAGCAGGAGCGCGAGGCCCTCGCCGAGAGCGAAGCTCCCAAGCTGATGGCCACCGCCAAGAACTTCATCCTGAACAAGGAAACGTCGCGCGCCAAGGAGCAGCTCAACGCCATCATCGAGAAGTTCCCCGGGACCAAGTACGCCGAGGAGGCCAAGAGCAAGCTGGACGAACTCCCGTAGCCTAACTGCCCGGCGATTCACGCCTTACAAGGGGCCGCGATGCGGCCCCTTTTTACGCCCGGGCCAAAAGATACGTGTACGGACGATTGACGCTGCCGCCCGGTGCGCGTAGCATGACGGTCTGGCCAAAGGCTTTTCAATGCCGATGCATATAGATCGAAGCACTCGGGTCCTCCCACTCCGCCCAGCGTTCGTCGCGCTGTGTGTGTGCGCAATCCTTATCGCGGTCGGTGGTTGCGGCGACAGGGCCAAGACGGAATCCGGCGCCAAAGGCCCGCGCGCCTACCGCGTCAAGACCGCCTCCGTCGAAGTGCGCCAGGTCAACTACGAGATCGAGTCGACCGGCACCGTTGAGGCGCAGGACGTCTACCGCGTGGACGTGCAGGTCGCCGGCGTCGTCGAGGGCGTCTCGTTCAATGAGGGCGACGAGGTCTCGCCCGCCGGGGTGCTCTGCCGCGTCTCGCCCGCCACCTACCAGCTCGCCGTCACCCGCGCCCAGGCCGCACTGCTGAAGGCCAAGGCCGACCTCGCCGATGGCCAGCGCTTCGTCACCAACGCGGTCTCCACCGCCGAGGTCAATGTGAAGGAGGCGAAGGCCGAAGTCGACCGGCGCAAGGCCCTGCGCGAAGCCGGGGCCATCGCAGACGAGGAGGTGTACCTCTACGAGATCCGCCTCGACCGCGCCCAGATCGCGCTGAAGGACGCGCGCGAGCGCGCCGAGACGCAGGTGAAAGTCCTCTCCGCCGCGGTGGCCGAGCAGGAAGCCGAGCTGAAGCTGGCTGAGGAGAACCTGCGCAAGAGCGCCATCGCCGCGCCCATCGCGGGCGTAATCGAGCAGCGCCTGGTCACGAACGGATCGCACGTCTCGCCCGGCGAGCCCATCGCGCGCCTGGTGGACCGGCGTAGCTGGAAGCTGCGCTTCACGCTTCCAGAGAGCAAGGCGCCCTACGTGGCGGTGGGCTCGGCGGTGAGCTTCCAACTCGAGGCCTTCCCCGGGCAGCGGCTTTCCGCGACGGTCTACCGCATCGGGGACCTGTCCGACGCTCGCACCCGGGAACTCGTTTGCTGGGCCAAGGTTGCGCCGACGGAGCTGCAGCTGAAGGCGGGCATCTTCGCGGTCGTGACGATCGTCAGCGAGTCCAAGGCCAAGGCCGTGGTGGTGCCGGTCACCGCCGCGCTGCCGACGGAACACGGCTTCGTGGCGTACGTGATCGAGGATGGTAAGGCCGTGCGGCGCAGCCTGCGCCTGGGCCTGCACGTCACCGGCGAACTGGTGGAAGTGCTCGACGGGCTTCGCGAAGGCGAGCGCGTGGTGGTCGAAGGCAGCAACGCACTCCAGGAAGGCGTGCCCGTCCAGGAGCAGGAGTCCAAGTCCGGGCCGAAGGACGCGCCTGGGGCGTCGAAGCCCGCCGCAGGGCCCGCCGGATCCAAGATCACGCCGGAACTGGAATCCGCCGGCCGCAGCTAAGCCGCCGCTGGAGAATGAGCGTGGCATGAGCCTGCCAGCCCTGTCCATACGCAATCCGGTCTTCGCCTGGATGATGATGCTGGCCTTCATCCTCTTCGGCGCGATCAGCTTTTTCCGCCTGGGAGTGGGGCAGTACCCCGACGTGGACGTACCCATTGTCAGCGTCGAGGCCACCCTGGAGGGCGCGGCGCCGGAGATCGTCGAGTCCGAGGTCGTCGACATCCTCGAGGACGCCGTCATGTCCGTCGAGGGCGTCAAGGGCATCACCAGCAAAGCCGAGCAGGGCAAGGGCAGCGTCACCGTCGAGTTCGAAGTCGACCGGGACATCGACTTGGCCGTGCAGGACATACAGGCGAAAGTCGCCGCCGCGCAGCGCAATCTACCCTTAGACCTCAAACCTCCTATCATTCGCAAGACCAACCCCGAAGACCGTCCCATCATGTGGGTCGCGCTCACCGGCGCCCGCAGCCCGCAGGAACTCAGCGACATGACGCGCAACGTCCTGCGCGACAAGTTTCTGACCGTGCCCGGCAACGGCGACGTGATGATGGGGGGGTACCTGGAGCGCAACCTGCGCGTCTGGATCGATCCGCACAAACTTCGTGCGCGCGGCCTGACCGTCGAGCACGTGACCCGCGCCATCGAGCGCCAGCATTTGGAGGTTCCAGCCGGGCGCATCGAGGCTCCGAGCCGCGAGGCCAACCTGCGCGTGCAGGGCGAGGCCATGAACCTGGCCCAATGGCGCGACCTGGTGATCGACGAGCGCGACGGCGCGGTGGTGCAACTGAAAGACGTAGCCCTGGTGGAGGACGGCTTCGAGGACCGCCGGCGCATCGCGCGCATCAACGGGTTGCCCGCGCAGGGCATGGGCATCATCAAGCAGCACGGCGCGAATACCGTCGCGCTGGCCAAGGCCGTGCGCGAGCGCGTCGATGAGCTGAACAGGACGCTTCCCGAAGACCTGGAACTTACGATCCGCGTCGACAGTTCCAAGTACATCGAGGCGGCGATTCACGAAACTTCGGAGACGCTGTGGCTGGCCGTTCTGCTGACGGCGCTGGTCTGCTGGATTTTCCTGGGCCGTATCTCGCCCACCTTCAATGTGGTGCTGGCGATTCCCGTCTCGGTGCTGGGCACCTTCGCGGCGATGTATTTCCTGGGCTTTACCCTGAATACCTTCACGTTGCTGGCCCTGTCGCTGTCGGTCGGTATCGTCGTGGACGATGCGGTGATGGTGCTGGAGAACATTTACCGGCACGGTGAGATGGGCAAGGACCGCGTCACGGCGGCGCGGGTCGGGGCGGAGCAGATCTCCTTCGCCGCGCTGGCCACGACGATGGCGATCATGGCCATCTTCCTGCCGGTGGCGTTCATGGAAGGGACCATCGGGCGTTTCTTCTTCCAGTTCGGCGTGGTGCTTTCGGTCGCAGTCTTCATCTCGCTGCTGGAGGCCCTGACTCTTACGCCAAGCCGCTGCGCGCAGTTCCTGGCCGTCGGCGGGCGCCGCAACGCGCTGGAGCGCGGCGTGGGATGGATGTTTACGAAACTGGCCGCCCTTTATGCTTCCTCCTTGCGCGGCGCGCTGCGTTGGCGCCTGGCGGTGCTGGGTTCTGCCGTCATCTTCTTCGCCATCTCTCTGCTGCCGGTGGTGAAGTTTATCACGGGGCTGGACATCCCAGGCGTTCCTCAATTGGCTGGGGAGACTGTACCGCTGCAGGACCAGAGCATCTTTCGAGTCATGGTCGAGACGCCCGTAGGGAGTTCCATCGAATACACCGACGGGGTCATGCGGAAAATCGAGGAGGCCCTCAAGGAGCGGCCCGAGATCGTAAGTGTGTACGCCATCATCGGGGACCAGGGCAACGAGGCGCGTGCGTTCGTGGGCATGAAGCCACGCGAGCAGCGGGAGAAGACGCAGCAGCAGGTCATCGCCGAGCTTCGCAAGGAACTAAACCGCTTTCCCGGCACCAGCGTGCGGCTGCAGGATCCTTCCAGCGAGGGCCTGCCCGGCGGGCGCGGCGGGCAATACCCCGTCACCTTCTCGATTCGCGGGCCGGACTGGGAGCGTTTAGGGAATTTGAGCACCGAGCTGGGCGAAGCCATGAACGCCAGCGGGAAGATCGTCGATGTCAACAGCGACTACGAAGTGGGCATGCCCGAGGTACAGGTGACGCCCAACCGCACTCGAACGCTCGCTTACAATGTGGACATCGCCGAGGTCAGCCGCGCCATTCAGGCGCTGATGGGAGGCACACGCGTGGCCAAGTTCACTCGCGATGGCCGGCGTTACGACGTGCGCGTGCGCCTGCTTCGAGAAGACCGCCTGCGTCCTGAGGATATCGAAGGCCTGTACGTGCCGAATAAGGACGGCCACCTCGTGCGCTTGGCCGACCTGGTGGATGTGGCGACGCGCCCGTCCCTGCAATCGATCACGCGGCAGGACCGCGAGCGTGCCGTAACCATTACCGCCGGGCCAGCGCCGGGGGTCAGCCAAGGCGACGCCATTCATGAGGCCGAAGTACTAGCCGCGTCGATCCTCCCCGACGGTTATCGAATCGTCTTCAGCGGTCAGTCCCAGATCTACCGCGAGGCGATGGGCAGCCTCTTGTTCGCCCTTTTGCTGGGGCTGGTTGTCGCCTACATGATCCTGGCCAGCCAGTTCAACAGCTTCATACATCCGTTCACGATTCTGCTGGCGCTGCCTTTCAGCATCAGCGGTGCGTTCTTCGCCTTGGTCGTTATGGGCCAGACCATCAATATCTACAGCGCCATCGGCGTGATCCTGCTGACCGGCATTGCCAAGAAGAACTCGATCCTGCTCGTCGAGTTCACGAACCAGGTTCGCGAAGCGGGCAAGGGCTGCGACGAGGCCCTGAAGGAAGCCTGTCCCGTGCGCCTGCGCCCGATCCTGATGACCAGCGTCGCGACCATCGCCGGAGCCATTCCCGGCGTGTTGGCCGGCGGGGCGGGCGCCGAACTGCGCATACCGATGTCCGTCACGGTCGTAGGCGGCATGATCGTCTCGACCCTGCTGACGCTCTTCGTCGTGCCCTGCTTCTACAGCCTCGCCGACGAGTTCCGGACCGTGGTCATGGCGGTCTGGCACAAACGCTTCCCGCCGGTTGCGGAGTCGGCCCAGGTGCCCTCAAACCCGTCCGCGCCTTCGACCGATGCCCACGGGGCAGCGAAGTAGCTCGCCTGCTCCTAACCCACGTCGAGCACAGCCTTTGCAATGCAACCTATGGCGCAGCCCGGCTGATTCTGGCATACTGTTGAAAGAGAAGGAGTTGCCTCCTTTAATCCTGGGCCGGATGAGGGGCGGCGCTTGGGAGCGTGCGTCCGGTTCAGGCGGCGCGATGGAGCGTTTTGGGCATGCGGAGTGTTTTGAAGCGCTTGAGGCTGGCGGTGTACGGCGGCGACGAACTGCTGCTGGCGCTGGTCGCTTGCGGGCTGGCCGCATGGGCGCTTTACACGCTGGTGCATCCGCATGCGGCCTGGGCTGCGCTCCCGCCGCTGCTGCTGGTGGTCTGGTTCTTCCGCGATCCCGAACGCGCCGGCCCGGACGATCCTCTGTTGGTGCTCTCGCCGGCCGACGGCGAGATCCGCGACATCGAGATCGTCGACGAGCCGCGGTTCTTCGGCGCCAAGGCCCTGCGCGTTGGCATCTTTCTCTCGCCTCTAAATGTCCACGTCAACCGCGCGCCGTGCGAAGGCACCGTCGCACACCTGCGCTTCGCGCACGGCGAATTCCTGCCTGCGTACAACCCCGACGCAGCCACGCGCAATGAGGCCCAGGAACTGGGCCTCGTTACGCCGTCCCAGATCAAGGTGATGGTCAAACAGGTCACGGGCGTGGTGGCTCGGCGCATCGTCTGCGAGGCTCAGATGGGCCAGCGGCTGGCGCGCGGCGAGCGCTATGGCATGATCAAGTTCGGTTCGCGCACGGAGCTGTACGTGCCCAGCGACGCTGGCTTCGAGGCGGCGGTCGAGTTGGGCCAGCAGGTGCGCGGCGGCACGACGGTGCTGCTGCGCCAGAAGGCCGGGGTGGCCCGGCCTGCAACGAGCGACACGGCACAGCCCGAGGCGGTGGCCTCGACAGCGGAACAGGCCTGAGGACGCATTCATGGCACTGCGCCTGAAACGACTTCGCCTGCGCAAAAATGGCCCCAAGCGCAAGCGCCGCCTGCTGAGCGTGCGTCCGGTGCCGACGATGATCACGCTCGGCAACCTGCTCTGCGGCTTCGGCGCGATCGTGCTGGCCATGCGCATACACACGCCGCCGACGGACCTCCCGCCCGCAGACTGCCTGTACTACGCTGGGCTGCTGATCTTCGTGGCCATGGTCTTTGATGCCTTAGATGGCACGGTGGCGCGGTGGACCAACCAGACCAGCCGATTTGGGCTCGAGATGGACAGCCTGGCCGACGTGGTCACTTTCGGCGTCGCGCCGGCGGTGATCGTGAAGGCGGCGATCGATTTCTTCGGCGCGGAGAGTTTCCCCGGGGGGCCGTATCCCATCCTGGACCGCTACGTCTGGCTGATGTTGGCCGTGTATGTGGCCTGCGCGGCGCTACGGCTGGCGCGCTACAACGTCGAGTCGGGTACCTCGCACAGCGACTTCTTTTTCGGCATGCCTTCGCCGGGCGCAGCCGGCTGCGTCGCCAGCTTGATGGTGATGCTGATGCCTGTAGCGAAACACCTCGACCACCTGAAACTTGCGGGAGGGCACGGGGTCGTGCGCGAGAAGATCCCGTTCCTGGGCGCGCTGAACCACAGCGAAGCCACCACGCTGCTGCAGATCGGCCTCGTCATCCTGCCCTTCCTGATGCTCTGCCTGGGCATTCTGATGGTCTCGCGCGTGCACTACACGCACCTCGGCGAAAAGCTGCTCAGCGGCCGGCGCAGCTTCATGAACTTCCTGATCCTGCTCCTGGCGGGCGTGCTGATCGTGATGCAGCACGAGATTATGCTGGCGTTGGCGTTCAACGGGTACATGCTGCTCGGTCTGGTCAACGAGGTGCGCTATCAGCTCTTCCCTTCACAGCGGCCGAAGGGCTGGGTGGCCTCCGCCGACGAGGAACTGCACCGCCTCCAGGAAGCCCAAGGCGCGGCGCCCGCAGTTACCGATGGCGCCGAGACCTCATCTGCCGGCACACCGGATGCGCCGCCCGCATCGCCTGCCGAACCAGAAGCAAACGCTCACCACGCTGGAGACTGAAGCCGAGTGCCCCCTAATCCCACCGACGCTCGAACTTCCAACGCGACCGAGCCCTGGTTTCAGGACGGCGTGCGCTTCACCTGTCTTTCGGGCTGCCGGCGCTGCTGCGGCGGCGCGCCCGGGGACGTCTGGGTCACCGAGGAAGAGGTCGCTGCGATCGCCAAGCTGCTGAGGCGAACGGTCGACGATTTTGAGCGCACCTTCGTGCGGCGCTACCGCGACGGCCGCAAGACGCTAAAGGAGCGCGCCAACTACGACTGTGTGCTGCTGGGCGAGGAGGGCTGCACCGTCTATGCCGCGCGCCCGCGGCAGTGCCGCGACTATCCCTTCTGGCCCGAGGTGATGCGCAGCCCTCTCAGTTGGGTGCGCGAGATGAGCCGGTGTCCGGGCATTGGAGAGGGCGGCCTTCATGAGGCCCCCAAGATCGCCGACTTGCTACGGCAGCAGGGTGTGAATATCTAGGTCTACCCCTCATACATCCTAGTAAAATCCAAATGGACGTGCCTTCCCTTGACGCTAATGCTCGGGGTGCATAAAATGTTGCAACGTAGACCGGGAGATCCGAATTTTCGGAGCCCGGGCATGAGAGTGAAGAGTTTGGGATTCGGTGGCGGGCCGGACGCCTGCCCCGAGCGATAGGAAACTCAGTTCCGAAAGGGATGCAGCCGTAACGACGCCGGCGGGATCGGCACGACACGATCACGTGGGTGCGGCACCTGAAACCCCTCGAACCGGCCCGATTTGCGGGGCTCTTCCGTTCGAGGCGCGGCCCTGCGAGGCTGCCCGGTGTCCCCTCCGGCGAAGGCGTAAAACAAACTAAAGAGGCGCATCTGTGTTCAAGTCAATGGTGCAGGGTGCAGGTAAAAAGAGTCGAGCCACCGGCGAGTACGCGGCTGGTCGCTTGCGGACCATGTTCGCATGGTTCGGGCGCGTGCATTGGGCGCGCTCGCAAACCCTGGCTGGAACCTCTGACGAGACGGACTGAGTTCGTACGCGCAGGTAATCCCATCCGGCGTGCCGGTGGCGCTTTGGCGCAGGCCGGTTTGCACCTTCGCCTTCTGCCCTTCTCCCGCTGAAAAAATAAACTGGCGATGCCGGCCGCGTCGTGGCCGTCTGGGACGTGCCCTTCGCATCGGGTGTCGCCTTTTCCGGGAGATCCCAGTCATGCCCATTGATCCCGTAAGCATCATCACCGGTGCCGTTGGCGGCGTTGTCGCCGGCGGCATCCTGGCCAGCCTTGTCATGAAGGGCAACAAGAGCAAGCAACTCGAGGAAACCAAGGCCGAGGCCGAACGCACCCGCCAGCGCATGATCGAGGAAGGCCGCGCCGAGATCGCCAGGCTGAAGGCCGAAGAGGCCGAGGCGCAGCTGAAGAACCGCAAGGAAATGGACAAGGAACTCAAGCAGGGCCTGGATGAGCTGCGCGCGGCCGAGAAACGCCTGGAGCGCCGCGAGGACCTGCTGGACCGAAAGCTGAATGTCGTCGAGCGCAAGGAGCAGGAGGTCGAGCAGCTGGAAGCCAAACGCAAGGAACTGATGGCTGGCATTCAGACCAAGAACGAAGAACTCGACCGCATGATTGCGGACGAACGCGTCAAGCTGCAGAAGATCGCAAGCCTCACCACCGAGCAGGCCAAGGCCATGCTTCTTCAGCGCGTCGAATCGGACATCGCCAGCGAGGTCGCCGAGCTGACCCAGCGCGCGCTCAACCGCGCCAAGGAGGCCGCCGAGCAGGAGTCCCGCAAAGTCATCCTCAACACCATCCAGCGCCTGGCCTCGGACTTCGTCGCCGAGAATACCGTAGCCACCATTGACCTGCCCAACGACGACATGAAGGGCCGCATCATCGGCCGCGAAGGCCGCAACATCCGCGCCTTCGAGAAGGCTACCGGCGTGGACGTTATCGTCGACGATACGCCCGGCGTAGTGGTGCTGTCCGGTTTCGAGCCCGTGCGGCGCGAAGTCGCGCGGCTGGCCATGGAGAAGCTCGTCGTCGACGGGCGCATCCATCCCACGCGAATCGAGGAGGCCGTCGGCAAGGCGGAGAAGGAGGTCGCCTCCAGCATCGAGAAGAACGGGCGCGAGGCGGCCATCGAGTTCGGCTGCCACGACCTGCACCCGAAGCTGCAGGAGCTGCTCGGGCGGCTGCGCTACCGCACCAGCTACGGCCAGAATGTCCTGAACCACAGCAAGGAAGTGGCCCACATCTGCGGGCTGCTGGCCGCCGAACTGAAGCTGGACGTGGCGCTGGCCAAGCGCTGCGGCCTGCTGCACGACTGCGGCAAGGCCCTGGACCAGGAAATGGAAGGCACGCACCCCAAGATCGGCATGGACATCGCGCAGGGCGTCAACGAGCGCGTCGAGGTCTGCGAGGCCATCGGCGGGCACCATGGCGACATCGAGATCCACAGCCTCTATCCGATCCTGGTGCAGGTCGCCGACGCCATCTCCGCCGCGCGCCCCGGCGCCCGCCGCGAGTCGCTGGAGAAGTACATCCAGCGCATGAAGCGCCTGGAAGAGATCGCCACCAGCAAGTCCGGCATCGAGAAGGCCTTCGCGATCCAGGCTGGGCGCGAAGTTCGCGTGCTGGCCAAAGCCGACCAGCTCAAGGACGGCGACTGCGCCCGCACCGCGCGCGAGATCGCTAAGCAGATCGAGGACGAATTGAGCTACCCCGGCGAAGTGCGTGTGACGCTGATCCGCGAATCGCGCTTCGTCGAGTACGCGCGGTAGACGCGCGGCACCCAAGCAGGCTCTTGGCTCCTGGACGGCAGCAGTTAAGCTCTGTTCAGGAGCCTTTTGCTAGGAATTACGTACCCAACCCAGGAGCTTTGCCATGTACAAGAACCTCAACTGCGGTGCGATCGGACAGAAGGCGTCGTTCGAGGAGGCCGTTGCGTTGGCGGCCGAGTTCGGCTTCGGAGGCGTGGACATCGACCTCAAGTACGCGCAGGAGAAGGGGCCCAACGCGGTCAAGGCGCTGCTGGCCAAGCACGGCCTGCGCGCGGGGGCCTTCGGCTTCGGGATCAAGTTCCGCGACGGCGACAGCGAAGCCGCCTGGGCGGAGAGCTTGGGCGAACTGACCCGGCAGGCGCCGCTGGCCGCCGCGTGCGGCTGCACGCGCTGCGCGACGTGGGTGCCGCCGGCGAGCGACGCCACGCCCTTCCGCGCGAACCTCAAGCGCTTCATCGACCGCATCAAACCCGCCACGGAGGTCCTGGCCGCGCACGGCATCTCGGTGGGCCTTGAGTTTATCGGGCCGCGCACGCTGCGCGCCGGCAAGAAGCACGGCTTCCTTTATACGATGGACGGCATGCGTGCCGCGACCGCGCAGATGGGGCCCAACGCCGGTCTGCTGCTGGACTGCTGGCACTGGTACACCTGCCAGTCGACGGTCACGGACCTGGAGCAGTTGACAGCCGATGAGGTTGTCGTCGTGCATTTGAACGATGCGCCCGCCGGCATCGCCGTCACCGACCAGGTCGACAACAAGCGCGAACTGCCCGCCGCGACGGGCGTGATCGACATCAAGGGCTTCCTTGGCGCGCTGAAGAAGATCGGCTACGACGGGCCGATTACGGTCGAGCCCTTCAACCAGGCGGTGCGCGAGATGTCGGTGAAGGATGCGGTGAAGGCCACCGCCGCAAGCCTCGACAAGGCCTTCAAGCAGGCGGGCGTCTGAACTTGGCCTACATCACCCGGTCCTGTGCCCAGGGGTAGCGCACGGACAGGCTGTATTCCTTGTGTTTCGCACCGGGTGGTGGCGGGTTGGCGACGAACTGCGGGTTGAAGGCCGCTCCGACGGCACTGAGGAGCTTCTTGATGTCGGCGTGCACGTAGCCGACGCCGTCGAATACCATCTTCTTGCCGTTAACGTCCGCGATGGCCGTGCGCGTCTCTTCGACGAAGGCCTTGCTGAGTGCGCTCAGTTCGGTCTGCCGGTGCTTGAAGACTTCCCAGCAGTCCTCGAAGGATGCGACTTTTACGCCGATGTCGCCGACGCTCTGTTCTTTTGGATTGGCCATCGATTCACTCCCGGATCAGGCACGCACACGCTCGTCGCCCTGCACGGGCTTGTCCTTTGCCGGGCCGACGGTCTTGGCTTCGCTCTCCGCTTCGTCGCCGGGCAGGATCGAACTGAGCTTGCGGTCGAGCACGCGGGTCTCGTCGGCCATCTCTTCGTGAAGAACCAGGATGTCGCGCTCCAGCGTCTCGCAGCGTTTGCGCAGTTCCGCCACCTCGTTCTTCAAAGCTGAAATCCGGTCTTCCTCGACACCCTGCATTTTTGCCATGAGCCGCCGGTGGTGAAGGTACACGGGCAAGCCGACCACGATGGTGAAGAAGGCGATCGTTGCGATGACGATGCCGCCGCCGACGCCCAGTAGTCCAACTAGCCAGTCCATGCCGTTTCTAGCTCCGCTGTGCGGCTCTGGTCTCGTCCTGTGGCCCGATGGTCTTGTTCGCCGGCGCAGCATCGGCGTCGGGCAGGATCGCGGTAAGCTTGCGGTCAAGCGCGCGCTGCTCGTCGGCCAGCAGTTCGTGCGCGGTGCGGACCTGTCTTTCCAACTCCCCGCAGCGCGCTTCGAGTCTACCGCAGCGTTCGGTCAGCGCCGCCACTTCTTTGGCCAGCGATTCTTCGCCGCCCTGGCTCTCGGCGTGCAGCCTGGCCATCTTCTGCTTGTGTGACAATAGAAGGGGTAAGGCGATGGCCAGCGCGAAAATGCCGATGATCGCCAAGATGAAAAGACTTCCGAGAACTTCGGTTATGCCCTGACCCAATACCAGGCCGTTGCAAAAGAGTCCGCTCATGCTCGCTGTGACTCCCGCTCCGGGCCGATGGTCTTGCTGGCCGAAACCGCGTCGGCGTCGGGCAGGATCGCATTGAGCTTGCGGTCCAGCGTGCGCTGTTCATCGGCAAGGAGGTCGTGCACGGTGCGGACCTGTTCATCCAGCTTGGCGCAGCGCCGGTCGAGCGCCTCGCAGGCCTTTCGGAGTTCGGCGATCTCGGCGGCTGAGGTATCGCCCTGTTTGGCCTGGGCGGACCGGTACTTCGCTCGTTTTGTAAGATAATCCCCAAATATGGCCACCGTCACGATGATTACGGCGGCCGTCCAGAAATCCATGGGTCGATTCCTCGAGCTTGGCTTGCGCTCCTAATAGTACAGGCATCATTGGAAAGCTTTCAAGCATTCCTGGGCCCCGCCGGTTGCAAGAAATCCCATTTTAGGCACAATGAGCATTGGCAGCCTTTCTTCAATGCGCTGCTAGCCGGCCGAGCGCCGCGGGCCGGCCCCGCAGATCCTGCCGTGGCGCTGGAAAGGCCGATCCGTGCCGGTTCTCACGATTCTCTTTTTCGGCGATGTCGTCGGGCGTCCCGGGCGCAGCGGGCTGTGCCATGGCATTGCCAAGCTGAAGGCTGCCCACGCGCCGGACCTGATCGTCGCCAACGGCGAGAACTCCGCCTCGGGCTCGGGCGTGACCCAGTCGACCCTGCACAAGATGCTCAGCTACGGCGCCGAGGTAATCACCACCGGCGACCACTTCTTTCGAAACAAGGAGTACGTGACGGTCGTCGATGACCCGCGCGTATTGCGTCCCGCCAATTTCCCCAAGGGCGTTGGCGGGCGGGGGTGGGGCGTCTTCGAGACCGCCAAGGGCGAGCGCGTCGGCGTCGTGAATGTGATGGGCCGCATTTTCATGGAGCCGCTGCAGTCGCCTTACGACGCCGCCGACGAGGCCGTTGCGGCGCTGGCCAGCCAGACGAAGGTGATCCTGGTGGACATGCACGCCGAGGCCACCAGCGAAAAGATCGCGCTGGGCTGGCATCTCGATGGCCGCGTCAGCGCCATCGTCGGTACCCACACGCACATCCAGACCGCCGACGAGCGCATCCTGCCCAAGGGCACCGCCTACATCACCGACCTGGGCATGACCGGGCCGTACGACTCCGTGATCGGCCGTGAAAAGGAGCCGGTGCTCAAGAAGCTTCGCACGGGCGTGCCCGCGCGCTTCGAAGTCGCCGAGAACGACGTGAAGGCCTGCGGCGTCGTGCTGAAGATCGATTCGGCCACCGGACGCGCGCAGTCCATCGAACGCTTCCAGGTGCCGCTGGAGGGCAAGCCCGAGTGAGCCCCGGAGGGCCGCGCCGCAGTCGGGGGCTACAGGATCCGGCCCGCCGAGCCTCGCGCCCGGACGCCGATCCGGCGACCGGCAAACCACGCGCGCTGACCGTCACGGAACTCACTCGCCAGGTGAAAGGCGTGCTCGAACGCGGCTTCCCGCCGCTGTGGATCGAAGGCGAAGTCTCCAACTTTCGCCGCTACGCCTCGGGGCACTGCTATTTCACGCTCAAAGACGCCGGCGCGCAACTCAGCGCCGTGATCTGGCGCGGCGCCTTCGGTGCGCTGCGTTTCGAGCCGCAGGACGGCATGCAGGTGCTCGCCCATGGCAGCATCAAGGTCTACGAGCCGCGCGGGCAGTACCAACTCGTTGTCGACCGTATGGAAGCCAGCGGCCTGGGCGCGCTGGCGGCGGCCTTCGAGCGCCTGAAGGCGCAACTGGCCGAGGAAGGGCTTTTCGACGAGGCGCGCAAGAAGCCGCTGCCATCGTTCCCGCAGCGCATCGCGCTGGTGACCAGCCCATCGGGTGCCGCGATCCGTGACATGATGAAGGTCATTCTGGGGCGCTGGCCGACGCTGGAACTCGTTGTCGTGCCCGTGCGCGTGCAGGGCGAAGGCGCCGCGCACGAGATCGCCGAAGGTATTCGTGACGCCAACCGCCTGGGTGGCATCGACGTGATGATCGTCGGCCGCGGCGGCGGCAGCATCGAGGACCTGTGGGCGTTCAATGAGGAAATTGTCGCGCGCGCCATCGCGGACTCAAAAATTCCAGTCGTCAGTGCGGTGGGCCACGAAGTCGACTTCACTATTGCCGACTTTGTTGCCGATGTCCGCGCCGCCACGCCCAGCCACGCCGGCGAATTGGTCGTGCCTGAGAAGGCTGCCGTCGCCGAGCACCTTGCGCGGTTGCGGGACCAGCTTCCCGCAGCCCTCCGTGAGCGCCTGCGCCTGGCGCGTGAGCGCCTGCGGGCCATAGGCTCGAGTTATGCGCTGCGCCATCCTGGCGAGCGTCTCCAGGTCCACCGCCAGCGCCTGGATGACCTCCAGGCACGGCTCGCGCCCGCCGCGAAGGGCCGCTTGGCCGAAGTGCGGGTGCACCTCGAGGGCCTGTCCGGCCAGCTGGAGGGGCTCTCTCCGCTGCGGGTGCTCGAGCGCGGGTACTCGATCACCACCTGCGCGAAGGACGGCACGCTGGTGCGTTCGCCCCGCGACGCCCAACCAGGCGAGCGGCTGCGTACCCGGCTGCGAGAAGGCGAGGTGACTTCGACGGTCGACAAGCCGGAGAACGGCTAGCGGCCGCGCGAAAGCGGGGTACAAGGAACGCCATGGCCAAGAAGACCAAATCTGCGGACTCAAAGGGAACTGCCGACGCTCCGTCGCTGGCTTCCTTCGAGAAGACCCTCGCGGAACTCGAGGAAATCGTCCAACAACTCGAGGAAGGCGACAAACCGCTCGACCAGAGCATCGCACTGTACGAACGCGGCGTGAAGGCGCTGAAGACCTGCCACGCGGTCCTGGACCAGGCGGAGCAACGCATCAAGACGCTGGTCAAGGATGCCGGCGGCAAGCCTGCGCTGAAGGACAGCGCCCCCGGTCGCGGCGACGAAGACGTTGGCGGCGAAGAGGAAGACGAGGACGCTGGCGGCGAAGAAGGCGAGGACGGCGAGGACGGCGAGGAGGAAGAGTCCCTCTTTGGCCAGTGACCCCGATTTCAATCCCGAGATATTGCCCGGCCAACTGAGCCTGCCCGCCGATTGGCGCGCGGTCTTTGGCCATTCCGCACCGCTGGTCGTCGAGATCGGCTGCGGCAAAGGCACCTGGCTCCTCGGCCAAGCCGCCGCCGACCCGGACCGCAACTACCTCGCGATCGAACGCGCCTGGGATTACTTCAAGGTCCTGCGCGAGCGCGCCGTCAAGCGGCGCATCCCGAATCTGCGCGTCTGCCGCACCGATGCCGCGGATCTGATCGCCAACTGCTTCGGCCCGCAGTGCGTCTCGGTCTACCACGTCTACTTTCCCGATCCCTGGCCCAAGGCGCGGCACCAGAAGCGCCGCCTGCTGACGCCGGAATTCTGCGCGAAGCTGCGCCGGACAATGCGTTCCGACGGCGAACTCTTCTTCGCGACCGACCATCAGGGCTATGCAGAGGAGGCCATTCCCGCGTTGCGTTCCGCCTTCGCCGTGACCGAACACCCAGGCCCCTGGCCCGACGCGCCGAAGGGCCGGACCAACTACGAGATTAAGTACTTGCGGGAAGGGCGCCCGATCTGGCGCCTGATCGCACGGCCGAAGTAGTTTCGCTTCGATCCCCGAATCTCAGGGCAGGGTGGGCACGCTAAACTTCGCACGGCGGTGCGCGCCGCGGCGCATCCGGTTGGGCTTCGCCAGCTTCACGCTGGGACCTCTAGGCGGGCGCGAGCGCTTTGCGCGCACTCGGCGCTCGATGGCGGGCAGAATCAGGCGGTTCAGGATATCGCCAATCGCCTCGACCGTAGCGACCTCTTTATCCACGGGCTTGTCCACAGACTTCTTCATAGCCTTTTCCTCCCGGATTACCGCCTCCTCACTCCGATAAGTGCTTGCCCTAATTGCAGTTAAAGTTAGGAGGACATTCGAACTCCTCTCTTAACTTAAAGTTACCCTAAGAATCCCGCTAAATCAAGACTGGGCCATGCAATTTTAAGCCACCATAATGTGTTGATATAATGTGGGTTATTTCAAGAGCTCGAGGATACCTTGTGGATAACCATGTGGAAAAGATGCGCATAGTGCGTGAAGAGCAGATTTGAAATGGGCTTATTCGAGGTCGCAAAGGCCTTGGCTGGACAGTGGAGATGGCGGTGAAATGCCGGAGATTTCGCGAGTTTGCGGTATTAGCCAGGTACTCCCCATGTCGGTAAAGGCTGGTGGTGAAGATCCGAAAAGGCGCGGGTCGTGATGCCATAACATCCTATTATTTCGGATACATCGCGTGCCATTGGCAGAGATCACGCATGGACTCCAGCGGCATATCGTGCGCAGTGGCCAAGGGTCGTAGGTTTTGCCATTGAAGATGATGGCCCTGCCGAGCGTGAGGACTGTGTGGTCCGGGCTCCGGGAATGTGTGGGGACCATATGGGCCAGATGTTATTCCTAGGATGTTTGGCCGCCGAAGGGGAAGGGGCGGAATCTGCGTCTGTCAGGGGAGATCAGAGAGGGTGGTGCGCGCCGCTTCGGTGCGGTCTTCGCTTGGTGGAGTCGGAGCGAAGCGGCGGAGCAGCCTTTCCCGCGTGAGGCTGAGCACCATCGCCGCTGCCAGCGCGACGAAGGCCAGTCCGGCCGAGAGGAACGCGCGGAAGTTTGGGAGCCACAGGCGAAGCATCCAGAGGCCGCTGCCGGCCGGTGCGGCGAGGATGCCACTGGTACCCCAGTAGTATCCCTTCCGCCCGGTGGACCATGCCAGCAGTGCATAAGTGGCGAGGCCGGCTAAGGCCAGTTGCACCGACGGCCGGAAGAACAGGCTCGCAGTAGGAGCCTGGAAGACGAGCGGATCGTGCCACCAGACCCATTGGAGCAGTAGGGCCGGTGCGCAGGCCGCCGCAAAGTCGAGGCCTACCAGCTTCACCATGCGCCGTTGTCTGCGCGCGAGCAGCACGGCGCCCATCAGCACCGCAGCGGGCAAGATCCGCGCGTACGCAAAGGGGCGATCGAAGACCCAGTCGGACGTCATCAGATGTGCGACGCCCACCACCGCGGCGATGCCCACCGAGGTCCCGCCGCAAACGGGCGTCTGGAGAACGTCCGTTTCAGGCGTGAAGGTCAGCTCCGGCGGTTCCAGCACGGCGAAGAGTGCGCACAGCGCCACCCAGCCGGCCAGCCAGGAAAGGTCTTGGGCCATGGCGGCCGACAAGTCACCCCGGACCTGTAAGGCGCCCAGCAGCGGCGCCGACGCGTGGGCGACGATCAGCAGCAGCGTCACGTAACGCGCGGCCGGCGGCAGGCGCAGGCCGCGGAGCCGCCCGTACCACTCGGTTTTCAGCCAGGCGAGTACCAGCGCCCCGGCGAGCAGCCACGGACCTTCCGCAGGGCGGGCGGCGATCAGTTCGTCGAGGGCCAGCAGCGATCCGCTGAGAAAGAGGCCCGCGACGATCATCAGGCCGTGCAGGTCGCGCCCGCCGTTGGTGCGTCTGCGCAGAATGACGGTGGCGGCTGCGGCCAGCGCCAGTTCGTAGACGGCCAGAAGGCCCAGCGCGATGGCGATGCCGCCCAACTTTCCGATTTGCGGGTCGGCCGCGGTGTTCAGTTCGTGGATGCCGTAGGCCATCAGCGCCGCGCTGATCACGTAGAACGGGTTGGCGCGCACGCATTCGTGGAGCAGCCAGCGGCCTAGGGTAAGGGAGGGTGAGGGTGGGAGCGGTTTGGGCGGCATGGCCTCGCTGCCTCCTCTGGCCGGCGCTGTGCCGGCTCTGTGTATGCATTACGCTGGGAAGGATGAAACGGTTTGGCGCTCAATCCCCTACGAAATTTGGGTCGCATACCCTTAATACCGGCGCTTGATTCGCTCCCGAATATGGCCTATTCTTGTGAGTGCACAGGACCGCCTACCGGCGGCCCTGGTTTTTTTGTTGCCCAATGCAAACTTGCGTCTTCGTGTAACCGACTGGCGTTTAAAAACTTACGGAAGGATCAACTCATGGCTGCGCAACCGAAACTCGCCCGCCGCATCACCCAGGTTCAGCCCTCCGCCACGCTGGCCGTCAGTGCCAAGGCCAAGGCCATGGCCGCCGAAGGCATCGATGTGGTTGGCTTTGGCGCTGGCGAGCCCGACTTCCGCACGCCCGAGTTCATCGTCGAAGCTGGCACGAAGGCCATGACCGGCGGCGACACCCAGTACAACGCCAAGCGCGCCGGCGAGTTGACGAAGGCCATCGTCGCGAAGCTCCAGCGCGAGAACGGCTTGGCGTACCAGCCCGCGCAGGTGCTGGTCTCCAACGGCGCCAAGCACAGCTGCTACAACATCTGCCAGGTGGTGATCGACGAAGGCGACGAGGCCATCATCCCCGCGCCGTACTGGGTCAGTTACCTCGAGATGGTGCGCCTGGCGGGCGGCACGCCGGTGGTGATCGAGACCAGCGAGGAGACGGGCTTCAAGATCACGCCCGCGCAGTTGGAGAAGGCGATCACGCCGAAGACGAAGCTCTTCTTCTTCAACAGCCCTTCGAACCCCACCGGCGCGATGTACACGCCGGAGGAGGTCCGCGCGATCGCGGCTGTCGTGGAGAAGCACAACCTGATTACCCTCTCCGACGAGATCTACGAGCACCTGGTCTACGGCGAGGCCAAGCACCTCAGCTTGGCCTCGTGCTCGAAGAAGCTGCTCGAGGAGCTGGTCATCACGGTCAACGGCGTCTCGAAGACCTTTGCCATGACCGGGTGGCGCATCGGCTACGTGGCCGGCCCTCTGCCGCTGGTGAAGGCCATGGCCAAGTTGCAGGACCACGCCACCAGCGCGCCCGCCAGCTTCAGCCAGGCCGGCGCCGCCGAAGCGCTGGGCAACCAGCAGGCCTCCGTGCCCGCCGTCGAGGCCATGCGCAAGGAGTTCGACGCGCGGCGAAAGCACATGGTCGAGCGCCTCAACAAGCTCAAGGGTGTCACCTGCCTGGCCCCGCAGGGCGCCTTCTACTGCTTCCCCAACGTCTCGGGCGTCTTCGGGCGCACGTTGGGCGGCAAGACGATCCAGAGCGCGATGGACTTCACCGACGTCGCGCTGGAGGCCGCGAAGGTCGCCGTCGTTCCGGGCGAGGCCTTCGGTTCGCCGAAGCACGTGCGCCTGAGCTACGCGTCCAGCATGGCGTCCATCGACAAGGGCCTGGACCGCCTGGAGAAGCTGCTCAACGGCTGATGCGCGGACGCAAACACGCGTAGACCCCATAGATTGGAGGAAGTCGATGGCTGGCGTTCCCATGACCAAGCAGGGCCTCGAGAAGCTCAAGGCGGATCTCCAGGGGTTGGAGGAACGCCGTCCGCACATGCTCAAGGCGGTCCAGGAAGCCCGCGAGAAGGGCGACCTGCGCGAGAATGCCGAGTACCACGCGGCGCGCGAGGACCTCGCTTCGATGGAAGGCCGCATCGCGGACCTCAAGGCCAAGATCGCGATGGCTACGCTGATCGACCCGTCGAAGGTCGGCGGCGACACCATCGTCTTCGGCGCCACCGTAAAGCTGAAGGACTTGGCCGACGATGCCGAAGAGGAGTACAAGCTGGTGGGGGAGGGCGAGGCCGATCCGCTGGCCAACCGCATCCTCACGACCAGCCCCATGGGCCAGGCCCTGCTGACGAAAAAGGTGGGCGAGATCGCCGAAGTCCCCGCGCCGAAGGGCAAGATCCGCTTCGAGATCCTGGAGATCCGCTACGAGTAGGCTGCGCTGACCATGGCTTCCACTTCCGCACGCTCCCGGACGCGCACCGCGCGTCTCAAGCCCTCCCGCAAGGGCAAGGCCGCCGCCGCCTCGTCGGCCGCCGGCATGGACGTGCACCGCGCGCGCATCGATGCCCTGGACGCGCAGATCGTGAAGTTGATCAACGAGCGCGCCGGCGAGGCCCGCGCCATCGGAAAGCTCAAGGCCAAGGAAGGCGTCAAGCCCTACGCCGCCGGCCGCGAGAAGCAGGTCTACGAGCGCGTCGCGAAGCTCAACGGCGGCCCGCTGCCCGACGACGCCTTCCGCGCGATCTACCGCGAGATCATGTCCGCGACCATCGCCCTGGAGCACCCCACGCGCGTCAGCTACTTCGGCCAGCCCGGTAGTTTCACGCACCAGGCCGCGCGCACGAAGTTCGGCAGCTCCGTCGAGTATTCGCCGGCGCGCGACATGCGCGACGTCTTCTTGGCCGTCTCGCGCGGGCGCGCCGACTACGGGCTGGTGCCGATCGAGAACTCCACAGAGGGCGGCGTCAACCAGTCCATCGACATGCTGGCCGACACACGGCTGAAGATCGCCAGCGAGATCTTCCTGCCCATCCACCAAAACCTGCTCTCGCACAGCAAGGCCAAGGACATTCGAATTCTCTATAGCCACCCGCAGGCCTTCGCGCAGTGCCGCGCCTGGATCGCCGGGCACCTGGGCGAGGTGGAGCGCAAGGAGGTGGGCTCCACCAGCGAGGCCACCGCCCGCGCGGCCAAGGAACGCAAGGCCGGGGCCATCGCCGGCGTGCTGGCCGCCGAGATCTACGGTGTGCCCGTGCAGGCCGAGAACATCGAGGACCAGCAGGACAACATCACGCGCTTCTTCGTCATCGCCGAGAAGGCCAGCGAACCCACCGGTGCCGACAAGACCAGCGTGGTGCTGGCGGTGAAGGACGAGCCCGGCGCACTGCTGCGCATCCTGGAACCCTTCCGGCGCCACGGCATCAACATGACGAGGATCGAGTCGCGCCCCAGCCGCCGCCGTGCCTGGGAATACCATTTCTTCATCGATTTGCAGGGCCACGCGGACGATCCCGAAGTCTCTGCCACACTCAAGGAACTGGAAAGCTGCTGCCGGCACCTGGAGGTGCTGGGGAGTTACCCGTCCGCGCCCCGCTTGGCCCGGCCCAGCGACCCCAAGCCCGCATAGACCGGAAAGAACCGGATAGAAAGGGACCGTACCCGTGATCATCATCATGAAGCCCGGCGCCACCGACGAGCAGATTGACCATGTCATCGCGCGCATCAAGGAAGCCGGCTGCAACACCCACGTCTCCCGCGGCCAGGAACTGACCATCATCGGCGCCATTGGCGACGAGACGAAGGTCGAGGGCCTCAACTGGCGCGCCACGCCGGGCGTCGAGCGCGCCGAGCGCGTCACCAAGCCCTGGAAGATCGCCAGCCTGCAGATGCACCCCAAGCCCAGCGTCATCGACGTCGCGGGCGTGAAGATCGGCGGCGGCAATTTCACCGTCATGGCCGGGCCGTGCACCGTCGAAGACAAGAAGATGCTCTTCGATTCGGCCGGCGCCGTGAAGAAGGCCGGCGCGAAGATCCTGCGCGGCGGCGCCTTCAAGCCGCGCACCAGCCCCTACGACTTCATGGGCCTAGGGGAGGAGGGCCTCAAGCTCCTGCAGGCCGCCGGCAGGGAATTCGGCATGCCGACGGTCACCGAAGTCCGCACGTTGGCGCACGTCGAGGTCGCCTGCCGCTACTGCGACATGCTCCAGATCGGCGCCCGCAACATGCAGAACTACGACCTGCTCACCGAGGTCGGCAAGGCCCGCAAGCCCGTGCTGCTCAAGCGCGGCTTCGCGGCCCAGATCAAGGAGCTGCTGCTCGCGGCCGAGTACATCCTTTCGGGCGGCAACACCCAGGTGGTGCTCTGCGAACGCGGCATGCGCACCTTCGAGACCGCCACGCGCTTTACCTTCGACGTCTCCGCGATCCCGGTGCTGAAGGAACAGACGCACCTGCCCGTCGTCTTCGACCCCAGCCATCCCGCCGGCAAGGCGGCCCTGGTTCCGCCCCTTGCGCGCGCGGGCGTCGCCGCCGGCGCCGACGGCATGATCGTGGAAGTCCATTGTGCGCCCGAAGAAGCGCGCTGCGACGGCGACCAGGCCATGCAGCCGGGCGCCTTCGAGGCACTGATGAAGGACTGCGCGAAGATCTTCGAGATCGTCAAAGGCAACGGTCGTTAGAAAACGGGAGCCCCACGTGGCACGCAAACCATTCATTGCCGGCAACTGGAAGATGAACACCACGCCCGCCGAGGCGAAAGCCTTGGCCGAGGGCGTCGTCGGGCAGCTTAAGGGCTTCGCCGCCGCCGACGTGGCGCTCTGCCCGCCCTTCGTCTGCCTGGAGACCGTGCGCGGCGCGGTCCAGGGCTCGCCGGTTCTACTGGGCGCGCAGAACATCCACTGGGAGGCCAGCGGCGCGTATACCGGCGAGGTCAGCGCGGCGATGCTGAAGGCCGTCGGCTGCCAGGTCGCCATCGTCGGCCACAGCGAGCGCCGCCAGTTCTTCGGCGAGACGGACGAGAGCGTTCGCAAGCGCCTGGGCGCGGCCCTTGCCGCCGGCCTGCAGGCCATCGTCTGCGTCGGCGAGACCCTGGCCGAACGCGAGGGCGGCCAGACGAAGGCCGTCGTCGAGCGCCAAGTGCGTGCGGCCTTGCAGGGCCTGGAGCCCGCCGCGGCCGAGCGCCTGACCGTCGCCTACGAGCCCGTCTGGGCCATCGGCACCGGGAGGGTCGCAACGCCCGCGCAGGCTCAGGAAGTCCACGCCCAGATTCGCGGCCTGCTCGCCGAGCGATTCGGAGGAGGCGCCGCGGGGGCCATCCGGATACAATACGGCGGCTCTGTGAAGCCGGACAATGCGAAGGAACTGCTCGGCCAGCCCGATATCGATGGGGCGCTGGTCGGCGGCGCCAGCCTGAAGGCCGGTGACTTCGTGGCCATCGTTAAGGCTGCCGGTTGACGCGGCAAGGAAAGGAAAGCTGGACATGGAATACCTGGAAATGGTCGTGAAGGGCATCTTCGTCGTGGTGGCCCTGCTGATGACGTTCTTCATCCTGCTGCAGGAAGGCAAGGGCGGCGGCCTCACCGGCCTGGGCGGCACCAAGGCCGCGGGCGTCGAAGGCGTCACCAACCCGATCCGCCGGTTTACGGGCTACCTCGCCGGAATCTTCTTCGTCCTGGCCATCGTGCTGGGCCTGATGGCGCGGGAGCCGGGCTCCGGCATCTCCGTCACCGAACCCGGCAAAGAGCGCCTCTCCTCGGGCGAGGACAAGGACGCCTCGAAGGACGGCGACGGCATGGGCGGCGCATTCCCTGACCCCGATGTAGAGGGCGTGGAGAAGGACCCCAAGAGCTCCATCAAGACGGTAGATACGCCCGCCGGCGAGAAGACGGACGAACCCAAGACCGGCGCCGCCGAGAAGGCCGGCGAAGCCAAGACGCCCGAGCTGGTGACGAAGACCGAGGCGGAGAAGACCGTCGAGACGGACGCGCCCGCCGAGGCCAAGACCGAGACGAAAAGCGAGGCCCCCGCCGAGAAGTCCCCGCCCGCCGAGTAGCGGCGCGGCTTTTCCGCTCCCCATGGCCCGCAAGACCGCCTCGAAGCCCAGCGCCAAGGCCTCAGCGTCCTCCGCGGCGCGCAGCATGACCGGCTATGGCCGCGCGGTCGTAAGCGACGCGCACGGAAGGCTTTCCGCCGAGATCCGCTCCGTCAACGGACGCTTCCTGAAGGTCGGCGTCAAGCTGCCCCCGCGCTACGGCGCGCTGGAAGAGCGCGTGCGCGCGCTTCTTGCCGAGCGCGGCGTCAAACGCGGCAGTGTCGACGTGGGGCTCTTCTTCGACGACGCGGGCGACTCCGCTACCGGCCACCAGCTCGACGCTGCCGTCCTGCGCAAGTACGCCCAACAGGCCAAGGCCGCCGCCAAGGCGCTAGGCCTTCGCGACGGCGTGAGCCTCGAGAGCCTGCTGGCCCTGCCCGGCGCGGTGCGCCGCCAGGATGCCGAGGAAGACCTGGACGCCGTCTGGCGACGCTGTGCGAAGGCGCTGGGCCAGGCAGTCGAAGACCTTGACCGCATGCGCGTAAAGGAAGGCTCGGCGATGGTTTGCGACGTGCAGGCGCGCATCAACGAGCTGCGCGCACACCGCGAATGGCTCGCCAAGGAAGCCCCCAACGCCAAGGTGGCGGCGCTGGAGAAGTTCCGGCAGCGCATCGCGAAGATGCTCGAGGAAGCCGGCGTGGCCGTCGACGTCTCCCGCGAGAACCTCGAGCGCGAACTGGTGCTCTACGCCGACCGCCTGGACATCAGCGAGGAACTCGCGCGCCTGGCCAGCCACTTCGACCAGATGGAGGCCGCGCTTTCGGGCGGCGGCGAGATCGGCAAGAAGCTCGACTTTTTGACGCAGGAACTCTTCCGCGAAACCAACACCGTGGGCTCGAAGGCGCAGAACGAGGCCGTCACGCACCGCGTCGTCGAGATGAAGGGCCTGATCGAGAAGATCCGCGAGCAGGTGCAGAATCTGGAGTGAGTCGCAGGGAGAAACCATGAGTTCCGATAAGAAAGAGAAGAAGGCCAAGGGCCCGGCCAGCGAAGAGCAGATCTTCATGGAGAAGATCGTAAGTCTTTGCAAGCGCAGGGGTTTCGTATTCCCGTCGAGCGAGATCTACGGCGGGCTGAAGAGCTGCTACGACTACGGCCCCCTGGGCGTCGAGCTGAAGCGCAACGTCAAGAACGAGTGGTGGCGCGCGATGGTCCACAGCCGCGAGGACGTCGTCGGCATCGACGCCAGCATCATCATGTCGCCCGAGGTCTGGCGCGCCAGCGGGCACCTCAGCAGCTTCAGCGACCCGCTGGTCGACTGCCGCGACTGCAAGGTCCGCGGCCGCGCCGACCACTGGCCCAAGGCCGATCCCGGCAGCGAGGTCGAGTACAAGGTCGTCGTCGACCACCAGAGCGGCAAGAAGGAGACCCGCAAGAGCAAGGTCTCCGAGCTGGGCATCGTCTGCCCCGAGTGCGGCAGCCCGAACCACAGCGACATCCGCAGCTTCAACCTGATGTTCCGCACCAGCATCGGCAGCGTCGATCCGATCGACGCGATCGTCAAGCGCATCGAAGGCAAAGGCCTGTCGGGCAAGGAGTTAAAGCAGGCCGTCGTCGAAGCCGTCGAGGAGACCGCCGTCTACTTGCGCCCAGAGACCGCGCAGGCCATGTTCGTCAACTTCGCCAACGTGCAAGGCGCCGCGCGCATCAAGCCGCCCTTCGGCATCGCGCAGCAGGGCAAGAGCTTCCGCAACGAAGTCACCGTAGAGCATTTCACCTACAGGAGTTGCGAGTTCGAGCAGATGGAAATGGAGTTCTTCGTGCCGCCGAAGGAGCACTGCGAGCCCGGCGAGCGCACGCCCAACGAGTGGTTCGAGTACTGGTGCCAGCAGCGCCACGACTGGTACGCTAAGTTGGGAATCCGCAAGGAGAAGCTGCGCCTTCGCCCGCACGCCAAGGACGAGCTGGCGCACTACGCCAAGGAGAATGGCGCCTGCCAGGACGTGGAGTACGAGTACCCGTGGGGCTGGGGCGAACTCGAAGGCATCGCCAACCGCACCGACTACGATCTGAAGGCGCACGAGCAGGCCAGCGGAAAAAAACTCAGCTACTTCGACCCGCAGCGTAATGTCCACTACCACCCGTACGTCATCGAGCCCGCCGCCGGCGCCGACCGCGCCGCGCTGGCCTTCCTCCTTGACGCCTACACCGAGGAAGCCCCCAGCGAAACGCGCAAGGACGGCCGCGTGCTACTGAAGCTGCACCCGCGCCTGGCGCCGATCAAGGTCGCCGTGCTGCCACTGGTGAAGAAAGACGGCATGCCCGAGCGCGCGCGAAAGGTCATGGACGCCTTTGTAAGTCAAAGCATCAACGCGTTTTACGACGAGAAGGATGCCGTGGGCCGGCGCTACGCGCGGCAGGACGAAGCGGGCACGCCGTACTGCCTGACCGTCGACGGGCAGACGAGCGAAGACGGCACCGTGACGATCCGCGAGCGCGACAGCATGAAGCAGGACCGCATCAAGGTCGAAGAGGCCGTCGCGGTCGTGCAGCGCCGGCTGGCCGAATAACGAAGCTGCAAAACACGAAAATCGAACTCGCGAGATTTCGCGACTGACGAAAATTGTCGGTCGCGAAATTTCGCGACTCACCATGTGCTGCGCGACGTGCTGGAGTGCACATGGCGATTTGTATCGATCCTTTCTCGATTCCAACAAGGTGCAGCAAAGAACGCCTCACGAATTCATTGGACTTACGACGTTTTTGCGCGACGTGCTGCGCGCGGTGCAAATAGGGTTTGCGTGAACGATGGGTGCTACGTTGCACATCGTGGATGTGTTACGTTGCTCGATGTGCTGCGCGAAGTGCAATATACGCATTGCGTATCAATTCGGGGACCGGGCTCCGGGCACCGGTATCCGGACAACGGAAAAACAGAAAACGGCAAGAACCAAAAAAACTTAAAAGCTTCAAAAGGAATAGGCGCCGCGGCGCTGGAAATGTTACACCGCAGCAACCGGCAAAGGCAGCTATTGGCGATCGGCGGTCAGCGAACGGAGAATGAGGCACGACGCGTGAGCGTGTAGCGCGGGTATCCTACCCGCGCATGCGTGGCGAAAAATGTTCCTCGGGCGGCGCCCTCCGCGAAGCCGGGTCGCTGGCCGTGGGTGCCATCACCACGAAGTGGTGTGCCGTTTGTGCTGGAGCTTCCGCGCAAGGCGCACGGCACCCCGCTGGTGCTCAAGGCCGACTGGGGCTTTGCAGGGGAGGGCATCGCGGCCCTGCTGGAGAAAAATCAGGTCGCCCACCTCTTGTCGCCCCCGCGCCTGCCCTCGTACAATGGGGCCATCGAAGCAGGCGTCGGCTCCATCAAGACGCGAGCCCATCACGAGGCCGCACGGCATGGCCATCCTGGCGAGTGGAACTGCGAAGACGTCGAGGCCGCCCGCCTGCAGGCCAACGAGACGGCTCATCCCTGGGGCGCCGCTGCCCCCACGCCTGACATTGCATGGATCGAACGACAGGGTATTACCGAAGTACAGCGTGCCGCGTTCCTCAAGACCGTCGAGGATCTGCGGCCAAAGGCACAGGAGGAACTCCAATACTTGCCAGGAATCCCACTCGGACCCAAGGACCAGGCAGCCGTGGACCGGGTGGCCATCGGCCGCGCGCTCGTTGCGCACGGTCTTCTTTCGTTCAGGAGGAGCAGAATTACTCTGCCAATCAAGGCTCTCTTTTGTCGGAAAGTTTCATAGGGGCCACAAAGGAAAGGTTGGCGGAAAACTCTCAAGAGAGCTTGAAAAGCCAAAGCAAATACACCACCTTGCATCTCTATACAAAAGGTATCAAAAGCATGTTGAAGATGCTCTCAAGAAAATCTTAGCCGGTCGCCAAGATCCCGTAAATCTGGTCAAAGATATGCTCCATAGCGGAAGACATCCATGGGAATGGCATGGGTACTTCGAGGACACTATTTGGCGGATGAAAGAATATTCGGCGGACACTGGCGTTCCAATGAAGCAGCTTTACAAGGAATTCAACGCATGGGTAAAGAGAAATCCTGATATTATTATCAAAGAGTTCTGGAGAGGGAAAAACAGGAGATAGGATGTGCTGATCGCGAAAGAATGGATGTATCCTTCTTCAAATACTAGGGCCTATTGTCGGCTCTCTGGATGTTTTCCGTCGTCCTTCGACTGGAATATTGCTACCCTAAACGCCAGGCCCAAAGAACTAATGGCCGTTCGTGGAATAGTTTCCGGTCAAGGGCAGTTTCCGTCAAGCCTATTGGTGGGGTGCCTTCCTATCCCGCTAGTTGGTCCGGGCGCTGAATTTATTAAGATGTTTGAGGATAATATTCCGGGCATGACATGGAAAAAAGCCCCGTTGGCTCCATAAAGAATCGTCGGTTTATAAAGCATCTTGACTACAACCTTCCGATCCCTAGTGCTGGAAATGCGTTTTCATGTAAAGACGAGGTTCCTGGGTCTTTAAAAATCGCAGTGATTGGAAATGTTTTTTGCTTTAGGCGATCTTTGGCCGAAGAAATGAAACTGAATTGGGAAGTCGCCGACGAAGTGGCGTGGGAGTGCTTTGGCGAAAAACATGGACGGTCTGACTACCGAGGGAAGAATGTGGACGTCTACTTTTTCCGCAACAAGGAGATTTCCCTCGCCTCGGCAAAGCAACTCGTCTCTGAGTTTATTGCTCTAACGCTGGAGAGAAAAAAGGGAAAGGGTAGGGGTAGATTGTATGCCGTTTTTATTGATCTATCTTCTCAGTATGGAACTCTTTCTTTGTGGCTAAAGACAAGTCCTTTCCGCAAAAGCCAGGAGCTGGTAGTTGATGAATTTGAGGTGGAGGACCGTAGGCTTTTGAATTTCAGCAAGATTTACAGCGAATACAATATGTTGTCGGCCCGGAAGTTCTACAAGGTTGTTGAAGGTGCGATCGAGGACTTGAGGGGAGAATTTCTGAAGAAGAGTATTTGGGTCGGCTACGCTGATCATGATAAGCCAGTGAAGTGGGTAGTAAAGCCACGCGTACGGCAACCTTGAGGCGACCCAAGGAGTGAAAACGAAGGATCGTGACGAAAAGGATGTGCCGACCCAGGATGCGTCAACGAAGGATAGTGACCATGATGACGAGGAAAAGCCGCAACAAAGCGAAGAACTGAAACACCGATAGTTACAGTTCAGGCTCAAATGGACGGCGACGCTCTTTGAAAATTTCAAACAGCCACATCAAAGTCATTCATGCGACGCGCCGTACTTCCTGAATCGCTCTGATTTGGATCACGGGCAGATGCGCGTCGTATCCGTGGTCGATGCGTTCAGCATAGAAGGACAGCTGATAGTTGTCGGCAGCCAAGAATGCCTTTGGTGCTGGCCGCTTGGTTCCAGACCAGGCTTCCTCGGGCGTCAGCCC
>JAKLKQ010000002.1 GCA_023150555.1 Planctomycetota bacterium
CATCGTCAGCGCCTGCGTCACCGTCGGCCCCAGCCGCGATACGCTGGAGGCGCCCGAAGCGCTGCGAGACGCTCACCAGCGCACTCGCTTTCGCCGCATCATCTGGGACGGCGGATGCGACTCCGAGTCCTTTCATCGTTTCGTTCGCGAAGACCTCAAAGCCCACAGCCTGGTCCCGATCAAAAGCGGCACCAAAACCCGACGCTGGCCTCCGACCAAGTACCGACGACAGATGAAGCGGCGATTTCTGAAGCGTCTCTACGGCCAGCGCTGGCAAGCCGAAAGCGCCTTCAGCAGACAGAAGCGCCGCCTAGGCTCTTCGCTGCGCGCAAAGACTTGGATCGCGCAGCAGAGCGAGACCTTCATCGCCGTCCTCACCTACAACCTCATGATCCTCGCTCTACTTCTGCCTTTGTTTTCAACAGAGCACTCTTTCCTGATTCCTACTTTTTAAAAAGTTTCGGCCCCATCCAGATGGGTCACGAGGCACCGCAGCGCCGATCACACTCGGCGTCACGGGAACCCCGCCCCTGGCGACAAAGAGCGCTGCTCAGTCTACGGGCGACTTACCCCCGCCGGTCATGTCGACGGGATACTGCCTCGGTACCTCGGCCTGCAAGGCAATGAAAACGTACAGGGAGGGCTTGGAAAACCGACCACTTTTGCCTCTGTCCTGCAGTATTCGCATTAAACCGCACCACCCAGCTTCAGTCAAGGGTAATTTTAAATAATTTTTGCATTATATAAGGTTATATGTGACTTAGAATTAATTATATAGCTGGTATTATTTGCCTGAATTGTCCTGATGCTCCTACCTAGTTGCGCTGCGTTTTGCTCTCGCTCCAGCTCTAATTTCAAGCATCCTCGCCTTGCACATTGTGCATATTCGCGTTACAAATATTTCTCGGGAGAAAACGCACACTCCGATCCGGCAAATCTAGTGGAGACCGAACCCGGAGGCGTACGCATCGTGCGAACCACGTCGATGATGGTCGAGGCGCTGCTCGAACTGCGCCACCAGCCCGGGGGCGTCCCGCACGAGCAGTTCTGGCAGCTCGTCGAGCGCTTCCGCGCCGACCTCATCAACCAGGCCTTCGCGATCCTCGGCAATCAGGCCGACGCCGAGGACGTCGCGCAGGACGCGCTCTGCCGCGCCTACGTCGATCTCCACAAGCTGCAGGACCCGCGGAAGCTCGGGGCCTGGCTGCGCAAGATCAACCGCTGCCACGCGATCGATCTGCTGCGCCGCCGCAAGGCCGCACGCGAGGAGCGCCTGGCCACCGGCGAAGCCGCCGCGCTGACCAAGACCCGCTTCCCGCGCCGGCGCGCCACCCCCGGCCACGGCGAACAGACCGAGGCCGACCGCATCATCCAGGCCGTCGACGCGCTGCCCGAGGCCTTCCGCGAAGTCGTGGTCCTGCACTACTGGGAGAAGCTGACGCTCGCCCAGGTCGCCGAACGGCTCGGCGTGCCCCCCGGCACCGTCCGCAGCCGCATCGCCCGAGCCGACGCCCTGCTGCTGGTGAAGCTGCAGGCGCTGGCCCGCACGGAGGAGCACCCGCAATGACTACGCGCACCGTCCGCGAGAACGCGCCCACCGGCCAGTTCCCCACCGACGCCGAGGAACTGATCCGCCCCTACCTGACCGGAGAGGCCAGCAACGACGAGGCCGCCTACGTCGAGGACCTGGCCGCGCAAAATCCCGCTTTCGCCAAGGAACTCCAGCGCCGCGAATGGCTGCTGAAGAAGATGGACAAGGCCTACGGCAAGCGCCGCATCGACGACGGATTCCAGCAGGAGGCCGACCGCAAGCTCAGCAACACCTCCAGCCAGCAGGATCCCGTCCACGACGGCGAGGAAGGCGAAGAAGAAGCGGTCGCCGCCGCCGGCGGCTTCATGGACAGCCTCAGCGCGCAGTTCGGCTCCGCGCCGTGGTGGATCATCTCCGGCGCCTTCCACGCCCTGCTGATCCTGCTCGTCTTCCTGATCGGCATGGTCGTGATGCAGGCCAAGAGCCAGGACGTGGTCATCGTCACCGACCTCGAGAACCAGGAGAAGCCGCCCGAGCCCGAAAAGAAACTCGAGCGCGACATCATCGAGAAGCCCATCCCCGTCGTCACCGAGAACGAGGTCGTCACCGACCAGCAGCCCATCGTGACGCATGAAGTCGTCGAGTTCGCCGAGCAGGTCGAGACCGACAACGACAGCGACGCCCACGACACCAAAGGCGAAGACGGCATCAGCGACATCTGGCTGGGCGGACAGGGCACCGTCGGTTCCATCGGTGTCGGCGGCGGCGGGCGCGCGGGCGCCTTCGGCCGGCCCAACGGCGCCGGCGGCCGCCTGCGCCGCGCCATCGCCGGCGGCGGCGGCAAGGCCACCGAGAGCGCCGTCGACAAGGCGCTGGAATGGCTCGCCAAGCACCAGGAAGCCGACGGCAGTTGGAGCGTGCGCAAGACCGAAGGCGCCGGCGACTGGGACCCGGGCGTCACCGGCCTGGCCACGCTGGCCTTCCTGGGCGCCGGGCACACCGAGAAGATCGGCAAGTACAAGGACAACGTCGCCCGCGCGGTCGCCTGGATCATCAGCCAGCAGCGCGCCGACGGCGCCATCGGCACCAACGCGAAGTTCACCGAACACCACGGCGGCTACGGCTACCACCACGCGATCTGCGGGATGGCGCTGGCCGAGGCCTCCGCGATGGGCCGCATCAAGGCCACCACCGAAGCCGCGCAGAAGGCCATCAACTACTCCTGCGACGAGTACCAGCACGGCAACGGCAGCGACAAACTCGGCTGGCGCTACCAGCCCAAGGCCAACCCCGCGGACCTCTCCGTCAGCGGCTGGTACGTCATGCAGCTCAAGAGCGCCAAGGTCGCCGGCCTGCACGTCGACCCCGCCAGCTTCGACGGCGCGATCAAGTTCCTCGACAGCCGCATGGCCGACCCCGTCAACGTCAAGAAGTCCGGCGACAGCAGCTACGACACCGGCGGGCACCGCTACGGCTACACGGACAAGACGCCGATGGTCAACACCACCAGCATCGGGATCCTCTGCCGCCTCTTCACCGGCTCCAAGCCCGAGGAAGTGCAGGGCGCCGCCGCGTGGCTCTTGCAGACCAACCCGCCGGCGTGGAGCGCCGACCTGGGCAAGGCCAACGGCGGCGGCTGGCCGATGTACTACATGTACTACACGACGCTGACGATGTTCCAGACCGGCGGCGACCTTTGGAAGCAGTGGAACGAGGGCCTCAAGAGCACGCTCCTGACCAACCAGCGCAAGGACGGCGACGCCGACGGCAGTTGGGACCCGCTCAGCCCGTGGGAGATCAAGGCCGGCCGCGCCTACACCACCGCGCTGGGCGCGATGTGCCTGGAAGTCTACTACCGCTACATGCCGCTGTACCGCGGACACTGATCCAATTTCGGATTGCGGATTGCGGATTGAGAACAGCAGCAGAAAAGAAAGCCGCCCGCATGACGCGGGCGGTTTCTTTTTGGCTAAGAACGCCTTGCGTCAGGGGCGCTCGGGCGATTCCTTCGGATTCTCGCGGTGGTAAATGCCCAGGTGCCCCAGCGGCGCCTGCAGGACGATCGCCGCCATCGCGGTCGGGTGGATCTCGCCGCTCTTCGTGTCCATTCGGCCTTTTTCGTCCTGCGTGGCGACCAATAGCGCCGCCGCGCGGCGGTACCAGGCGTCCCATTGCTGCGGCGCCTCGCGGTACATCGCCAGGCTCGCGTAGAACGTCGCATACGAGAACCAGGGTGCAGCCTTCGCATCCTCAGTTTTCGCGCGTTCAAAGGCCTCGCCGATGCGCTCGCACGCGATTTTCGCCAACGGGTGGCCGGGGCCGCTGACCGAGTACACCGCCAGCGTACCGAGCCCGTTCATGGACGCCGCGTCCATGCCGTTCAGTTCCTGGCCCCAGAACCGGTAGCGAAACTTCCCGTCGGGCTGCGCGCACTTCTCGACGAATTCCTTGCCCATTTCCAGGCACTTCACGCTCACCGCCTGGTCAAGGCCGTCGTCGCCCACATCCCAATGCCGCTTGGCCTCGGAAAGCACCCACAACACGTTGCCGGTCACCGAGAGGTCGCTGTGCCCTTCCCTGGACATCTGGTAGCGCCAGCCGCCGTCGAGCTTCTGACATTTGGCGATCAGGAGCACAGCCTTCGAAAGCGCCTTCCCCACGGCATTGGGATCGACGGCGTCTTTGCGCGCCAGCGACAGGAACAGCGTCGCGTAGCAGTGCTCGTACATCGGGCCGTAAGGGTTGCCGCTCTTCGCCGCAAATACTCCGCTCGCCTGCTGCTGGCTCAGAATAAAATCGACGGCCTTCTTCAGCGCTTCGCCGTGCGCGCCCTTCCCCGGCCGGCTGCCGTCGCCCATCAGCGCGATCGCGGCCAGCGCCGTCACGCCGGTGTTGTTGGGATACTGCGAATCCGACCAGCTTCCGTCCTTGTCCTGCAACCGGGCAAGGTAATCCAAGGCCCTCGCGGTCGCCGCAGCGGCATCGCCCGCAGGCTTCCCGCCGTCCGGCCCGTCCTTCTTCTCCTTCACTTCGCCGCCCAGGGGCGCGACCTTCTCTTGCTCCTCTTGCCCAATCTGCGGCGGCGCAGGCGGAGCAACGCCGCCGCCGTCTCCGCTCATGGCCTGCGCATTGGACGCCGACCACGCGCCGGCCGCGCACAGGGCCAGCGCCGCTGCCGCCGAGCCCTTGAAGGTCCAGCCTGCCACCTGGGTCCAGAAGTACTGTTGCATGAGTGCCTCCGCGGTCTGCTGGGCCGTCGCGGAAAACGCCGCGCCCTGCGCGGCGGTTGCGGCGGCGTTCATGGAGGCGCCCAGCGACGCGGACAGTTCCGCACCGCTTTGCGTGAGCAACACGCCGACGAGCAGGTTGGCTTCCGCATCCACGCCGCGCCTGCGCAGGCGTTTGCGCAGCGCTTCGAGCGCGCGGCGCAGACGCATCCCGGCGGCCTTCGGCGAACAGCGCAACTCGCCGGCGACGTCTTCCAGCGAACGCCCTTCCAGCCAGCGCATCGCGATCGGTGCGCGGTGCGCACCGGAAAGTCCGGCCAGGGCTTCGTCCAGGTGCGCCAGCACCTCGCGATGCCGGGCGTGGTGCTCGGCGTTATCCGCGGGCGCAGCGTCGGTTTCGGTCGCGCGCATCTCGTTGCTCCGTCGCTCGTACACCGCCCGGCGGCACCGTTCGCGGGTGAGGTTGCGCGCGGCGTTGCAGGCGGCCAGGCAGAGCCACCCGGCGAGGTGTTCGCGGCGAAGCAGGCTCGCGGCCCGCTTTGCCAGCACGAGGAAGACCGCCTGCGCGGCGTCCTCGGCCAGTTGCGCGTCGCCGAGGATGCGCAGGGCGGCGGCGTAGACCATCTGCCCGTGCCGCCGGACCAGTTCCTCGAACGCCGCCTCGCTGCGCTCGCGCGCGTAAGCCGACAGAAGTTCGCAGTCGCTCGCCACCGTTGCACACCCCGCCGGTTCGTCTGCGGTTGCTCGCGCCCGGTCCGCCGGGCGCCTCCAACCTTGCCTGTCCGCCCGAAGCCTCGGACCACGAAAATTCCGCGGGAATCTGCGTCTCTGCCGTATACACCGGCGGGGTATGGAGTTGCGGGAATTGATGGGACGGGAACGTGCTGCGGTTGGTGGCCGCACGGCCCATGCTAGGCCGCTGGGTCCAGGCCTCCGTTATATGGGAATTTCAGAACGAAACGAAGAGGGGCGCTTTCCGCTCGCTGGCAGCTTCGTCACGCGAAGTCGTCGCGCGCGAAGACCGGCTCGCGGCGCGTGCCGACGTTCACCAGCAGGCCCAGGCATAAGAGCGAGGAAAGCAGCGAACTGCCTCCGTAGCTGACGAACGGCAGCGTCACGCCCGTCGTCGGCAGCAGGCGCAGGGTCACGCCGATGTTGATCAGCGCCTGCGCGCCCAGCAGCGTCGCGACGCCGACGGCGATCATGCGCCCGGCGGGCTCCCGCGTGCGGTCGGCGATCCCGAGGGCGCTCAGGCACAAGACGACGACCAGCGCGACGACGAACGCCGCGAGCACGAAGCCGCCTTCCACGGCCATGACGCTGAAGATGAAGTCGGTGTGCTTTTCGGGCAGCAGCGTCAGGTTGCCGTCGCCGGACCAGCCCCAGCCCATCCCGCTCCAGCCGCCGCTACCGATGGCCATCTCGCTCAGCCGCGGCTGCCACGCCGCGCCGCGCACGTAGGCGTCGGGGTTCAGCCAGGCCAGGATGCGCAGCTTCTGCACCGGCGTCATCACCGTGAACCACATGCCCACCAGGCCGCCGCAGCCGGACAGGATCATCAGGCCCAGGTGCCACCAGCGCGCTCCGGCGGCGTAGAGCATCGCGAAGACGACTGGCACCAGCACCATCGCCGTACCCATGTCCGGCTGGCGCAGGATCAGCATCACCGGCACGAAGCACAGCACCAGCGGCACCGCCAGCCCCAGCAGGCGCTTGTAGCTGTCGCGGTACATCAGGTAGTACGCCAGCGTCACGATCAGCACCGGCTTCATCAGCTCCGACGGCTGCAGGTTGAAGACGTAGAGGTTGAACCAGCTGCGCGCGCCGTTGATGGGGCGCGTGAAGAGCACCGCGACCAGCAGCACCAGCAGCGTGAAGTACGCCGTCGGCGCCCACTTCAGCATCGTGCGCAGGTCCACGAACTGCAGCGCCAGGCACGCCGCCGAACCCAGCGCGATGAAGACCAGCTGCTTGCCCAGGAAGCCGCCTTCGCCGTGCGTGGCGCTGTCGATGAAGGCCGCGCCCAGCGCCATCAACAGCGCCGCCGAGGCCAGCAGAAAGACGTCGGCGCGCGCCAGGCGGCGGCGCAGACCCTGCACCGCCGATACAGGAATCGTCCGCCGCGTCGCCATCGTGGTCGTACGCATTGCGCTCTCCTGCTCCCCTGCCCTGCCTACTCGCCGCGCGCTACCTGCACCAGGCCGTGAGCAGCTTCCGGCGCGTTCGCCACCGCCGCGGGCGCCGGCTGCCCCGGATGCGGGTTTGGCGCGCCGCGCGTGCCGTAGATCTCTTTCAACACGCGGTAGGCGATGGGGCCGGCCACCGCGCCGCCGTGCCCGGCGTTCTCGACGATGATCGCGAAGGCAATCTGCGGGTGGTCGGCCGGCGCGTAGCCCGCAAACCAGGCGTGGGGCTCGCGGTCGCCAGCTACATCGGCGGTGCCGGTCTTGCCGGCGACGCTCACCGCGAGCGGCTCGACGTTCTTGTGGAACGCCTCGTATGCCGTGCCGCGTCCGCCGGGCGTGCCGACGGAGACGACTTCCTCAAGTCCCTTGCGCACGATCGCGAGCGTCCCCGGCGAGAAGCCCGCCTTGGCGGGCGCTTCGGGCGGCGCGTCGAGCCACAAGCGCGGGCGCACGACGTAACCGCCGTTGGCGATCGTCGCCAGCAGGCACGCGGCCTGCATCGGCGTGACGGCCATGTAGCCCTGGCCGATGGCGAGATGGAAATCCTTGCCGCGGGACCAGGCCTGGTCCCAGCGGCTGTTGGGGAAGGTCTTCTCGCGCCACGCGCGGTCGGGGTAGATGCCGCGCACTTCGCCCGGCAGGTCCACGCCCGTGCGGCGGCCCAGGCCGACGGCCTTCGCCCACGGCGCCAGGGCCTCGACGCCGATGCGCGCGCCGACCTGGTAGAAGTAGACGTTGCAGCTGCGGCGCAGGGCCTCGACGGCCGAGACGCTGCCGTGCGCGAGCCGGTTGTCGCAGTGGTAGCGCCGCCCGCCCTCGTCGTGATGCCCGGTGCAGTAGAACGTCTCGCCGGGCGCGACCTTGTGCTCCTCCAGCGCCACGGCGGCGATCAGGACCTTCATCACCGAGCCCAGCGGATACTGGTCGCTGACGCAGCGGTTCAGGAGCGGTTTGCGTTCGTCGGCGAGCGTCGCACGCAGTGCCTGCTTCTGCGCGGCGCCGCCGCGCGGCGGGACGAACAGGTTCGGATCGAAGTCCGGAAAGTTCGCCAGCGCGAGCACCTCGCCGCTGCGGCAGTCGAGCACCACCATCGCGGCGGGCGTCGGCGCGCCGCCTTGGGGCCCGGTGCGTTCGGCCAGCGCGGCCTCGCAGGCGCGCTGCCAGGCGGAAGAGATCGTCAGGCGCAGCGCCTGGCCTTCGCGGGGTTCGCCATTCAGCGCGGCGCCGCCGTGGGTGGTGCGCGCGGCATCTTCTTCACTCAGATGCACGCCGAACTGCAGCGCGGGCTTGCCGCGCAGGCGTTCGTTGTACCAGCGCTCGACGCCGCTCTCGCCCAGGCGCCGGTCGGCCAGCGTGGCGTGGCGCGCGCGCCAATCGAGGGTTTCGAGGCCGCAGCCGAGCCAGACGCGTTCGGCCTCGTTGAGTTCGATGCGCGGCGGCTGCTCGGCCCAGCGCACCGCGTCGGACAGGCCCAGGTCGGCGGCCTTCGCGCGGCGCATCCTGTCGAGCCCGCGCAGGCGTTCGATCAAGCGCTGCACGGCCTCGATGCCGCGCGGATCCTCGCCAAGCACGCGGGTCAGTGCCGCGCCTTGCGCGTCGGTCAACGCCACGCGCTGCTGCGCCCAGACTTCGGCGCGGTCGTCGAAGTAATCCAGCAGCGCCCCGTGCGCGCGCATGTTCGCGACCTGCTCGGGCGTGACCTCACCCAGGGTGCCGAGCACGTGCGCGAGCATATGTCCGTTGGGATAGACGCGGCGCGTCGAGACCGCGCAGCACAGGCCCGGCCACGGCGGCTTGCCTTCCTGCGCGCGGAAGAGATCCTCCTGCGCGGCGCGCAAACTCAGCCACGCGTCGGCGTCGATGCCTCGCAGAAAGGGCACCTCGGTGCTGGGCCAGGCCCAGCCGCGCGCGACGGTCTCGAAGGCGTCGCTCAGCCCAGCGCAGGTCTCTTCCACGCTGCGGCCGCTCAGGCGCGCGATCTCGCGCACCCACGGATCGTCCGGCAGCCGCACGGCGATGCGTTCCACCAGCGCGGCGCGCTCGCGCGAGTCCTTCACGATCTTGCGCGCGGCCTTCAGGTCCGCGGGGTCAACGGCGATGAGGACCAGGCGGTCCAGGCGCACGGCCAGGTCGAAGCTGGGTTCGTCGGATGCGAGGACGTTTCCGTCGCGGTCGAGAATCGTCCCGCGTAGCGCGTCGCGCAGCGTGGCGGGGGCCTTGCCCTGGTCGTCGAGTTTTTGGCGGTAGACTTCGCCGCGCACCAACTGCAGCTGCACGAGGCGGCCGAGCACCACCAGCCCCGCGAAGAGCAGCAGCGACGTCAGGACGCGCAAGCGGCTTCGGAACAAGGCACTCTCCTGAACAGCTTCGTGCGATCTAACTTCGTGCGACGCGCGCGGTCGCGCGGCGGCGCGGCGGCCGGGCCGGCCCGCGGCGCTTCTCGATCAACGCCGGACGCAGCAGGCCCATCCACGCAAAGAACTCGGCGAAGGCCCACGCCAGCGGCGCGCCGAAGACCAGCGCGTAGAGCGTGACCCAGCCGACCTGCGCGAACGCCGCCTGCCCGGCGGCGTTGGCGCCCCACAACCGGCCCAGCAGCACGTAAAGGCCGTGCGCGAGCCCGGTGCCCAGCGTCGCGGCCATCCATGCGCCCGCCGCCCCCGCGGCGACCCATTCGCGCTCGATGCTGAGCAAAACCGTGACCGTGATCATGCAAGACAACGTCCAGTGCCCGAAGGGCCCGGCGCCCAGCAGGTCCGCCTGCAGGCCTACCGCGAAGACGAAGGCCACCCCGGCCTCGCGCGGCAGGTACACCAGCGCGCACAGCGCCACCAGCAGGCCCAGGTCGGGGATCCACTCGGCGGGCAGCAGCGACGGCAGCAGCGCGTCCTGCACCACGGCGACGCCGATCAGCAGCAGGCTGAGCCAGAAGAACGCACGCATTGCGTTATCTCCCTGCCGTCCGCGCGCGGTTGAGTTCGGGCCAGGGCACTTCCGGCGCGGCGCCGGTGAGCACGTACAGCCCTTCGGTCGCCGCGGCGTCGCACGCCGGCAGCACGGTCAGCGACCAGCGCATCTCGTCAACGCGCTTGAGGTCCTTCACGTAGCCCAGCAGGCGCCCGGGCGGGAAGCAGCCGTCCAGGCCACTGGTCACGACCTGCTCGCCGGGCTGCACCTGAAGCTCGCGCGCGTAGACGTCCAGCACGCAGCGCGGCGCGCCGTCCTCGCCGGGGCTTCCGGAAAGCAGGCCCTCGGCGCGCGCGTTCACCAGCCGCGCGGCCACCCGCAGGCCGGGATGGGTCACCGGCGCGATGCTGCATGCGCGCGGGCCCGCCGACACGACACGTCCAACCGCCGCTCCGCGGTAGAGCACCCCCGCGCCTTCGCGCACGCCGTCCTGCGTGCCGGCTTCGAGGCCCAGCAGCGCGTCGCCAAAGACCTCGCGGCGCGCGATCAATCTCGCCCAGACGCCGGGCGGCGGCGCATCGGACGCCGCACCCGCCGTACCGCCGATCGCTTCGAGTTGCCTGCGCAGTGCGTTTTTCTCTTCGCGAAGGCGCGCGATCTGCGCTTGCAGTTCGAGGAATGCCGTCGCGTTGGGCTGCGACGCGGCGGGCATTGCATCGCGGCCGGCGGATGTGTTCGTGTTCGGGAATGCTGCCGGCGTAGAGAGCGTCGCGGGGCGTTCGCCGGCGCCGCTCACGCTCAGCAGCGGCTGCAGGGCCGAAAGCGCATGGCCGCGCATCGCGCGCACCGCACCGCCGGGCAGCAGCGTCAGCAGCGCGGCCAGCGCGAGGTAGACCCAGACGTCGTAGCGCGTGCGCCCCGTGCGGTAAGACATTTCGCCCAGTCCTTCGTAGTGGCCGTCCCCGTGCCTTGCGAAAGCGCGTGACCGGCCGGCGCCTCCTCAAGTTGTATCGGTATCGTCGCGGAAGGGGTCTAACTGCATGAAATTCAACCGGTTGCAGGGTTTTCGAGGAGCCCGAAAGGGCGCCGGAAAGAGGGCCCCGTTCGGAGGCTTCGGGCAGGTTTGCCAAAGCTTGTGAGAAATCTTAAAATCAGGCTGCTAAAGCGGATAGCTTGAAGCGTCCTGGGAAAGTTGACGATACCGAGCGTTGGCCTTCGCCGCGCTCTGAAAGGAATTCCGTATGCGTTTCCGTCCCGCCCTGCTGCTCGTGACCGCGCTTCTTCTGGTGGCTTCGGCCCACGCCGAGGACGTGCTGATCGTCGAACAGGAATACAGCATCGTGGAACTCGACAAGGACGCCAAGCCGCGCGACATCAAGCAGAAGCTGTACCTGACCAAGGACTGGATCCGCATCGACGAGTACGCCGGCCAGGGCGGCGCGCCGTCGGAGACCTACCTGATCGACTTCAAGAACGAGAACATCGTGAACCTCGACAACCAGAACATGATCAAGACCGAGGAGAGTTTCTCCAAACGCCGCGAACGCATCGACGCGCGCAAGGAGAAGATCCGCGACGACCTGAAGAGCCTGCCGGACAGCGAGAAAGAGAAGACCGCCAAGATGTACAAGGCGCTGCTCGACGACGACCGCAAGTTCGGCATGGCCAGGGGCGAGAAGGAGGAGCGCCGCGAGATCCTGAACGCCCACTGCGACCGGGTGGTCGTGTACGACAAGAAGGAGAAGACCTACGAGCCGATGACCGTCTTCCTGCACCCGGAGATCGAGGTCCCCTACGACAACGCCGAAGTGCTGTACCTGCTGCAGATCATCGGGCGAAAGACCGCCGAGTACCTGCGCGAGAACAAGAAGACCTTCCGCAAACTGCCCATGGAGATGGACCTGGAACTGGCCGCAGGCGGGCACCTGCACACCAAGGTGCTGAGCGTCGAGAAGACCGGCAAGGACAAACTCGACCCGGCCCTGAACCAGATTCCCGAAGGCTACAAGGAACCCAAGCGCAAGTCGCCGGGCCCGCCGAAGCCGGTGAAGGCCGGGGACTGATTCCTTTCGCGGGTGAATAGCCGCCGCCTGCCGCGCGTCCGAGAGATGGTGATACCCATGAAACCGATGCCCCTGATGCCGCGAACGATCCTCTCCTGCCTGCTGCTGGCCGCCGCAGGGTACGCCGGCGCCGCCGAAGAGGGCGGCAGCGTGCTGGTCGTGCACCAGACCTACAACGTCACGCGCGTAAACAAGGACGGCGAGTGCAAAGACGTGCGGCAGGTGCTGTACATGACGAAGGACGGCATCCGCATCGACGAGTTCGACGGCACGGGCAGCAGCGAGACGCCCAGCGAGACAACGCTGATCAACCTCAAGACCGAGACGGTGGTGCGCATCGTTCAGGAAGACGGCGCGCGCATGAAGATCACGCAGAGTTTTTTCGACCGCCGCCTGCGCATGGACGAGATGAAGAACAAGGCGGAGGAGGACATCAAGGCGCACCCCAAGGGCAAGGGACGCGACGAGTTGGAGCGCTTCCACCGCGCGATCCTGGCCCCAAAGAAGGACCTGCGCCTGGCCAGGGACGAGACCGAGGCCAAGGCGTTTGAAGGCGCGCGCGTTCCGGCCACCGTTGTCACCGACAAGGAGATCAAGGACCGCCCGGCCATCAGGGCCTGGCTGAACCCGAAGGTGGAACTGCCCTACGACAGCGCCGAAGTGCTTTACCTCCTGCAGCTCACGGGCAAGGGCACCAAGTTCTTCCTCGAGGAGCACAAGGACGAGTTCCGCTTCCTGCCGATGGAGATGGAAATGCGCCTGCCCGCGGGCGGCTACCTCCACACCCGCGTCACGCAGGTGGAGCGCCGCCCGCGCGCCGACGTCACAACTTCGCTGCGGCAGCAGATGGGCGCGAACGCCGACTTCGACAACGACTACCTGGTCGTCTCCGCGAAGATCGAGGAAAAGCCCGTGCGCGTGCCGCCCGTACCGAACACCACCTCCGCGACCACGGTCGATCCCGACTGAGCCTTCGCTGCGCCCGCCCTGCCTGTTGCCGTTCCATCGCTTTTGCTATGCTGTAGCCGCATTGTAGCGCTCTCGCGTTCCGGAGGGGCCGCCCGTGATCCAGCCGCAGAGCTTCGAGGCCGACGTCCAGCGCTTCGGCCGCCAGATCTTTCAGATCTCCAAGGCCCGCCAGAGCCGCATCAAGGGAGGCTGGTGGAACAGCAAGCTGATGGAGTTCGCACTGCGCGATCCCGCGCTGAAGATCCAGCTCTTCCGCTTCGTCGACGTGCTGCCCGCGCTGCGCAGCAACAAGGAGATCGGCCGGCACCTGGATGAGTACTTCAACGCGCCGGGGCACACCTTCCCCTCGTTCCTGAGTTGGGGCGCGTCGCTGGCGGCGTTCAGCAGTCTGGCCGCTATGGCCGGCGCGATCGCGGTGCGCAAGAGCGTCGAGGACATGGCGCGCACCTTCATCTCGGGGCGCGACTCCAAGGAAGCGATTCCGATCGTCGAAGGCTTCCGCAAGGAAGGCATGGCCTTCACGCTCGATCTGCTGGGCGAGGCAGTCGTCAGCGAGAAGGAAGCCGACTTCTACGCGCAGAAGTACCACGAGATCCTCGACGCGCTGGCCAAGGTCGCGCCGAAGTGGAAGCCCGACCCGAAACTCGATTCGTGCGCGCGCGGTCCGATCCCGCGCATCAACCTCTCGGTCAAGCTCAGCAGCCTGTACTCGCAGATCGACCCCATCGACCCCGCCGACAGCATCCGCGGCATCGAGCGGCGCCTGGTCCCGCTGCTGGAGAAGGCCAAGGCCATGGGCGCCTTCGTCAACGTCGACATGGAGGACTACCACCTCAAGGAATTGACGCTCGCGATCTTCCGAACCGCCGCGATGCGCAAGGAGTTCCGCGACTGGCCGGACCTCGGCATCGTGCTGCAGGCGTACCTGAAGGAAGGCGTGCAGGACGTCGAGCAGACCGTCGCGTTCGCGAAGCAGCGCGGCACGCCCTTTACCGTGCGCCTGGTGAAGGGCGCGTACTGGGACTACGAGACCATCCACGCGCAGCAGCACGGCTGGCCCTGCCCGGTCTTTACCGACAAGCACGAGACGGACGCGAGCTTCGAGACCTGCGCGCTCAAACTGCTGGAAGGCTACCCGCACGTCGAACCGGCGCTCGGCAGCCACAACGTCCGCAGCGTCGCCTTCGCCATGGCCGCCGCGCGCGCGCGGAACGTCCCGCAGAACGGCTACGAGGTCCAGACGCTCTACGGCATGGCGCGGCATATGAAGGAGGCGCTCACGGAAGAAGGCTACCGCATGCGCATCTACACGCCCTTCGGCGAGCTGATCCCCGGCATGGCGTACCTCGTGCGGCGCCTGCTCGAGAACACCGCCAACGAATCCTTTCTGCGCCAGGGCTTCGTCGAGAACATCAGCGAGGAGAAACTGCTCGAGAATCCAGCCGCGTTCATCGTGCCCAAGAAACCCGAAGACCCCACCGCGACGCGGATGCTGCGCGCGCTGTCGTTCCAGAACGAGCCCGAGAGCGCATTCTTTCACGAGGAAGTGCGCGTCGCTTTCGACAGGGCGCTCGAGGCCGTGCGCGGCCAACTGGGCGAACACTACCCGCTGGTGATCGGCGGCAAGACGGTCGAGGGCAAAGAACCCAAGCTCGAGTCGCGCGACCCCAGCGACCGTAACCGCCTGGTCGGCACCGTCGCGATGGCTTCTACCCAGCAGGCCGACGAAGCCGTCGCCGCCGCGCGCGCCGCGTTTCCCGCGTGGACCGCCATGCCTGTGGCGGAGCGCGCCGACTACCTGCGCAAGGCCGCGGCGCTGATGCGCGGGCGCAAGCACGAGTACGCGGCGTGGGAGATCTTCGAGGAAGCCAAGCCGCGCCGCGAGGCCGACGGCGACTTGGCCGAGGCGGTGGACTTTTTGGAGTACTACGCGACCGAGGCCGAGAAAGTCATGGCCGTGCGCCGCCGCGCGCCCGTGCCCGGCGAGGTCGACGAAGACTTCCACCAGCCGCGCGGCGTGGCGGCGATCATCGCGCCGTGGAACTTCCCCATCGCGATCCTGACCGGCATGACCGCCGCGGCGCTGGTCACCGGCAACACGGTGGTGATGAAGCCCGCCGAGCAGTCGCCCGTCGTGGCCGCGAAGCTGATGGAGGTCTTCGAAGACGTCGGGCTGCCTCCGGGCGTGCTGAACTACCTGCCGGGCAAGGGCGAGACCGTCGGCGCGCGGCTGGTCGAACACCCCGGCGTGAACGTGATCGCCTTCACCGGCAGCAAGGCCGTAGGGCTGGCCATCAACGCCGCAGCAGCCGCCACGCGCGAAGGGCAGCAGGGCGTGAAGAAGGTGATCTGCGAAATGGGCGGCAAGAACGCCGTCATCGTCGACAGCGACGCGAACCTGGACGAGGCCGTGACGGGCGTGATCCAGAGCGCCTTCGGCTACGCGGGCCAGAAGTGCAGCGCGTGCAGCCGCGCCATCGTCGTCGGCGACGCGTACGAGCCGTTCGTCGAGCGCGCCACCGAAGCCGCGCAGAGCCTGCGCGTGCTGCCCGCCGAGGACCCCGGCTGCTTCGTGCCGCCGGTGATCGACGACGAAGCGCGGGATCGCGTGCTGCGCTACATCGAACAGGGCAAGAAGGAGGCGAAGCTGGCCGTGCAGGTCGACGCCGGCGATCTGGCGAAGAAGGGCAGCTTCGTGGGCCCGGCGGTCTTCGTCGACGTGCCGCCGAAGGCGAGTATCGCGCAGGAAGAGATCTTCGGGCCGGTGCTGGCGGTGATGAAGGCCGACACGTTTGAGCAGGCGATGGAACTCGCGCTGGACGTACCCTACGCGCTGACCGGCGGGCTGTACTCGCGCAGCCCGGCGAACATCGCCGCCGCGCGCGAACGCTTCCGCGTCGGCAACCTGTACATCAACCGCGGCATCACCGGCGCGAAGGTCAGCCGCCAGCCCTTCGGCGGCTTCAAGATGTCCGGCATCGGCAGCAAGGCCGGCGGACCCGAGTACCTGCTGCAGTTCGTCGAACCGCGCACGGTGACCGAGAACACCATGCGCCGCGGCTTCGCGCCTCCGGAACAGCAGGGGTCAGGGGCGAGGGGTTAGGGATGAGGAGCAGATTAAAGTCAAGAGATAGGAGATAACTGATAAGAGATGTCCGTTGCTGTTGCGCCGGATGAATCTCTCATCTTTAATCTATCATCTCTTAACTTCTATTCGCCCCTAACCCCTGCAGTTCAGAGCTTCACTTCGCAGCCGCGTTCGGCGCTCTCGAGCAGCGCTTCCATCATCTCCTGCACGATCAGGCCGTGGCGCAGGGGAGCCTCGCACTTCACGCCGTCGAGGATGCATTCGATAAAGTGGTCCGCAATCCTCTCGAAGCCGCCCACCGCCGTCTTCGGGCGGGTGACGACTTCGTCGACGGGCATGCCGTTCTCGGTCCTGTAGACCGTCAGCGGATCCAGCTTCGCGCCGGCCTCGGTGCCGAAGAGTTCGATGTTCAACTCTTCCTTCTGATGCGACGCCCAGAAGCTCTCGATCTGCAGCCCCGCGCCGTTCTTGAAGCGGATGAAACCGCCGCCGTAGTCGTCGCTCTCGTAGTGCTTGTACGTCTCCTGCCCCACGTCGCGGAAACCCCAATAGCCCTTGCCGCGCGGGCCGAACTTGGCGCCGGCAACGCCCAGCACGCGTTCGGGCACCGGCTGCCCCATCAGCCACCAGACCGCGTCGAGCACGTGCACGCCCATGTCGCGGAATGCGCCGCCGCCTTTTTTCAGGAAGCCCAGGCTCCAGCCGGGAATCCCGCTGCGGCGCACGCTGCGCGCGCGGGCGTAGTAGATCTGGCCGAGTTTGCGTTTGCGCGAGCGCTGCCCCAGCCACTGCACGTCCGGGCCGAAGCGCGTGCTGAGCGACATCATGTTCACGACGCCGGCCTTCTCGGCTTCGGCGACGAGTTCCTGCGCGGGGCCCAGCGCCTCGGCGAGGGGCTTGGTGACGAGCACGTGCTTGCCGTTGCGCACGGCCTCGAGCGCGATCGGCACGTGGAACTGGTTGGGCGTGCCGACGAAGACCGCGTCGATGTCGGGGTCCTTGCACATCTCCTTGTAATCGCTGTAGTAGGCCACCGGCGAGCCGAGTTCCTTCGCGAACTCTTCCATCAGCGGGCGCTGCAGGTCGCAGAGCGTCGTCACCGCGCCGCGCGGGTGCTTGTGGAGAGGCCGGCCGTTGGTGCGGCCGATGCCCATGCCGACGATGCAGATGCGCACCTTGCCTTCCTTGCCGCCGGGCTTGCGCTTCTTCGCTGCGGGCTTCTTCGCCGCCTTGACCGCCCCGACTGCCTTCTTCCTCGTCTTCACCGCACTCGCCGCCTTGCGCGCAATCATGGAAGTCCGTCCTTTTCGTGAAAGGCCTGTTCCGAATCGAAGCACCTTGATCCCCGGACTGTAGATCGGCCCGGACTTTTTTCAATTTCGCATTCGCGATCCTGCTCCCATAATCCCGCCATGCGCATCGTCTTTGCCGGTACGCCCGAGTACGCTGTGCCCAGCCTGCAGGCGCTGGCGGGCTACGGCGCGGGCCACCAGGTCATCGGCGTCGTCACGCAGCCCGACCGAGCCCGCGGCCGCAGCAGGCAGCCTCTGCCGCCGCCCGTCAAGGTCGCCGCGCGGGCACTGGGCCTGAAGGACGACGTCATCTTCCAGCCCAAGTCGATCAACGAGCGCGCGACGCTGGACGCCCTGCGCGCGCTCGCCCCGGACCTTCTCTGCGTGGTCGCCTACGGCGGACTGCTGAAGGACGAGGCCCTGGCGCTCGCGAAACTCTACCCGATCAACGCGCACGGGTCGCTGCTGCCGCGCCACCGCGGGGCGGCACCCATCGCCGCCGCCATCTCCGCCGGCGACGCCGAGACCGGCGTCAGCATCATGAAGATGGAGCGCGGCCTGGACAGCGGCCCGGTGATGCTGCAGCGCGAGATAGCCATCCAGCCCGACGACACGGCCGGCACGCTGCACGACAAACTCGCCGCGCTGTCCGCGACGTGCTTCCGCGACGCGCTGCGCCTGATCGGCGAAGGCCACGCGCACTTCGCGGCCCAGGACGAGTCGCAGGCCACGTACGCGCCGAAACTGAGCAAGGACAGCGGGCGGCTGGACTGGACCAGACCCGCCGCGGTGCTGGAACGCCACGTGCGCGCGATGACGCCATGGCCCGGCGCATGGACCACCATCGCCGCGCCGGACGGTTCGGCACCCAAGCGCCTGCGCGTGCATGCCGCGGCGCTGCCCAAACAACCTCCTTCCCAACGCCCTGCACCCGGCGAAGCCGAGTCGCTCGAGACGAAGGACCCGCAAGGCTGCGAAACGACGGCGCTGTGCGCCGGCTGCAGCGACGGCGGGGCGCTCCTTCTTCTGGCGGTTCAGGCCGAAGGCGCGAAGGCGATGGGCGTTCGTGAGTTCCTCAACGGTGCGGGCCGACCCTACGCCGGCGGCTGCCGGCTGGGCGCATGAACGCGACGCTCGGCCACGATGACGCGCCGACGCTGCGCTGGCTGTGGCTGCTGGCGCTGACCCCGGCGCTGGTGTGGGGCTGCTGGCGCGCGCCGTTCTCCAGCCACGACGACGTGCTGTACGTGAAGGCCAATCCGCTGCTGGCGCCGGACGCGCCGCATTCCGGCGCCTTCACCACCGACCGGCTGAGCCTGGTCTACGGCTACCCGCTGACGACGCTGAGTTGGCGCTTCGACCGCGCGGTCTGGGGCAACCTTCTGCAAAGCGTATGCGGCCCCGACGCCTGGCCGGCGGGCATCCGCATCACGAATCTGCTGTTGCACGCGCTGGCGGCGTGGTTCGTGTGGGCCTCCGCGCGGCGGCTGGGCGCGGGCGGCGGCGTGGCGGCGTTTGCCATGGCAGGCTTCGCGCTGCATCCAGCGGCGTGCGAGAGCGTCTGCTGGACGGTGCAGCGCAAGAACGTGCTGGCCGCGTGCCTGGCGCTGGGCGCGCTGTGGGCTTACGTGCGCGCGCGCAATCCGCTCGGCGGCCTCCTTGCAATCCTCTTCTACGCCGGCGCGTTGAGTTCGAAGCCCAGTGCGCTGGGCATCTTCCCCATCGTCGGGGGCTGGGAACTGCTCGGCCGGCCCGGCTCGTCCGAGTCGCGCCCGATCCAGTACGCGTGGCGAGGGGCGCTGCTAAGGCTGGCACCTTGGGTCGCGCTGACGGCGGCCAGCGTCTGGTTCGGGATGAAGACCTACGAGGAAGATTTGCTCGCGCCGCCCGGCGGCACGGTCTGGACGGCGATGTTGACCGACGTCTACGTGCTGCGGCGCTACGCGACGATGCTGCTGTGGCCCTTCGGACTGAGCGCCTACTACGGCATCGAGCCCGTCGCGACGCTGTCCGATGCGCGGCTGTGGGCAAGCGTAGGGATTCTGGCGGTGCTGGTCGGGGGCAGCGTCTGGCTGGCGCGCGAGCGGCGCCTGGCGCTCTTCGGCTGGGGCTGGTTCGTCGCCGCGATGCTCCCCACGCTGAATCTCGTCGCGCTGACCGATTACATGCACGACCGCTGGGTGTACCTCTCCGCGCCGGGCTTCTACCTCGCGCTGGGCACCGGGTTGGCGGGCGCACGCGAGCGCATGGCCGCGAGCGGCTTCCTGCTGCCGCGGCGCGCGGGCGGCGCCGCGCTGGTCGCGACCGCGCTACTGTTCGCCGCCGCGAGTCTCGAACGCGGAGCGCTTTTCGGCGACACGTTCCGCCTCTTCGAGAACGCCGCGCGCAACGAGCCAACCTCGGCGCACGCGCAGCTCTTCTACGCCGCCGAACTACGCACAGCCGCGCTGAATGCGCGCGCGGCGGGCCGCCCGGACGAAGCGCAGCGACTCGACGACGCGGCGCTCGTACACCAGGAACTAGGCATCGGCGCGCAGGACCTCGACCGCGTACTGCACCGCACCCACGCGCGCATCGATCTCGCCGGGATGTACTTCGAACGCGGGCGATATGACGAGGCCGAAACGCAGCTGCACACCGTCACGCAGTCGGGCACGCGCCTGCACCGCGAGGACTACGTGCGCGCGTACGAGTTGCTCGGGCGCTGCGCGCTGCGCGCCGGGCGGTACGACGAGGCCAAGGCGCAACTGAAGCGTGCGCTGGGCGAAGCCCCCGATTCGGCCTTCTGCATTCTGTACCTCGCGCAGACGCTGTTCCAGCGGGCGAAGGCGAACGGCGACGCGCTGCTGCGCGCCGAGGCCGCCGCAGTGCTGGGGAAGATCGATCCGGCGAAGCTGCGCGATGCATCGGAGCGGCTCCTTTTGGAGGAACTCCGCGCTCAGACCGCCGAGGGGACGGCCCCGTAACGTCCCCGTGTGGCTTTGATAATACAACCCGTTTAAAAACAATTACTTACATGATAGCGATAATGCGGTCCCGCCCGGGAATAAGGCTAGGAGGGCCTGCCCCGCCTTGCTATAATCACCTGTGCATTTTGAGTTTAGCTTGAGCATCTGCGGGCCGGCGGCCAAGTGACTTGGCGCTGGACGATGGGTTTAACCTTATCTGGAGTTTGAAGTTGCAGACAGGCGAGGGTCCGGCTTCCCAGCCGCAAGGGGCCCAGCCCCCCGAAGCACCGAAGCCGGCGCCTGCGGCGCCCGGCAGCGCGCTGGCAGCGCTGAAGAAGCGCTATGAAGAACGCGCGCAGGCCGAAAAGCCAGCGCCCCCGGCCTGGAGGCGTTGGATCCGCCCCGCAGGCTATCTGGCCGTGCTGGGGATGATCGTGTGGGCGGTGCGGAGCTACACGCTCTACACGTTCCCCGCGGACGGCACGAACATGGTGCCGCTGTACGCACCGGGTGCGCGGGTGCTGGTCCATGTGGGCTTCCGCACGCCGGAGAAGCTGCACCGCGGCGATTGCGTGCTGATCGAGATCCAGGTGCAAGGACGGGCCGTGCGGATGGTTTCGCGCATCGTGGCACTGCCCGGCGAACGGGCGAGCGTCACGGACGGGAAGCTGAGCATCAACGGCAAGCCGTTCATCGAGGAGTACCTCGCGACGGCCATCGTCGAGAAGCCGCGCGGGAGCAGGGAAGAAGTGACGGTGCCGGAAGACGGGCTGTATGTGCTGAACGACGCGCGCAACAGCCCGGTGATGGACAGCCGGGACTTCGGGCCGGTGCGCGGCGGGCAAGTGATCGGGAAGGTAATCGCGACGGTCGGCGGTGGGGAATAGCCAGCCGGTTCGTTGGGGGGGTTTGCAGACATGACCTTGCGGCTTCAGATTCGAGATCTCATCCCCGCACTGCTGCTGGCAGGCCTGGCCGTGCACGCTCCGCACGTACTGGCAGAAGACGCCGGCCAGGGCGACGAGGCCGGCGACGGCGCCGCGCCCGCGCAACCCGCCGAAGGCGAGCGCCCGCGCATCCGCTACTGGCTCCAGGATCCGCAGGAGACCACGCCCGCAGCCAACGACACGCCCGCGCCTGCGAAGGACGAGGGCAAGGACGAGGCCAAAGCCGTCCAATCCAGTCTTAAGACCGGCCGCACGGCCGAAGAACGCCGCGAGGCGGTGCGCGCGCAGTTCAAGAGCATGATCAAGAGCGCCGAGAAGGCCTACGAAAACAAAGAATACATGCGCTGCGTACAGATCTGCCGCAACATCCTGACCGCCGACCCGAGCAACATCGAAGCAATCAAGTGGCTTCAGAAAGGCCACGCGAAGCTGGCCGAGGCCGACGACGCGGTGGCCGTGGCCGCCGCCGAACGCAAGGGCCAGGAAGCGCTGCTGGAGTCGCAGGAACGCGAGGTCCGCCCGCCGGTGCGCATCCCCGAGGAGCGCCCGCACCTGGCCACTCGCACCGACGACCCCAGCCTGCCCGGCCGCAAGAAGATGGCCGACCGGATGAAGGAACCCATCAGCGTGGATTTCGCCGACGCCGACCTGGCGTGGGTCTTCAACACGCTCTTCATCATGACCGGCATCAACATCGTCGCCGACCCGGCGGCCATCGAGGACAAGAAGCTGACCCTGCACGTCGAGGACCTGCCGCTGCAGGAGGTGCTCGATTTCGTCGTGCGCAACAACGACGGGATTCAGTACTCGGTCACCGAGCACGCGATCTGGATCACCGCGACCAGCAGCGACGACCTGAAGAAGCTGATGAAGCTGAAGGTATACCCCATCCACCACGGGCTGATGACCAGCCAGGGGCTGGGCAACAACTCCCGCAACCGCCAGACGCGCACCAGTTCGGGCGGATCCGGCTCGAACAGCCGCATCAACAACCAGAACAACAACCGGGGCGGCGGCGGGGGTGGCGGCGGCGGCGGACAACAGGGCCAAGGCCAGAACCAGGGCAGCTACCTAGAGGTGATGCTGAAGTGGCTGCAGGACCAGAAGGACCCGCAGACCTTCCCCGACGGCAGCCAGTACCTGATCGACCTGCAGTCGAACCAGCTGGCCGTACTGACCACGCCGGCCGGGCACGCCAAGATCGAAGAGATCCTGGACGCCTTCGACCAGCCGGCGCTGCAGGTGCTGATCAAGGCGCGCTTTCTGGACATCGCGCTGGAGAAGAACAACGCGCTGGGCATCAACGTCGAACGCGTCAACACGCGCGTCGACGAGCCGCGCAACCCGTTCCGCACCTTCGACCTGGCCGGCACCACGCCCACCGACGTGCTGAGCACTCTCGGCACCGGCACCAGCCTGGTGATCAAGGGCCTGCGCACCGATCCGCAGTTCTCCGTCACCCTGAACGCGCTGCTGAACCACCGCAACACGCGCATTCTCAGCGAGCCCCAGATCCTGGCCGTCAACAACAAGGAAGCCATGATCGACGTGACGACGTTCTTCAGCTTCATCACCGACCTGCGCGAAGTCACCACCACCGACTTCGGCGGCGACGGCACCTCGGCTTCGCGCGTGGCCGCCTTCGTGCCCGAGTTCGACCAGGAGGAAGTCGGCTTTACGCTGAACGTCACGCCCAGCGTCGGCCGCGACCTCAAGACCATCAACCTGCACCTCAAGCCCATCATCGACAGCCTGGCCCAAGGCCAGAACGTGGGCGACTTCCAGACCTTCGAGGTCGTAGATACCGAGGACGGCACGGCCACCCCGCCCGTCATCAAGCAACCGGTGATCGACACCACCGAGTTGGAGACCGACGTGGTGCTGGAGGACAACGGTTACGTCATCATCGGCGGGCTGATCCGCAACCGCTGGGAGACCGTCGAGCGTAAGATCCCCGGCCTGCACCGCATCCCGGGCCTGGGGCACCTCTTCAAGTCCAAGACCAGCCAGCGCCTGACCAGCAACCTCGTCGTCATCGTCGAAGCGCAGATCATCACGCCGCGCGGGCGCCACTACCACACCGCGCCCTATCCGGACGATCCGGACATCCGCGAAGGAGGCGTCAACCGCGCTCCAGGCCAGGTCACCGAAACACGCCATTCGCCCGAGGTGAACAATGCCCTGGGCCTGCCGGCCATCCCGCAGGACTACGGCGACACCGCGCGTCCCATGTCGGGCGCCGTGAACATGGGCTATGGCGCCGGCTGGCAGGTGCCGCAGGAAGAGCCCGTCGACGGCCGCCCCGCGCCGAAGGCCGTAGCCTTGAGCGCCGAGCCCGAAGCGCCGGCCGAGTCCGCCGAACCGGACCCCAGCAAGCCCCAGCCCCGCGCGACCCTCGTTAAACCTTGAGCCGCAGGGGCGCCAAAGGCGTCTAAAGGAATGACCGCGCCCCCCTCTGGGCGGTTATACTGTAAGGAGCGCAGGACCGACGTGTGAAGGTTTCGAGGGCTAGGTAGCGATGGAGCGCGTAGTCGGTATCGAGATGGGGACCAACGCCCTTCGCGGCGTGGTGCTCGAGAACCGCAAGGGCAAGCTCGTCCTCGCCTCCGCCGGCACGACGCCGCTGGGCGACCTGGCCTCCATCGAAGACGCCAACACCCGCCGCCTGGCCATCGATGCGAAACTGAAGGAGCTCGTCCAGGGCGCGCGCCTGCATGCGCCCGTGCGCTGCGTGGGCGTCGGCGGCACGGCCACGGCGCTGCGTTACCTGCTGGTTCCGCCGGTGCCGGCCTGGCGCCTGGAGATGCTGGCAAAATACGAAGTCGAGGAAAAGGCCGAGAACCAGCAGGCCTCCGCCTTCGACTACCGCATCCTCGATACGCCCGACGTCGGCGGCCAGTACACCGTCCTGATCGGCAGTTGCAGCGAACGCCAGGCCGAGCAGGCCATCGAACAGGCCAAGCAGGCCAAACTCGGCGAGGTCGAACTCGACCTGGTTGCCCTGGCGCTCTACAACGCCTACTACCACGGGCACGGGTTCGAACACGACAAGACCGACCTGATCGTGAACATCGGCGTCGATGAAGTCATCGTCCTGGTCGTGCGCAACGGAGCGCTTTTCCAGGCCCGCGTCGTACCCGGCGGCGGCAAGAAATTCACCGAGGTTCTCTCGCAGGAACTGCTCCTGCCTATGGAGGAGGCCGAGGAACTCAAGAAGGCCGACGCGCAGATCCTCTTCGACCTGCCCGTCGCCGGCGCCGGCAGCCTGCGTTCCGCGCGATCCACGCTCAAGACGCGGCTCAGTCCCTCCCTGCGCCGCAGCCTGCTGCGTCCGGGCGAACGCCCGCCGGGCGTCGTCCAGGCAAATGCCGGCACCGACGCGAATGCCGCGCCCGACGAGCCCTCCCCCGGCCTGACCGACGACCTGGTCGCCAGCGAAGACGAAGCGGCCGAAGCCGCCGACACCGAAGCCGTAATGGCGCCGACCGTCGAACTCAAACGCAGCGAAGTCCGCGAGGCGCTCTCGAAGCCGCCCGCAGAAGGCGAGGCCGCCGCACAGGTGACCGAGGATGACCGCGCGGAGCGCCGCCGCCGGCAGGTTTCCGCGGCCCTGGTGCGCGAAGCCGCCGCCCTGTGCACCCAGGTCGAAAACGCCTTCATGGCCTGCAAGCAGCACTACAAGCTGCGCGACCTGAAGGTCGACAACGTGTACCTCTGCGGCGGCGGCAGCCGCGTGAAGGGGCTGGACGAGTTCATCGGGCGCCGCATGCGCGTGCCGGTGAAGCCGCTGGAAGTCTTCCGCAACATCGACATGTCGAAGCTTCCGCCCGAGGCCGCCACGGCGCTGAAGGCCGAGCAGGACACCATGGCGGTGTCCGTGGGCCTGGCGCTCTCGCGGCTGTGCAAGGGCGCCTTCAGCTTCCTGCTGTGGCCGAACGCGCTGAAGGAAGCCAAGGAGTTCCAGGCGCGCGGGGCCTTTCTGTACTACGCCGCCGCGGTGCTGCTGGGCGCGCTGGCGCTGCTGTGGCTGACCCCGTGGCAGAACACGGAAGTCCTGAGCGCCAACCAGGCGAAGGCCAAGGAAGCGGTAAAGAACGCCAAAGTCGAGGCCGCCGACCTGCGTTCTCTGGAAGAGCGCGAAGAGGAACTGCGCCGCCGCCTGGACCGCATCGAGAAGAATGCCAACTCCGGCCACGCCTTCCTGCGCATCCTCTCGGAACTGAAGATGAGCAGCCGGCTCCCCGTGAACTTCTACCTCACCAGCATTTCGACCAACATGCCGCAGGTGGTAGGCAACGAGGACAGCGAAGAATCCGCCGGGCCCCTGGGGCCCAACGGCGGCGCCGGGGCAGGAAAAGTCATCAAGGCGGCCGACATGGCCAAGGCCGCCGCCGCGAACAGCGCCAAGCCCGGCAACGACGAGGAGGCCAACCAGGAACGCGTGAAGGTCTACCTGCGCGGTTTCGTGCGCGGCGCCCAGAAGGACGGGCTCCTGAAACAGGTCACCGGCTGGCACGACCCGCCCGTGGTCGGCCTGAAGGACCGCCTGGTGCCGAACCCGAAGAACCCGCACGACGAGGCGAACCTCTTCAAGGACATCCGGCTCGTCTGGTTCGACAAGTTCGACCATCCGGTCAGCCGCTGGCAACTGCAGGAGTTCGTGCTGGAGGCCTTCATCGAGGCCCCGCAGACGCTGGGCGGCGAGGCCGCCCCCGCCGAGAAGGCGAAGGCCAAGACCGATCCCAAGAAGGCCGCCAAGACCGCGGAGCCCGATAAGGCCGCCGCGGGCGAGGCTAAGACCGGCAAGAAGGCCGGTTGACGAGGAAGCGCACGCCATGCCGATGGACGCGACCGACCAGAAGCTGATCAAGGGCGTGGTGATCTTCGCCCTGCTGGGCGTGGGGATCTATTTCTATCCCTTCGAATCGCCCGTGCCCGGCATCCAGAAGGAAATCGAGAACCTGGAAGCCGTGCGCCGGGAGTTGGGCGAGGTCAAGGACGAGTTCGAGAATAAGATCGCGCCGCAGCACCCCGCCGTCTGGGGCCTGGACGGCGAACTCAAACCCATGCCCGACGACAAGCGCCCCATCTCCGAACAGATCACGATGTTCCAGCGCCGCATCAAGCAGTTGGAGAAGGACATCGCGAAGAAGCAGGAAATCAGCCGCATGTCCTTTGCGAAGTGGACTGAGTTGCCCGCCACCTACGAAAAGGTTCCCGGAACCTATTTCGCGAACATCTACGCCGACCGCCAGCAAGCCCTGCGCAAAGACTGGCGCACGGCCAATGTAGACGTACTGGACGACCAATTGGGTTTCACGGAATGGACCGGCAACGTAGATAAGATCAACACCCCCGAGAAGGCGACCGAACTGCTGCGCAAGCTGTTCATCGTCGAGACCGTGATCAAACTCTGCATCAATGCCAAGGAAGAGCAGACCGCGATGGAAGTCAGCCAGACCCGAAAGCCCGAAGCCTTCATGCAGATCATCTCGGTGCGCCCGGAGGACAGCGACGCGGTCGGCCCCGTGGCGCTAGTCGACAACCCCAAATACGATCCGAAGGAACTGAACCCGAAGTCCGACCGGTTCCAGAAGTACCTGATTAAGACCTGGCGCTCGTTCATCCAGGAATACCCCGTCGAGATCCAGCTGCGCTGCGACGTCAACAGCTACAAGCGCTTCCTCTACTCGGTGCGCTCCCCTGGGCACTTCCTGGTCATCCGCCGCCTGGAGGTCATCTCCCCCAGCATCAACGACAGCAACAAGAACAAGGTCGAGTATAATAACATCGCGAAGGCCAAGGGCCTGTCTGCGGCGGTCGCCGAGGTGCCCAAGGAGCACATCTGGGTGCGCATGTCGGCCGCGGGCATGGACTTCTTCGATCCGGACGAGAAGAGCAACATCTACGCGACCACAAAGGACGGCAAGGCCGCGTCGAAAAAGAAGAAGGAGGCGGGCCAGCAGCCCCGGCCCCGGGGGTACTAGCGGAACAGACGATGGCGCGCATCAAGGGACAGGGATTCAACAAGGAGAAGCTCGTCTTTCTCCTCTGCTCGCTGCTGTTGGCAGTGACCGGGTATCTCTTTGTCACCAGCCGCCCCTACGAACTCAAGAACGACACCGCGCGCGCCAAGGCGCACCTGCTCCAGCCGTATAACGTCTCCGACACCTCGCTGAAGGGCACGCCCGACAGCTACATCTACAGCAAGGACCGCGACCGCAAGTCGCCCTTCACGCTCGACAAGGACTTCCTCGCCGGCGACGAAACCAAGCCCAAGCCCGAGCCTCCGAAAAACACCCCGCCGCCCCCGCCGCCGCCGCCTCCGCCACCGCCGAAGAAAGTTGAACCCAAGACACGCGACCCGCTCCTGCCGGTCGAGAAGGAACTCTCCGTCGCCTTCGTCGGCATCATGCGCTCCGGCGACCGCACCTTCGCGCTGCTGTCCAACAAGGACGGTTCGGGCACCTTCCGCGTCCGCGAAGGCGACACGCTGCAGGGCAGCAACTACAAGATCACCAAGATCGAGAACCAGGCCATCTACCTGACCGACGCGGACGGCACCCCCTACGTCCTGCGCGACGGAAAGTTCAGCGACGGTAGCGCTGTCGCCAACGCCCAGCCCAAGAACCAATCCAAGCCCAAACCGCAGACCCAGCCGCAACCCAAGCAGCAGCCCCAGCCCCTGCCTCAGCCCAACCCCGAAAAGGGACGCACCCGACCCAAGCCCAACCTGGGCAACCCCAACGGGAACAAGGCCGAACCCCGCAACAACAAGCCGGGCCGCCAACCCGAGGCCGGCGACGCGGAGGAAGACGACGAAGACCTGGAGTGGTAGCCGGCCGCCGGCTTCATTTCACTCGCGTCGGAACCGGTGGCACCCGCGCGAAAATCGGCTATCTCTGGTGCCGTGATCCCCTATTTGCGGCTTGTGCGCCTGCCGAATGTCTTCACGGCACTGGCGGATATCGCGGCAGGCGCCACGGTCGTGCGCGCCACGTTTCCCGGCATGCCCACCCAACGCTGGCTCCCGCTCGCCGCCGCCTCCGGCGCGCTGTACTTGGCGGGAATGGCCTTCAACGACGTCGCCGACCGCGCCGAAGACGCGCGCGTGCGCCCGCAGCGCCCGATCCCGTCGGGCGCGGTCTCCTTGCGCGGCGCGGTTATTTGCGGCGTGCTGTTGATGCTGGCCGGACTGGGCGCGGCCCTGGCGGTGGACTCGATCGCGCTGGCCTACGCGGGGATGCTGGCCGCGGCGATCCTGGGCTACGATTTCGCCGCCAAGCACTTCCGCCTCCTGGGTCCCGCCGTGCTGGGCCTGTGCCGCTACCTCAACGTCTCGATGGGCATGTCCGCGCATCCAAACTTCGGCGGCAACATGGCGGATCCGGGGTTCTTCTGGACCTTCCATGCGCCGGCGCTCGCCGTTGGCATCTACGCCGCGGGATTGACGGCCTTCTCCGCGCAGGAAGAATCCGGCAAGCGCCTCGGCGCGATCCTGCTGGGCTGGGCGCTCAGCGGCAGCGGTCTGCTGCTGGCGGGCCTCAGCGCGCCGAAGCTGTGGATCTGGGCGGCGCTGGCGCCATTGATCGCGGTGCTGGCCTGGGACACGCGGCGTTTGGCGAAGACCGGCACGCCGCTGGCCGCGCGCACCCTCGTGAAGCACGGCGTGATGGGCATCTGTTTTCTCGACGCCGGCCTGATCCTGGGCTTCGGCGGAAGCAACGACTGGAAGCTCGCGCTGGGAGTCGCCGCGCTGTTCCTTCCCGGCGCGGTGCTGGCAAAACTGTTGGCGCAAAAGGAGGCCTGACGGTGGAATCCACCCATGCAGCACCCCAAGCAAGCGACAACGAAGATGTCCCGCCCGGCGGCGCGACCTGGAAGGAAATGCCGGGCATCGCCCTTCGCGGGCTTTGCATGGGCATGGCCGACGTGATTCCCGGCGTCAGCGGCGGTACGATCGCTTTCATCCTGGGCATCTACACGCGCTGGATGGACGCGATCAAGTCCGTCAACGGCCATGCGGTGAAAACCCTGCTGCGCCTCCGCATCAAGGACCTCTTCACGATCGTTCACTGGCGCTTCCTGGCCGCGCTTCTGCTTGGCATGGTCTCAGGCATGTTCTTTTGCGTGCGCATCGTTAAGCTGCCCGAGTTGATGAAGTCGCATCCCGAACCTGTGTATGGCCTGTTCTTCGGACTTATTCTCGGCAGCATTGTATTATTGGCGCGCGACAGCGGCCGTCCGGGCCTGAGCGGTATCGTCTCGTACCTTGCCGGCGGAGCGCTGTGCTGGGTGGTGGTGTCCGCCGTGCCCGCGGAGACGCCCAATCACCCCGCGTTTCTCTTCCTTTGCGGCGCGGTGGCCATCTGCGCCATGGTCCTGCCGGGCATTTCGGGAAGCTTCGTGCTCGTGCTGCTTAAGAAGTACGAATACGTGTGGGGGGCCTTCGGGATCCTGGTCGGCAAGACGCATCCGGAAATCACTTGGCTCCAGGCGCTCACTGAGATCATGCTTCCCTTCGTTTTCGGCATCCTCTTCGGCCTGGCAATCTTCTCCCGGTTCCTTTCGTGGCTACTTCACCACTACGAAAGACTCACCATCATGGCCATGAACGGCCTGCTGATCGTTTCCCTCTATCCCATCTTCCCCTTCCAGCACAGCATCTACGAGAAGGTGGCCGGGAGGGATCGCCTAGTGCAGACCAAACCCTTTTGGCCCGATTCCGAGAGCTTTTTCAACAATGACGGTGTTCTGAGCGTGGTGCTGCTCGCGGCCGGCTTCGTGGTCGTCCTGGTCATCGACCGGCTCGCGCGGCGCAAGGCAGGGGCCATCGCGGCGCCCGCACCCTCTGCCGCCGGGCATTGACAAGCGCGATGCGCCTCGCGAGACTTCCGTCATGCGCGTCCTGATCACCGGAACCGAAGGCTTCGCGGGCTCGCACCTAGCCGAGCACTGCCTGGCACAGGGCGACGAGGTCTGGGGCACTTGCCAGGCCGGCATCCGCGCGGTGAACGTCGCTCACATCCTCGACCAGCTGACAATGCGCGTGGGCGACGTCTCGAACCCCGACTTCGTGAAGGGGATCCTGCGGGAGGCGCGCTTCGACGCGCTCTTTCACCTCGCCGCGGTCTCCTTCGTGCCGCTGGCCGAGCGGCAGCCGGCGCGCACCTACGAGATCAACTTCCTCGGCGCCGTCCACCTGCTGGACGCCGTGCGCACGCTGCAGCCCGAAGCACGCGTCGTGCTGGCCAGTTCCGGCGAGATCTATGGAAACGCCCCCGCGAACCAGATGCCGATTCATGAGGACCTGCCCTTTGCCCCCGCCAACATCTTCGCGGCCGGCAAGGCGGCGATGGAGCTGGCCACGCGGCCGTTCGTCGCCACCTACGGCGTGCACGCGATGCTGGTGCGGCCGTTCAACCACACCGGTCCGCGCCAGCGCACCGATTTCGTCTGTTCGACGTTCGCCGAGCAGGTCGCGCGCGTGGAGCGCGGCCTGAAGCCCCAGATCTGCGTCGGCGACCTGAGCCCCAAGCGCGATTTCTGCGACGTACGCGACGTCGTAAGGGGATACCGCCTACTGGTGCAGCACGGCAGCAAGGGCGAGGCCTACAACCTTTCGTCTGGCAAGAGCGTCTCCATCCGCTACATCCTCGATACGTTGATGCAGATGGCGCGCGTGAAAGTGGACCTGAAGGAAGACCCGAACCGCATGCGCCAGACGCAGGTGATGGACGTGTACGGGTCCTACGAGAAAATCAACAAGTGCTGCGGCTGGACGCCGGAGATTCCCCTCGAGAAGACCCTGCGCGATCTGCTCAATTGGCACCGCGACCAGTTGGCGCGCGTTTCCTGACCCCTGCAACGACCGTTCGTCAGGAAACGCTTCCCGCCTTCTCGTACACCGGCAGGTCCTTCACGTACGGGCAACGCACCAAGTGGTCGGGCGCGCCCATCTCCTCCAACTCCGGAAGCTTCTGCGAACACTCCGGCCGCGCGATCGGGCAGCGTGGCGCCAACGGGCAGCCCGGCGGCGGATGGATTGGCGAAGGCGGTTCGCCGGGCAGCACCTGCCGCGTGCGCTGGGCGCCGGGTTCGCGGATCGGCACCGACGACAGCAGCGCCCGCGTGTACGGATGCCGAGGGTCGCCGTACAGGTCCTTCGTGGAGCCGGTCTCGACGATGTGCCCCAGGTACATCACCGCCACGCGCGTGCTGATGTGCTCCACCACCGACAGGTCGTGCGCGATAAAGAGGTACGAGAGGTTTCGCTCGGCCTGCAGGTCCATCAACAGGTTGACGATCTGCGCCTGGACCGAAACGTCCAGCGCGCTGACGGGCTCGTCGCAGACGATGAAGCTTGGATCGACCGCCAGGGCGCGGGCGATGCCGATGCGCTGGCGCTGCCCGCCGGAGAATTCGTGCGGGTAGCGGTCGACCGCCTGCGCCGGCAAGCCCACACGGTCGAGCATGCCCAGCACCTTGCCGCGGCGATCGCCGGCCGAACTCGCAAGGCCGTGCACCGTCAGGCCCTCGCCGACGATCTGCTCGACGGTCATGCGCGGGTTCAACGAACTGAAAGGGTCCTGAAAGATGATCTGCATCTTGCGCCGGAACGGCTGCAGCGCGGACTGGGAGATGTCCGTGAGTTCGGTCCCTTCGAAACGGACCGTGCCCGCGGTGGGTTCGATCAGCCGAAGAACCGCGCGGCCCGTGGTGGTCTTGCCGCAGCCGGATTCGCCGACCAGGCCCAGCGTCTCGCCGCGGCGCAGCGAGAAGGAAACGTCGTCGACGGCCTTGACGCGCCCGGCCAGCGCGGCCAGCAGGCCCCGGCGGATGGAGAAATACTTGCACAGGCCGCGCACTTCCAGCAGCGCGTCGCCGTTTTTCACCGGCGCCGGACCGGGCGTGGTATCGTTCATACGTCGGCGCCTCCTTGATTGTTGCCCGTTCGCGCCGGTTCGGCCCACGCGGCGATCCCCTCCCGCCGGGTGTACCAGCAGGCCGCGCGGTGTTCGCCACCAAAGGCCTCGAGCTTGGGCTCCTCGTGGCAGAGGTCCCCGGCCAGCGGGCAGCGCGGGCGGAAGCGGCAGTCGTCTTTGAACTGCGTCGCAGCCGGCACCATGCCGGGGATCACGGCCAGGCGGCGGCGGTCGCGCAGGCTCGAACCCGGCTCGGGGCGCGCGCGCAGCAGGCCCTGGGTGTACGGATGCAGCGGCCGGGCGAAGATCTCGCTCGTGGGCGCGGACTCGACGATCTTGCCGGCGTACATCACGCAGGTGCGCTCGGCCATCTCCGCGACGATGCCCAGATCGTGCGTGATCAGCAGCAGCGCCAGGCCGCGCTTTTGCTGCATATCGCGCAGCAGGTCCAGGATCTGCGCCTGGATGGTGACGTCCAGCGCCGTGGTGGGTTCGTCGGCGACCAGCAGCTTGGGCTCGCAGATCAGCGCGATCGCGATGCAGACGCGCTGCTTCATGCCGCCCGAGAGCTGGTGCGGATAGTCCAGCGCGCGCCGGCCGGGGTCGGGGATCCCGACGCTGCGCAGGGCATCGACGGCGCGGTCCATCGCGTCCTTGGCGCGCGCCTCGGGATGATGGACAAGATACGCCTCCGCCACCTGGTCGCCGATGGTGAAGACGGGGTTCAGCGCGGCCTGGGGCTCCTGGAAGATCATCGAGATCTCCGCGCCTCGGACCTTGCACATCTCGTCGGGCTCCAGCTTGAGCAGGTCGCGCCCGGCGAAGCGCACTTCGCCGCCGGCCACGCGTGCGGGCGGCTCCTGCAGCAGGCGCATGATGCTGAGGCTGGTGACGGATTTACCGCAGCCGGACTCGCCCACCAGCGCCAGGCACTGGCCGGCACCGATGGAAAACGAGATGTCGTCCACGGCGCGGGCGACGCCCGCGTCAGTGTGGAAGTACGTCCGCAGGTTGCGGACCTCCAGAAGGGATTCCTCGCTCACGCCTGCTCCTTGCTCTACGCCGCGCGTCAACGCTTCATGCGCGGGTCCATCGCGTCGCGCAGGCCGTCGCCGGCCAGGTTGTAGGCCGTCACGGTCAGGAAGATCATCGCGCCGGGGTAGACCAGCAGCCACCAGGCAACCTCGATGTTGTCCTTACCTTGCTTGATCATCTCGCCCCAGGTCGGCGTAGGCGGCGGCGCGCCGAAGCCGAGGTAGCTGAGGCTCGACTCGGTCAGCACCGCGCTGGCCACGCCGAACGCCGCGGCCACCAGCACCGGGCCCATCGCGTTGGGCAGGATGTGCCGGAACATGATGCGCAGGCTGCCGCAGCCCAGGGCACGCGCAGAATGCACGAAGTCCTGGTCTGCGAGCTTCAGGAACTCGCCGCGAATCAGGCGCGCAACGCCGGTCCAGCTCGTCAGGCCGATGATCAGCATCACGAGGAAGATACTACGTTTCTCGATGGTGGCCAGGATGACTAGGATCAGGAAGAAGCTCGGGAAGCAGATCACCAGCTCGATCAGGCGTGAGATGGCCAGATCCACGATACCGCGGAAATACCCCGCCAGCCCGCCGATCAGGATGCCCAGCAGCACGTAGATGCCGACCGAGACGATGCCGACAGAAAGAGAGATGCGCGAACCGAGCAACATGCGCGCCAGCACGTCGCGCCCGTCGCGGTCGGTGCCCAGCAGGTGCCGCGTCCAGGCCGGCGGGCGGGATTCGGGACGCACGGCCTCGGCCACAAAACGCGGCGCACCGCCGCCTTCGGCCTCCACCCGGCGGCCCATGAACCAAGCGCGATCGCCTGCACGCAGATCTTTCAGTTGCGCGCGCGTCTCGTCCTCTTCGATGTGCACGCGCGTGTCGCGTTCGAGGATGCGCACATCCCCGCCGGAGATCTCGTTCACCGTCGCAACCAGGCAGATGCGAGAGACTCCGGGCGGCAGCGGCTCGTCGATCGATTCCACGTCGATCTTCCGGTAGCGGCGTGCGCCCAAACGTCCATAGACGCCTGGCGGATGAAGGGTCTCGCTGGTGTTCACCACGGGGTCGGCGGAAACAGGAGGGAATATCGCCTCGACCTCGGCGTTCCCCTCGCGCAGGTCGGCGAAGTCGCTCAGGTAGGGCCGCTCGTCCAGGCGCCAGGAGCGCAGAATCCGGAATTCCGTGACCGCCGCGGCCTCGCGCTTGGCCGTAGCGTAAGCCTCTCCCACCAGTTTCCCTGCGGCGTACTCCGCCTCGATCTCTTTCAGCCGCTGGGCCATCGCAGGATCGGCCGCTCGTTCCACCTTGGTGGCCGCGCGGGTTACGAACCCCGGAGCCAGAAAAGGAAGCGCCGCCAGGGCGAACGCGCCAAGCACCGCGTACGTGCTGCGTTTGCGCACGGCCTTCGGGGCAAGGCCCCGGCCGCGCGAAAGCAAATATGCCGGCAGGCAGACCAGCGGCAGCGTAAGCGTGAGGATGCAGAAATAGTTGAAGAGGTACTCGACGCTGAACTCCTGTGTGGGCGCGACAAGGTATTGCAGCAGCGGGTACGTTGTGACTGCCTGGCTCGCCCCAAAGGGAATCTCGCGCCAGTAGAACGGCTTGCCGTTGGCCAGGAGCGGGGCCCAGGCCGCAAGCAAGAAGAGGATCACGATGACCGCGAAAGAGATGCTCGCCAGACGGCGGTTGCGGAATTGGCGCCACACCAGCTGCCAATAACCTTCACCTGCAGCGTGCGCGGGGGCGTCGGGTAGCGGCGTATCGGCCACGATCAGCGTCCCCCGCTCTCGAAACTGATGCGCGGATCGATGATCACGTACAGGATGTCGGAGATCAGGATGCCGGCGAGCGTCAGGAAGCTGCCGAAGGTCAGCGTCGCCATGAGGATGGTATAGTCGCGCGTGAGCATCGCGGTGTAGGCGAGGTTGCCCATACCGTTGATGCCGAAGATCTGCTCGATGATGATGCTGCCGCCGATCATGCTGGGCAGCAGGCCCGCCACCAGCGTGACGACCGGGATCAAGCTGTTGCGCAGCGCGTGCTTGAAGATCACGCGCGGCTCGCGGCAGCCCTTCGCGCGCGCGGTGCGAATGTAGTCGCTGCGGATGATGTCGATCATGCCGACGCGCATGAACCGGGAGAGCCCCGCCAGCGCACCGTAGCTGAGCGCCAGCACCGGCAGGATCAGGTGCTTGGTGGCCGTATAGAGGTATTCCAGCGTCGGCAGGTCATCAGCCCCCGTGGGCAGCAGGCCCTGGATCGGGAGGTAAGGCAGGCCGGCGTTCTTCAGCACCACCATGCCTTTCAGCAACAGGATCGCGACCCAGAAACTCGGCAGCGAATAGAGCATGAAGAGCACGACGGTGGAGGAGCGGTCGAGCATGGTGTTCTGGTGCGTCGCCGAGTAGATGCCGATGGGGATCGACGCGAGATAGATCACCAGGATCGAGATGAAGTTCAGCAGCAGCGTGATCGGCAGGGCGTCCCACAGGCGCTGCGCGACGGTCACCGAGGGGCGTTCGACCGATTTGCCCAGATCGCCAAAGAGCACACCGCGCTTGGGCGCCGGAGGAACCTCGACGGGCGCGAAGCTCATGCCCGACACATCGCCGGTTACCTCAAGGACCGGAGCCGCCTCGCCGCCGATAAGGAGATAGTGGCTCTCGGCGCTGCTGATCTGCAGCAGCAACGTGCCGCCGCCGCCCTGCTCGGCCGTGGGGCGCTCCCAGGCCAGGGCCCACGAGAACGGGCTGCCTTCGGCCAGGGGCTGGGGGTTGCGGAACACCGGACTGGGCGGGGCCTCCAGAAAGAGCGCCTTCTTTTGCAATTCGATCTCGAGTTCCAACTCGCCGCCAGCGGACCCGCGCGGGTAGCAACCTTCCTCATCCCAGGCCGGGACCAGCGTCTCTTCCGCCTTTTTCGCCGCGCGCACGCGCTCCATGCGTTCGGCCTCGTCGATCGCGCCCTGAAACGCAAAGCGTACCCTGACGGTACGTACGCCGGGTACGGCGTCCGGCGCGACCGAGAACGGCAGGCGCAAGGTCAGCGTCTCGGGGCGGTACTCGGGCTGCATCGCCCCGAGCCAGTACAGATACCGATGGTGGACAGGCTTTCCGACATGGAAGGTCTCGCGCAGCGTCTTGAGCTGCTGCCGGGTCATGCGTTGCGCGCTGGCGTCGCCGGTAGCCGAGGAGGAACCGCTGACGCCAGGAGCCAGATTGATAATCGTGAAGCTGACCAGGGTGATAGCCAGCATCATGACGGGGAAGAGCAGCAGGCGTTTGAGGATATACGCGGTCATGCCACCGGATGCCGGTCAGAGGCCAAGGGAAAGACGACAGGGAGTGTTTGCACCCTTCCTCATTTGTATTTCTGATCCGCCGCGGGCACCCACCAGCGGTCGGAGGCGCTGCCGATCAGCTTGAACTTAACGTTCCGGATGCGCTTGCTGTACCCGACCAGCCGCGTGGGCACGAAGAGGAACGTGTAGGGCTGCTCCTCGAGGATGATCTGCTGGAAGCGCACCATCATCTCGTTGCGCTTTTCGGGGTTCAGTTCGCGCCGCGAGGCTTCGATCAGCCGGTCGGCCTCGGGCACCTGAAAGTTGCAGTGGTTGGACTCCTTGATGTCGGTCTGAGACGAATGCCAGAGCTGGTACGGATCGTTGATGATGCCCAGGCGCCAGCCCATCAGACAGGCGTCAAATTTGAGTTGCTCGAGTTTCTGCAGTAGCACGGACCATTCGTAAGGGCTGATGTTGACCAGAATGCCGGCCTGGGCGAGGTCGTTCTTGACCTGGTTGGCGATGGATTCGTACGTCTGCACACCCGCGACGATCAGGAGCGTGAACTCGAACTTCACGCCGTCCTTGTCGAGGATGCTGTCGCCGTCGCTGTCACGCCAGCCCGCATCGGCCAGGAGCTTGCGGGCCTTGACCGGGTTGAAATCAAAGCGTTTCGCCGTCTCGCCGAGCCCCTTCCAGAAGACGGGGGCGTCCGGGTGAAACGGGCCGTTCTGAACCTTGGCAAGGCCCTTCAGGATGACGTCGCAGATGCGCTGCCGGTCGATGAGCATGGTCAGCGCCTGCCGAACAGGTCTATCCTTGAAGAGCGGATTGCGCGCGTTCCATCCAATGTAGCGGTAGACGTTGGCAACCGAAACCGTATCAAGGGCGTTCTTCTTCAGGAACTCGGGATCCCCTCGCTTGGCGATCACCTGCGGGGCTTCCAGGCGTTCGTTGATGTCGATGTCACCGGATTCGAGCATCAGCAGTTCGGCGGCCTTGTCCTTCACCACCTTGTAGACCACCTTCTTGAAGTGCGGCTTGCGCCCGTAGTAGTTCTCGTTGCGGACAAAGACGATCTCCTTGCCGCGCTCCCACTTCTCGAATCGGTACGCGCCGTTGCCCATCAGCGACTGGTTCTGAGGACCCTCGTTAAACTGCTTGGGGTCCGACGGGTAATAGTGCTCGGCGATGGGGCTGAAGCCCGCCGTCACTTCGAACGCCGAGAAGTAGGGCTTGCTCCATGTGAAGCGAAGCACGTATGGGTCGTCGTTCACCAGTTCGCATGACTCGCAGTCCTGCCAGTAGTTGCGGCTGGGCCCCGCCATGACCTTGGGGTTCTTGATCATCTTGAAGGTGAAGACCGCATCGCGCGCGGTGACCGACGTGCCGTCGTGCCAGCGGGCGTCCTGGTTCAGGTAAAAGGTGAAGACCGGCTTTTCCTGAGCGAGGTAATCTTCCACGATGTCGTGCGCAATCAACGCCTCCTCGCGCTTGCCTTCGGCCACCTTGGTGTCGGTGACCTTGCCCTTGTTCTTCGGGCTGGCGACGAGATCCTTCATGCGCTGGCGTACGGCGTCCTTATCCTTCTCGCTGCCGAGCATCTTCACCACGACGGAGGTTTCGCGCAGCCAGGGCTCGAGGAAGCGGCCTTCAAAACCGGGCAGGTCTTTCAGGTTCTCCTGGAGGAACGTCCAGATGTTCTTCGCGCTGGCCTCGCGCTGGCCGTCCTCGAAGTATTCAGACGCGATGTCCACGTAGAACCACCACTGCATCGATATCCGGTCGCCGAAATCCTTCTGCAGCCGCTCGCGATAGGTACCGTCCGCTTCGCCGACCACGATCCGCACGACCTGGTCGGCGCCGGCGGCTTCGGTTCCGATACTAAGCACATGCATCGAGCGCTTGGCCTTGTCCTCCCAGGCTCTGTCGATGGCTTGCGCCAGATCGGCGGCCTTGCCGTCCTTCGCATAGGCGAGGCAGACCATTTCCTTGGTCCAGGCCCTGGCCAGGCGGGGCTCGTAGATGGACAGGTCGTCAAAGCAGAGCGCCGCAAGGCCGTCGTGCACCTGCCCGAAGAGGTCGCTGGCGGTGGCGTCGTTGTCGATCAGCGCGTTCAGCGAGTTGGGCTCGCCCATGATCGAAGTAACCAGCCAGTCGCCGTCGTCGGCATCCTCGTCGCCGCGCGTGAATTGCAGCAGTTCGCGCGGCTGCGCCTGGTTCGGAATGTGGGGATCGTTGAGCGCCGGATTGGGAATGGCAGGCACCTTGGGCGGCCGGGTTTCAGCGGCGGTCCCGGAAGCCTTCGGCGAAAGCGACGCCTCTCCGGATTCCGGCGCGGTAGATTCCCTTACGCCGGGCGACTGCGAGCCCGTCTGCGGGCCCACCACAGCGGGCGCAGACTGGATGGCAACGGAACCCGAGAGCCGGGAGAGAATTGCCTGATTCTGTTTGGCAAGTTCCGCGTTCTCCTCGCGGATGCGCTGCATCTGGGCCCAGCCGCGTTCGTTTTGGACGACAAGAAGGCCAAGCAGGATGGCCAGGGACACCAGCAACAGCAGCGGCGCCGCGTCCCAGAAGATGTGCCGGTCGCGCATGAGTCGAAACGATGCTCCATGCAGGGGCCCCCGGAAAAAGAGGCCGCGTTACGAGAGTAAGGCAGGTCCGGTGCGCAGGAGGTTGTACCCGCATGCGGAGTGCGAGGCAACGCGCGTTATCCCCTCCCCCACACGCCTACTTGCGGGTGTGGCGCGGATCCAGGGCGTCGCGCAGCCCGTCGCCGAAGAGATTGAACGCCAGCACCGTGACCACGATCATCAGCCCAGGGAAGACACCCAGCCACCACGCGTCCTTGTAGCGCTCCTGCGCGTCGGCGAGCATCCCGCCCCAGCTCGGATACGGTTCCTGCACGCCCAGCCCGAGGAAACTCAGGCCTGCCTCGCCCAGGATGTTGCCGCCGATGGCCAGCGTCGTCACGACGATGACCGGCCCCCAGCAGTTGGGCATGATCTGCCGCACCAGCACGTGGAAGCCGCGCGCGCCCAGGGCGCGGCTGGCGACGACGAAGTCCTGCGTCTTGATGGTCAGGACTTGGCTGCGCACCACGCGGGCGATGCCCGTCCAGCCCACCAGCCCCAGCGCGAGGAAGACGACTTCCAGGCTGGGTTTGTCGACTGTCGCGGTGATCGCCACCGCAAGCAAGACGCTCGGGAACGCGAAGACCGTGTCGGTGAAGCGCATCAGGCATGCGTCGATCCAGCCGCCGTAGAACCCGCTGAGCAGCCCCACGACCAGCCCGATGGCCAGGCTGACCAGCGTCGCCAATAGCCCCACGGCCAGGCTCACACGCGCGCCGTAGACGATTCGCGAGAAGACGTCGCGCGCGTTGGCGTCGGTTCCGAGCAGGAAGTAGCGCTCGGCGGGCGCTTCGTCGCCGGGCCGGCGGGTCAGCTTGGTGGAGTTGGGCGCCTGCTGTTCGCCGCCGCGGAACTGGTCCTGGTATCCGTAGGGCGCCACCACCTCCGCCCCCAGCGCCAGCACCGCGATCAGCACGACGACGCCGAATGCCGCGAGCGCCAGGCGGTTGCGCTTCATACGCCGCCAGAGCATCTGCCAGGGGCCGGCGGGCAAGCCGCCGGCGATGCCGCCGCGCGCGGGTTCACTCATGGTGCCGGATCCTCGGATCGAGCAGCCCGTAGAGGATGTCCACGCAGAGGTTCACGAAGACAAAGACGAACGCGAAGAACAGGCACCCGCCCAGGATCACCGGATGGTCGCGCTCGCTGATGGCCTGGAAGATGATGCGCCCCAAGCCGGGCAGGCTGCACGTGGTTTCGGTCAGCACCGCGCCGGTCATCAGGCCGGCGAGGTTCGTGCCGATGACGGTAACGACCGGCACCAGCGCGTTGGGAAACGCGTGGCCGACCAGCGCCTGGAAGCCCCCGAGGCCCTTCGCGCGCGCAGTGCGCACGTAGTCCTGCGTCATCGCCTCCATCAGGCAGTTGCGGCTCAGGCGCGCGATCAGCGCCATCGAGATCAGGCCCAGCGTGGCGACGGGAATGACGAGGTACTCCAGGTGCCCCGGCCGGTAGCCGCCGATCGGCAGCCAGCCCAGATGCACCGAGAACAGCAGCGTCAGCAGCATCGCCAGCCAGAAGGCCGGCACCGAGACGCCCACGCTCGAGCCCGCCGCGGAAAGGTAGTCGATCCACGAATGCGGGCGGTAGGCGCTCAGGAGGCCGGCGAGCAGCCCGAAGGCCACCGCGATCACGATGGCACCCAGGGCCAGGCGCAGGGTCACCGCCGCGCCTTCCAGGATCATCTCAACGACCGGGCGGTCATGCCGGTAGCTGCGCAACTCGCCGTTGACCATTCCGCTGGCGAAGAAGCCCAGCTGGCGGTACCAGGGCTCGTCGAGGTGGAACTTGTGGCGGATGCTCTCGCGTACGTACTCGGGGGCGCGTTCGCCGGCCAGCAGCCGCGTGGGATCGCCGGAGAGCTTGAAGAGCAGGAAACAGATCAACAGGATGCCGGCGAAGACCGGCAGGGCCTGCAGGAGCCGCCGCAGGACGAAGCTTGCCACGGCGCGTTACTTGAACTCCACCGTGCCGAAGTCCACCGAACCCATCAGCCAGCCGACATCCATGTTGGTGAGCTGCTCCTGGGCGTTCTTCACGTGCGGCTGCACGAGGATGTAGTTCACGCGCGTCTCGAGCACGCACCACGGCGCCTCCTCGAGGATCTTGCGCTCGGCCTGCTGGTACAGCTTCACGCGCTCGTCGCGGTCCATCGAGACGTGGGCCTTGTCGAGCAGCCCATCGACCTGCGGGTTGCTGTAACGCGTGTGATTGCCGGGATCGCCCCACTGCTTGGTATGGAAGAGCCAGTAGAGGAAGTTGTCGGGGTCGTTGTAGTCGGCGACCCAGCCCAGATAGAACATGTCCGGCGGGTTCTTGTCGAGGCGGTCGAGGAAGGCCGCCCAGTCCAGCGCGCGGATGTCCACGTCCAGCCCGATAGCCTGCAGGTCGGCCTGGATCGCGACGGCAATCTTCTGCGCGTCGGGGTCCTGGCGGTAGAAGAACTCCAGCTTGCGCAGGCCCTTGCCTTCGGGGAACCCGGCCTCCGCCAGCAGCGCCTTGGCCTTCTTGGGGTCGTAGGTCCAGCCGCGCAGGTTCGGATCGTGGGCGAGCATGGCGGGCGGCAGGATGCTGTTGGCGGGCTTGCTGCGGCCTTCGAGGATATTGTTGCAGATGTTGTCGCGGTCGATCGCACAGTTGATCGCCTGGCGCAGCTTGACGTTGGTGCCCAGCGGTTCGGCGGGCGCGCTGCCGCCGCCTTCCTTCACGCTGTGGATGCTGATGCCCAGGTAGTTGGTGCGGAAAGTTGGATTCTGCCGCAGCAGATCGGGATGCTCCTTCTGCATCGCCTTGAACTGGCCGAAAGGAATGTCGCAGACTTCGAACTCTCCGGCCAGGAACTTGTCCAGGCGCATCTGCGGCTTGGGCACGATCTCGAAGGTGACCTTCTCGAGGAAGGGCTTGCCGCGGAAGTAGGCGTCGTGGCGCGCCATCTCCAGGCGCTGGTTGGGCTGCCAGTCCACGAGCTTGAACGGGCCGGTGCCCACGGGCATCTGGCTGAAGGTCTGGCCCGCGGCCGTCGCCTTCTCGGCGGAGCCCTTCGGCACCACGGCAGCGTTGACCATGATGATCTCGTGGAGGAACGTCGGCGAAGGCCCCGTCAGGACTACCTTGAAGGTGTGGTCGTCGACGACCTGAAGGCCCTCGGCCTCCTTCACGTCGCCCTTGCCTTCGATCTTGGCGTTGGCGCCCTTCACGGCGGCGAGGATCTGCATGCGCTTGGACTCGGCGGGGTCGAGCAGCCGCTCCCAGCTGTACTTCACGTCCTGCGCGGTCATTGGGCTGCCATCGTGGAAGGTCACGCCCTTGCGCAGCTTGAAGGTGTAGCTGTTGTCGGCGGCGTTCCATTCGGGCAGCGCTTCGGCCAGATCGGGGATCAGCTCCATCTTCGTGTCGTAGCGTACAAGCGTGTTGAAGATCTTCGACGCGACGCCGTGGGACGTGACGTCGGTAATCTTCACCGGATCCAGGGTGGGCGGGTTGGTCTCAAGCGCGAAGCGGAAGATGCGCGAGCCCGTCCACGTGCTCTTCAGGTTCACCGCCGCCGCGACGGCAACCGCCTGCCCGGAAGCGCGGCTCTTGGCGATCGCTTCCAATTCGGCCTTCTGCACCTCGGCCGGCAGAGGCGGCCCGCCGGGCGCCTCCGATTCCGTCTTGCCGCCGGACGAGAGCAGGAAAAACGCAGCGCCCGCGGCCACCAGCACCGCCAGGACGGCCATGATCCGGTTCATACCGTCGCCTCCTTTATATGGGTACGTCTGGCGCCGCGCGCGTCAGCCCTTGCGCGCCACGCAGTCGATCTCGACGCGCGCCCCGGCCGGAAGCGCAGCGACCTGCACCGTCGCGCGGGCGGGTTTGTGCGCGCCGAAGAACGCCTCGTACTCGGCATTCATCTTGGGAAACTCCTTCAGATCCGTCAGGTAGACGGTCGTCTTGAGAACGTCCGAGGGCGCGCAACCGGCGGCCGCCAGCACCGCCTTCAGGTTGGCGAGCACCTGGCGCGTGGCTTCCTCGATGGTGCCGTTGCGCAGGTCCTTGGTGCCGGGCACCAGCGGGATCTGCCCGCTGCAGAAGACCCAGCCGTCGAGCGCCATCGCCTGGCTGTAGGGCCCGATGGCCGCGGGGGCCTGATCGGTTCCGATGCTGCGCGCGTTGCTCATGGTTCCGCGCCTCCATTTCGATAAGGGTTCAGCGCCGGCGGCCGGACCTCGGTGCCAGGCGCGCCTCGAGCTGCTCGCAGAGCCAGTGCCCGTAGACCAGATGCAGCTCCTGCACGCGCGGCGTGGGGGCCTTGGGCGTCGAGAGCACCACGCTGGCCAGCCGTCGCGCCGGACCGCCGTGGTGGTTCGTGAACAGGACGCGCGCCAGGCCCAGCTTCTTCGCTTCGCGCAAGGCGGCCAGAACGTTGGGCGACTTGCCGCTGGTGGTCAGCGCCCACAGCACGTCGCCGCGCTTGGCGAGGCCGGCCAGCTGCCGCGCAAAGACCTGCTCGTAACCGAAGTCGTTGGCCACGGCCGTCAGGCTGCTGGCGTCGAAGCCCAGCGGAATCGCCGCGAAGGGCCGGCGCTTGCGGTCGTAGAACGGGCCCACCAGCTCGCCGGCCAGGTGCGTGGCCTCGCCCATGCTGCCGCCGTTGCCGCAGAGGAAGACGCGGCCGCCGCCGCGCAGGGACTTGAAGGAACATTCGAGGGCCTGCGCCAGCGCGCGCCCGATGCGCGGGTTGCGCTGGGCTTCCGTAGCCAGCCGGGCGGCCTCGCCCAGGGCATGAGCGGGCGAAGCCCCGTTGCCGCCGGATTTTCGTTGGGAAGCCATGGCCCCGTAACTTTAAGCCATGTGCAGGCTACCGCAAGGCCCGGGAAACCAACCTACTTCTGTTTCTCGTACTGGGCGCTGGCCAGGACCGAGGGCGACATCGTGGCCAAGTCGTTGGTGAGCTTGGGGCGTTCGTCCTTGGCGCGGGTCAGCGTCAGCGCGCCGGCCGAGGCCTTGATGGTGAAGGTGCGGACGACATCGCCGGCGGTGAGGGTCAGGATCGTGCCTTCCAGGCCGGCCTTGCCTTTCACCTCCGCGCCGTCGCTGTTGCGGTAGGCAAAGGCTCCGTCGGCCGCCAACTCAAGGCGCTCGGTCACCAGCGGGTTGGGCTTGTAGCTGTAGGAACCGGCCAATGCAGCCAGGCCCTGAGCGGCGGCGCCGGGCGTGGCGGGCTCGGTGGCCTTGGGCGGCTCGAGCGGTTCGTTGGTTTTGGGCGGCGCGGGCGATTCGGGAGGCGTCGGCGGCGCGGGCTCGGCCACTTCCTTCGGCTCCTCCGGAGGCGTGGGCGCCTTGGGTTCGGAGACCGTCTCCTTGGGTTCCGGCGGCTGGGCAACGGATTCGGGGGCCTTGGGTTCGGGGGGCTTGGTGATGGCAACGGGCGGCGGCGGCGGTTCGGCAACCTTGGGCTGCTCAGGTTGTACGGGTTGCTCAGGCGCCGCGGCTTCGCCGGCCCACAGGATTGCGCTGCTTTCCTGGGGCGGCATCTCGCCCAGCGGGTCGGCGAGTTTCAGCAGGTCGATGGGCATGCGGCGGCTCAGGCGCAGGCCGTCTTCCGAGTAGGCCACGTTCAGCTGGCGCGTGTGGAAGCCCGAGTCCAGGGTCAGCTCGCCGTTGACGTATTGGTAGGTACCGGTGGCCTTGCGGTCGCCGGGCGGCTGGTACTCGAACGTGCCGCCCTTCGCGAAGGCCAGGCGGTGGCGGCCTCCCTTGCCGTCGGTGAAGGTGAAGGTCCCCAGCACCGAAGCCGGCGCGTCGCCGGCCGGAGCCGCGGCGTGGCCGTCCGGCGCCGCCTCGCCCGCATCGGGTTTGGCGCCGATCTCGACGGAGTTGCCGAGCTTGCGCCACTTGGACTCGGTGTAGTAGGTGGCCTTGCCGCGGTTCTCGATGGGCGGCAGTTCGCCGACCATATCGCCGCTGCGGGCCTGGTCCTTGTCGGTGCGTTCCAGACGCAGCGTATCTTCGTCGACCTTGAATTCGAAGTGGCGGCGCAGGCCCGTCTTGAAGATGGCCAGTTCCTTGTCGCTGGCGTTGAAGCGTCCGCCGACGGTACCGCCGGGGCCGGCCAATTCGTAGGTGCGGTCCTTGCGCAGCGTCAGGCGGTAGACGCCGGCCTCGCCCTTGACGTACCAGGTGTCGAAGAGCGGTTTCTTGTCCTTGTCCGACGTCTCGGCATGGGCCCAGGAAGCGGCCAGGCAGACGGCCGCCAACAGCGCGGCATATCGCGCAGGCGCGCGGCTCGAATCGATGGGGTACCTCATGCCAGCCTCTCCAGCAGTGCACCAGCCTAACCTCATACTACCATCCGTAGAGACGGCGTAAACGTCAACCGCATTCGGATCACGAGTGCGGTTTCCAGCGGAGTCCATTGAAATAGGCCGCGCACGCGCAAGTTTCTTGTTTCCGGGCGGCGTTCACGGTATCACTAAGGGCCGCAGCAGGCCGTTTGAAGAACGTGGGAGGAGCCCGATGGGCCACGCCAAGAAGGACACCCGGAAATCCGTGGTGCTGAACAAGGCGGAATCCGACGCGCTGGACGCCGATCTGCGGTCGCGCATCCACGCGGCGCTGCCCCCCGCTTCGGGCCGCAACGGCCGCAGGCCCGAAGGCATCTCCGTCGAGGTGAAGGACGGCATGGTGCTGCTGCGCGGCACCGCGCGCACCTTCCGCGAGAAGATCCGCCTGCACCGTTTCGTGATGGGCCTGCGCGGCGTCCGCGCGCTGAAGGACATGATCAGGATCGAGCCCGCCGAGTCGGTCTCCGACGAACGCGTCGCGCTGCTGGTGCGCCAGGCCCTGGACGCCCACAGCGAACTGCCGCCCGGCACTGCCTCGGTGCACGTCCGCGACGGCGTCTGCACCATCGAAGGCCACGTGCGTTCGGCGGAGGAACGGCACGTCGCGGAGATGGTCACCAGCAACTGCCGCGGCGTGAAGTCCGTCGTCAACAAGCTCAACGTAGACCCGCTGGACGAGGTCAGTGACGAGGCCACCACGCGCGCGGTCAAGGGCGCGCTGGCCTACTGCAAGGACTTCGACATCGAAGGCATCACCGTCAGCTGCGTGGACGGCCGGGTGGTCCTGCGCGGGCTGGTCCCGACGATGATGGACCGCGGCCTGGCCGAAGAGATCACGCGCCTGCAATTCGGTGTGCGCGCCGTCGAGAACCACATCCAGGTCTCGCATCACCTCGAGCCGCAGCCCGCCACCGTCGTCGAGAACGATGGCCCGGGCCGCAGCCGCCGCGCCAAGCGCGGCAGCATGCGCAAGCGCTCCGCCGGCTCCAAGGCCTGAGCCGCCCCGGATACCCCGCCGCGATGGCCAAGACCCGTTCTTCGGCGTCCGCCCCAGCTAAACGGCGCGCCTCCCAACGACCGACACGACGCAAGAGCCGCGGCAAGGCCGCGCCCAACGCGCAGGCCGCGCGCAAGGAAGTGCGCGAGATGGCCGACCGCGCGCCCGACCCGCGCAACAGCCCCTTCTCCCCCATCCCCGAGGCGCTCGAGGACCTGCGCGCCGGCAAGATGATCATCCTCACCGACGACGAGGACCGCGAGAACGAGGGCGACCTGGTCCTGCCGGCCGAATTCGTCACGCCCGAAGCGATCAACTTCATGCTCAAGGAAGGCCGCGGGATGCTCTTCGTGGCGCTCGACGGCGCCGCCTGCGACCGCCTCAACCTCCCCTTTCAGACCGCCGTCAACACCACCCAGCGCGGCACCGCCTACACCATCACCGTCGACGCCGCCGAACGCTTCGGCATCACCACCGGCGTCAGCGCCAGCGACCGCGCCACCACCATCCGACGCCTGGCGGCGCCCGAAGCCGAGGCCGCCGACTTCGACCGCCCCGGCCACATCCAGCCCCTGCGCGCCCGCGACGGCGGCGTGCTGGTGCGCGCCGGCCACACCGAGGGCATGGTCGACCTCTGCCGCCTCGCCGGCCTGCGCACCGGCGCGGTGGGCATCGAGATCATGAACGCCGACGGTTCGATGGCGCGCCTCAGCCACCTCGAACTCTTCGCCGCCGAGCACGGTCTGAAGATCGCCTCCATCGCCGACCTGATCGAGTACCGCCGCGCCACCGAGCAACTCGTGACGGCCGCCGTCGACGTGAAGATGCCCACCAAGCTCGGCGACTTCCGGCTTTACGCCTACCAGAGCAGCATCGGACAGGAGCACCACCTCGCGCTGGTGATGGGCGACATCCGGCCGGGCAAGATCCAGAAGGCGCCCGTGCTGGTGCGCGTGCACAGCGAATGCCTGACCGGCGACGCCTTCAGCTCGCTGCGCTGCGACTGCGGCGACCAGCTCCACGCGGCCATGGCCCAGGTCGCCACCGAAGGCCGCGGCGTGGTCCTGTACATGCGCCAGGAAGGCCGCGGCATCGGGCTGCTGAACAAGCTCAAGGCCTACCACCTTCAGGACGAAGGCGCCGACACCGTCGAGGCCAACAAGGCGCTGGGCTTCCAGCCCGACCTGCGCCGCTACGGCCTCGGCGCGCAGATCCTCTACGACCTGGGCGTCCGCAAGCTGCGCCTGCTGACCAACAACCCGCGCAAGATCGTGGGCCTCAACGCCTTCGGCCTTGAAGTCGTCGAACGCGTCAAGCTCCAGGCCCCGCCCAGCGCCCACAACCTAAAGTACCTCAAGGCCAAGAAGGACAAACTCCGCCACCTCCTTGACGACATCTGATGGGCCTCAAAAACGGCCCTCCGCAGCGCCGATCCTTTGCAGTAAAACCAAGGCTTTACGACTCTTAGATAAGTGTCTGCGATGGCCATCGAGACGCCTTCCGAACGCCCGCCTGCACCCGCGCCAGAGCCCGCCGGCTCCGGCGGCGGCCCAGCTGCGGCCGCCGATGCACAATGTGTGGTCGCCGTCCTCGGCGGCGCCCGCGAGCGCTTCGGCGAGCTGGTCGAGCGCTACCAGGGCGCCGTCTTCAGCGTCGTCCTGGGCTACGTGCGCGACGCTCAGCGGACTGAGGACGTCGCGCAGGAGGTCTTCGTCGGGGCCTTCACCAATCTGGCCCAGCTGCGCGAGCCCGAACGCTTCCTGCCGTGGCTGCTGCAGATCGCCCGTAACCGGGCCTCCCGCGAGGCGAGGCGCGGCGCCAGCCGTCCCGAGCAGCCCCTGGGCGACCACGATGCCCCCGCCCGCGAAGCCGACCCCGACCGCGCCCGCGCCGCGTATATCCTGGGGCTGGTAGAGGAGTTACCGGAACCGTACCGCCACACCGTGCTGCTCAAGTACCAGCAAGGCCTCAGCTGCAGGGAGATCGCCCAGGCCGATGGCGTGCCCGTGGGGACCATCACCAGCCGCCTAACGCGGGCGCTGGGGGTCCTGCGTGGGGCGCTGGGGCAGGGTCAAGACCAGAGCCAGGATACAGGCCAGAAACCGGAGAGCTAAAGCGTGCAGCAAGGCCGACCCCTGCGGCCTCGTGAAGCTTGAGGAAAGAGCCATGAGCGCACCGACCCCCGAATCCGCCCTCCCGCCCGGCCAGGCCCGCGCCGCCGAACTCCACCTGCGTGCGCGCCTGGGTGAGGCCGAGCCGCTCAGCGAGGCCGAGCTGGCCGAATACGCCCGGCTCCAGACCGAGCACGGCGAATTCCTTTCCGAGATGGACGCCGCGGAGGCCGCTCTGGCGCGCGCCTGCGCGGACGCTGCGCCCGCGTCGGGCTTCCGCGCCAGGGTGCTGGCCGCGCTGCCGGCGGCGCCCGAACCGGCGCGGCAGGCAAGGCCGCGCTGACCGTCGATTGCGCGGACTTCAGCGCGCAGGGCCGGGGCAAGTTCGTGGCGATCCAGGAAGCGCTGCCCGCCGATCCGAACCACAACCCCGACGGCTGGGGCCAGGGCATCGTGATCGTCTTCCAGGGCTCGGCCAGCATCCTGGCCCACGCCGGCGCGGAAGTAACGCTGAAGCAGGGCGAGATGTACATCACCGACGGCGAGGCCCAGGACGTGCGGCTGTTCCTGGCCGGCTACGCGAAGGAAGCGACCGTGTTCGATACCCAGGCCGCCAACCCGCAGAACGCCGCGGCGCAGCGCGCACTGTACCAGGAGCGCGTCGCGGGCTTCCGCCGCAACCTGAAGCAGATCGACGAATCCCTCGCGGCCGCGACGAGCCCCGAAAAAGCGAGCGAACTCAAGCGCCGCCGCGCGCTGGTCGCGCAGTACCTCGACACGCACGCCAAGCGCCTGGAGTCCTTTGCCGGCAGCGACGAAGACACCCCGGCCGTCCGCGCCAAGCAGCTGCGGCGCGCGGGCGAGAAGGTCGAACGGGTCTGGGAGGAAGACTTCCCCGACCCCGCCGAATGGTTCTAGTGCTGCGTCGGCAGCGAAGTGAGGAGCAGATTGGAGGTCATTTCGGTCGTCTCCCCGTCAATGGGAATGGGAGAAAAGTGGAGACGTTTCTTGGGTCTGGAAAAACAGGAGGTGTTCCATGCGTCGTACCCGATGGATGACGGTCTGCAGCCTGGTGGCCTCGGCTGCGTTCTGCGCCGCGCCCTGGCAGGCGCGCGCCGAAGAAGAGGGCGGCGACGGCGCCAAGGCTGAAGGCGGCAAGGACGCCAACGGCGACAACGCCGGAAATCGCGGCGATCGCGGCAACCGGGGCGACCGCGGCGGACGGCGTGGCGGCCCCGGCGGCGCGGACCGCGGCGGACAGGGCGGCCCGGGCGGCTTCGGAGGCGGCTGGGGGCGCATGGCCCGCGGCGGCACCGACTACATGAAGGAGTCCATCGCCCGAGCGGTCGGCGGCGACGCGCCGGCCAAACTCGACGCACTGCCTTACTCCGAGAACCGCAACCTGGTCAATGAAGTCCCCGTCGGCGGCATCGACTCCCTGTCCCAGAACGGCACGGGCTGGAAGGTCGAAGAGGTCTTCACCACGACCGAGGAACAGACCAAGGCGCTGGGCGACCTGCGCACCGAGTACAAGAAAGAACTCGAGGAGATCCAGAAGAAGCTCGACGAGGTCCACAAGACCTACGCCGCGCAGATTGTGGAACTCCGCAAGAAGTACGAGCTCAAGGCCAACGACGTCCTGACCGGCGACGCCAAGGGCGAGAAGCAGAAGCTCGACGAGATCGCCGCCGCCTACGCCAAGGACGCGAAGACCGCCGGCCAGGCCCGCGAGGAAGAAGGCAAGAAGCTCAGCGACGAAGCCGAGAAGGCCATCGCCACCGCGCGCGACAACCAGAACTTCGAAGCGATGGGCGACCTCTTCGGCAAACTCCGGGACTTCCAGACCAGCATCCGAAACGCCGTCGCGGAACTGGAAAAATCCGGACGTGAAAAGATGAAAGAAGTCGTAACCGGAGAGAGCAAGACCAAGCTCACCGAGCTGCTGAAGGGCATCGAGGACCGCGAAAACCGCTTCCGCAACTGGGGCGGCGGCGGCCAGCGCGGGCAGCGCGGCGGACCGCAGGGCGGCGACGGCGCCAAGACCGAAAACGGCGGCGCGGTGGCACCGCCCAAGGAAGGCGTGGAGTTCTAACTCCTTATCCCCAAAGGCTTAACAACACGGGCGGACCCTTTGGGGTCCGCCCTTTTTTTATGCCCGCGCGCTCCCCCACTCCATCGAACGCGAACGCCCGCGCGGCGGCGCGGCGGCGCGGCGGCGCGGCGGCGCGGCGGCGCGGCGAAGTGGTCACGCAAAAGCGTAACAGGCACCCAGGTACCTGACCGCGCAAATGCACAAAACGGAAGTCACGAGATTTCGCGAGTTGCTCGCGAGATTTCGCGACTCACATGGTGCTGCGCGACGCGCTGGAGTGCACATGGCGATTTGTATCTATTCTATTAGTTTTCTAACAACGTGCATTTCACGGAATCATTGGAGTTATGCCGTTTTTGCGCGACGTGCTGCGCGGCGTGCAAATAGGGTTTACGTGAACGGCGAACGCCAGCGGCGAGGGGCGAGGGGTCAGGGGCGAGGAAAAGAGAACAAGAATCAAAACAGAAACGGCGAAAGGAAATCCGGGCGCGAAGCCGCGGATGTTACAGGCGCCTCCTTTATGTAGAGCAGCGGCGAGGAGCGCGCGGTCAGGGGCGAGGAATGACCTCGGGCGATCAAGCAAACTGAACGACCAGCAGAAGACAGCGGGCAGAATTCGGAAAATCAAAATCGGAAAGCACCCGACCTGAGGCGGCGAAATGCACTCGTGCACCCTTCCGAGGCCCTTCCGCAGCTCAATCCCGGTCCGTCGAAAGCTTCTTCCGCATACGCGGATCTTAGGGGACGAGAGGCGGCCGTATGGGCACCAGCCAGCGCATCGCCCATATTGCCTATGGGAAGCAGGTGTGTAAGAATCGGAGTCCTTCGAACATCCAGGACGGGTATATGGGCTCTACTCCGTATTCTGTGCCGCCTCCGCCTCCACCGCCGGGCAAGCCGCGCCAGCGCGGCACAGCCATCAAGCCCAAGCAGGCGCCCTCCGGCACAGGGCTCTGTGCGCTCTGCATGACCAGCGTGCCGCAGCACGAGATGGTGGACTATCAGGGAAAGCGGATCTGCGAGGCCTGTTCAAAAACCTTCAGCAAAAGCGCGGCGCCCAAAGTGCCCGAGGCCGTTCCCGTTGCGGCCGCGCCGCAATCCGAAACCGAAGCCGTGGCCTCGCCGGAATCGGAACCCCAGCAGCGCGTCGGTTTCGGCATTTCCGTCAAAGCACTGGTTCTGTACGGCGCGCTGAGCCTTATCGTGGTGGCGGGGATCGTCATCTGGCTGGTGGTAACGAAAGATCCCTACGGCAGAACCTCCGAACACGTGCTGGGCGCCAGGGAGAAACTGGAGCAGAACCTGATGGAGCGCGGGTTGACGAAGGCGCTCGCGGTGACCATCACCCAGGAGCAGTACGACCAGGCGGAAAAGAAGCGGCGGGAGGCCTACGAGAGGAAGGTCGCTGCCGAGCAGGCTTACGCGAATGCCAACGCCCAGGCGGAAGAAGGGGGCAGTGCTCCATCTCCCTACCACGACCCCGTTCCCGTAAGCCAGGAATACGATCCCGACCCGGAGCGCCAGGAGACCTGCTTCCCCGGCTTGAGCCTCCCGCTGGGTGCTTCCGGATTCGGAGAGTTCTACCGGCAGCCGGGTACCTACCACCTCTTCGCCGATCCGGGTTCCACTTCCTACCAGGGCGTCGTGGTGGTGCACGAGGCCCCGAACCAGCAGGTGCGCGGCGTCGCCGTGTATTGGTTCTGCGAGGACTTAACGGAAAAGGTACGGGTGCTGGAATTCGTGGACGACTTCTGGACGCGAGTGGCCGGCGCGGAACCCGTGCTGATCGATCGCCCGCAACTCCTTGGCCGGGACGCCAGCTTCGTCGGCGCGAAAGCGGCGGGCATTTGGCTCAAGCGATTGTCCTGGACCGCCATTCATGTCGTCCGAACGGATTAATGGACGCAGGACAGCCGCTGGGTCCGCCGCCGCGACACCTGCCCTATAGACGCTGGTCGGCCCGCCTGCACTTCGTCTCGGCGCAACAAGCTATACGCGCCGCACGCTCGCGTGGATCGCACCTCACCCTGGCCTCCAGAACAAGAAGGCCTTAGCTGGGCGGATCCGTTGCCTCGCCCTACCAGAGCTTCGCGATTGAATCCGAGACCCGGCGCGCCAAACAAAAAGGCCCGGAGCGTTATACGCTCCGGGCCCTTGAGGGCTGCTTGAAACGGCGTGCGGCTTACTTGAGCCCGCGGTTGGCCTCTTCCTCGTCGAAGAGCACGACGCGGGAATTGACCAGCACGAGCAGGTTGCGGCGTTCGCGCTGCTTGTAGTTCTGGCTGAACAGGCGGCCGACGATGGGCAGGTCGCTGAAGAAGGGGACGCCCGACTTCGCATCCAGCTTCTGGTCGTTGATAAGGCCGCTGAACAGCAGCGTGCCGTTGTCGGGGACGGTGACGGTGGTGTTGATCGAGCGCAGTTCGATGTTCGGCAGTTCGATGGGCAGGTTGACCAGGCCCAGCGGGTTGTTGATGTCGCCGCCGTCGGTGATGAAGATGATGCGCGGCGGGGTCAGCTCGCTGGCCGTGCCCGGGCGCATCTGCAGCGTGATGTACTTGCGGTCGTGGCTGACGGTGGGCTTGACGTCCAGCACGACGCCGGTCAGGAAGCTGCGGATGACCGGGTCGAAGACGGCGCCCGAGACGTCGTAGTCGGCGATGAACGAGCGCTGCTCGGCGACCATGATGTGCGCCTGCTGATTGTTGAACTGCATCAGCTTCGGCGCCAGCAGCGTGTCGGCCTGCTGTTCCTTGCGCAGCGCGTTGACGACCGCGCTGGCCTGGACGCTGTGGAAGAAGCGGAACTGGAACAGCGCGCCCTGGTTGCCCAGCGGGCGGCCGGTCAGCGCCGGGCCCAGCGGGCCGGCGTCGGCCAAGGTGCTGGTCAAGTTCTGGATCAGGCCCTGTACAAGCGTCGGGCTGCCAAACCAGTTCTCGTACCACTGGCGGCGGAAGCCGGCCGGCGCGTTGGCGGGGCCGAAGACCGCGTTGCCGCGCGTCGGGAAGTTCGGGTCCAGGCGCGGGCGCAGCAGCAGGATCGTGCGCGGCTCGGGGTTCGACGACGGCGGGCCGTAGTCGAAGTGGAACGGCGGGCGGAAGATGCCGGTCGCCGGGTCCACCGAATCCTGGAACTGGAAGGCCGGCGAGGGCTGGACGTCGCTGGGCAGCGGGGGCGTCAGGCCGGGGCCGCCGCCGATGGGGAACAGGCCCCACTTGGACGGCTGGCGCAGCGGATCGACGCGGGCGAAGGGGATGCCCGGGTCGCCCGGCGCGCTGTCCAGGCCGGTGAAGTGCACGCCGATCTGTTCCAGGAAGCCTTCCTGCACGTCGATGAAGCGGACCTGGGTGAGGACCTGGATGGTCTGCGTCTCGCGGAAGCTCTGCAGCAGCTTGCGGATCTTCTCGTGGACTTCGGGGCGCTGCATCACGACCAGCTGCCCGTTCTGCTCGGTAATGGAGGCGTTGCCGCCGCCGGCAAAGTCGGCGGGCAGCAGCTTTTCCTGGATCAGCGTGGCCAGGTCGGCCGGGGTGATCTGGGTCGTCGCGGCCTGCTGGGCGAAGGGGTTGCCCACGCCGCCGCCGCCGCCGCCGGCGTCCTGCACGCCGAGTTCGATGCGCGGGCCGGGGAAGTCGGTGATGGTGGTGGTCAGGTCGCGGACGTCGTAGACCTCAAGGGTCAGGTCCTCGACGATGTTCTCCTTCTTGGTGATGAAGATGGCTTCGTCCTGCAGCGTGTAGGTCAGGCCCGTGAGCTTGAGCATCCAGTTCATGGCCTGGGACATTTCCATCTCGCTGACCTTCAGCTCGACGGGGAGCTTGGCGCTGCCGTCGGCGACGATCTTCGGATCGAGGATGATGTTCACGCTGACGAGGCTATCGAGGAACTTGAGGGCCTCTTCGAGGGGCGTGTCGATGAACTCGAAGCTGACGCGGCGGGTCAGCTTCTTCATGATCTCGTCCTTCCACGGTTCGACGGCGGCCTTGCGGTAGCTGTCGCCGGTGCGCCTGGCGACTTCGTGCCAGTTCTTGGGATAGATCAGGTAGTCGCCGTGCGGGATGGACATGCGGTCCGCGCGTTCGCGGTTGCGAATGGACTGTTCGCGGGTCTCGTCGTCGATCCACTTGTTGGTGCTGATGTGGCGGCGGTCGCGGGCGGTGGCCTCGATGGCGTGCGCGTCGGGGTTGGAGGGGTCGTCCTCGAGGATCTTCCGCGCGAGCTGCTCGGCCTGCACGTACTCGCCGTGCTCGAACAGCGCGCGGGCCTGGTCGACCAGGATGTCGGTCTGCTGCTGCTTGGCGCGGCGCAGGCGCTCCTTGCGTTCCTCGTTGACCTGCTGGGCGATCTTCTTGTTCTCGACCTCGATGTCGACTTCGGTGGCCTTGATCGCCTTGCGGACCTCGCTGATTCGGCGTTCGACGACGTGCTGCTGCTCGTCGACGTCGACTTCCGGCGGCATGTACTTGATGGTCTCGCGGGCGCGCTCGAAGGCCTGCAGGGCCTGCTCGTAGCGGCGGATACGGTCGGCCAGGGTCATATCGGGATCTTCGGCGGCCTGGCGCGCGAAGCGGTTGCCCCAGTCGATGCGGGTGTCGAGCTGGACGAGCTGTTCCTGGATGGTGGCCTTCTTGAATCCGTAGAAGTTTTCGACGGCGCTCTTGATGCGGCTTTCGCGGTAGCCGAGGATGTCGTTAATGCGGGTAAGGAGCTCGTACGCCTCCTTATTGGTGCGGTCGGTGTTCCAGGCGCGCTCCAACTCCTGCTTGGCGGCCTTGTAATCGAAGTCGGCCATCAGGCGCTTGCCGGCTTCCATGTGCTGCAGGGACTGCGCGCGCAGCTCCTCGTTGAGCGTCTTCTCCTGCGCGGCCTGCTGTTCGAGCAGTTCCTTGGCCTTGGCCTCGCCGTCGCCGGCCACCGGAGCGGCGGGCGGCGTGTCGGCGGCGGGCGCGGGCGCCGATTCGGCAGCGGGCGGCGTGGCCGGCGGAGTGTCCGCGGCCGGAGGCGCTTCGCCACCCTCTTCGGCGCGCAGGCTGGCGGGCGCCAGCAGCGTGCACGCGGCGGTCAGGGAAGCTGCGACAAGCAGATACGTCCAGCGGGAAGCCATCGTCGACCCCTCGTCTCTGTAAGCCATGTACCGCACCTTCGCTAAGCCTTCGTACGGCGCCAACCGGATCAAAGCTTCGCTTCTTCCTCGTTGAAGAGGATGATGCGCGGGCTGACCAGGATGGCCAAGTTGAACTTCGCATTGTCGACCACGTTCCAGCGGAAGAGCCGGCCGACGACCGGCAGGTCGCTGAGGAACGGTACGCCGTTTTCCGCGTTGAATTTGACGTTTCGGTAGAGGCCGCCCAGCAGCAGGATGCCGCCGTCCGGCACGGTGGCGGTGGTGCGCACGCGCTGGATGCGCAGCTCGGGGAACTGCACCGGGAAGCTGAGCGGGATCAGCACGGTCGCGGCAGCGCCCTGGTTGATGGTGAAGCTGTCGATCTGGCGGGTCTGGAACTGGGCCAGTTCGGTGACCGTGGGGCGCATTTCCAGGGTGACGTAGCGGCGGTCGCTGCTGACGGTGGGCCGCACGTCCAGCACCACGCCGACCAGGAACTGGCGCACGATCGGGTCGTAGCTGTCGCCGGAGATCTCGTAGTCGGCGATGTACGACTGCTGGCGGGCGACGAACATGTGGGCGCGCTGGGTGTTGAAGACGGTCAGGCGCGGCGCCAGCAGGGTGGTCAGGTTGTCGCGGATGCCCAGGGCGCGGATGAAGGCCTGGACCTGCGCGTTATTAAGGATGGTGACCTGAGCCGACAGACCGCTCTGGCGGATGACGTTGCCGCCGTCGCGGCCGGAGATAGTGTCGCGCTCGTTGGTCGCGAAGTTGATCGTGTGGTTCAGGATCGAGCCAACCTGCGAGAAGAGGCCCTGCCACAGGTTGTCCGGCCCGTTGGTGATGCCGGGGAAGGGCGCGTTGGGCGAACCCGGGGCGTCACCGGCGCCGGGTTGGCGCGGGATGCCCAGGCGGCCGGTGACGCCGCCGACGTTGCGGATGTCGCCGAAGTCGCCGTACAGGACGTTGGGGTCCAGGCCCTGGAATTCGACGCCGATGTCCTCGAGGTACGCTTCGCGGATCTGGAGGAAGCGGCTTTCGATGTTGACCATCAGGCGCTGGGCCGCGCGGAAGTTGGCCAGCAGCTGGTCGATCAGGGCGTGGATCTCGGGGCGCTGCATCACGACCAGACGGCCCGCGCGCTCCTCAATGGAGGTGTTCTGCTGCGGGTCCCAGCTGTCGGGCCGCACGCGCTGGCGGATCATGTCGGCGATGCTGGCCACGGTGACGGTGGCGGCCGGAGCCGCGGCGAAGGGGTTCAGGGCCGCTCCGCCGCCGGCGCTCTCGTCGTCGCTGATGGTCTGCAGCTGGAAGTCGGGGCCGGGGAAGTCCTGGATGTTCAAGGTCAGGTCCGTGACGTCGTAGATGCGCATCTCGACGTCCTGGATCAGGTTGGCTTCCTTGCTGATGAAGATGGCGTTGTCCTGCAGCGCGTACTTCATGTCGGCGAGCTTGAGGATCCACTCGAGGGCCAACTGCAGCTTCATGTCGGTGACGCGCAGGCTGACGGGCGGCTCGGCGCCGCCGGCCTTCACGCGCGGGTCGACGATCATGGTGACGTCGGTGAGCGACTTGAGGAAGTTGATGGCGTCGCTGAGCGGGGCGTCTTCGAACTCGAAGCTCACCTTCCGCTGCAGGCGGTTCATGATGTCCTTCTTCCACTGGTCGTCGGCCTTGGTGCGGCCCAGCGCGGCGCGTTCGGTGCGCTTGGAGATCTGGTCCCAGTTCGGCGGATAGACCAACAGCTCACTGTAGGGGATGTGCGAGGCGGCGACGGACTCCCAGGTGTTGACCAGGCCTTCGCGGTATTCCTTGCGGAAGTCGCTGGCTTCGCGCTGGTGGCGCGCGCTGCGGGCCTTGCGCTTCCAGGTCTCGGCCTCGCTGTTGAACGGATCGAGCTGCAGGACGCTGTTGGCCAGGTGCTCGGTCTCGGCGTACATGCCGCGGTCGTACAGGTCGCCGATGTGCTCGATCATGACCTGGATGCGCTGCTTGAAGTGCTCGTTCTCGCGGGCGCGGCTGGCCTCGGCCTGGCGCACGGCCTGCTCGCGGCGCCAGTAGCTGATCTCGTCCTGCTTGTCGATGATCTTGGCGTGGACGCGGCGCTGGGCTTCGTCGACCAGCTTGCGCTCGTTGGGCAGGTCGATCTGCGGCGGCATCCAGTTCATGATCTCGCGGACGCGGCGGTAGCGGCCCTGGGCTTCGCGCAGGTTCTTGAGCTGCTCGGCCAGAATCTCTTCGCGTTCGGCGGTTTCGAGGTCCAGCGGGACTTCGCTGCCGCGCATCTCGTAGGTGCGGGCTTCCTCGAGCGCGTTGGCCAGAGCAACCAGCGACTCCTGAATGCGCACGCGGTAGGCCTGGTCGAGAGCGCGCAGCGCCTCGGCGATGCGGTCGGTGTGGACGCCCAGCAGCGCGCGGGTTTTGCCGAGGTACTCCTGCGCGCCCTTGTGCGCAGGATTGATGCGCACGGCCTCTTCGAACTTCGCCAGCGCGCCGTTGTACTCGAGGTCGTTGTACAGGCGCATGCCGGCCTGGAAGGCGGCGTCGGCCTGCTGGTCCTGGGCCTGGTCGTTGACGTTGCGGCGGGTGGCGACTTCATCGAGCAGTTTCTTGGCGCGGGCTTCGGGGCTGTCCGGAGCAGGTTCGGGCGCGGGCGCGGGAGCCGGCGCAGGCGGTTCGCCGCCGGCCTTGCCGTCGCCGTCGTCGCTGACGGGGGCGCCCAGCGGAGCGGCGGGCGCAGCGGCCATCTCCAGGCCCTTGGGGGCCTCGGTGACGGTCACGACGTCGGCGGACTTCTCGGCCTTCGCTTCGGCGGGCTCGTCGGTCTTGGCTTCGGCGTTCTCGTTACCGGCTGTCTTGGCCTGGGTGTCCTTGGCATCGGCGGCGACGGGCGTGGGCTGGCTTTCGGGCGAGGACAGGTCGACGGCCTGCGCGACGGGCGCGGGATTCTCGTCGTCGTCCTCGGCGGGAGCGGCCTTGCCGTCCTCGTTGCCGGCGGGCGAGACCGTGTCGCCCTCGTTGTGATTGATCGGCTCGCTGGGCGTGGTCAACGCGGCCAGTTCGGTGGGATCGGCGGTCTCCGCCGGGATGGGCGTCATCGGCGTCTCGTCGCGCATCTCCGCGCCCAAGTCGCCCATGCGGTCGCCACAACCCACCAGCGCCAGTCCGCTAACCAGGACCGCGCAGCCCGCGAGTGCGTGAAATCGAGTCATTGCTCGCAGCCGTCCTTTCTCGTCGACTACCCCGATCGGCCTACCCACCGACCCCTCCATCGGTCCAGCAACCGCAGCGGTTTCGGGCCACCAAAATTGTGCTATCCCGGCCCGTACGCAGCACCTTGCCGTATACGCGTAACCGCCTGTACAGCTAAACGGTTGCCGTGTCCGCAACGGTGGAATTGCACCGGTGCCGACACTGCGTCAACAAAATCAGAAGCCACGACAGCTTACGAATCTTTCATAGGACGTCAAGCTTGATCTCAGGGCTGCGTTTGCCCCGTCCCTAACGTTCGCAAGGCCCCGAAATCGGGGCGCTCTGCCGTGTCCTCCCAGCCGTTTTCGCGTGCAGCTCACACCCATTGACGGGAGCGGCGTGACCGTAGTAGACGAAATTCCCGAACATCCAATGCAAAGCGTTATTTGAAAACGGGTTGCAGTTCAGGCTCACGAGACGCATCGCCGGATTTTCCCGTCCGGCCGCCGCTCTGCACCTTGTGCCCTTGCGAAACGAGCCAGCACAGGTGTCTGCGCACGTTGTGCAAAGCGCGCCGAAAATTCCACATCAAACCCATAACTTCTGGCGCAGATTTTTTTTACAAGCGCGCCGGGTTTGTGAAAAATCGCGCACGGAGCGGTGCAATCTCCGCGCTTGCCGTGCAAAGCCGCGCGGCATCGAGTAACGTCTTGAGCTTTGCTTCATCCCGGAACGACGGCAGGCGAGGACCCATGTTCGACACGCTGCGCGAATCCCTGACGGGCTTCTTCACCAAGGTCCGCGGCAAGGGCCGCAAACTCACCGAGCAGGACGTCAAGGACGGCCTGCGCACGGTCCGCATGGCGCTGCTGGAAGCCGACGTCGCGCTGCCGGTGGTGCGCGAGTTCATGGACAAGGTCGGCCCCAAGGCCGTCGGGCAGGACGTGCTGGGCAGTGTCGAGCCCGAGCAGATGCTGGTGAAGATCGTCCACGACGAACTGCTGGGCCTGATGGGCGCCAGCGACAGCTCGATCAACTTCAACGCCAACGGACCCACCGTGATCATGATGGCCGGCCTCCAGGGCGCCGGCAAGACGACCGCCACCGGCAAGCTCGCCTTCCGCCTGAAGGCCAAGGGCCGCCGCCCGATGATGGTCGCCGCCGACCTGCAGCGCCCCGCCGCCATCGAGCAGCTGAAAGTCCTGGGCGACCACATCGACGTGCCGGTCTACAGCGAGATGGGTATCGCGCCGCCGGATCTCTGCCGGAATGCGCTCGAGTTCGCCAAGCAGAACGGCCGCGACGTCGTGCTGCTGGACACCGCCGGGCGCCTGCACATCGACGACGCCCTGATGACCGAACTCGAGCACGTCCAGAAGGCCACGCAGCCCCACGAAGTGCTGCTGGTCGTCGACGCCATGGTCGGCCAGGACGCCGTCAACAGCGCCAAGGAGTTCGACGCGCGGCTGCCCATCAGCGGCGTGGTGCTGACCAAGCTCGACGGCGACGCCCGCGGCGGCGCGGCCCTGTCCGTGCGGCACGTCACCGGCAAGCCCATCAAGTTCGCCGGCGTCGGCGAGAAGCTGGACCGCCTGGAGGAATTCCACCCCGAGCGCATGGTCACGCGCATCCTGGGCATGGGAGACGTCGTCAGCCTGGTCGAAAAAGCCCAGGCCGTCATGGACCAGGAGCAGGCCGCGCAGTTCCAGGACAAGATGCTCAAGGACCGCCTCACGCTGGAGGACTTCCTCACCCAGCTGCGCGCGGTCAAGAAGATGGGCTCGATGAAGGACCTGATGGCCATGATCCCCGGCTTCGCCGGGCTGAAGGACCTCGACGCCAGCGACGAACAGTTCGGCACCGTCGAGGCGATCATCTGCTCGATGACGCCCGAGGAACGCCGCAACCCCGCCGTGATCGGCACCAGCCGCAAGAAGCGCATTGCCAGCGGCGCCGGCTGCAGCGAGACCGACGTCTCGCGGCTGCTGAAGCAGTTCGAGGAAGTCACCAAGCACCTCAGCGGCTTCGGCAAGGCCGCCAAGTTCGTCGACCGGATGGTCCCCGGCGCCGGCATGGGCAACAAGGGACGCGTGCTCTCGGCCAAGGACCGCAAGGAAATCAAGAAGCGCCGCAAGGCCGAACGCAAGCGCCGCAAGCAGGGCCGCCGCTGAACGACAGGCCGGCAGATGCAACGCGACCTCGCTTTATCGTGAAATCGACCTATAGCCGCGCCAGTAAACCGTGAGCGGGTAATAACAGCACTCCGTACTTCCCACCCGGCCCATGCCCGACCATACGCCGCAGGGCGCCCAACTACCCGCGCCTGGGCCGGCCTTGACCCGGCCCGGCTGAAGCGTCCGGGCCTTTTCCTGATCGAACGCCATCCATACCTCGGTGCAAGGAAAGGCGGCCAGTGTCGCTGGGATCAACATTAGACCTTCCTGGTTCTCACCGGGCATCATGGCACGAGCCATGAAGCCGCATACCGGACGCAGGTAGGCGAATCGGGTGGCCTCATCATCGCGGCAGCCCGCCATGAAGCGCGCCAACACGCCCAGCACCGTGGCCTGCGGCGAGAGCGCCGCGCCCGCCGCGTGCCGGAAGGCATGTGCCTTGGGATCGTCGATCTGGTCTAGGAAGCGGTTGGCGCCCTCGCTGGACAATTGAATGAACTCGGTATCGAGCAGGTTTCCCACATGCGCCGACTTCAGGGCCAGGACAAACCATGCCGTCGTGAACAGGTCCGGCCGGCTCGAACGCGGCGTCTTGCCCCAACCGTCCAACTTCCGGCGGCGCTCGCTCTGCCCTACAATCATTTGCCCTGCGGCCCTTCCGGCTGCCGCTCGGGTTGTTTGAACCCGCCCCATGCAGGCCGCCTCGCACAGCACAACCGTCGCCATGGCCTGCGCGTGGCCCGGCACGACGGCGCTCTTGGCATCGAGAAATACGCCCTCCTCGTTCATGCGGCCGGATAACCAGGCTATGGCCCGCCGTACGTTCTCCTTGTACCGGCCGATCTTCTCCGTGTGGCCCACCGACAGAAAACACAGCAACGCGATGGAAGTCTGTTCGAGGTCGGCTTCGCACTGCGCGCCGAACTTCACCGAATCCCAGTGCCCGTCGGCCTCCTGGTTGCGCGCAAGCCACTCCAACGTGGGATCCATCGCGATCTCTTCGCCGTTTTCGTCCTTGGCGGGCGCCGGATCGAAGGGCTTGCCCTCGAAGGCGCCCTGTTTGCGCGCCCCCGGACCGAAGCTCTTCGCGCCCATCACCGGGCCGATCTCCGTGCGCAGGAATTCGTAGAAGGCGACCTGGGCCTCGTCGAGGTACGGGCTGTCCAGCAGCAGGCGCGCGCGGGTCTGGACCTCAAGGTCCGGATCGTCGCGGTGCGCGCGCAGCGCCGGGCCCGCGGCCAGGCCCAGGTCGCGCAGGCGCGCGTAAGCGTCCTGCCGCTCGTAGTATTCCTCGCTGCCCAGTTGCTCGACGAGTTTCTCGGGTTCCGCTTGAGGCGTTGGCGTCTGCGCGTTCTCCGCCGCACCGCAGGCCGGGACCAACAGGCCGCAAACCAGGATCACAGCGGAGCGAGCGGGCATACGTTCCTCCGGCGGGACACCGTCTCCCGCCCGATGGAACGCAGGTGCTCGAGCAAGGTTCAGGAGATTCCGGGGCGCTCCGGCCAGCTTCAGAAGTGCCAGAACAGGGACAGGCCCGCGCCCCAGGACCGGTCGCGGCGGCCGGAAGCCGGCATCGTCGCGTGAAGGCCGATCTCGAAGGCCGAGCCCGCTCCGCCCGGCCGCAGCTTCACGCCCGGCGCCAGAAGCAGCACGGTATGGCCGCGCTCAGCGCCCGTCAGCGCCGACTCGCCGGTGAGCTCCAGCAGTCCGGCCACCTTCGGATGAACGTGGTAAAGCAGCGAGACGCCGTATTCGGCCTCGAGTTCCCTCGGTTCGTGGGCCTCCCGGTTGAGCTGCACGCCCAGCTTGCCCAGCGCGACCAGTTCGAACCGGCCGGCCCGGAAACCCAGGTCCACGAAGGGCTCGGCGCGGCAGATCCGGCTGCTGCCGATGCCCTTTTCGTCGTCGCCGGTGGGCACCGCCAGCTCCACACCGCCGCCCCAGACGATGCCGCGGTCCTCGAACGCGAAGCTCGCGAACTTCAGCCCAAGTTCCAGGTCGTCGAGGCTGGCCACGGTCGGCCCCCGGTCCGGATCGGAGTACCGGTAAGGCAGGACCAGTTCCAGGCCCATCCAGCGCTCGAAGGCGTACTCCACCGTCAGCCCGAAGTCGTCGGCGTGCGCGCGGGCTTCGCCGCCGCCCTCCCGGACGTGCGCATAGTCCAGGCGCAGCATGCGGTCGGGCGTGGGCGATTCGAGCAGATTGGGATGCGCGAAGTGAAGGCCGTGCGGATGCCCGTGCCCGGCGTGCGGGTCGCCCGGCTCGGCGGGCCGTTGGGCCCCGGGGCGCTGCTCTTCGTGCGGCGCGTGGCGATCGTGGCCACCGTGTTCACCGTGGTCCTCGTGGTCGCCATGCTCCTCAGCGATAGCGGAACCGGCCAGCAGCAGCGAACTCAGCAGAACGGCAAGGCTTCGCATCGGAATTCCCTCTTCGGCGGTCGGGGGGCGCGCTCCGGAGCGCTCCTGCTGATATTGATAACGCATTATCATTATTTTTGCAAACGCACTTTACCTGAATTTCCCGAAAAGCCTGAACCCCATCGCGCCGCTCGCGTGTTGAATGTGGAAGCGGTACTGGAGGACCGGAGGCCTCGGCTCCGGTGCACACGTGCACGGCGCGGGAAGAGGTCCGGCGCATGAACGAGACGCTGCAGGCCCACGTCGACGCGCACTTCCGCCTGAACGTTCCCGTGCCGCTGGTGCGCGGTTTGGCGCGGGTGCTGACGCGAGAGACCTTCTGGGATCTACTGCCGACGCAGAGCGTCCCGATGAAGCGCCTGCTGCTGCGCTTCCTGCGCACGCACCTCAACGAAGGGCCGTTCGCTTCGCGGGCGCTCGATGCGATGGCCGGATTGCCCGAAGTCCGCGCGGCGATGCTGGGCCTGGTTGCGCACTTGCCACAGGAACTGATCGCGCGCTTCCAGAAAGCGGTGGCCGCGAACCTGGCGCACCCCGTCGCGGCGGTGCGGCAGGCGGCCGCGCGCACGGTGGCGCTGCGCCTGCCTGAGTTCCACGAACGCTTGCCCGCGCTGCTGGAACGCGACGGCCACCGAGCCATCGAGTTGCTCTGCATGACCGGCGAGGCGGCCTTGATCGAACCGCTGCTGGCCTTCTGCGCGGCGCGCGGCGAAGAACTCCCGCCCTGCCTGGGCTTCCTCCTCAACCCATGGTGGCTCTCGGCGCGCTACCGCCGCGACCCCGAGAGCGCGCTCGCGTTGATGGCGCGCTTCGGCTACGCGGACGAGGGCGCGGGGGAGGCCGAAGCCTCGCTATTGGGCGGCGGCTTCTGGTTCGTCAGCCCCGAACTCGCCAAGCGCGTGCAGGACCCGGCGACCGCGAAGCGGATGGCCGCGCTTCGTCAGGTGCTGCTGCCGCTGGCCGTCGATCCCGGCGCGCGCCTGGAACCGGCGTTCCGACCGGACGATCCGCTGGAGCGCGCGCTCTTCCTGGCCGCGCTGCGCGACTGCGATGCCGCGAACCTGTACGTGCGGCGCAACCAACAGGCCTTCGCCTTACGCCTGCACGCCAACGTGCGCGTGCTGGCCTGCGCTCACGCGCCGGCGGCCTTCGTGCGGCGGCGCTTCCTCGACGAACCGGCGGCGCGCGCCCGAGCCTGGCGGCTGCCCGAAGCCGAGTTGGGGCCGTTCCTGGTCGACCACGCGCGCGCGGCCCTGGAGATCGACGAAGAACGCCGCGCCGAGGCCCTGGGCTGGATCCAGGCCAAGGCGATGGCGCTGGCCAGCGGCCATGCGCCCGCGGGCCTGCCGCGCAGCCCGGCGCGCTGGCCGGTGCTGAAAGCATCCGACTTCCCGCTCGCGCGCTTCGCGGTCCTCGCCGACCAAGCGCTCCCGGCACCCGACCCGCGGCTCTCGCCCGGTGCGCAGGGCGTCGCGCGTCTGGCTCATTACGTCGGCTATTCGGACGTCGCGGCGGCGTTGATCGAGGTTGAAGCACGCCGGATCCCGGGCGCGCCCGCCATCGGCTGCGAGCTTCAAGTCGCGCTCGATCCGGAGCGCCCGCTGCAGGCGTGGAAGCAGGCGCTGCGGCACCTCGGGATCCCATCGCCGCGCCGCCCCGAGTACGCGGGCCTGCTGGAGGCCTCATTCCGCCCGTGCGCCACGTGGCACGCGCTGGCCGCGGGCATCGTGCTGCTGCGCGAACTGGGCCTGCTGGATTCGCCGGTGGACGCCGGGCTGCATATCTCGCTGGGCGCAGACTTGCAGCGCCACGCCGGCGCGTTTGTCCTGCCGCAACTCTTCATCCACGGCCCCGCACCGAAACCTCGAGTTCCAAAGGCCGCGCACTACCGCGCGCTGGCACGCCTCTACAGCAAGGGGTTGGTGCACCTGGGCCGCGACACCGAAGCCTGCGGCGCGCTGCCCCGCCCCGAGGTCCGCACCGAACTGCGCTGCTTCGTCTGCCGCACTGAAGGCCGCGGGAACGAGGTGCGACTGCGGTCGGAATTCCGCGACGACTTGGCCTCGGTCCACCTGCTCGCTTCGGCCCGCTTCGCCGAGGACCCCGCGCTGCGCGCGGTTTTTGAACGCTACGTTCTGGACCTGGAATGCCTGGCAATGGCGCTGCCTGACGAATTGCGCGCGCTGTACGCGTCGAACTTCCGCGAGGCCACCGGCGATCCGCGCGATCCCGAGTTGGTCGCGCGATTGCCGGTCGTGCGTCGCATCGCGGAGGCCGACGCCGCGCTGCGCGCGGCGGGGCTGCGCGCGGAGGCCGAACGGCGCTTCGCGGCGCTGGTCGAGGCGGCGGCGCGGCGCGCCCACGAATGCACTGCGGAAAAGGCCGGCCGGCCCGCTGGCGCGTGGAACGGGTTGGATGCCGTCCTGCCCGCGAGGCTGCTGGCGCGACACCTCTGGCCGTGCGAAAGGGCGGGCCCGGCCGGCGCCAATGCACACGTGCAGCCTGAGAAGGCGCCATAAGCGACGCAATGCCTCCTTTATTAAGTTGCGGTCCCCCGCCCCCACCGCGTACCTTTAGGTGGGCACCCTAGCTAAGAGTACGTATAGGAATCCTTATGCGCCGAAGCCATGCTCGCGTGGCGGTGTGGACCGCGCTTTACCTGGGTACTGCGGTGCTTGCCGCTGGGCGCGCGGCGGCCACCGAGTGGTACGTCGACGGACTCGGCAGCGACACCACCAACACCGGCCTGTCGGGTTCGCCCTTCCGCGAGATCCGCAAGGCGCTGGAGTCCGCGGCGCCCGGCGACACCATCCACGCCGGCGACGGTCAGTACAAGGGCTTCGACCTCTTCGACTTCGCCGGCACCGAAGCCAATCCGCTGATCATCATCGCGGACACGGACAACGCGGAGATCATGCCCACGCCATTGGCTGACCGCGGGCACAACGACACCGTGTATCTCGACAACTGTTCGTACGTGACCCTGGACGGATTCAAGAGCTTCGACGCCCGCCGCGCGGCGGTGCGCCTGCAGAGTTGCAGCTTCGTGACCGTCCGCAACGGGACCTACGGCGACAACGGCCGCTGGGGCATCTTCACCGGGCACTGCGACGACCTGCTGATCGAGTACAACGAATGCTACGGCAGCATCGACGAACACGGCATCTACGTCAGCAACAGCGGCGACCGCCCCACCGTGCGCGGCAACATCCTGCACGACAACTTCGCCAACGGCCTGCACATGAACGGCGACATCTTCACGCCGCCGGGCGACGGGATCATCTCGAACGCGCTGGTCGAGGACAACGTGATCTACTCGAACGGCACCGGCGGCGGCAGCGGCATCAACTGCGACGGCGTGCAGGACAGCGTGATCCGCAACAACGTGCTCTACGACGCGAAGGCCGCCGGCATCAGCCTGTACCAGATCGACGGCGGCGGACCTTCCACCGGCAACACTGTCGTCAACAACACCGTGGAAATCTCCTCGACAGGGCGCTGGGCGCTGCAGATCCACGACGGCGCGTCCAACACCACCGTCTTCAACAACATCCTGCTGAACTTGAACACGGCGCGCGGCAGCATCCACATGCTGGGCACCGGCAATCTGACCGGCCTGAAGTGCGACCGCAACGTGCTGACCACCAACACCAGCGTCGCGACCGTAGACGACGACAGCACCTACGACACTTTCGCCGAATGGCAGGCGCGGGGCTTCGACGCCAACAGCGTCACCGCAACCTCCGCCAGCCTCTTCGTGGGCGGCAGTGACTATCATCTCAAGAGCGGCGCCGCGGCGATCGACCTCGGCTCAGCCACGTTCAATTCGAAGTCCGCGCCCACCCTGGACCGCGAAGGCAACGGCCGCCCGGCCGGCACGGCCTACGACGCGGGCGCGTTCGAGTTCGGCGGCGTGCCGCCCAACGAGCCGCCGGTGATCGAGAGCGGCCCTAGCGCCACGCCCAACCCCGCCGCGACCGGCGCATTCGTCGCGTTCTCCGTCGCGGCCAGCGATCCCGAAGACGCCACGCTGACCTACGACTGGGACTTCGGCGACGGCGGCAACGGCTCGGGCGCCTCGCCCCTGTACGCCTTCGCCGCGGCCGGCAACTACCTCGTCACGCTGACCGTCGGCGACGGGACAAACGACGTCGTCGAGACGCTCAACGTGACCGTCGCCGACACCATCGGGGCGCTGGCCGCCGACAAGGTCGCGCTGAAGCTGAACTTCGGCAAGCCGCTGAACGACGCATGTTCGGCGAAGGGCCGCCTGACCGAACTCGACACCGCCTTCGACGCGGCCAACGCGCAGGTCAGCGTCGAGATCGCCGGCGAGCGCAAAACCTGGACACTGGACGAGAAGGGCAAGGCGAAGACGCTCGACGGCACCGTGCGCCTGAAACTCAGCAAGAAACTCGGCTGGACCTTCACCGCCAAGTTCGCGAAAGGCGACTACGCCGCCACGTGGGACGCCGCCGGCCTCACCGACGGCGACTTCAAGGACGCCCCGCGCACGGTGACGGTGATCGTCGAGATCGGCGGCGCGGCCTACGGGCAGGACCGCGACGTGCTGTACACCGCGACGACCGGCAAGACCGGCCGCGCCAAGCAGACGAAGCTGTAGCGGATCCGCGGTTCTTCCCTATTTACGCGCTCGCATTCATTTGTTATGAGGGCCTTGGGCGCCCGGCGCCGGGGCAGGTCAAGCGATTCCGCGAAAGCGGAAGCCGCGGGGCTACCCCGCGGGCGGACACACGGGGCTCATCCGTTGGCGGCACCGGCACCTGGATTGCGCTTGGCGCATCCTACGGTGTTTCGGGGCCGTTGTACCAACGGCCCCGAAACACCGTGGATGCGTGTGCGAATCCACGTGCCGGTGCAGGACAGGTCAGGTTGATGCTCCCCGGCGCCGCGCCCATTGGTTAGATATCTTCGACGAGCGTTCGGCGGGCGGCCATGGGCCTCTTCGACCTCCTCAAGCGCCTGGTGCTCGGCAACGCCGAGAAGGTCAAGCGCCCCGTCGAAGCCTCGCGCTTCGGCGCGGACACGTCACCACACGGCACGGGCCAGGCTCCGCCCAAGGTCGACCCACGGTTCGCCGCCGAACGAACCGGCGCCTCGGCCAAGAAAAAGAAGCGCAAACGCCGCGGGCGCCGCAAGGCCAGCGGCGAGGGCACCGCGCCGCTGAAAGGCCTGCGCGCACCTTCCAGCCACAAGCCCGCACCGCCCGAGGCCCCGCGCAGCACGCCCTACAAGCCCTATGCCGCGGCGCGCACCGCCGGCAAGCAGTACATCGACGCGCGAGCAGGCGGATCGTATTCGAAACTCGCGCGCTACGGCCTGCCGGGCTTCGAGACGCCCGAGGACCTCGCGCGCTGGCTGAAGATCCCCCTCAAGACGCTCTGCTGGCTCAGCGACTACCACGGCGCCAACCGCGCCGAGAAGGCTTCCAAGAAGCAGCACTACCGCTACGTGTGGGTGAAGAAGAACTCGGGGCGCGGCCACCGCCTGATCGAAGCGCCCAAGCCGATGCTGAAGCACATCCAGGAGCGCATCCTGCGCGAACTGCTCGACAAGGTCCCGCCGCACCGCTGCGCGCACGGCTTCGCGAAGGGGCGCTCGATCGCGACGAACGCGGCCCAGCACGCCGGCAAGTACGTGATCCTGAAGGTCGACCTGCAGGACTTCTACCCGCGGGTGACGTACAAGCGCGTCGCGGCGATCTTCCGCGCGCTGGGCTACAACCGCGAGGTCGCGCGCTGGCTGGCGCGGCTGTGCACCAACGCCGTGCCGTGGGCCTTGCAGGCCCCGCGCGGCGATCCGCGCGCGCTGCTGGAAGCGCACAAGCGCCGGCACCTGCCGCAGGGCGCGCCGACCTCGCCCGCGCTGGCGAACCTCGCGGCGTGGGCCCTGGACGTGCGGCTGAACGGCCTGGCGAAGAAACTCGGCGCAACCTACACGCGCTACGCCGACGACCTGACCTTCAGCGGCGGCGCGGAACTGATGAAGGACGGGCGCATGGACGGCCTGATCCGCTGGGCGCGTTCGATCGTGCGCAACGAACGCTTCACGTGGCACAAGCGCAAGAAGCGCGTGATCCGCCGCGGCAACCGCCAGCAGGTGACCGGCCTGACCGTCAACGAGAAGCCCAACGTGCCGCGCCCCGCCTTCGAGCGCCTGAAGGCGATCCTGCACAACTGCGCGAAAAAGGGCCCCGCCGGCCAGAACCACGGCAAGCACGACAACTTCCGCGAGCATCTCCTGGGGCGCATCGCCTTCGTGCGCAGCGTCAACCCGCAGAAGGCCAAGCGCCTGCAGAAAGTCTTCGAGAAGATCAGCTGGTAGCGGAACCCGCTCCGGCCCGCCGAAAAATCTCGTCTTGCGGCCCTTGCAGCCCTTCCTACAATTCGGGCGTCGCTTCACAACCGATCCGATTCCATCGAACCCGCCCAAGAAAGAGGGAGGCGCGCGCCATGGCACTGAAAAAAGGGCTCACCTACTGGTCGTTTCCGGACGGTCTGGCCGGCACCGCGAACATCTCCGACGTCCTGAAGCAGGCCAAGGCCGCGAAGTTCGACTCGGTGGAGCTGGCCGTCCCCGGCGGCGCGCTGACGCTGGACGCCGACGAGAAGACCTGCGCCGACATCGCCAAGGAAGCCAAGAGCCTGGGCGTCGAGATCAGCTCGGTGGCCACGGGCCTGTATTGGGGCAAGTCGATGACGGCCAACAGCGCCGCCGTGCGCAAGGAAGCCGTCGAGGTCACCCAGAAGATGTGCCACATCGCGCGCTGGCTGGGCACCGACGCGATCCTGGTCATCCCCGGCGCGGTGGACATCTTCTTCGACCCGAACTGCGAGCGCATCCCGTACCTGGAGTGCCTCAAGCGCGCCAAGGAAAGCGTCCGCAAGTGCGTCAAGACCGCCGAAAAGACCAAGGTCAACCTCTGCATCGAGAACGTCTGGAACAAGTTCCTGCTCAGTCCCATCGAGTACCGCGACTTCATCGACGGATTCAAGAGCAAGTTCGTGAAGAGCTACTTCGACGTCGGCAACGTGCGCCTGACGGGCTTCGCCGAGGACTGGATCCAGATCCTGGGCAAGAAGCGCATCGGCCGCGTGCACTTCAAGGACTTCAAGTTCAAGTTCTACGGCGGAGGCGAGAGCGGCGAGGAAGGCGCGATCGCCGACGGCTGCCGCAAGATCGCCCGCGGAAGCGCGTGGGCCGGCGCGTACAGCTTCTGCGACATCGGCGCCGGAGACCTGGACTGGACCGCGATCGTCAAGGCCCTGAAGAAGGTCGGCTACAACGGCTACGTCACCGGCGAGATGCTCCCGCCCGGCCCGGGCCTGGTGGAGCGCGTCAGCGCGGACATGGATAAAGTCCTGGGACGATAGATGGACAGAAAACAGCAAACGGAAAACGGCAAGAACCAAACAAACGGATAAACGGCAAACAGCAAAACGGCCTCCCACAGGAAGACGTCAGACTGCGAGACGCGAAACTTCATGCCGGATCCGAAACGAAAGTTCGACCTAGAGGAGCGAACGTTCGAGTTTGCCAAAAGCGTCCGAGGGTTCGTAAAGAAGCTGCCCAGGACCCTCTGCAATACCGAAGACGCGAAGCAGCTCGTTCGCGCGTCGGGGTCGGTGGGCGCGAACTACATCGAGGCGAACGAAGGCCTGGGCAAAAAAGACTTTCGATTGCGATTGAAGATCAGCAAAAAGGGAAGCTAAGGAGTGCAGGTACTGGCTACGCCTCCTGGAAACGGGCGAAGACAAGCAGAGGGAAAAAGAACGGGAAGCTTTGATTCAGGAAGCTAAGGAGCTAACCAACATTCTCAGCGCCATGCTTAACAGATCGGGGTCGTAAGGGACGGTAGCTGTTTTCAGTTTTTCAGTTTGCTGTTTGTTTGGCTCTTGCCGTTTGCTGTTTTCCGTTTCAGACAGACAAGGAAACGCTAAGGAGATCACCTCATGCCTGTTCGCGTCGGCGTCGTCGGCATCGGATTCATGGGCAAGACCCATGTGGACATCCACCTGAAGAACGGCAAGGCGCAGCTCGTCGCCTTCTGCGACCAGGATCCCAAGAAGGCGGCCGGCGACTGGGCCGGCGGCGGCGGCAACCTGGGCGACGCCTTCGGCAAGGCGTTCGACCCCAAGAGCCTGCGCTCGCACAAGACGCCGCAGGACCTCTTCAACGATCCGAACGTCGACCTGGTGGACATCTGCCTGCCGACGTACCTGCACGCAAAGCACACCGTCGACGCGCTGGCCGCCGGCAAGCACGTGCTCTGCGAGAAGCCCCTCTCGACGGACGTAAAGGAAGCGCAGGCCGTCGTGAACGCGGCCAAGAAGGCCAAGGGCTTCCTGATGGTCGCGCAGTGCATGCGCTTCTGGCCCGAGTGGGAGTGGCTGAAGGAGGCCGTGAAGTCCAAGCGCTACGGCAAGGTGCACAGCGCGGTCTTCCGCCGCTTCGCCTCGACGCCGACCTGGACCTGGGAGAACTGGATCCTGCAGCCCAAGAAGAGCGGCTCGGCGCTCTTCGACCTCCACATCCACGACAGCGACTACATCCGCTACGTCTTCGGCGAACCCAAGGCCGTCTTCAGCACCGGCAACGGCGGCAAGGCCACCAAGGGTGGCATCGACCACATCGTCACGCAGTACCTGTACGCCAACAAGAGCCTGCTCGTCACGGCCGAAGGCGGCTGGAATGCCGATCCGACCTACGGCTTCACGATGCGCTACACGGTCGTCTTCGAGAACGCCACCGCCGACTTCGACCTGGGCCGCGCGGGCAAGGTCCTGCTGCTGCACAAGAAAGGCGCGAAGGAAGCCGAGACCGTCAGCTGCCGCGCGTCCAACGGCTGGGCCGACGAGATCGACTACTACCTCGACTGCATCGCTTCGGGCAGGCGCCCCGCCATCACCACGCCGGCGGACGCGGCCGAGAGTGTCGCGCTGTGCCAGGCCGAGCTGAAATCGGTGAAGACCCGCAAGCCGGTCGCGTTTAAGTAAAGGGAATTACCCATTGACCCGGCCGCGGGGCGGGTACATGGTATAGTGTTTCCAGGTGACGGATCCGCAACGGGGCGCAGACCGCGAGGAACGGCAGCGTGGCGATCGAATTCCGCATTAAGGTCATCAAGTCCACCAGCGGCGTGATGGCGACCAAGAACGAGATCGTCGGCTACGTGGACGCCTCCACGCTGACCCAGTTCGAGCAGGTGCTCGGAAAGCTCGTCCAGAAGGGCGCCAAGAACATCATCCTGGACTGCTCGAAGCTCGAGTACATCAACTCCACCGGCCTGGGCCTGTTCCTGAAGTACACCGACGAATTGCGCAAGATCGGCGGCCGCCTGGCCGTCACCCAGCTGCCCCAGGCCACCCAGAAGGTCGTGCAGATGCTGGGCTTCGACCGCGACCTGAAACTCCTGCCCGACGATGCCGCGGCCCTGAAGTGGTTCGGCGACATCCAGACCACCACCACCAAGTCCAAGTAGCCGCGCCCCCGGCCTCGTAAAAGCGGTGCAATACCGCCCCTCCGGCGGCACCTTCCGCACGTATATTCCGCGGCGGGCCGAATAGCGGGAAAGGCCCCGTCTGTTTGGCGTAATATAGGCTATGGTGTACCCAATGCGGCCGGTGCGGGAATCGGCTGCCTTCCGGAGGCGACATGCGGCAGCCGAGCCGAGCCGGTCTGGTCGTGCAGGTGCTCCTGGCCCTGACCGGTCTGTCCCTCCTGGCCTGGCCCTTCTTCGGCGCCGGGACGTTTGACGACGCGTTCGGCGGCGGCGAAGCCCGCGCGCAGTTCGCGGCGTTGGCCAACAGCGGCTGGGTGGGCCTGGGCGCAGCTTTTATCGCGCTCCTGATCGGCGTACCCGCGGCCTGGTTCCTCTCGTCGCGCCCGCGCAGCCTCTTCTGGCCGGTGCTCTGCGTGCTCCCGCTTGCGCTGGCTCCATCGGCGGCGGTCAGTGGCTGGCTCCACTGGACGGCGCCGGCCGACGTGCGTTCGGCCTTCCGCCTTCCGGGCCTCGAATCGGGCACGCCGCTCTTCTCGGTTCCGGGCGTGGCGCTGGTGCTGGGGCTGGGCCTGTGGCCGGTGGTGGCGTTCGAAGCCTGGCCCGCGTTCGCGGTGGCGCGCGGCGAAGCCTACGGCGCGGCGCTGCTGGCGGGCTCGCGCGCGAAGGCCTTCTTCCGCGTGGCCCTGCCGATGGCGCTGGGCGAGGTCGCCGCAGGCACGCTGCTCGCGTTTCTGCTCGCCAGTTCCGACTTCACCGTCTCCTCCTTATTGTTGGTGCGCACCAGCGGCATCGCTGTGCACGACCAGCTGGCCGTCAGCAAGCTCGCCGCCGCGGCGTACGCGGCGCTGCCGTTCCTGGGGCTCACGCTGCTGACGGCGGCGCTGGCCGGCCTGGTGCGGCGCCACGCCTGGCGCACGGAAAACGCCACGCCCGGCGCGGACGTCTCCACGGCCCCTTCCCTGGCCGGCGGGCGCGGCGGCCGCTGGGGCCTGGCGGTGCTGGCGGCGGGCTTGGCGCTGGGCTTCCTGGCTCCTTTGATTGGCTGCGCGGCGGGCGCCTTCGGGCTGCGTCCCACGAACGCCGACGCGGCGGCCGGACTGATGCGCGGCTTCGATGCCGGCTTCGCGCCGCTGGCCGACAGCCTGCGCCTGGCGACGGCGGCGGCGGTGCTGGCCACGTTGCTGGGCGCGCTGCGCGTGATCCTGTGGCCGCAGACGAGCGCATGGCCGCTGCGCGGCGCGGGGCTGCTCCTCTTGGTCGTGCCGGGCGCACTGCTGGCGGGCGGCCTGCGCAGCTTTGGCCTCTTCGCGGACTCGTTCGTGGACGACGCGGGCGCGGCCGGCGAAGCGCTGGAGGTCCTCACGCCCGCGGCGGGGCTGTTGATGCTCGGCTACCTCGTGCGTTTCGTATACCTTCCGCTGCGCCTGGCCGAGGAAGGCCTGCGCGGGCTCGACCCCAGCCTGCTGGAGTCCGCCGAGTTGTCGGGGCACGGCGCGGCCTCGCGGGGCCTGGGCATCGCGCTGCCGCTGGTCTGGCGGCACCTGCTGGCGGCGGCGGCACTGGTCTTCGTGCTGGTGTTGGGCGAGCTGATCCTCGCGCATCACCTCGCGCCGCCCGGAATCTGGCCCGCGACGGTTTGGCTTTTTAATCAGCAGCACAACGGCTATATTCAGGAAGTCTTCGGGCTGTGCCTGATGCTCGGCGCCGCGGCGTTCCTGGCGTTGCTGGGGACGGGGCTGGTGCTGAAACTCGCCGGCGGCCGCGCCGCGGCCCTGGGCGCGAAACTCGGTTGGGGAGGTTCGCCGTGAGCCGCCTCGAGGTCGCCAATCTCTCCAAGACGCTTTCGTCGGACGGTGGCACGGCCGTGCTTCGCGGGGTCTCGTTCCGCGTGAACGCCGGCGCGTGCGTGGGCATCCAAGGCGTAACCGGCAGCGGCAAGACGACGCTGCTGCGCATCATCGCCGGGCTGGAACGCCCCGACCACGGCGAAGTGCACCTCGACGACCGCCTCGTCTCGAGCCCCAAGCAAAATGTCGCGCCCAGCGAACGCCGCATCGGCTTCGTCTTCCAGCACCTGGGCCTGTGGCCGCACCTGACCGTCGAGAGCCACCTCGATTACGTGCTCGCCGCCGCTCCGCTGGGCCGCAAGGAGCGCGTGATCCGAAAGGCCGAGACGATCCAGCTCTGCCACCTTCAGGACCTGCTGCTCCGCAGGCCCGCGCAATTGTCGGGCGGCGAGCGCCACCTGCTGGCGATCGCGCGCGCGCTGGCCGGCGAGGTCCGGCTGCTGCTGCTCGACGAACCCTTCGCCGGGCTGGACGGGCAGCTAAAGGAACGCGTGATCGAGGCCCTGGGCCGCGTGCAGCGCGAGCGGCGCCTGACGACCCTGCTGGTCAGCCACGGCGAACGCGAACTGCGCGCGCTGTGCGAACGCGTCCTGCCCCTGCGCGAAGGGCGCATCCTCGACGCGGGCGGCTCGCGCGATTCCGGCGTCTTCCCCACCGGCACCGGCGGCACGGGCCGCGAGGCGGGCCGATGAAGGGCGCCGCGCTCTTCAGGCCCCTCGCCGTGCTCGCGGCGCTGGCCGCGCTGGCCGCGGTGCTGCTCTTCGCCGGCGGCCGCGGCGATCACCTGCCGGCCGCGCCCGGGCCGCAGGCGCCGGCCCCCGGCGCAACGGCGCAGCCGGCGGCCGTCGAAGTTCGGGACGCGAAGGGCAACCCCTGGAAGATCGTCGGCAGCGCGGGGCTGGAACTGGGCGCCTTCCACCAGCCGCGCGGCGTGACGGCGCTGGCCGACGGCTCGTTCGTGGTCGTCGACCGCAAGGCGCGCGTGCAGCACTTCGACGCGCAGGGTCGCGCGCTGGACGTCTGGTCGATGGCGCAGCACGACCTGGGCAACCCCAAGAGCATCCACGCGCTGCCCGGCGGCAACCTGCTGGTCTGCGACACGCACTACGGGCGCGTGCTGGAGATGACCGTCGCTGGCGCGATCGTCAAGCAGTGGGGCAAGACGGGCATGGGCCCCGCCGAGTTCGTGCATCCGCTGGCCTGCGACGTCGACGTGCACGCCGGCGTCGCGTACGTCGCCGAGTACGGCGGCGACAACGACCGGATCCAGAAGTTCAAGCTCGACGGCACCTGGATCAAGGCCTGGGGCGGCTTCGGCGACGAACCCGGCAAGTTCCGCCGGCCCAGCGGCGTGGCCGTCGACCTTGAAGGGCGCGTGCACGTCGCAGACGCAGCCAACCACCGCATCCAGACCTTCGACAGCGAAGGCAACGTGATCCGCGTCTTCGGCGAGTTGGGTTCCGGGCCCGGCCAGCTGCGCTTCCCCTACGACATCGCCTGCGGGCCCGACGGCCGGCTGTACGTCGCCGAGTTCAACAACCACCGCGTCAGCGTCTTCGAGAGCGACGGGCGCTTCGTCAAGACCATCGGCGAGGCCGGCACCGGCCCGGGCCAGTTCTACGGGCCCTGGAGCCTGACAGTGGACGAGCGCGGGCGGCTGTTCGTCTCCGACACCAACAACGACCGCGTGCAGATCCTGAAGGTCGCGGAACCCGCGCCGCGCCACATGGCAGAGGCGCGGCCCAACCGCTGACGGACGCCCCAAAAGGGGAAAGAAGAGGACGGAAAAACGTAATAGCATCGTCGGCGTTTTACGCATTGCGAAGCACCGGAGTTCGAGAGGGCGAATGCTCGATCTGCTGCTCTTCTGGAGTGTCGTGCTGCTGCCGGCCGTCACGGTGGCCGCGGCGGCGCTGTACCTGCGCTGGAAGCCCATGGCCCCGGCGCCGCGCGCCCGCGAGATGACCTTCGTCGCGGTGGCCGCGACGGTGTTCGCCGTCGGCTGGCTGGCCTGGACCTACAGCAGGACCGCGGACGAAGAATCGCGGCGCCTGCACTTCCGCTTCCCTGAGTACCTGGTGGGCTTCTTCGCGGTCTACGCGGTCGTGCTTGGGCTGCAGTGGCGTTCGCTGGCGGGCCTGGCGCTCGGGCGTCTGTGGTTCAGCTTCCTGGTGCGTTCGTCGGTGCTGGTCCTGCTGGCCCTGGCAATGGCCGGACTGCAGGTGGTCGTCGAACGCGACGTGCTGACGGTGCTCTTCGCGCTGGACGTTTCCAAGAGCGTCCCGCCGCAGGAGCAGCAGCGCGCGCTCGACTACGTCGAGAAGGCCATGGGCGCCAAGCCGGCCAACGACAAGGCCGGCCTGATCGTCTTCGGCGAACGCGCCGCCACCGACCAGACGCCCCGCGAGACCTTCCTGCCGCCGAAGGCCAAGAACATCAAGACCCAGGTCGAGGCCGACGGCACGGACATCGCCTCCGCCCTGAAACGCGCGCGCAGCACCTTCGAAGGCAACACCAGCCGCCGCCTGGTCATCTTCACCGACGGCCGCCAGACCCTCGGCGATTCCGAAACCGCGCTGCGCGAACTGCAGCTCGACGGCGTGGACGTCTGGTTCGTGCCGCTGCGGCGCAGCGAGTCGCCCGAGATCCTGGTCGACCAGGTGAAGGTGCCCAACGAACTGCGCTGGGAGCAGCCCTTCGACGCGCGCGTCTTCGTCACCTCGAACGTCGCGACCAAGGCGTGGGTGCACCTGAAGCTCAACGACAAGGTGGTGCCCGACCCCGAGAAGAAGCTGGTGACGCTGGAACCCGGCCGGCGCAACGCGGTGGTCTTCGAGAGCCTGAAGCTGCTGACCGGCGGCGCGCACGAGATCAAGGCCTGGGTCGAGCCCGTCGACAGCGCCGACGACACGCTGACGCAGAACAACGAGGCCTACGCCTTCACCGACGTGGAGACCGACAGCCGCATCCTGATCCTGACCAGCGACAACGCCGAGGTCGAGCACGTGCGGCGCGCGCTGGAGGGCCAGAAGTTCGAGGTCGACATCCGCAGCGGCACCGGCCTGCCGTCGAACCCCGAAGAATACCGGCGCTACGACTGCATCGTGCTGGCGAACATCGCCCGCGGCTTCCTGGGTGAACAGCAGATGGCGGTGATCGAATCTTGCGTGAAGGACCAGGGCGCCGGCCTGGTGATGATCGGCGGCGACCAGAGCTTCGGCGGCGGCGATTACCTGAACACGCCCATCGAGCGCGCGCTGCCGGTCAGCATGGAGCTGAAGAACCAGAAGATCATGCCCAGCGGCGCGCTGGTGATCGTGCTGCACACCTGCGAGTTCGGCGACGGCAACGCCTGGGGCAAGAAGATCGCCAAGGCCGCCATCAATGTGCTCGCCGCCCAGGACTACGCGGGGCTCCTGTACTTCGGCAACTGGGGCGGCAACACCTGGCTGTTCAAGCCCACCATCGTCGCGCGCAAGCAGTGGATGTTCGCGCAGATCAACGGCTGCGACCCCGGCGACATGCCCGACCTGGACGGCATCGTCTCCATGGGCGTGCAGGGCCTGGCCAACCTCAGCAACGTCAGCGCCAAGCACATGATCATCATCACCGACGGCGACCCGTCCAAGCCCAGCGCCGGCACCGTCGCCGCCGCGCGCAATGCCAACGTCTCCATGACCATCGTCACCATCGCGCCCCACAGCGCCATCGACGAGAACGAACTGAAGCGCATCGCCAACGCCACCAAGGGCCGCTACTACCAGGCCACCGACGCCAAGAAGCTGCCGCTGATCTTCATCAAGGAGGCCGCCGTCGTCCGCAAAAGCCTGATCCACAGCGACGAGAACGGCATCCCCGTGCGCCTGGGCGCCACCGGCGAGATCCTGCGCGAGTTCGGCAGCGGCTTCCCCGAGGTCAAGGCCTTCGTCGTCACGCAGATCAAGGACAAGGCCGAGCTGCACCTCTACGCCAGCGTGAAGGGCGAGAAGATGCCCATTCTCGCGCGCTGGCAGTACGGGCTGGGCAAGGCCGTCGCCTTCACCAGCGACGCCACCAACCGCTGGGCCCCGGCCTGGATCAGCTGGAGCGCCTACCGGAAGTTCTGGACCAACATCTTCCAGTGGGTCAGCCGCACGCGCATGCCCAGCAACCACAACATCCAGGTCAGCATTAACGGCGACGAAGGCAAGGTGATCCTCGAGGCCTTCGACAAGGACGCCAAGCACGTCAACTTCGCGAGCCTGATCGGCACCGCCGCCGAACCCGGCATCGGCGAAAACCCCGACGCCACCAGCCACTCGCTGCACTTCACCCAGACGCTGCCCGGGCGCTACGAAGCCACCTTTCCCGCGCGCAGGCAGGGCATCTTCACCGTCACCGTGACGGACGTCTCGAACCCCAACGCGCCGCAGAGCATCGTCACCGGGCAGGCCAATCCGTACTCGGCCGAATACCGCTTCCTCGACCCCGACATGGCGCTGCTCAACCGCCTGGGCACCGCCGCCGGCAAAGAGGGCCAGAGCAACCTGAAGGAACTCGATGAGCTGGCCAGGGAGCCGCGCATGACCGGCCTGTTCACGCACAACCTGCCGCCGGCCCAGAGCCCCACCGACATCTTCTGGCCGCTGCTGCTGGCCGCGCTGTGCCTCTTCCCCCTCGACGTCGCCGTGCGCCGCCTGCACCTCGACCCGCTGGTCGCGCTGCGCTGGCTGGGCGACCGCCTCTCGCCCGCCTTCGCCTTCCTGCGCACCAAGAAAGAGGCGGTCGCCGACGCCCTGGCCGAGGCCGCGCGCTCAACCGTCGAAGACCGCTCCGCCCCGCCGCCCCTGATGCCCACCGGCAGCCAGAGCCGCGAGGCGCAGAGCCGTTACGAACAGGCCGGGCGTAGCCAGGCCGCGCAGGAGATGGACCTGAAGCCCAAGGACGGCGGGCCCACGCCGCCCAAGGCCGTCGGCGGCAAGAAGCTGACCGAGGCCGACGAAGCCGCCAGCGACTACACCCGCGCGCTGCTGAAGGCCAAGCGCCGCGCGCGCAAGGATCAGAACTAGGGATTGGGAATTCGAATTCGGGAGCACAAGGAGACGATCATGACCAGCCAGCAGGCCACTTCCACCGAGGTTACCCAGAAGGCCGACGAGTTCCGCGGCATCTTCCGCACGTTGCAGGACGAGGTCGGCAAGGTCATCGTCGGCCACCGAGACATCGTCGACGGCGTGCTGACCGCCATCTTCGCCGGCGGCAACTGCCTGCTGGAAGGCGCGCCCGGCCTGGGCAAGACCATGCTGGTCCGCACGCTCAGCGAGACGCTCAGCCTGCGCTTCTCGCGCATCCAGTTCACGCCCGACCTGATGCCCGCCGACATCATCGGCACCAACATCGTCACCGAATCCGCCGACGGCAAGCGCGAGATGAAGTTCCAGCCCGGCCCCGTCTTCGCGCAAATCGTGCTCGCCGACGAAATCAACCGCGCCACGCCCAAGACCCAGTCGGCGCTGCTGGAAGCGATGCAGGAGCAGTCCGTCACCGTCGGCCGCACCATCTACCAGCTCGAGAAGCCCTTCTTCGTGCTCGCCACGCAGAACCCGATCGAGCAGGAAGGCACCTATCCCCTGCCCGAGGCGCAGCTGGACCGCTTCCTCTTCAAGCTCAACGTCGGCTACAGCAACCGCCATGACCTGGGCGAGATCGTGCGCCGCACCACGCAGTCCGAGCACGCTCACGCCGAGAAGGTCATCGACGGGCCGCGCCTGCTCGAACTGCGCAAGTTCGTGCGCCAGGCCCTGATCGCCCCGCCCGTGCAGGACTACGCCGTGCGCCTGGTCCTCGCGACCGTGCCCGGCGGCGAGTTCGCCGTCGAGGCCACCAACAAGTACGTGCGCTTCGGCGCCAGCCCGCGCGGCGCGCAGGCCATCGTGCTCGCGGCGAAGATCAGCGGCCTGCTGGACGGGCGCTACCACGCCAGCTTCGAGGACGTCGTCGCCGTGGCCAAGCCCGCCCTGCGCCACCGCATCATCCTGAACTTCGAGGCCGAGGCCGAAGGCGTCACCACCGACCAGGTCGTCGACGACATCCTGAAGTCGGTGCCCAAGGAGATGGAGGAGGTGGCGTGAGCGCCGGCACGGCCAACGAAAAGACCAGCATCCCCGCGCTGCTGACGCCGGAGTTCATGGCGCGCCTGAGCGCCCTGGGCGTCGTCAGCAAGAAGATCCTGGCCGGCAAGCTGCGCGGCGAACGCCGCAGCCGCAAGAAGGGCGAGTCGCTCGAGTTCAGCGACTACCGCAACTATTCCCAGGGCGATGACCTGCGCCGCGTCGACTGGAGCCTGTTCGCCCGGCTGGAACGCCTGTTCCTGAAGCTCTTCATGGCGGAAGAAGATTTGAGCGTCTACGTGATCGTGGACGCCTCGGCGTCGATGGACTGGGGCAGCGTCAACAAGTTCGACTACGCGCGTAAGGTCGCCGCGGCCGTCGCCTACATCGGCATCCTGAACCTCGACCGCGTCAGCCTGGGCGTCTACGCCGGCGGCGACGAGCACATCCTGAAGGACATCCGCGGCAAGAAGCAGGTCATGCGCCTCTTCGACTTCCTGGGCAAGATCAAGCCCACCGGCGGCACGGACCTGGTCAACGCGTGCAAGCGCTTCACCATGCGCAACCGCCGCCCCGGCGTCTGCCTGGTGATCAGCGACTTCCTGGACCCCGAAGGCTTCGAAGGCCCGCTGAAGGCCCTGGTCGCCAACCGCATGGACGTCTTCGCCGTGCACGTGCTGGCGCCGGAGGAAGTCGAGCCCGCGATGACCGGCGACTACTCGCTGGTCGACAGCGAGACCGGAGAACGCATCGACGTGACGGCCAGCCGCCGACTGGTCGAGAACTACCAGCGCGTCGTGCGCGGCTTCTGCAGCAGCCTTCAGCAGTTCTGCGCCGCGCGCGGCGTCAGCTACCTCTTCGCCTCGACGGACCTGCCGTTCGAATCGCTGGTACTGAACTATTTGCGCAATGTGGGGCTGGTACGATAACGGCAGATTAGAGATTAGAGATTAGAGATTAGAGATGAAAGATAAAAGATAAAAGATGAGAGCACAAAATGAGCGAAGAGAACCCTTTAATGAAGAAGAGCTATCAATTTGCTCTTTTGGTGATCCAGTTTTGCCGGAAACATCACACCTGGAGCATCGATCCGCTCTTTCGCCAACTCCTGCGCTCCGGCACCGGCATCAGGGCGAATTTGGAAGAAGCTGTTGCCGGCGCAAGCCGCAAGGATTTCCTCGCCAAGATGGTTATCGCGCACAAAGAGGCACGGGAAGCAAACTACTGGCTCCGCCTCCTTCGGGATTCGACGGTTGGCGCCAAAGACGAAATACAGAAACTCCTTTCGCTTTCGGTAGAGATGAAGAAGATGCTCACCGCTTCAGTCAAGACCACCAAAGCCAGGCCGGATCAAACGCCGGCAGGAACGATGCCATGACTGCGTTTAACCGATATTTGTTCAAGGGTAGCTGCATCCGGGCATCTCTCATCTCTAATCTCTTATCTATTAACTCTCCTGGAGAGCAGCTCGGTCCTTCGGAGAATTGTCTGCGATGAATTTCCTCGAACCGCTCGGCCTGATCGGACTGTCTGCTCTAATTCCGATCATCGCGCTGTATTTCCTGAAGCTCAAGCGCGAGCAGCGCGTGGTGCCGTCGACGCTGCTGTGGAAGCAGGTGATCGAGGACATGGCCGTCAACGCGCCGTTCCAGCGCCTGCGCTATTCGCTGCTGCTGCTGTTGCAACTGCTGCTGGTGGCGCTGCTGGGCTTCGCGCTGGCGCGCCCGTTCCTGGCCGCGCCGGCGGTGGAAGGCAAGCGCCTGATCCTGCTGGTCGACACCTCTGCCAGCATGGGCACGCGCGACGCCGGGCCCGACGGCAAGCGCACGCGCCTGGAGCAGGCGGTGCTGGACGCCGAGGCCAAGATCGACGACCTGGGCGGCAACGGCGAGGCGCGCATCGTCACTTTCGACCAGGAGGTGGGCTCCAGCATCAACTTCACGTCCGACCGCAACTACCTCAAGAACGAGCTGCGCAAGCTCCAGCCGCGCGACCTGACCACCAACGCGCAGGAGGCCTTCGAGACCGCGCTGACGCTGGCCGGCGAGCGCGAGAACACCGAGATCCTGGTGCTCAGCGACGGCAGCTTCCCCAAGCTCAGCCTGCAGAAGCTGCTGGGCGAGGAGTACAAGAAGCTCGAGACAAAGAACACCGAGGACGTGGAGCTGGTCAAGGAGAGCATGCTCAGCACGAAGCTCAGCAAGTTCCGCTTCGTGCCGTACGGCAAGAGCGACTCGGACAACGTCGGCATCACCGGCATAAGCGCGCGCAGCGAGATGAACGTCGCCTCCGACGCCGACGGCAACAAGGTCGAGATGCTCGAGACCGACGTCTTCATCACCGTCGAAAACTTCGCGCCGAAGGACGTCGAGGTGATCCTGACGCTCGCGACCGAGGTGCAGACCTTCCCGCCCAAGGTCATCAAGCTCAAGGCGCGCCCCAGCTCCGAACCCAGCCTGAACGAGGACGAGCCGTCCGGGCGCACGCTGGAGTCCTCGCGCTACCAGCAGCTGTGGAAGCTGCGCGGCGTGACCGGCGTCGTCACCGCCACCATTACTTCGCCGGCCGATGCCTTCCCGCTCGACAACACCGCCCGCGTGGTCGTCGGGCAGGCCACCGGGACCAAGGTCCTGCTGGTCAGCAAGCCGCACCACTTCCTGGAGACCGCGCTGGCCGCGCTGCAGGAGATCGGCGAGATCACCGTCGAGAAGATGGAGCCCGACGCGTTCCTGGCCGACTTCCAGAAGCGCGGGCAGGCCGCGGTGGAAGCCTACGACTGCGTGCTCTTCAACGAATGCGCGCCGCCGATGTGGAACGACGGGGGCGCGATCTTTTTGGGCCAGCTCCCGCCCGTGCCCGGCTTCAAGCTCGCCAAGCCCGAACCGGTCAAGCAACCGGAGGTCATCGACTGGGACAACACCGACCCCGTGATGCGCTACATCACCTTCCGCAACGTCACCATCGCCGAAAGCAGCGTCTGGGAAGTCCCCAAGACGGCCAAGGTCCTGGTCGAAGGCACCGAAGGCCCGCTGATCGCGTCGTACGGGACCGACCGCGTGCACGTCGTCGCCAGCTCCTTCAAGTCGCTGGACAGCGACTGGCCGCTGCGCACCGCCTTCTCGCTCTTCCAGAAGAACGCGATCTACTGGACCAGCCTCGTCTCCCCGCGCCGCCGCCCCACCGCGATGCACAGCGGCGAGCCGCTGCCGATCCCGCCGGTCGGCACGGCGCCGTCGGCCGAACTCGTGCGGCCCAGCGGCAAGAAGGAGCAGGTGACGCTCTCGCCCGAACGCACCACCTACGTGAAGAACTCCTTCGAATGCGGCATCTACAAGCTCACCGGCCTCCCCGGCGGGCCGGAGATGGAACGCACCTACGCCGTGAACCTGGCCGACGCGCGCGAGTCCGACAACGCGGCCCGCGACAACCTCATGATCGGCAACCAGGAAGTCAAGGCCACGCCCAACGCCATCGAGGCCAAGCGCGAGATCTGGCGCTGGCTGGTGCTCGTCGCCGTGGGCTTCCTGCTGGTGGAGTGGTTCGTCTATCACCGCCGCGTCGGTCTCTAGCAGCCCCCGCCCCGCACTTCCATTCTTTCCGCCGCACGCTATCGTCACCGGAATTGCAGCCTGTTCACTTGATGAGGAGCGCACATGACGCCCAACCAACTCGGCGCGTACGGCCCCTGGGCCGCCAGCCTGCACGTCTCGGGCACGGGGCGCATGAGCCTGCGCAGCGGCAAGTTCAAGAACGTGAACGCCTGGCGCAAGCAGGCCCGCGCCCGCGCGCTGGAATGCCTCGCGCCGCCGCCGGCGCCGCGCACCCCCAAGCCCAAGGTCGAGGAACGCGGCACGTACGACGGCCTCTACTTCGAGCGCCTCACCTGGCAGCTCCCGTGGGGCCCGCGCACCGAGGCGGTGTTCCTCAAGCCCGCGTCGGCCGGCCCGCGCGAGAAACTGCCCGCGGTGCTGGGCCTGCACGACCACGCCGGGCGCAAGTTCTGGGGCTGGAAGAAGATCGCCAAGTACAAGGACGAACACCATCCGCTGACGCGGGAGCACCACGAGAAGTACTACGCCGGAAAGCCGTGGGCGAACGAAGCCGCCAAGCGCGGCTACGCCGTGCTCGCGCACGACACCTTCCCCTTCGCCAGCCGCAAGGTGAACGTCGCCGACGTGCACGAACGCATCCGCGGCAAGGGCGTCGATCCGGACGCGAGCGAACGCAACGAAGACATCGAGATTTACAACCAGTGGGCCGGCGAGCACGAACACCAGGTCGCGAAGTCGCTCTTCTGCGCAGGCACCACCTGGCCCGGCGTGTACCTGGCCGAGGACCAGGCGGCGCTCTCGATTCTCTGCGCGCGCCCCGACGTGGACAACAAGCGCGTGGCGTGCGGGGGCCTGAGCGGCGGCGGCATGCGCACCGTGTACCTCGCGGGGCTCGACGACCGCATCCGCTGCTGCGCGTGCGTCGGCTTCTTCACCACCTGGCGCGACTTCCTGCTCCACAAGGCCTTCACGCACACCTGGATGGCCTACACGCCGCTCTTGCCGCAGGACCTGGACTTCAGCGAGGTCCTGGCGCTGCGCGCCCCCCTGCCCACGCTGGTGCAGAACACCACCGAGGATCCGCTGTACACGCTGGCCGAGGTCAAACGCGCGGGCAAGATCGCCGCGGACGTCTACAAGCGCGCCGGCGCGGCGAAGGCCTTCAAACTCTCGCTCTATCCGGGCGGCCACAAGTTCGACGCGGCGATGCAGGGCGAGGCCTTCGCGTGGCTGGAAAAGTGGATGGAAAAGCCCTAACCTGGGAACCTTATCGAAAGGCAGGGCCCGCGAGGCAACCCGGGGAGCACGCGCATGGTGCGGTTTCATCTCGTCGTCTCTCATCCGCCGCACGCCGACGAGATCGACTACGCCGCCTGCACCAAGGCCTTCGGCCTCACCGCCGCCGACACTAAGCTGAAGGTCAACTTCCCCGCGCCGGAGATCTGGTTCGCGGAGGAATCCGCCGAAGCGGCCGCCGGCCGCTGCCACGACCTTGCCGCCGCGGGCCTGCAGGCGAAGACCGTCGACAGCGACGCGCTGCGCGCGCTGCCGCCGCATGAGGTGGTGACGGAAGTCGCGGGCAGCGAACAGGGCCTGGCGCTGCTGCTGGGCAACGGGCCGCTGGAGATTCCCTTCGACACGCCGCTGGCGATGGTCTCGGTGAAGCCCCCGGAAGCGAGTGCTCCGTCGACCACGGCCGTATACGAACGCATGAAAGCCCGGCGCCAACTGCGCCGCGCGGCCAGCCGGGCCTTCGGCGCGCGGCTGATGGGGGGCTTCTTGGCCGGCAATCTAGGCGCTCGTGCCATGGGCTTCGCAGCCAGAGCCGGGGCCATGTCCGAGATGAACGCGATCATGGGGCGGCTGGAGCGCCGGCTCAGGCAGCGCACGCAGGAGGACCGCTTGGCCTTCTTCGACCTCTGGTTCGAACGCGATGGCGCGCTGCGGCGCGCGACGCTGTGCGAAGGGGGCGCCAGCCTGGAACCCTGGGGCGTGGCCGGCAACCCGTACAAGGACAGCAACGCGCTTTACGAAGCCCTGCGCCCCGCCTTCCCCGCGTTCCACCTCGACTTCCGGCTGGAAGACGTGCGCTACCGCAAGACGATGATCGGCGAGTACGGCCTGCCGGTGCTGCTGAACAAGATCGACCCCGCGCTGAAGGACCTGCACCTCGACGACCTGGCCTCGCGCCTGGCCTTCCTGACCAGCGGCCTGCCCGAGTCCGACGCCGCGGCCCCCGCCGAAAGCGCCGGCGCGCCGCCGCCCGCTCCGCCCAAGCCGCCCGCGCCGGGCATTCAGCCCGCGCCGCTGCCGGTGCGCCCGCCCGCCAAACCCAAGAAGCAGGATCCGTTCGGGTTCAAATTCTGAGTCGCTACGGTTAACCGCAGAGATCACCGAGCACGCACGCCGCCGAGCACGCAGAGAAACTTCCTTTGTTGGCCGTAGGCGATGCGAGAGCGGATTTCATCCCTACACCTGTCGCCCCTGCCGTTCCGGATGTCGGCCCCCGAAGGCCGAAAAATATGACAAAACGTCATATATATGACGATTTAAAGTCACATTGTGGCTAAAGAAATTTAGGTATTTAAATGAAATTAAGTTGACAATAGGTTAGCTACGGCGTCTACTGTAGTGAATGCAAGGACGGGGAGAAGCGGTCGAATGGTCACCCTCCCCGTTAATTATGAGGACTCCTTGCACGCCGATGCGCAGAGGTAGTATCCCGTCGACTAGACCGGCGGGGGCCGTTAGCCCGTAGACTTGAGTTGCGCTCATGTCGCCTGGGACGGGGGTCATAACGTGTCGCCAGCCAGCGCTGGCGGTGCGACCCCTCGTGACCCACCTGGGTGGTGTCCAAAACTTTTAAAAGCAGATAAGAGGTAAGAGATTAGAGATGAAAGATTGCGGAGGTGAAAACAGAGATAAGGGTTAAGAGAAAAAAGACGAGAGGTTTAAGACATAAAAAGATGTAAAAATAGCGTGCGAGGCTCTGCCGCTGCGCCTCAGCGGATCCGGATTCCTCCTGCACATGCGCAGTTCCCTGTGTATTTTCTGCCTAATTTTCGTTTGCCCCCCCCATAAAAAAGTACAATTAAAAGGTCAGGCGTACGCTCGGCGGGGATCTTGTTTATGCGATCTACCCTATCACTTCTGCTCGCGACCGCGGCGCTGTGCGCGGTGACGCAATGCGCGCGCGCCGAAGACGCCCCCGGCGTGCACTTCGCGTTCTCGCTGACGGACATCGTGGGCGAGACCCCCGACTGTAAACCTGGTGCGGCGATCGCCTGCGACGCCGACGGCAACACCTACATCACGGGCTATTTTTACGGTCTGGTGGACTTCGATCCCGGCCCCGCCGAACAGTTCATGTCAGACGACGACAACCAGTATGGCTACCTGGCCAAGTACGATCCGAACGGCGGGCTGGTCTGGGTTGTTCCGCTGGCTGATACGCCAGTCTATGGTTGGGCGGTCGCAGTGGATGTGGACGGCAACGCCTATGTGACGGGCGAATTCTTTGGTACCGGCGACTTCAACCCGGGTGCGGGCGTTACGGAGTTATCGGTCATCCCCTACAACAGCAACAACGTCAGCCATTCCAATGTATTCGCCTCAAAGTTCACGACGGACGGGGAGTTCGTCTGGGCCAAAGGGTGGGGCAGCGACGGGTATTGTTTCGGCAGGGGTATTGCAGTGGACGCGGATGGCAGTGTCGTTACCACGGGCGATTTTCGCGGCACGGTCGACTTCGACCCCGGTACCGGCGTCTTCGAGATCGAAAATACGGGGCATCGCGATGCCGAAAATGGCGACCCCGACGTGTTCATTTCAAAGCTGGACTCGAACGGGGATTTCGTTTGGGCGAAGTCCGTCACCCATTTTCTGTTTGCGACCGACGTGGCGGTCGACAGTGCCAACAACATCCTGGTCTGCGGTCAGGTTTACAACTATGCGACGGTCGATTTCGACCCTGGCGCGGGCGTGGAATCTTTCGATGCCAGCAACGGGAATTCCGGATACATCTTCAAGCTGAATACGAACGGTGATTTCGTCTGGGCGAGGACGTTCGAGCATACTCAAAACCGGGGCGGTACCGATATCATTCCGCGCGGAATTTCCGTCGACTACGAAGACAATGTGATCGCGGCTGGCGAGTTCCAATTGGACGTCGATTTTGATCCAGGCCCAGGCCAGTTCGTAGAAAACTCGACAGAATCGTCACTGGACATATTCGCCTTGAAACTAGATTCCGAAGGCAACTTCCAATGGGTCCGGCACACCGGCACCACCAAGCCCTGCGCCGGGAATGACGTGGCCGTTGACAACCTCGGGAACATCTTTTTGACCGGAAGCTTTCAAGACACCATCGATTTTGGATTTGGTGCCGCTGATGCCGCTTCCACGAGCGCCGGGGAAATGGACATCTACGTGATGAAGCTCACTGGAGCCGGCGACTACGATTGGCATCTGACTGTTGGCGGTCCAATGGCCGATTGGGCACGCGGCATTTGTGTCGATCCGCAAGGCACGCCGTCCATCACGGGCACGTTCAGAGGCATCGCCGCGTTTCCTCCTGAGGACGGCGGGGACGGTGAAGAGGGAGACGATCAGGTCGAGGCGCTCTCGAAGGCGGCGGGCGGTTCTCTGTCACAGCAATCGGGCGCAGCGCTGACGAAGAAGCTTAACTCCGGCTCGGTTCGCGGCGACCTGGTCTCGCGCTTTGGGCGGCCAAAGAACCTGCGGCCCGTCGCGGTGATCGACAACAGCGGGCCGACGCTGCTCGCGCCCGGCGGCACGGTGGACTTCAGCGGCGCGGGGTCTTTCGACCCCGACGGCGAACTGATGACCTACGTCTGGGACTTCGACAACGGCAACCGCGAGGAACTCGGCGCGGGCGGCGCGTTTCCGCCCACCGAGACCTTCACTTCGCCGGGGCGCTACGCCAGCAAGCTGCAGGTGATCGACCGCCTGACCAAGCGCAGCTTCGTGGCGAGCAGCGACGTGGTGGTCGTCGGCGACAACGACGACTCGCAACTCTACGCCAAGAGCGCCAAGTTCAGCGTCGACCGCGTGCGCCCCGACAACGACAGGTTCGCCATCAAGGGCGCGCTCAACCGGCGCTACCTGCCCGCGGACCTCAGCGGCGTCGCGCTGAGCATCGACCTGGAAGGCGTCGCGGCCGGCGGCCCGGTGACGCTCGACGCGAAGGGCGGCTTCAAAGCGCCCACGGGCACGGGCGGCATCACGGCGGTAAAGCTGGCCTCGAAGAACGGCGCGTACTCGATCGCGCTCTCCGCGACGGATCTCTCGTCCATCCTGCCGGTGCCGGACGTGAGCGCCAAGGGCCTGCTGGGCATCGCGGTGACGCTGCATCTGTCCGGCGGCGGGCTCGCCGCGCCGTACGATCTTGAAGGCCGCTTCGAGTTCAAGTTCGCGTCGAAGAAGGGCCAGAAGGCCTCGGGCAGTTACTCGTTCACGCGCAACCCCTCCATGAGCGGCACGTTCCTGGGCACGAGCGTGAAGGCGAAGGCCGACAAGGCCGGTACGGGCTTTACCGTCACCGCGAAGGGCGCCTTCAAGCCCGTGGGCAACCAGCTGCCGGCGCCGACGGACGACGTGACGGTGGAGATCGGCACGCAAAGCGTAACGCTGCCGCAGGCGCAGGTCTTGGTGGGCAGCGACGGGTCGCTCTCCTTCTCGAACAACTCCGGCGCGGCGGACACGCTCAAGTCGCTGCAGCTCACGGTCAAGTCGGGCAAGTTCAGCCTGCAGTCGAACGTGCTGACGGGGACGGGCCTGCCCGCCGACCCCACCGGCGCGGTGCTGCTGATCCGCATCACGGTCCCGACGACCTTCGGCGACCTCACCTACGAGACCGAAGCGCAGCTGTAATGCGAGGGTAACGTGAGCGCATAAAAAACCCCGGCGCAAAGGCCGGGGTTTTTGTTGAGCGTATGCGCAGCGCTTACGTCGGCTGGGCGGTCTCTTCGAGGAAGCCTTCCAGCTTGCGGCTGCGGACGGGGTGCTGCAGCTTGCGCAGCGCCTTGGCCTCGATCTGGCGCACGCGTTCGCGGGTGACCTTGAACTTGCGGCCCACCTCTTCCAGCGTGTAGGTGTAGCCGTCGCCCAGGCCGTAGCGCAGCTTGATGATCTCGCGCTCGCGGTAGGTCAGCGTGTCGAGCACCTGCTCGATCTTGTCCTTCAGCATCTCGTAGCTGGCCAGGCTGACGGGCGACTCGACGGACTTGTCCTCGATGAAGTCGCCGAAGTAGCTGTCGTCGCTGTCGCCGATGGGCCGGTCCAGGCTGATCGGGTGCTTGCTGATCTTCAGGATGCGGCGCGTCTCGCTGACGCTCAGCTGCGCCTCGTCGGCCAGCTCCTGCACGGTGGGCTCGCGGTTGAGCTTCTGCACGAGCTGCTTGTTGATCTTGCGCAGCTTGCTCATGGTCTCGATCATGTGCACCGGGATGCGGATGGTGCGCGCCTGGTCGGCGATGGCGCGGGTGATGGCCTGCCGGATCCACCACGTCGCGTAGGTCGAGAACTTGTAGCCGCGCTGGTACTCGTACTTCTCGACGGCCTTCATCAGGCCCGTGTTGCCTTCCTGGATCAGGTCCAGGAAGCTCAGGCCGCGGTGGCGGTACTTCTTGGCGATGGAGACGACCAGGCGCAGGTTGCCGGCACTGAGTTCCTTCTTGGCCTTCTCGTAGCTGGCGTAGCGCTTGTCCATCAAGGCGACGCGCAGGAACAGTTCCTCGGGCTCCTCGCGCACGATCTCGACGATGCGCTGCACGCGGCGCTGCAGGCGCTCGATCTTGTCGGCCTTGTCCTTGCGCCCTTGCAGGCGCGCCAGTTCGTCGGTGTAGGTGCGCAGGTCGTAGCAGTAGCGCCGCAGCTGTTCCATCAGGGGCAGAACCTTCTTGGTGCGCAGGCCCAGTTCCTCGATCAGCTTGGCGGCGTTGGCGCGGCGTTCCTTAAGGGCGAGTTCGAAGAGGTCGCGCTGGGGGCCGCTGAGGCCGCCGGCGTTCAGCAGGGCCAGGTCGGCGGCGTTGCGCTCCAGGATGCGGCGCAGCGTGTGCAGGTGCCCTTCCTTGCGCTCGAAGATGTCGTCGCGTTCGACGCCCGAGCTGCCGCTGGTCTGGACCGTGCGGTCGAAGGCCAGGTCGGCGCGGTTGAGCGCCTCGAAGATCTCGATGGTGCGCGCGATGACGTAGTCGCTGGTCAGGACCTTGCGGCGGAAGCCGTTGTTCATCAGCTCAATGGTCTTGGCGAGCTTGATCTCCTGGTCGCGCGTCAGCAGCGGGATGGAGCCCATCTGGCTGAGGTACATGCGGACCGGGTCGTGGAACTCGCGGACGTCGGCCTCCTCTTCCTGGCCGTTGTCCTTCTCCGCCTGCTTGCGGCGGGCCTTCTTGCGGGCCTCGGGATCGGCGCTGTTCTGGAAGCGCTGTTCCTCGATGTCCTGGGCGTCGCCCAGTTCGATGCCGCTTTCCTCGATGCGCCCCAGCACGACGTCGATCATCTCGGCCGACTTGATATCCTTCGGCAGGGACCTGTCGAGTTCGTCGAAGCTCATCAGCCCGGAGTCCTTGAAGCGCTCGATGAGCTTGTCGATGACTTCTTCCTGTTTGGTGTTCAACACGGCCTGGACCAAGGGAACGACCTCCTCAAGTATTGGTATGTCCCGGGGGGCATGAGTAGGCGTAAAGGGTACTCACTTAATCGAGCGCGGCGCCAGGTCAAGCGTTAAGTTGCTCGGCCTATGCACCATGTTCTTCGCCTAGCCTTCCTGCCTCCATCTTGAATGAGTACCCCGCGCGCAACGCGCGCGCAGGACTAACCGGCAGCGCGCTTGAACGTCTTCAGCGCCCGCTGGAGTTCCAGCACTCTTGCCTGTGCTTCCGTGGCGCTCGCGTCATCGCCTTTCGCCCGGGCCGCAGCCTCGGCGCGCTTGGCCAGCGCCAGTTCGTGCTCCACTCTCGCCCGCCGGACGGCCTCGATGCGCAGCGCATAGGCCTCGTCCGGCTTCAATCTCGCATGTTCCGGCCCTTCTTCCGCCAGCATCACGCACAGGTTGCGCGCGCGCAGGATCTCCGGGCCGTCGGGGCCGGTCGGCGTCAGGCGCGCCAGCACTTCCTTGGCCACGGCGCCGGAGGGCGAATGGCCCTCGCTGCCCAAAACGGCCAAGTCCGGCGGCAGCAGCCCTTCGTCCAAAGCGGCCAGGATCGCGCGTCCGATGCGGCGGTCGGCGGGCACGCTGAGCGCCGTCAGGTCGATCTCGCCGGCGGTCGACTCCAGCCAGGCGGGTTCGTGGAAGACCCAGCGCAGCAATTCGCGCTCGGCGGCGCCCAGGGCATCCGGCGCCGCGGGCACGTCGGCGGCGGCCTGGACTTCCTCTTCCGGCGGGACGGACTCCGGCGCGGGCCGCGCGGCGGCCAGCGGCAGGTCCTTCTCGGGCAGCCCCAGCCGGCCGGCGACTTCGCGGCGGAAGGCGGCCCTGCGCAGCGGATCGGGGGAGAGGGAGACGAAGCGCATCAGTTCGCGCGCCGCCGCCGCCTGCCCCGACGGATCGGCCAGGTCGTGCAACGCCGCGACCTGCCGGAACTTGTACTCGAAAATAGAGACGCCTTTGGCGACCTCGGCTTCAAAAGGCACGCGCCCGTACTGCAGCAGGAAGTCGCAGGGGTCTTTGCCGTCGCCCGGCAGGCTGGCCACGCGCGCCGGGCAGTCCTCGGGCCACAGCACCTCGCCGGCGCGCAGGCTGGCCTGGATCCCGGCGCGGTCGCTGTCGGTGAGCAGGATCAGCTCGTCGGCCAGGCGCCGCAGCGCGCGGACGTGCTCGACGGTGATCGCCGTGCCCAGGCACGCGACGACGTTCTCGACGCCGTGCTGGTGGCACATGATCACGTCGGTGTAACCTTCCACGATGGTGGCCTGGCGCGTCTCGACGATGCGGTCGCGCGCGCGGTCCAGCGCGTAGACGGTGCGGTTCTTGACGAACAGCGCGGTCTCGCGCGTATTGAGGTATTTCGGTTCGCCGTCGCCCAGCACGCGCCCGCCGAAGGCGATCACGCGCCCCTGGCTGTCGGCGATGGGGAACATCAGGCGCCCGAAGAAGTAATCGCGCAGGGAGCCGTCGTCGCGCCCGCTGGCCAGGCCCGCGGCGACCAGGGCCTTGGGCGGCGCGCCCTGGCTCTGCAGGCGGCGCACCAGCGGCGAACCGTCCGCCGGGGCGAACCCCAGCGTGAAGCGTTCCCACATCTCCTCGCTGATGCCGCGCTTGGTCAGGTACTCGCGCGCGGCCTTGCCTTCGTTCGCGTACAGGCGTTCCTTGTAGAATGCGGCGGCCGCGGCGTTGATCTTGTACAGGCCGGCCTTCCAGGACTTTTCCTTCTGGTACTGGTCGACGGCCTTGGGGTCGGTCTCGATGACGATGCCGGCGCGGTCGGCGAGGATCCGCAGCGCCTCGGGGAACTCCACGCGCTCCTGGAACATCACGAAGTTGAAGACGTCGCCGCCCTTGCCGCAGCCGAAGCACTTGAAGTACTGCCCTTCGGGATTGACGTTGAAGCTGGCGGTCTTCTCGTTGTGGAAAGGGCAGCAGGCCTTGAGGTTGCGTCCGGCGCGCTTGAGTTCCAGCCCGTACGAGCGCACCACGTCGACCAGGTCGTTCGAGTCGCGGATGCGCCGCTTGGTGTCTTCGCTGGTCATGGTGCCCATGTCAGACAACAGTCTCCCGGTCCCGCAGAGGGCCCTTTTTCAACGGACTGCCAGGTGAGTCATACCGACAGGAGAACCGTGATACCGCGTGAAGCCGCCCGACGCCCGGCGCACCGATCCTACCTACTAAACCGTACATTCCGCCCCGTGTTTCAAAATCCTGCACAAGTGCAGGACCGTGCCTAACTAAACCACCAAAAGCTGTGCCTGTCAAGGCTTAGAGCACTTCGGGACAATCCTATTACCCCGTGTCATTTCGCCCTTTAGAGGGTTACGGCGCCCGGACGATACCTTTCGGTCGGACATCCTTAACTGCAAACGCCCGGGGGGAGCGCTGCACCATGAGAAGCTACTTCAAGAACTGGACCGATCGACTCTTCAAGAGCCGCAACGGAAGGCGCACGCTGGTTGCCCTCTCGTTACTGACGCTGCTCTCGCTGTTTTCCTGCACATCTCGCAAATCGGCCTCGAAGCCGCCCGTCGACGACCGGCCCGTGTCGGCGATCCCGGCGCCCGAGTCCATCGCCATCGTGGGCACGCCCCGCATCCGCGTAGCCGTTGCCAAAGCGGCCAGCGACCTGCGCGTGACGGTCCCGCCCGGCGGCGCGCGGATGCGCTACTCCGGCGCCGGCGAAGGGCGCGCGCTGCCCGGTGGCCTGGACCTGGCTATCTCCTTACGTTCGACGGGCTTGGCCCTTAACAGCGAAAATCTGGGCGCGCCCGGCGAGCTGCGCATCGAGGCGAGCAACCCCCGCGAACTCCTGCTGCTGGACGGCAAGCCCCTGGCGCCCGAACTGCGGGTGCTCACCGGCGGCGCTGGCATGACCGTCCTCGCGCACCTGGACCTGGAGGTCTACCTGACCGGCGTGCTGGCCGGCGAGGTGCCCTACAGCCGCTGGGGCAGCGAGGCCCTGAAAGCGCAGGCCGTCGCCAGCCGCACCTACGCGCTGTACCAGATGAAACAACACCGCCTGGACGCCTACGACGTCGAAGCCACCACCGCCGACCAGGTCTTCCGCCTGGGCGCGCAGGACGAGCCCGTGCTGCGCCGCGCGATCGAGGAGACCTACGGCCTGGCGCTGACCAGCGGCGGGCGGCTGTTCCCCGCGTTCTTCCACAGCACCTGCGGCGGGCACACCGACAGCGCGGCGGGCGTCTTCCCCGAGCAGGCCCTCGTCGAGCCGCTGAAGGGCGCGGCCTGCCCGTTCTGCACCGAGAGCCCCAGCTACCGCTGGCAGGCCGAACTCGACAGGAAGACCCTGCGCGAGCGCCTCGCGGCTGGCGGCGTGAACGTCGGCGCGATCACGGCGCTGATCTTCGAAGGCGGCGACACGGCCAACGGCTGGCCGCCGCGCCGCACCCAGGTGCGCATCGTCCACAGCAGCGGCGAGACCGTGCTGGGCGCCAATCGCTTCCGCCTGCTGGCCGGCGCCGGGCAGCTGAAGTCGGTCATGTTCGAGAGCGTCGCGGACAGCGGCAGCGGCTTCGCCGTCACGGGGCGCGGCTTCGGCCACGGCGTGGGCCTGTGCCAGTACGGCAGCCAGGGCATGGCGCGCGAGGGCTACCGCTTCCAGCAGATCCTGGGGCTCTACTACCCCGGCGCGGACCTGACCAAGGTCTACGCGGAGACCGTCGCAGCGCGCTAAGCCAAGATTTCAGGCGTCTCGAAGCATCGAGCCCGGCCAGCGCCGGGCTCCTTTTTTGGCCCGATTGCGCCATGCGCGGCGGTGGCAATCAACGCACCTTGGGTGCCAACCGAAGTTATCCTCAGCGCCACATCGTGCGTACTTGTAAGTCCATATTGCACGACGTGCTGCACCGGCATGCAATAAGGACTTACAGAAACGTCAATCGGCCGTTTCGGGGACTTCGGGGACCTAGGGGATCTCGGGGTCCTGAGGTGCAAGGCGGCCGGCCGCCGGAAGCGCCGCGCCGGCGCGGCCCGCGATCGGTTCGACTTCGCCCCGGTCGGCCGCGAGCAACCGCGAGCGCGCACGCACGATCAGCGCGAGCCCCGCGATCAGCAGCAGGCCGAAGCCGGCCACCGCCGCGGTGGGCGCTTCGCCCAGCCACGGCCACGCGATCAGCGCGGTGAGGAACGGGACGGCCAGCGACGAGGCCGTCGACGGCGCGAGGCCGATGCGGCGGATCGAGACGTAGTAGAGGCCCTCGGCGAGGCCCATCATCGCCGGGCCGCTGAGCACCAGCAGCAGCAGCGCAAGCGGCCGCGCGCGCAGTACCCAGCCGGGATCGCCGAAGCGGAACATCAGCGGCAGCGAGACCGCGGCCGAGACGGCGAAGATCAGCAGCGAACTGATGAACGGGTGCTGGCCGGCGAGCCAGCCCTTCACCAATACCGAGTACACGGCCCACAGCACCACGCACAGCAACAGCAGCAGCGTGCCGGCGTCGAGGCCCAGCGCCGCGTTGGGGTCCATGCGCCCGGCCAGCAGGCCCAGCAGCCCCGCCATCGCCGCCACGAACCCGGCCATAAAATCGCGCCGCCGCGCGAGCCGCCGTTCGTCGAGGTAAAAGACCGCCGAGCCCACGATCGTGAAGAGCGGGATCGCGCGCGTCATCAGGATGCTCAGCGTGGCGTTCGTCCGGTAGATCCCCTCCATCATGCAGATCAGCCCGCCGACGAAGAGCAGGCCAAGGACCACGAACTTCCACGGCCGCCGCAGCGCCGCGAACAGCGCCGGGCGTTCGGCGCGCCAGGCCCAAGCGCCCGTCGCCAGGACGGTGCAGAAGGTACGATAGAAGACCAGCGAGTAGGCGTCACAGCCTTCGTGCTGCAGAAACTTCACCACCGGCGGCGCCAAGCCCCACAACACAAGACAGATCAGAATCGGCGCGTAGTCCGAGAGCAGATGCCGCGGGGGCGCGGGCGTCGCGGTGGGCGCGGGCAGCGCCGGAGCGGGAGGCGTGATGTCGGACACGAGAGGTTTTTTCTGAACCGAAAAATGAACGATACCCCGCAAATCGTTCAAACGCAAACGAGGCGCTGGAGCGGAACGATATTCGCTAAGCCCGCGCCGCGGACTAGCCGAAACAACTAAAGGATACGTTTCGAGGATTCCTGACATGATTCGCATGGCTTTCGGTCTCGGCGCACTCTGCCTGCTCCTGGCCCTCGGCGTGGTGCTCTACCGCTTCGGCGCCGAACTCGCACGCGAGGCCGCGCAGGAACTTCAGGTCAACAAGGACGGCGACGAGACCGCGCCGCCCGCCGCGCCCGTGCCGGAAGCGGCCGAGTCCGCTGCGCCCACGGCGCCCGCGCCGGAAACGGCGGCGCCCGCGACCGAAACGGCCGCCGCGCCTTCCGCGCCCGTCACACCCATCGTGCCCGAAGCCGCGCCCGTCACCCCGGTCGCGCCCGAGTCGCCCGCGCAGCCGACGCGCACGCACAAGGTCGCCAGCGGCGACAGCCTCTGGAAGTTGAGCGTGCAGTATTACGGCAGCGCGACGCACGTCGCCGAACTGATGCAGGCCAACCAGCTCACCGCCGCCACGCTGCGCCCGGGCCAGGTGCTGGTGATCCCCGAGATCGCCGGCACGAAAGCGGCAGAAGTCACCGGGAACGCCGACGACGCGCCCGCCAACGCCGACCACGAAGTCGCGCAGGGCACGGCTTCGAACGAGCGCGCCAACGAAGTCACGCACGAGACCGATCAAGCCGCGACGCCTTCGGCCGCCACGGCGCCTGCGGCGAGCGGTTCCGCGGATTCGCCCTTCGTGCCCATGCCGCCGTCGTTGTAACCGCCGCTATGTCTTTCTTCCGGTGCGCAAGCACCGGAAACGGAACAGGGGAGCCGTGGGGGGCTCCCCTGCTCCTTTTGTAGCGGCTAGCTATCTGCTATCGGCGGTCAGCTATCAGCTCCAACGACTTCAACACAGAGACACGGAGGACACAGAGGCTCACAGAGAAGGATTCCGTGTTCCGAATTCAAGTTTCCAGTTCACGTTCATTGAAGCAAAACGCGTGAGCGCGTTCCGCTGTAGCTGACCGCTGATAGCTGATCGCCGATAGCAGCCTGTCGCAGCCTTCCTCGCCCCTCGCCCCTGCCGTTACGGTTGCGGCTCGTACGCCACGCCGTGTTTTTCGCACCATTCGGTCAGCGGGCGCACGTCGCCGCCGGGGATGAAGCGCCCCTCCGCGTCGCCGTTCAGGCCCAGCAGCTGCCGCCCAATTTCGCAGGTCTTCGACGCCAGCGCCCGCGGCATCACCGCGTAGTCCATCGGCTTCACCCACCCGAAGCTGTAGCCGAACATCACCGCCTTGCGTGTGCGGCCGGACGTGTTGCGCCCGCCCGCGTGCCACGTGCGGTTCTCGAAGAAGACCGCGTCGCCGGGGCGCAGGCTCGGTTCGAGCACGTTCGCCGGGTCGCCCGTTGCGGGATCGATCGCGATCCGTTCCTTGGCGTGGTTGCTGCCGGGCGAAAGCAGCGTCGCGCCGCTGTGCGGTGCGCTCAGGTCCGTCAGGTAGTACGCGCACTTCATCTCCAGGCGCGGGGTGTGCGCGAAGCCCAGGTCGTCGGAGGTATACATGATGTCGCGGTGCCAGCCCGGCAGGCGCTCGGTGTGCGGCGTGCCTTCGGGATCCGGCGCGCGGTAGATCAGGTGGCTCGTCGTGAGGTGGATGCGGGGGCCGAAGAGCTGCACGATCAGCGGCACCGTGCGCGGGTTGGTCAGCAGCGGCACGAAGGCGTCGTCGATCGCGATCACGTTGCGGAAGCCGTCGAAGCGGCCCTCGTTCATGCACTGCCGGTCCTCGGTGCGCGAACTGGCCACCAGCGCATCGCCGGCTTTCAAAAGCGCGGCGACGCTGTCTTCGTCGAGCGCGTTGCGCACGACCAGGTAGCCCTGTTCGTAGAACTGCCGTTTATCGTCGGGCGAGAGCGGCGTGAAGTCCATGGGGTGCATCCTCCGGGATTGGGGTATCCTCTTCCTGCGCATCCTCTTTACCCCGGACGCCCCAGGGAAACGACGCGCGGCCGGTTGAAAAACTGGCTTTTTCAGCTACAGTCCTCGCATGGCCGACCCTTACGCCATCCCCGAGCAGGCGCTGCGCGCCTTCGAGCGCCTCACCGGACTCCACGCCACCGTCCACGACCTGGCCGGAACGCTGGTACCCTTCCTGCCGCCCGAACGCTTCATTCACACGCACCCGCTCTGCACCGCCGTCAAGGTCTGCCACGCCGCGGCGTGCGTGGACTTCGGCGTGCGCCGCATGAACCGCGAGATCGCCGACCGCCCCGACGGCCGCGTGCAGATCTGCTTCGCGGGGCTGGTCGAGTTTGTCGTTCCGGTTTTCATGAAGAGATCCCTGGCGTGGGTGCTCTTCGCCGGACCGCGCACGCCGGGCAAGCGCCTGCACAACGCCGTGCGCGACACGCAGCCGCCGCCGCGCCCCAAGCCCTGGCCGAAGACCGCCAGGCTCCCCGCGCCGGTCGACGACGACGAGGCGCAGGCCATCCTCGAACAGCTCCGTCAGCTGGCCGCGCGCTTGCGGCTGTGGGCGCTGGATCTGGAATGGTCCGGCACGCCGGTGCCTTCGCCGAAGGCCTATGCCTTTCCCGACGACTTCGCGCATCGCCGCGCCGCCGTGCGGCGCTTTATCCACACGCGCCACGCCGCTCCGGTGCGGCTTGCGGACCTCGCGGAGTTCCTCAAGCTGAGCGAAAGCCGCGCGGCGCACGCGGTGAAGGAAGTGACCGGTCAGACCTTCGTGGAGCTGCTGACCGAGGCGCGGCTGCGTTCGGCGGCGGGACTCCTGCGGCACACGTCGCTGGCCGTGCCCGACGTCGCGCTGCGCAGCGGCTTCAACGACCTGAGCCACTTCCACCGCGCGTTCAAGAAGCGCTTCGCGTCCACCCCGCACCGCTACCGCCGCACGGCGGCGGAGCAGGCGTAGGTAAAAGGCGTGTAAAATCAACGCAGAGTTCCGAAATCCGAGGGGGCGAGGGGCCGGTTCATACAAATGAAACTGAAGCGCTCTGCGCAGGGGGCGTCGAAGGTACAATCGGCGATCGCCGAGAAGGCATCGCACACACAGAACCGGAGAAGACCATGCGCACTGCTTCTACCCTTGGCTGGGCCCTCGTGTTCGCCGCTGGAATCGCGCTGGCGGAGGCCGGGGAAGAACCGGCGGTGTTCGTCAAGAAAGGGCAGATCTGGTACCGGGGCACGGACGGAAGCGAGAGGGCGCTGACCACGGACAGCCCGAACCACGGGAACTCTTCGCCCGCGCTATCGCCCGACGGCAAGCGCGTAACCTTCGTCCGGGACCTGGAGAACGATCCGCTCCAGGTCATGGTCCTCGACGTGGACCGAGGAGAGCCCAGTGTGCGCAAGTTGAGCACTTCGGGCTACCCGGAAAACCGCGACTGGCGCACGATGTACGTTCACAGCGCGCCGCACTGGAGTTCGGACAGTAAGCAGGTCTGCTTCTGGCGAGGCGGGTCCGGGACCGGCGGGCACTTTTGGGTGGTGGACGTCGAGAAGCCGCAGCAGCGCCGCGTCGAACGCGGCCAGGAGTACAAGGAAGTTCCCTGGGCCCTCTTCAGCGACCCGGACTACGCGGCCCTGACGATCCCGTCGCTGTCTTCGGAGGATCCGGAGGAGCGCCGCCAGGCGCGGCAGGCCCTTCAGCGTTTCCTTCCGGAGGCTACGCTCGCCCTGTACGAAGCGTACGAGAAGAATCCTTCCGCGGCGCTCAAGGAAATCATCCTTGGCGGATCGGCGGAGGCCTGGAAAGCCGACTTGCTCGAGAAGCTGACGCACACGCAGATCGAGTTTGGCATGGATGGCCCGCTGAATACGAGCCTGAAAGAGCTGGGGGAAAAAGCCGGCATAACCATCACGCTCGACCAGAGCGTGCGGAGTCAGGATTTCAAAGTAGGTTACAAGCCGGAGGGCCGCATTACGCCGGCTGCCGCCCTGCGCGCACTGGCGCGCCAGGCAGGGCTCGTCTTTGAGCTCAAGGACCAGGCGGTCTTAGTAAGAAAGCTCGCGGAATAGCCCGGCGCATCCCAAACGATCCGCGGCGCCGCTGCGAAGCTAACGCCGCGCGGCGGTGGAGAACGCGTGCGCGTTCAGTGTCCCGGCTTCGAGGAAGCGCGCAGCGTGACGGTCTTCTCCGCCTCGTCCGGAATAGCGGTGTAGGCCCAGGTCGCGCTTTCGAGCCGGTACTCCTCCGGATTGCCGGTCCATTGCGCCTCGATCACGCCCTGAAGATTCTTGAATTCGTCCGGAGGCAACTGGAGTACGCAAACAAAGTTGGCGTCGAGCCATTCCACAAGGTGGATCTTCTCGACCTGCACTTCGTCGGAAACCTCGAAAGGAAGGACGTTGCGCGCGAACCTGAGGCGCTCGGCGTTGTCGTGAAAGTCTTTCTCCGTCCGCTCGGTTGGCGCCGAATGAAATCCTCTTCCTGCGTAAATTGCCCAAAGCCCACCCGCCGCGGCCAGCAAGGCCGCTAAACCCAGGAGTTTCAGCCACCCTCGTACCTTCGGTTCCGCCATGAGGGTAGTTTACTCCGTACGCCCGTGCGGGCGGAATTTTTTGTGCGGATCCGAAAGGACCTGCGTCTATCCTGGAATAGACGTCCCACGCCGCGCCTTGCCTCGTGCAAGGAGATGATTCGATGCCTGCCAACCGCCGCCGCCCCCGTGCGCTCGCACTCGCCGCGTGCGCCTTCCTTAGTATTGCCCCGGTCCTCGTGAAAGCCGAGGGCGCGCCCAACGCTCCGCAACCCGAACCCACGAACGATCCGCCCGCCGCCTCCGCGACCGAAAGGCGTTTCGTCGTGACGTTCGATCCCGGGAACATCGCTTCGCGCGTCACCGTCTACGCGCCCGGCGGGGTGGTCTCGGCCGCCGACCTGGCCGCGGCCGTCGCCTGCGCGAAGGGTTACGACGAGACGGCTCTGGAGGGGCTGTTCCCCGACAAGGCCCTGGACCTGCACAAGAAGCGCTACCGCTTTCTGCTGGTCATGGCCAACGCGCTGCTGGCCCCGCGCGTGAAGATGGAGGTCGCGAAGCCGGAAGAGGACGGCGGCGAGCGCGAGGCCCTGGTCGTAGACCTCGACCGCACCGCGCTGCTGTCCAGCAAGCGCGCCTTCCTGCGGCGCTTTCGCGCGGCGGTGACTGGCGGCGGCGGGATCTTCGGCATGGGCCGCACGTTCGGCATCGAGCCCGACGAACAGTGGCAGGACGCACCCGCGGACCGCAACCTCGTCGTGCTGCTGCACGGGTTGGACTCCACGCCCGAGAACGTCGCGCCGGTATTGAAGAGCATTCGCGAGGCCGGCCTTCCCTGCGCGGTCTTCCGCTACCCGAACGACCAGCCCATCGCGGACTCGGCGAAGCTGCTGGCGAAGGAACTGGCGCGCCTGCGCGAACTGCAAGCCACGCGCAGCGTGACGCTGCTGACAAGTTCGATGGGCGGGCTGGTCGCGCGCGCGGCGGTGGAGAACCCGGACCTGGACCCCGGCAACGTGAGGCAGATGATCCTGGTCGGCACGCCCAACCACGGCAGCGCGCTGGCGCGCTTCGAGTTCGGGTTGGATCTCTACGAGCACCTCGCCTCGGAAGACGAGCGCGGCAAGGCGCGGCGGCTTTACGAGATGATCGAGGACGGCCTGGGCGAGGCCGGCAAGGACCTGCGCCCCGACTCGGCGTTCCTGAAGGAACTCAACGCGCGCCCGCGCAACCCGAAGGTGCGCTATTCGCTGATCCTTGGCCAGGGCGGCTACCTGACGCAGGCGAACCTGGACGCCGCGCGTGCGGCGCTGGCGAAGCAGAAGGACCGCAACCGCTTCACGCGCTTCCTGGGCAAGCAAGTTGAAGACTACCTGAAGGACCTCGACGAGGTCGTGACCGGCCTGGGCGACGGCGCGGTCTCGCTGGCGCGCGGGAAACTCGAAGGCGTCGCCGACACCGAGGTCCTCGCGTTCCACCACCTGCAGATGTTCGACGGCAGCGCCGACGAGAACGTCGCGAAGCTGCGCGAGGCCGTGCTGAAGCGCCTGAAGGCCCCGCCGCCGCCGCCCGAAAGATCCAAGCCCTGAGAAAATCGCGAGAAGCCATGCCTCCCGCCCGGTAACTCCCGTGCCGCGTGGCGCTTATAACCACAAAAAACCAGTCGTATTCCGCTTGCACAATCGATTGTGCAGGTGTATTTTGAGTGGGTCCTTTAAACACGCATAGAGGAGAGGTGCCATGGCCGGCCGCGGCTGTCTCGACTTCGGACTGGGCAACATCGCGTTGCTCGCCGACGAACAATCCCGTTCCATCAGCGCCGAGAACCCCAACGGAGCCAAAGGCGGCGGCGCCAAGGCCAAGGCCGGCAAGGACAGCGCCTCGTCGCTATTGGGCCTGGGCTGGAAATGCCGGCCCTGCATCACCATCCCCAAGGGCAAGACCGTGACGCTGGCCGAGGTCAAGGGCCCCGGCGTGATCCGCCACATCTGGATCACCGTCAGCGAGAAGGCCTACCGCAGCCACGTGCTGCGCATCTACTGGGACGGCGAGAAGACGCCATCGGTGGAAGTCCCGCTGGGCGACTTCTTCTGCTGTCCGCACGCAAAGCGCACCAAGGTGCTGAGCCTGCCCATCAACGTGAACCCGTCGGGCGGCTTCAACAGCTACTGGCCGATGCCCTTCCGCAAGCACGCCAAGATCACGGTCGAGAACCAGTATTGGGACGACCAGAGCGGCTTCTTCTACCAAGTCGACTACGCGCTGACCGACGTGCCCAAGGAAGCCGCGTATTTCCACGCGCAGTTCCGCATGGGCATGACCACGCGCGAGAACCCCGACTTCGTGGTCCTGGACGGCGTGAAGGGCAAAGGCCACTACGTCGGCACGGCGCTGGGCTGGAACCAGTTCTCCGACGGCTGGTGGGGCGAAGGCGAGATGAAGTTCTACCTCGACGGCGACGGCAAGTTCCCCACGATCTGCACCACCGGCACCGAGGACTACTTCGGCGGCGCGTGGTGCTTCAAGGACACCTTCTCCGCCCCGTTCCTGGGCTACCCGATGTGGGAGCAGGAACCGAACAAGCATCCCAAGCACGGGCTGTACCGCTGGCACATCATGGATCCGATCCGCTTCGATCACGAAATCCGCGCCACGATGCAGGCCCTGGGCTGGTGGCAGAACCGCAAGTACGAGCCGCTGACCGACGAACTGAGCAGCGTCGCGTACTGGTACCAGGCCGAACCGCACGCGGCCTTCCCGAAGCTGCCGGACATGAAAGGCCGCGCGCCGCGGTAGAGCCGATGGGCCGGCCGGCTACTTGCCCAGCGGCCGGAACAGGATGTTCGGCTTGCGGCCCGACAACGAGCTGTCGACTTCGACAATCCGCGCGAACATGCGCGTAACGTAGTAGAGCAGAAAGATCCCGACGATGACCGTCAGCAGGAAGCCGTAGACGCTGCCGACGAGAATCGAGATCGCCGACTCCATGACCGACGGCTCGGCCTGGTTGTGCGGCGGCAGTTGGATGTCGATGCGGCCTATGGCCAGGCCAAGCACCATGTTGGCCAGCGCCAGCCCCGACCACCAGATCCAGAGCCATTCGTCCCGCGCCTGCGGATTGTACTCCTGGATCGCGTAGCCCAGCCCCGCCATGATCGGGGAGAGGCTCACCACGGCCGCGTAGAGGTCGGTAATCCGGAAGTTGAAGCGCACGCCGCTGCGGCGCAGCAGAGCCAGCATCCGGGCCAGGATCAGCGCCGAGGCGCCCAACGTCAGCACCGTCCATACCAGTATCAAGAACATAAAGTGCCCAACCGCAGCAGCCACCGTTGCGTCACAGTCTACCCTATTCCGGCCGCGCGCGCTCCACTGGTAGGCCCTGTAAAAGCCGCTAGGGTGTCGCCATGAACGACGCCAAACCGAGAATCCTGGTGCTGGGCACCAACAACGCGCACAAGACCGGCGAGATCGCGCCGCTGCTGGAAGGCACCGGCGTGGAGGTGCGCACGGCCGGCAGCTTCGGCGCCTTCGCTCCCGACGAGACCGGCGAGACGCTGGAGGCCAACGCGCTGATCAAGGCGCAGGCCGCGATGGACCTGAGCGGCCAGTGGAGCATCGCCGACGACACCGGCCTGGAAGTCGACGCGTTGGATGGGCGCCCGGGCATCTATGCCGCGCGCTACGCGGGCGAAGGCTGCACCTTCCAGGACAACATCGATAAGATGCTGCGCGAACTGAAGGGCGTGCCCGCCGAGAAGCGCGGCGCGCGCTTCGCCTGCGTGATCGCGCTCTGCCGTCCGGGCTACGAGCCCATGACCTTCCGCGGGACGCTTGCCGGGCGCATCGTCGACGCGGCCAAGGGCACGCAGGGCTTCGGCTACGACCCGATCTTCTTCGTCCCCGAGTCCGGCAAGACCCTGGCGGAGCTCTCGCGCGACGAGAAGAACCGCATCAGCCACCGCGCCCGCGCCGTGAAGCTGCTGCGCGCCGAACTGAAGAACCTGCTGCTGCGCGAGGAGAAACGGGAGCGCTGATAAGGCAGCGGGCCGCAGGCCCGTTCCTTTACCTCACCCCGCCCCCCTCTCCGTCACCCCTGGAGCTGTTATGCGCATCGCCTGCCTGCTGCCCAGCGCCACCGAGATCGCCTGCCTGCTGGGGTTGCGCGATTCAATCGCCGGCATCACGCACGAATGCGACTACCCGCCGGGCATCGAGCGTGAGAAGCCCGCGCTGATCGAAAGCTGCCTGGGTCCGGAGGGCAAGCACCTGCCGCCCGGCGAGATCGACCGCCGCATCAAGGAGACGCTGAAGGCCGGCGAGGGCGTCTACCGCATCAAGCGCGAACTCTTCGAGTCGCTGGACTTCGACCTCGTGATCACGCAGGGCCTCTGCGACGTCTGCGCCGTGCCACGCGGAAGTGTCCTGGAACTGATTGCCGAACTCCCGCGCAAGCCGAAGGCGCTCTCGCTCGACCCCACGTCGCTCGAGGAGATCCTGGGCGCCATCACGCGCGTAGGCGAAGCCACCGGCACAGCGGAAAAGGCGCAGCAGATCGTCGCGGAACTGCGCGGGAAGATCGCGGACGTTTGCGCGATGACCGAAGACCTCGGCGAGGACGACCGCCCGCGCGTGGCCTGCATCGAGTGGCTCGATCCGATCTTCGCCGCCGGGCACTGGGTGCCGGAGATGGTGGAACTGGCCGGCGGGCGCGACGTGCTGGCCAAGCCCGGCGAGGTCTCCGTGGGGATGCATTGGGAGCGCGTGGTGGAGGCCAAGCCCGAAGTGCTGATCGTACTGCCCTGTGGCTACGAACTCGACGAAGCCCGCGCGCAGATGAAACTTTTGACGGAGCGCCCCGGCTGGAACGACCTGCCCGCGGTGCGCGCCGGCCGCGTGTACCTGGTAAACGCCACGGCGTTTTTCTCGCGCCCCGGCCCGCGCGTGGTCGAAGGCCTCGCGCAACTGGCGCAGATGCTCCACCCCGAGCGCTTCCCCGTGGCTACGCCGGCGTGGGTTCCGGCGGCACTTGGCAAGTAGCGGCCATACCGTTCTACTACTATAGGTTGCTTCAACACGCAGCGGAGAGCCACCGGCCATGCCTCGTTACGTCCTCGCGTTCGACCTCGGCGGCACCAACGTGCGCGGCGGCATCGTCGGCGAAGACGGAACGATCCTCAGCCGCGGCCGCGACAGCACCGGCCCGCGCCCGAGCGGCGAAGAAGTCGCCGGGAAGATGGCCATTATCGCCGAAGGCTGCCTGAAGGATCGCGGCCTGAAGCTGGCGGACATTGCCGCGGTGGGCATCGGCTCCCCCGGCCCGCTCGACAGCCGCACCGGCATCGTGATCGAGACGCCCAACCTGGGCTGGAAGAACGTGCCGCTCGCGAAGCTGGTGCAGGAGCGCCTCGGCCGCCCGACGTTCCTCGAAAACGACGCCAACTGCGCCTGCTGGGGCGAGTTTTGGAAGGGCGCCGCGCGCGGGACGCGCTCGGCGTTCATACTGACCCTGGGCACCGGCGTCGGCGGCGGCCTGATCCTGGACGGGAAGCTCTACAAGGGCATCGACGACACCGGCGGGCACCTGGGCCACATCGTCGTCAACCCCGAAGGCCCGCCGCACTGGGTGCTCGACAATCCGGGCTCGCTGGAAGCCTACTGTTCGGCCACCGCCTGCATCCGCGACGCGCGCGCCGCGGCCAAGGCCCATCCCGATTCGCTGCTGGCGAAGAAGCCCGCGGAGCAGGTCGACGGCGCGTACGTCGCCGCCTGCGCCGAACAGGGCGACGCCGCCGCGAAGGAGATCTGGCAGATGCTGGGCTACCACCTGGGCGTGGCCTGCGCCACGCTTGCCAACACGCTGAATCCCGAAGTCGGGGTCATCGGCGGCGGACTGTGCCAGGCCTGGGACCTCTTCGCCGAACCCATGGAGAAGGAATGCCGCCGCCGCGCCCTGGGCCCGCCCGGCGCGCGGCTGAAGCTGCGCCGCGCCGAACTGGTCGACGACGCGGGCATCGTGGGCGCGGCCGGCCTGGCGGTCGAGCGGTTGTAGCCTGCGATGCAAGCGATCTGGATCACGGTGGCCGTCGCCGGCCTGCTCCTATTCCTGCTGATGGCGCGCCGCCGCAGTTCCTCCTTCTTCGGCCTGATGTTCCCGCCGCTGAAGATCGCACCCGACGACGAGTTGTTCGCGATGGCCGTCGAGCGCGCAAAGGCCGAACGCGCGCGCCTTGAGGAACTCTTCGCGCAGCGCCCCCGCGACACCTACGTGCGCCTGGCCTCCGAGAACGGCGCGCCCGCCCCGGTCTGGCTGCGCCTGCTGGAACTGGACGGCGCGCAGATGCGCGTCGGCCCGGCCGAAGGCGAGACGGCCGGCGCGGAGCGCAGCGCGCCCTTCGAGCACCTGGAGGACTGGCAGGTCGAACTGTCGGACGGCAAGATCCGCGGCGGGTTCACCATCGAGGTGCAGATGCTGCGCGCGGCCCAGCAGTACAACGGCCTGCCGCCGGTGCTGGCCCAGCAGCAGATGCGCTACCTGGACCACGCCTGGAACGCGGCGGAGGACGCTCAGGCCGGCGCGCCCGCCGCCCCGGCCGAAGGCCCCGGCGACGCATGACGCTCGAGGCGCGCCGGCTCGATACGCCGTGGCTTTGCGTGCTGATCGCCGCGCTGCTGTACGGCGGCATGACGGTGCTGCGGCTGCGCAACCTCGAGTGGGATCCCTCGCGCTTCGCCTATGCCGGCGGCGCCGATAGCGACTCCACGCAGACGCCGCCCAACTTTCACGTCTTCACCGACAAGAACGGCTACGACGGCAAGTACTTCTACCGGCTCGCCGTGAAGCCCTTCGGGTTCGGCGATTGGGAGGCGGGCGTGCAGCTGCGGCCGGCGGTCTACCGGCACCAGCGCATCCTCTATCCGCTGCTGGCCCACGCGGCCGTCTTCGGACAGACGTACTACATTCCCCACGCGCTGATCGGCGTGAACCTGTTCTTCGTCTGCGTGCTGGCCTTCCTGCTGGGCGGCTACGTGCGCTCCTTCGGGCGCCACGCGCTGTGGGCCCTGCCGGTGCTGCTCTACCCCGGCCTTCCCATCACGATCTCCCTCGACCTGGCCGAGATCGTCGCGCTGGCCGGCGTCGTCGGCGGGCTGTGGGCCTGGAGAGCGGAGCGCCGCTGGACGGCGGCCGTGGTTTTCGCACTGGCCGCGCTGGCCAAGGAGCCGTCGCTGCTGGTGGCGGCGGGCGTGGGTCTCCACGAGACTTGGCGGGCCTGGCGCGAGAGGGACCGTGCACGCTTCTTCGGCGCCTGCCGCCTGTTCGTCGCGCCGGCGGTTTACCTGGCCTGGGTGGCCGTCCTCTTCCACATGTACGGGGCGCGGGCGCAATACGGGAACACCAACGTCGCCTGGCCGTTCATGGGTTACGTGGAATTCTTCCACTCGAAGTACTTCGACCACGTGCTGAAGCACCGCCACCAGTGGGGCTCGTACCTCTTCGTGCTGGGCCTGACGGCGGCAGCCGCGGCCTGCCTGTGGCGGTCGCAGGCGCCGGGCGAGCTGCGCTGGGCCTGGGGGCTGTGCCTGCTGCTGACGACGATGCTGGCTTTCCCGATCGCGCTCAGCGACTGGGGCCTGCTGCGCGCGACGACGGAATTCTGCGCCCTGGGGCTGCTCCTGGTAGCCGGGGCCCGGGGGTGGTGGCGGTACCTCGTGGCCGGTTTCGGCACCTGGATCTGGCTTTTGGAAGCCGCCCTGCGCATCCGGCATCTTTAAAGAAGGCGCGCATGCTGATTTGGCAAGCGCGGGACTTCGCGCTACAATGGTTGCCTTGAACAGCGTACCCGGGGGCAGGTCGCCCTGCTCCCGCTCGCTACCCGAACCCCAAGACGCAGGTCCATGACCGAACGCACGCGAAATTTCTGCATCATCGCGCACATCGACCACGGCAAGTCGACGCTCGCCGACCGCATGCTGCTGAAGACGGGCGCGATCACCGAGCGCGAATTCCGCGACCAGGTCCTGGACGACATGGACCTGGAACGCGAGCGCGGCATCACGATCAAGGCCAGCGCCGTCTCCCTGGTCTACAAACACTCCGACGGCAACGAGTACCGCCTGAACCTGATCGACACCCCCGGCCACGTGGACTTCAGCTACGAAGTCTCGCGCAGCCTGGCGGCCTGCGAGGGCGCGCTGCTGCTGGTCGACGCGACGCAAGGCGTGGAGGCGCAGACCGTCGCCAACGCCATGCTGGCCCAGAACCACAAGCTCGACATCATCCCCGTCCTGAACAAGGTCGATCTGGCCAGCGCGCAGATCAACGAGACGGCCGAGGAAGTTGAACAGGGCCTGGGGCTGCCGCAGGAGGAATGCATATTGGCCTCGGCCAAGACCGGCCAGGGCCTGGACGACATCCTGGAAGCGGTCGTCACCCGCATCCGCCCGCCCCAGGGCGACGCCGAGAAGCCCCTGCGCGCGCTGATCTTCGACTGCTACTACGACGACTACAAGGGCGTCATCGCCTACATTCGCATCGTCGACGGCAGCATCAAGAAGGGCGACAAGATCCGCATGCACCACAGCGGCAAGACCTTCGAGGTCGCCGAGGTCGGACGCCTGACGCCCAAGGACACGCCCGTCGACTTCCTGGAAGCCGGCGACGTCGGCTACGTGAACGCCACCATCCGCGACATCCACCAGGTGAAGGTCGGCGACACCATCGAGTCCGCCCTGACCGCACGGGACAGCATCCCGCCGCTGCCGGGCTATCGCGAGCCCCAGCCCATGGTCTTCTGCGGCCTCTACCCGTCGAACAACGAGGCCTTCGAGACGCTCAAGCGCGCCCTCGAGAAGCTGGTGCTCAACGACAGCGCCCTGCAGTTCCAGGCCGAGAACTCCGCCGCGCTGGGCTTCGGCTTCCGCTGCGGCTTCCTGGGCCTGCTCCACATGTCCATCGTGCAGGAACGCCTGGAGCGCGAGTTCGACCTGGACCTGGTGCAGACGGCCCCGAACGTCACCTACGAGGTCGTCACCACCGACGGCAAGACCGTCATCGTCACCAACCCCACCCAGGTGCCCGACCCAAGCACCATCCAGAGCTTTAAGGAGCCCATCGCGCGCGTGGAGTTCATCGTGCCCAGCGAATTCATCGGCCCGCTTATGAAACTCTGCGAGGACCGCCGCGCGGTCTTCCTGAAGCAGGAGTACCTGGGCACCAAGCGCTGCATGCTGCACTACGACATTCCGCTGGCCGAGATCGTCTTCGACTTCTACGACCGCCTGAAGTCCTGCACGCGCGGCTACGGCACCATGGACTACCACGTCACCGGCTACATGGAGTCGGACCTCGCCAAGGTAGATATCCTCGTCCACGGCACGCCCGTCGACGCGCTGTCCGTGATCTGCCACAAGGGCACCGCCGAGACCCGCGGACGAAAGGTCCTGATCCGCCTGCGCAAGCAGATCCCCCGCCACCTCTTCCAGATCGCGCTCCAGGCCGCCATCGGCGGGCGCATCATCGCGCGCGAGACCATCTCCGCGCTGGCCAAGGACGTCACCAGCAAGTGCTACGGCGGCGACATCACCCGCAAGCGCAAGCTGCTCGAGAAGCAGAAGGAAGGCAAAAAGAAGATGCGCGCCCGCAACATCGGCGCCGTCGAGGTCCCCCAGCAGGCCTTCCTGGCCGTCCTGGATACCCGGGACGACGAGTAAGCAATTTCTTTAACTCGTTCTGTTGCAAGAAGATAGGAAACGGCTAGGCTATTTCCTTTCCTTCGTTTTGGCGAAGATTCCGCGCGCCCGACGCGTCTAGGAACTCGTTGGCAAAGCCGCCCGATCTGGAAAGGCGTGATGGCCGAGACCGAACAGAAAAACGCGTCCTCCGAAGCCAAGGAAACGACCAGGGAGGCCTGGACGGGCCTGGGGGCCTTCGTCGCCACGGTGGTCGCGCTGCGGTTCCTGATCTTCGAGCCGTTCAAGATCCCCTCGGGTTCGATGGAGCCCACCCTGATCGGGCATCCCGACTACGGCGACCGCATCGTCACCAACCTGCTGGCCTACACGTCCCTCGCGGACACCTGCTGGAAGCTGGGCCTGACCCTGGTCTTCATCCTGGGCACGCTGGTGACTTCGCGTTCGCTGCTCAAGCGCGGCCGCGCGTGGGTCGTGGCCGGCGCGTTGCTTGCCGCCGTTGCGGCCTTCGCCGGAATCTTCCTGGCCTGGCAAAACAAGGCCATCGCCAGCGAGCCCGAACGCTTCGACGTCGTCGTCTTCCGCTACAAGGATAAGTGGAGCGACGAGCGAACCGGCGGGGCAAAAAACTACATCAAGCGCCTGATCGGCCTGCCTGGGGACACCATCGTCATCTCCGGCGGCGACCTGTTCCTGAAGGACCCGGCGACCGGCAAGGAAGAGATCATCCGCAAGTGGGAAACCGGCGACGACCTGCAGGAGAGCCTCTGGCAACCGGTCTCGCTGTCCACCTTTCGCGTGAAGGAGATTCCCGCGGAGGCCGACGCCAGCCAGCGCCAGCGCCTGGAAGCCGAGAACGACCGCGCCTTCCCGTGGATCGTCGAAAAGCCCGAAGGCAGCAAGCTGGAACGCACGCCCGGCGAACCCTGGGTGCTGGACGTCGACGGCGAGGCCAGCCTCACCTACGCGCACCAGGTCACCAACGCCTACATCAAGATGGGCCGCTGGCCTTTCCAGCACCTCGGCTGCCCCAAGGCACACCTGCCGCCGCTGGTGGACGAAGAGACCGGCGTGAAGATGACCGACCCCAACGAGGCCGACGAGCGGATCCGGCCCTACCTGCCCAACTCCTGGAGCGGCGTGGCGTGCCCCAACTGCGGGCAACTGCGCTTCCCGCTCAGCCGCGACCGCGATATCCAGCCTCGCATCGTGCCCGTTTCCGGCGCCAGCGGCGTGAAGGTGCGGCTGCTGAACGCGCGCAAGACCGAGGAAACGGGCAACGAGTATGACCTGGACGTGGAGGTCATGTACGGTTGCCTGCTGAAAGGCGACATCGTTCACGCCGACCAGCCGGCCAAGTTCGTGACCGACGGCCTGACGCTGGTGGACAACGACGGCGAGCACGACGTCGAGGTCCTGGATGCCGGCCAAAGCGGGCGCCTGAAGGTCCGGGCCGGCAGCGAGTTCAAGCCCGGCCGCACCTACGACTGGACGGTGCTTCAGGATCCAGACGAGCGGACGCCCTATTACTACGGCGGTTACAATACCGTCGGCGACCTGAAGCTGGAGATCGAGTTCCTGTCCCGCACCGACAGCGGCGCCATCGAACTGGTCGCGGGGTCCGACCGCCACCGCGCCGGCTGGATCGTCTCCCTGGGCGACAAGCCCGCCCCGCCCGTCGAACCCGGCCGCCACGAGTTCGCGCCCGAAGGCGCCAAGGCTATCGAGAAGGGCACGCGCCACCGACTCTCGCTGGCCTACGTCGACGGCACGCTGATCGGCAGCCTGGACGGCGAGGTCGTCGACCGACAGAAACTCGACATCGCGCCCCCTGGCCCCGAGGCGATCCGGAGCTTCGCGCGGGTGCGTTTCCTCGGCGCCGCCAAGGTGGAGGTCTACCGCCTGGACCTCTACCGCGACCTTTACCACACCATGCTGCTGGATGAGGAGCGGCTCAGGAGCATCCCCGAAGCGGAGCAGACGCACCACCGCGACCTGCGCCATCCGCAGGCCTTCGCCGAACGCATGAAGACCGGGCGCTTCGAGATGCGCGTGCCGGCCTACGATCCCGATAAGGAAGCCGGTCCAAGCAACCAGGACCATTACCTGATGCTGGGCGACAATTCCCCTTCCTCCCGGGACAGCCGGTGTTGGGGATTCGTGCCCCGCGACCATCTGGTCGGGCGCGCCTCCTTTGTGTGGTGGCCGCCCTCCCGATGTCGTATCATGAAATGATTCGAGAACACCCGTGGGAGCCCGGAACGCCTTGAGCGAGCCGCAGCAGAAAAACACCGACTCCAACACGGCCAACGCCGCAGAGGCCGGGGAAGCTCCGTCCGGCGGCAACGGTTCGCACCCGGCACCGGCCCCCGCCCCGGGCGCTTCGAACGGCGACGCCCACGCCCAAGCGCCGCAAGGCGCGCCAGACGCCCCGCCGCCGGTGATCGAAGCGCCGGCGAACCCTGCTCCTAAGGACAAACCCGCGCCGCGCCGCAACGCGACCAGTTTCCTGCCGCCCCCGGATTCGCCCTTCGCCCCCGCGCTGGACAGCTACCGCCAGGACCCCGTTGCCGCGCCCGAGGCCCAGGCGCACCTGGCCCAGGCGGCGCGCACGAACACCCAATTTTTGCCCGCAAACTCGGCCCTCCGGCTGCGAAGCGTAGTAGAGGCCGTTCCAAAACCGCCGCCGGATCCGCTACTGGTGGTCGAAGGCATCAAGAAGAACTTCGGCCGCCGCGAGGTCGTGCGCGGCGTGGATCTACAAGTCGGCCGCGGCGAGATCGTGGGCCTGCTGGGCCGCAACGGCGCGGGCAAGACGACGACGTTCCGCATGATCATGGGCATCCTGCACCCGGACTCGGGGCGGGTGCGCTTCGATTTCCGCGACATCACCAACCTGCCCATGTACGAGCGCGCCAACCGCGGCATCGGCTACCTGGCGCAGGAGCCCAGCGTCTTCCAGCGCCTGACCGTCGCCGAGAACCTGATGGCCGTCTTGGAGTTGCAGCTTCCCGACCGCAAGGAGCGCGAGGACCGGCTCGAAGTGCTGATCAGCGAACTGGGCCTGCATACGGTCCGCGACAGCCAGGCCTCGACGCTATCCGGCGGCGAACGCCGGCGCCTGGAGATCGCCCGCGCCTCGACGTTACAACCTCAGGTAGTACTCTTTGACGAACCCTTCGCCGGCATCGACCCCATCGCGGTCAACGAAATCCAGAACATCCTGCGCGACCTCAAGCGCGTCGGCGTCGGGGTTTTGATCACCGACCACAACGTCCGCGAGACGCTGAAGATCACCGATCGCACCTACATCATGGACGAAGGGCGCATCTGGATTCACGGCTCGCCTCAGGAGATCCTCAATCATCCCGAGGCGCGCCAGCGCTACCTGGGCCACGACTTCCGCCTGGATTTCTGATCCGTAGGCCAGATAAGACGGAACCTTCAGCCCGCTACTTCCCTTCCTGCTTTTCCTGTACCGGCGCGAGCACCAGGTCCTGCTTGGCGCCGATCGTCGATCCCGGCACCGCCGGCAGCCCCAGCAGCTTCAGGGCCAGGTTGGCGGCGTCGCCGTTGCGGATGGGCTGCGCGGCCGCGTCGTACGGGACGCGTTCCTCGCCGGGGTTCTTTCGAGAGGCGGCGTTGAGCTCGTACAAATCGGCGCCCTTGGCCACGCCCGCGCCCCAGGCAAAGAAGGGGATCGTGTAGTTCAGCTTGTCCTTCGCGTCCTTGTGGTTGTTCCCGGTCCCGCCGTGGTCGCTGGTCACCAGGAGCACCGTCGAATCCGCCAGCGCCTGGTCGGCAGCGATGGCCTCCATGATCTTCCCCACCGCCGCGTCGGCCTTCGCCACGGCCTTCAGGTAAGGCGAGTCCTTCTCCAGGTCCCAGGTATCGGTGTGGCCGGTCTTGTCGGTTTCCGCGAAATGCACGAAGACGAAGTTCGCGCGGCCGCCGGCCAGTTCCCGCAGCGTGGCGCTGAGCGTCGCCGGATCGTTGTAATTGCTGATCTCCTCGGCATCGACCTTCGCCTTGCCGTGGTCCGGGGCCTCCGCGTCGGCGGCGCCGCGCGCGGAGTCGTAGGACATCGTGTAGACCACGAACTTGGGCTTGCCGGCGAAGATGGCCGTGCGCAGGCCGCGGTCGTGCGCGACGTCGAAGACGCTGGCCACGTACGCTCCCTTCACGTCGTGGATCGACTGCGTCGGCGCAGAGTTCTCCGAGTACTTGTGCCCCGCCTCGCCCTCCACCGGCCGGCCGGTGACCATACAGGTGTGGTTCGGCAGCGTTACCGTGAAGTCGAAGTCGGTGCGCGCGTTGAGCGTGAATGCACCTTCCTTCATCAGCCGGTGGAAGGCCGGCGCGCCGACTTCGCCCAGCGTGGTCACCGCGTCTGGACGCAACCCGTCGACACTCACCAGCACGACGTGCTGGACCGCGCCCGGCGCCTTTCCCGCCGCGTTCTTGCCCGTCTCGGCCGGGGCCACCGGCGCGCTGCACCCCAGCGCCGCCGCCAGCGACAAGCACATCAGCCCCGCATACATCCAGTTCGAACGCATGGGATTCTCCAACCGGTGACCGCCCCGCCTGCCCGCTCGTTAAAAACCGAGAAGGAAGCTATACTTTAGCAGTCCACCCGGAAGTTGGGATGGGAGAATCCGCGTGAGCGAGACGGCCGCAACGGTGCTCGGCCCCAAGGCCGCCTTCGAGGGCGAGCGCCGCGAGACGTTCCGCCTGGCCGCTTCCGGCGGTAGCACTGTGGGCGCGACGTTGCACCTGCCGCTCGATACGAACCCTTCGAAGACGCGCGCTGCCGTCCTGCTGCTGCCTGGCTGGTCCGGGCCGCGCACGGGCCCCGCGGAGCTGCTCGCCCACCTGGCCATGCGCCTTGCGCAAGCGGGACACGTCTGCCTGCGCATCGATCTAACCGGCCGCGGCGACGCCGAGGGCGCTTTCGCCGACGGCGACCTGGACCGCATGATCGACGACGCCGCGCACGGCCTGCGCCGCCTGCGCGAGGCCGCTCCCGGCGCCCCGCTCGCGGCCGGCGGGCTCTGCTCGGGCGCAAACGTCGCACTGGGACTGGCCTCGCTGCCAGGGCAGAGCATCGGCGCCGTACTGGCGTACTCGCCCCTGCCCTACCAGCCTTCGCGCGGCGCGGCCTTCGACCGCCGACGACGCTGGAAGAACCTCAAGCAGTACGCGCGCAAAGCGCTGCAGCCGGCAACGTGGGGGAAGCTCCTGCGCGGCGAAGTCAACATCGACCGCGTGAAGAAGAACGTTGCGGCGGGTGAGAAGCCCGCGGCGGGCGAACGCAACCTGAAGGACAGCGCCCGCGACATCGAACGTGAGCTGCTGGACTGGAAGGGGCGCGCGTTGTTCTTGTGGGGCAGCGCCGACGAGGAAGCCGCGCCCGCGCGCGCACACTTCGAAGGGCTGCATGCGAAGGGCCTAGGCCAGGCACAGGCGGCGCGCTTCGAGACCGTCGAAGGCGCGAACCACAACTTCTACGCAAAGGCCTGGCGCGAGGACCTGATCGCGCGGTCACTCGCTTTTCTAAACACCTGACCGGGTCTATTTTCCCAACAAGCCCAGGATCTCGGGACCCAGCGCGGCGCGCTGCTTGCCGATCAGTTCCTTGATGCCTTTCGCGGCCAGGTCCAGAAGCGTGTCGAACTGCGCGCGGTCGAAGGGCCCGTGCTCGGCGGTGCCCTGGACCTCGATGAACTTCCCGTCCTCGGTCATCGCGACGTTGGCGTCGACGTCGGCGTCCACGTCCTGCTTGTAGCATAGATCCAGCGTCGGCGTGCCACCGACGACCCCGACGGAGATCGCCGCGACGAAGGTGCCGAAGGGCGAGACCTCCAGCTTGCCGTCGCGCCGCAGCTTGGCGAGGGCCTGCGCGACGGCGACCATCGCGCCGGTGATCGAGGCCGTGCGCGTCCCGCCGTCGGCCTGCAGAACGTCGCAGTCGACCATCAAGGTGCGTTCGCCCAGTTTCTTCAGGTCCACGGCGGGGCGCAGCGCGCGCCCGATCAGGCGCTGGATCTCGACGGTTCGCCCGTCGAGCTTGTCGCGGTCGCGGCGTTTGCGGGTATGCGTCGAGCGCGGAAGCATGTTGTACTCCGCCGTCAGCCAGCCCTGTCCCTTGCCTTCCAAAAACGGCGGCACCCGTTCTTCGATGGAGGCCGTGCAGATCACCTTCGTGTCGCCGCACGCGACCAGCACGGAGCCCTCCGCGTAGGGCATGAAGCCGGGCTGGATGGTGACGGGACGCAACTGATCGGGACGCCGGGCGCCGGGTTCGCCGCTCACGGGAGACCTCCTGGTTCGGGACGCTGCGATTTTCGATCGGGCCGGATTGTAGAGGATGAGGGAGCGAGCGCCAGTGTCGGCGGGACTAGCCGCCGGCGTCCTCGGGGCCGTCTTCGACGGCGTCCTTCAGGCCGCTGTTGCGCGGGTTGGCGTCTTCGGTCGAGACCGTCCCGGTCAGGTCCTCGAGCAGCTGCGCGAGGTTGCGGCCCGAAGAACCCTTGTCGGATGGCAGCGAAAGCTGCCCGCTCTTGCGCAATACGGCCTCCAGAACCTTGACGCACTCAGGGTCGAACTGTCCGCCGGCGCAGCGCTTGAGTTCCTCCAGCGCCTGCTCGCCGGTGCGCGGCGTGTTGTAACTGCGGCGGCTGACCATCGCGTCGAAGGCCTCGGCGCAGTGGATGATGCGCGCGCCGAGGGGAATCTCTTCGCCGCGGCGGCCTTCGGGATAGCCGGTGCCGTCGAAGTGCTCGTGGTGGTATTTGATGAACCCGATGGCACTCTGAAGCTGCTCGATGGGCTCGAGGATTGTCGCAGCGATGACGGGGTGGCGCTGCACGGCGGTGCGTTCTTCGGGGTCGAGCGGGCCGGGTTTCTTGAGGATCGCCTCCTTGACACCCATCTTGCCCAGATCGTGCAGGATGCCGGCAATGCCGATGCGCCGGACTTCATCGTCCGCGAAGCCGTACTCGCGCGCAATCGAAGCCGCCAGCGTCGAGACCTTCTCGGAATGGAAGCGGGTGTACGGGTCCTTGGCTTCCAGGACCTTGGCCATCACCGCGAGGACGTTCAGGAACAGCGTCTCGTTGCGCGCCGTCGAACGCCGCAGTTCGCGCTGCATGAAGCGCCGCGTGAGCTGCTTCTCGACCTTAAGCAGCAGCAGGTCGTAGTCGAGGGGCCGCAGGAGGTAGTCGACGGCGCCTTTGCTCAATCCCTCGACCGCCGTCGGGCGCTGGTGGCGGTCGGCCAGCAGCAGCAGCAGGACGTCGAATACGCCCAGGATCTCGCTGAGCCCTTCCAGGCCCTCCCGGTCGGGCAGGTTGAGCCCCAGCAGAACCATATCCACGGACTGCCGGCTGGCCAGACCTTCGCTGAGTTTTCGAATGGCCTCGTCGACGTTGGCAGCCTCGGCGACGCGCTCGAACCCTTCGGCCTTCAGGCGGTCGGCGACGCCGCCGCGGATGTCCGCAGAAGCGTCCGCCACCAGCACGCGCATGGCGCGAATGGCCTGTTGAGCCGTCACCATTTCTTCATGATACGGCCAGACCCCGATCGCACGCAAGCGGTATCGTGCCGCATATCGGGGCCGGCTCAGGCGAACAGCAGGGTCATCAGCGCGCGTTGCGCGTGCAGGCGGTTTTCGGCCTGGTCGTAGACCACCGACTGCGGGCCGTCGATCACGCCTTCGGTCACTTCTTCGCCGCGGTGGGCGGGCAGGCAGTGCATCACCACGGCCTTGGGCGCCTTGGCCATCAGCGCCTCGTTGAGCTGGTAGGGCCTGAACACGCGTGCACGCGCGTCGGCTTCCTCCTCCTGTCCCATGCTGGTCCAGACGTCGGTATAGACGGCGTCGGCACCGGCGACGGCGGCCTGCGGATCGGACTCCTCGCGCACCTTCCCCGGCCCCTTGAGGACCTTCCGGAAGCCGTCGTCGAGGCGGTAGTGGTGCGGCGAGGCGATGACCATCTCCGCGCCCAGCTTGCACGCGGCGACGGCCAGAGACTTGCAGACGTTGTTGGGGTCGCCGACGTAGGCGATGCGCGCACCGGCGATCTTGCCGAGCTTCTCGCGGATCGTGAGCATATCGCCGAGGGCCTGGCAGGGATGGCGGTCGTCGCTGAGCGCGTTGATCACCGGAACCCCGCCGTGCTTCGCGCATTCCTCCAGCACGGAATGGTCGTGCACGCGCAGGACAAAGCCGTCGAGGTACCGCGCGCTGACCTTGGCGAAGTCCAGCACGGGCTCGCGCTCACCGATGCGGCCGGCCTCGGGCCCCAGGTAGATCGCCTGCCCGCCTAACTGCGCGATGGCGACCTCAAAGCTCAGCCGGGTGCGCAGCGAAGGTTTCTCGAAGACCAACCCGACGGCCTTGTTCTTCAGCACCGGCGTGCGGCGGTAGACCTCGGCGTCGGCCTTCTGCCGCACCGCGAGGTCCAGGATCTCGGTGAGTTCGCCGGCGCTATACGCGTCCAGCGTCACGCAATGCTTCTGTCCGAAAGCCATAACCGCCACTCCAATGCCACGAAACTACCGGTATCGTCCAGCGCGGGGCCCCGCCCGCACTTAAACCTCGCCCAAGACTTTGCCCAGAATGGCCAAGCCCTCGTCGATCTCGGCGTCGCTGATCGTCATCGCTGGCAGGAAGCGCAGCACCGTCTGGTGCGTGCCGTTGATCAGCAGGCCCGCCTCGCGGCAGCGTGCCACCACGTCGGCGGCCGGAATCGTAAGTTCCAGCGCGGCCATCAGGCCCACGCCTCGCGCGGCCTTCACCTTCTTGGGAAAACGCTCCTGCAGCGCGCGCAGGCCGGACCGCAACCGCGCGCCGGCCGTCTTCGCGCGGGGCAAAAGCTTGTCGGCGTCGATGGTGGCGATCACCGCGCGCGCCGCCACGCAGGCGAGATGGTTGCCGCCAAAGGTGCTGCCGTGGGTGCCGGGGACGAGGCACTCGGCGACGGATCCTTTCGCGATCATGCCGCCGATGGGAAAGCCGCCGCCCAGGGCCTTGGCCAGCCACAGCACGTCCGGCGCGGGTGCGCCCAGGGTCTGGTAGGCGAAGTAGTCGCCGGTGCGGCCCATGCCGCACTGGACCTCGTCGTACAGCAACAGCGCGCCGTGCTTGTCGCAGATCGCGCGCGCGGCCTGCAGATACTCGCGGGTGCAGGAGTTGATGCCGCCTTCGCCCTGTACGGGCTCCGCGACGAAAGCGACGGTCTCGGCGTCGAAGGCCTTCTCGAGGGCCGCGGCGTCGTTGATCGGAACGTAGGTGAAACCCGGCAGCAGGGGCTCGATGTCCTTCTGCAGGCCCGGCTGGCCGGTGGCGGAGATGGCGCCGTAGGTGCGGCCGTGGAATCCGTCGAGGAGCGTGATGAACTTCCACTTCCCGCCGTGCTGCTTGCCCCACAACCGCGCGATCTTTAGGGAGACCTCGGTGGCCTCCGAACCCGAGTTGCAGAAGAAGGCGCGCGGGGCGTCGATTCCCGTAGTCTTGGCGGTCAGCTCCTTCGCCAGCAGCGCCTGGGATTCCCACATGTAGTTGTTGTGGATGTGCAGGATCTCACCGAGCTGCTTGCGCAGGGCCTCCACGACGCGCGGCGGGCAGTGGCCCAAGCCGTTTACGCCGATGCCGGGCAGCAGGTCGAGGTACTTCCGGCCCTCGGCGTCCCAGACATGGGAACCGGCCCCGCGCACGATGTTGAGCGGCGCGCGGCCGTAGTTGCCAGTCAGGTGCTTGGCGTAAAGGTCGGCAACTTCCTTCGAGGACATCGGCATGGCTCGTCTCCTCCTTCTGCGCTTCCCGCTTCACGACATCCGCTTCGATACGGCCTGTACGGCTGCGCATTACGGCTCGCGCGCGGTTTCATTCGCTACTTCGAGGACTTTCGCCTGCCTTTCTTCTTCTCGGGGTTGCGCAGGATCTCGGTGCCGACGCCTTCGGGCGTGAAGATTTCAAGCAGCAGCGCGTGCCGTTCCAGCCCGGAGATGATGTGCGTCTTGCCCACGCCGTTGTTCAAGGCCGAGATGCAGGCCTCGATCTTCGGCTGCATGCCCCCGCCGATGGTGCCGTCCTTCATCAGTTTGCGGCATTCGCTGATGGTGGCGTGCGAAATCAGCGACGACTTCACCTTGGGGTCGCGCATCACGCCCGGCACGTTGCTCAAGAAGATGAGCTTCTCGGCCTTCAGGTCCGCCGCAATTCGCCAGGCCACCGAGTCGGCGTTGATGTTGAAGAGTTGCCCGCGGGGCCCGCGGCCGACGGGCGCCACTACGGGGATCACGCCGCCGCTGGAGATCAGCGTCGCCAGCACCGTATCCACGACTTTGACTTCGCCGACGAAGCCCAGGTCCCGCCCGTCGACCAGGCGCTTGGCCGCCTGGAGAAAGCGCGAACCGCGCCCGTTCAGGGGCACGCCCTTGCCGCCGGCGGCCTCGATGCGCGCGACCACGTCGGTGCTGATGCGGTCGATCAGGACCTTGTGCGCGATCTCGAGGACCTTCTCGTCGGTGACGCGGCGCCCGTCGACGAAGGTGGGTTTCAGGCCGACGCGCTCCATCTCCGCGCTGATGGCCGGGCCGCCGCCATGGACCAGGATGGGCCAGACGCCCACCTGCTCCAGGAAGACCACGTCCCTCAGCACGGACTGCAGTTCCGTGGGGCTGGTCATGGTGCTGCCGCCGACCTTGATGACCACGAACTTGCGGTCGAAGGCCTTCAAGAACGGCAGCATGTCGACGAGGACTTTCGCCTTGTCGAACGAGGTCAGGTCCTTCCGGCTCCGGACTTTCATTGCTGGTATACCCTCTTCCCCGGGCCCCTTTCTCAGGCCCGCCCCTGTTTACGTATGGTAGTCGGCGTTGATGCTTATGTAGCCATGCGTCAGATCGCAGGTGTAGTACTTCGCGCGGCCGGGGCCGTGCCCGACCAGCAGCACGATGCCGGTCTCGCGCGAACGCTTCAGGCTCGCGGAGAGCTTGTCGGCGTTGTAGCGCGTGGGCATCCCGTCGCGGAAGATCTCGACGCCGTTGAGCAACAGCGAGGTCTCGCCGGGCTCGAAGGCCACGCCGCTGCGCCCCGCCGCCGCCACGATGCGCCCCCAGTTGGGATCGTTGCCCGCAATGGCGGTCTTGACCAGCGGCGAGTTGGAGATCGTCGCGGCGATCTGGCGCGCGTCGGCGTCGTTACGCGTGCCGCCCACGTAGACGGTGACGGTGTGACTGGCGCCCTCGCCGTCCTCGGCGATCAGGTAGGCCAGGCGGTCAAGGACCCGGTGCAGGCCGGCGACGAAGGCGCGGTAGGCGGCGCTCGAGGCCGAGGTCACCGGCGCGTGCGCGGCCTTGCCCGAAGCCAGCACCAGCAGCGTGTCGTTGGTGGAGGTGTCGCCGTCGACGGTCAGGCAGTTCATGGTTTCGGCGTTGGCGTCGCTGAGCGCCTTCTGCAGCAGCTTGGGCGAAATGCGCGCGTCGGTGGCCACGAAGCCCAGCGTCGTGGCCATGTTCGGCGCGATCATGCCGCTGCCCTTGGTCGCGCCGGCGATGCGCACCTCGGCCTGCCCGATCTTGACCTTCACCGCGGCGGTCTTGGGCACCAGGTCGGTGGTCATGATCGCCCGCGCGAAGTCGCCGTAGTTGCCGTGGCGCGCCAGCAGTTTGCCGAGTTTCCCGATGCCGCGTTCGAGCTTCTTCATCGGCATCAGGCGCCCGATGATGCCGGTCGAGCAGACCTGCACCTGGCTGGCCGGACAGCCGACGGCCTTCGCCGCCAGATTGGCCATGGCCAGCGCGTCCTTCTCGCCCTGCACGCCGGTGCAGGCGTTGGCATTGCCGGCGTTGACGACGACGGCTTTCACGCGGCCGCCCGAGGCCTTCAGGTGCGCGCGGCAGAGGTCCACCGGCGCGGCGCAGACGCGGTTGGTGGTGAAGACGCCGGCCGCGGCGGCGGGTGCGTCGGCCACCCACAGCGCCAAGTCGGGCTTGTGCTTCTTGCGCTTCAGGCCGCAGTGGATTGCGACGGTGCGGAATCCGGGGACTTCGTGCAGGACGCCGCCGGGCCAGTCGCAGACGGCCGAATCAAGCTTCGGAAATCCGGCGGGTTTCTTCTTGGTCGGGTTCTTCTTCGTAGCCATGGTTTAGGCCCTTCTCTTCGAATCGCGTTACGTTCGGTTAAAGCCAGCCCTAAATCAACTTGGCCCCTCGTCCCGTTATCCCGGGAGAGGGGCCATGGCGAAGTCGTGTCGAATGGGAATGTGCGCTCGCCGGCCCCTCGTCGCTCCAGCGCCGGTCCGGAAATCCTTCGAGCTCGATCCGGGATCAGCGCTTGGAGAACTGGAACCTGCGCCTGGCGCCGGGCTGGCCGTACTTCTTGCGCTCGACCATGCGCGCGTCGCGGGTCAGGAAACCTTCTTCGCGCAGGCCCTTTTCGAGGCCGCGGTCGTACAACAACAAGGCGCGGGCGATGCCCATGCGGACGGCTTCGGCCTGGCCGGTGGTGCCGCCGCCGGCGACGTTGATGTAGACGTCGAAGGCCGTGTTGAGCTTGGTGAAGATCAAAGGGGCGCGCACGGCGTTGATTTCAACCTCGCGGTGGAAGTAATCGTCAGCCTTGCGGCCGTTGACCACGATGGCACCCTGTCCGGGGCGCAGCCGCACGCGGGCCGTGGAGGTCTTGCGCCGTCCCGTGCCCCAGAAGTAACCGCCGGTTCGATCTTCGCCGCTCACCGCGTTCCCAGCTCCTTGCTAGATTCCATCCCGGAGGCCTTTAGGCCAACGGGTCCCAGGCCTCGAGTTTCTGCGCGGCATGGGGATGTGCGCTGCCCTTGTACACCTTCAGCTTCTTCAGCATTTTCTTGGCCAGGAGGTTTTTCGGGAGCATGCGGCGGACGGCATCCTCGATGATCTGGTCGGGGTGCTTCGCCTGCAACTCGTCGAACGTCTCCTGCTTCAGGCCGCCCAGGTAACCGGACCAGCGCTGGTAGATCTTGTTCTGCCGCTTGCGCGGATGGATGTCCACCTTCTCGGCGTTGATCACCACGACGAAGTCGCCGGTGTCCACGTGCCGGGTGTAGGTGGGCTTGTCCTTGCCCATCAAGCGCATCGCGATCGGAACAGCCATGCGGCCGAGGTTCTTGCCACTGGCGTCCACAAGGTACCACTTCGCGCGGAGCTCGCCGGGCTTGGCGACGTAGCTCTTGAAACCCTTGATGCTCTGCGTAGCTGCCTGCGCCATCGTTTGGTCCTGCCCGCTTACATGCGAAACAAAAAGGCCCGACCGCAGCGGCCGGGAGAAGACTCCTTATATAAACCGCCGAGGCAGTGTCAAGTGCCCTTGAGCATCACAAGCGCTTTCCGGGCCTAGAAATGGCCTGGAAATGCCCGGGGAGAGCACATGGTGCACTCCCCGTCCCCTCCAAAATGCGTGCCCTACAGCTTGGCCTGGATCTGCTTTGCCACGGCCTGCAGCGCCGACGGGTCGGCCTTCTCGCGGCCCGCCGGGAAAGGGAACTGGCTGAGGCTGTTCAGCGGGATCAGGTGCACGTGAACGTGCGGGACCTCAAAGCCGAAGACCCCCACACAGACGCGCTGGCAGCCGGTGGCGGCCTTCACGGCCGCCGCGACCTTCTTACTGGCCAGCATCAGGCGCGAGTAGGCATCGTCGTCGAGGTCGAAGAGGTAATCGCACTCCTTCTTCGGGATCACCAGCGTATGTCCCGGCGCGACAGGCATGATGTCCAGGAACGCAAGGAACTCCTCGTTCTCCCAGACCTTCGTGCAGGGGATCTCGCCATTAACGATCTTGGTGAAAAGCGTGGGCATCTCAGGTGCTCCGCTAGAAGATCTTTGCGGGGACGATCAGGCGCACCACGTCGCAGTCGCAGGTCGCGTCGAAGCCGCGCAGGGATTCCACCAGCGCCCGAGGGTCGACCCGGTGCTGCACCGCCCACTCGATGGTGTACTTGAAGCTGTCGTCGCAGCCGTGTTGCTTGACCGTCAGCTCCAGGAACGAGAGCAGCGTCTCGACCTGCGGGCGGTCGAGCACCAGCTTGGCGCGCGAGCGCACACGCCGGCGCAGCGACTGCTGCTTCTTGATGCGGTTGAGGTCTTCTCGATCGGCCATATTAAGAGCCTATAAAACCAAGGCGCAAATTCCACCCGCATTCCCGCTCCCAGCCCATGCAATATTTTTCACCATTAAACGCCCTAACATTTGGACGGCGCTCGAATTAGGGGGTACTTTAAGGAAGTCGGCAGGCTCGGGTTCCACGCACGGAACCCCCGGTCCGGATGGCTGCATGCACCAAGTCCCCTCCTTTATCGCCGTGCTGCTGGCGACCCTGGCCTTCCCAGCCGCATCGGCGCCCAGGGCGGATGAGGCCCCCCCTCCCAGCGCACAGGGGCCTTCGCCCACCGAGCAGTTACCGCCCCAAGTTCACGCGCAGGTGCAGTCCAAGGACACGGACCTCGCGCCCACCGAATTCGCGACGCTTTTCATGGAGCTCGTCAAGCGCGCCGATCCGAACCACAAGCCCAAGTTCGACGCCAAGAAGTTCCAGATCAAGATCGGCGAGAAGGACATCCCCCTCCAGAACGCCTACGACGAGTACCGCCTGGCGCCGGAGGACGCCCGAGCCGGCGTCCTGGTCCGCTACCTGCACGTCATGATGCGCGAGCAGCGCGACCTGCCGTCCGAATACAAGAAGGCCCGGCCCAACCTGCGCCCGATCGTCCGCAGCCTGGATTACCTCGAGGACATCCGCACGCACCTGAACGACGACGAAGAGACGCGCGGCCAGGACGTGCCCTGCCACCTCCTGGCCGGCAGGCTGGCGGTGCTGCTGGCCTACGACGGGCCCGAGACGATCCGCCCCGTCCTGGGCGACAGCCTCAAGGAATGGAAGGTGGGTTTCAACGAAGCGATGAAGGACGCGATCGAGAACCTCGACAAGCAAAGCGGCGGCTCGTTCCGGCAGCTGACGCCGGGGCTGTACCTCTCGCCGTGGCGCGACAACTACGACCCGGCCCGGCTGCTGCTGGGCGAACGGTTGAAGAACGTAAAGGTCGGCGGCGAACTGCTTGCGATGGCGCCCAACCGCGACGCCCTGCTGCTGACCGGCACCGACGAGAGCCTGGGCCTGCAGCGCCTGGCCATGACCGCCGAAGCCCTGCTGCAGGGCGCGCGCCCCATCAGCGGCGCCTGCCTGCGCCGGGTGGGCGACACCTGGGAACCCTACCTGCCGCCGCCCGACCACCCCGCGTATGCCACCCTGAAGGCGCTCGACCTGCAGTACCTCAAGGGCGCCTACGAACGCCAGCAGCGCCGCCTGCAGCGGACCCACGAGGACACACATTCGAACATCGTCGTCGCGGGGTATTCGATCGCCGAATCCACCGGGCCGGGCGAGAAGAAGCGCTGGAGTTTCTCCATCTGGTCGCGCGGCGTTTCCGCCGACCTGCCGCAGGTCGACAAGCTGCTGTTCATGGACCCCGAACGCCCCGACAGCGATCGCGCGCTGGGCATGGTCGACTGGTCCACGGCCGAGAAGGTCCTTGGCGGGCTGCTCAAGCCCGTGGAAGGTGCAGTGCCGCCGCGCTACCGTGTCACCAGTTTTCCCACCAACGAACAGCTCAAAAAGATGGAACTCGCGAAGTAGCGTCTGCCGGCCGGCTCAAGTTCCAAGCACGTCCTTGTAGGCGTCCTCGTGGAATCCCACGACCAGGGTCTTGCCCCGGCGCCAGGTCGGCGCGCGCAGGTTTCCCGACGGCCCGATGATCGCCTTCAGCAGGTCGGCATGGGCGGGCTTGTCCTTCTTCAGGTCGAAGCGCACGATTCTCTTGCCCTTCGCCGCAATCACCGTGTCGATGCCCTTGAGCAGCGCCAAAGCGTCCTTCGGCCCCATGCGCACCTTCTTGGCGTTGACGACCTCGTCCTGCCCGACCTTCTTCTGCGCAAGGAACCCCTGCGCGCGTACGCAACTCGTTCACCCGTCGCGGTGGTACATCCACTCGATCTTCGGCATGGCGCGCCTCCCGTTGATTGGAACCGGAATGCGACCACTGTAAGCGATGCGCGAAATTTTTCCCAGCCCGATCGCCGCGAGCCCCCGCCAAACTTCAGGGACACGCGCGTGGAGCCATTTCAAGACGGTGCAACGATTCGGCATGGCGCGGGAAGACGGATGGCCCGGCGCGCGGACCGGGACTGAGCGCTACTTCAGCGCCTCGAGTTCCGTCTTCGCGAACAGGGGCTCCAGCAGGTAGCCGTCGTCGGTCTGCGCGCAGCGTTCGAAGTAGGCCTTGGCCTCGCCGCGTTTGCCGTCCATCAGGTTCTTGATGCCGGCGAAGAAGCAGGCGCGGCAGTAGCGCTCGCGCTGCTCGTAGTACTTTTGGACCTTCTTGGCCTCGGCCATCAGCTGCTTTTCGTCCAGGCTCCCGCCGAAGTAGCGCATCACCGCGGGTTCGAAGCCGTCGGCGCGCAGGTACTGCGTATCGCCGGCCAGGCCCGGGATCAGCCGCTTCGCGTTCTCCGGCGACGCGTGCACCAGCGCGGCAATCTGCATCAGGCGGCACCAGGGCTTGTCGAGCGAAGAGGCGCGGCGTTCGGCGACGATGAAGGCCGTGCCCGCCTCCGCGTAATTTCCCAGTCCGTACTTCCCGATGGCCAGCACGCGCAGGAACTCGCCGTTGTTCTTGTACTTCTGCAGCGCCTTGTCGGCGTAGGTCATCCCGTCCATCCACTGGCCCATCAGCGCGTAACCCTTCGAGGCCGTCTCGTAATCGAAGAACATCAGGCCGCCGCGGTCGAGTTCCAGGCGCGACTTCGCGATGCTCTTCGCCATGGCCGCGCCGCGCCGCAGCTTGCCGTTGAGGTATTCGGCTTCGATCTCCTTCTCCATCCCCGTCGGCGGTTCGGGCGGCGGCTCGATCTCCACCGCCTGGTCCCCGAAGCTCAGCTTGGGCTTGGGCGGCGTGACGCCGGTCACCTCCTGCTGCGTCTTGGGTTCGATCTCGTCCGTCTTGGTTTCTATGGGGACCGCGGGCGTGCTGCCGCCGCGGGCCTGGAGTTGCTCGAGCCAGCCCGCCATGACCAGGGCTGCCGGGGCGGCTTCGTCCGAGCTGCCGCGCGCGGCCAGCACCGCGCCGCGCAGGCGCTGCAGCGCCGCTGCGTCGGCCGGCTCCGGTTTCGCGGCCAGGCTCACCAACTCGGCGTACGTCCAGGGGAGGGCATCCGCCGCGCCGTTTTCGGCGGCGAGCGCCGCCAGTGCGCGGCGGGTGGCCGTGTCGAGGTCTTCTAGCTTCAGGCTCGTCGCCGCCTCGTTCTCGGCGCCGGGCATGCTCAGCCGGATCTTGCCCTCCTCGACGCCGCGCACCAGCCAACCCGCGTCCCTACCGACCTTCTGCGTGCGCCCGTCGGCCCGCACCAGCGTGAAGGCGCGGCCGTCGGCCAGCAGCTTCGCGCCAGCGGCCACCTGCTCCAGCGTGCCGCGCAGCGCCTTGACCAGTTCGGCCTCGGCGTCAATCTCGGCGCGCACGGCCTCGAAGGCCGACTGCACGCTGGCGCCGGCGAGCTTCGCGAGGGCCTCGTCGAAGCGCGACGCGGCGATCAGCGGCGCAAGCTGCGTGCGCAACTCGGCCTGCGCCTTGCGCGCGGCTGCCAGCTTCGGATCCACGGACGGCGGCGGGCTGACCGGCTGCTGCCGTTCGTCGGTGGATTCAATCTTCGTGGACGGGTCGGTGGCCGGCGTCTCCGGTTCGACGACCTCGGAGGTTTGGGCGCTCGCGCCGCCATCGTCGGTCTCCGGCGGCACCACGGCCGTAGCGGTCTTGGGGGTCTTGCCCGCATCCGTCTTGGTTCTGGCGTCGCCGGGAACCGTCAACTTGGCCGGCGCGTCGGTCTTGGCGGGCCCGGCCACGATCTCGGTCTTCCCTTCACCCGGTTTGGTGCCCTGCACGGCGCCGGGCTTTGAGCCGCCGTTTACTACCAGGTATCCGACGATCAACGCAGCCAGCAGCGCTCCGCCGCCCAAAATCAAGGCCAGCGAGCCTCGGCCTTCCTGCGGCCGCCGGGCCTTGCGGCGCGCGCGGCGCACGCCGGCCTTCAGCCCGGAGGTTCCGGCGCGCCCCGTGCCTGCGTCCTCGGCGTCGGCGCTGCCGCTGCCGCTGGAAACGCCCGTCGCGTCCAGGCAGTCCAGCGCAGCCAGCAGTTCGCCCGGCGACTGGTAGCGCCGCACCGGATCGCGCTCGAGCAGCTTGGCGACGACGCGCGCCACGCCGGCGCTGGCCTTGGGATTGAACGCCCGCAGATCCGGCGCACGGGCGGTCAGACGCATGCGCATCGTTTCCTTCGCGTGCGTGCCCTTGAAGGGCGGCCGGCCGGAGATCATGTGGAAGAGCGTCGCGCCCAGCGCGTAGAGGTCCGAGCGGCCGTCGACGGCGGTGTCTTCGCCGCGCGCCTGCTCGGGCGACATGTAGTACGGCGTGCCGACGGCGTGGCCGGCCTGGGTCAGCGCCGAATCGTCGTTCTCGAGCGCGCTGCTGGAGGACTCCGAGGACCGCTCCAGGTCCAGACGGTGCTTGGCCAGGCCGAGATCGGAAAGTTTTGCGGCGCCGTTGCGCGCGACGAGGATGTTATCGGGTTTGATGTCGCGGTGCACGATGCCGGCCTGATGAGCACATTCCAGCGCGCGGGCCACCTGGGCGACGATCTCGACCGCGCGCGCCTCGGCCAGCACGCCTTCGCGGTCCAGCATCTGACGTATGGAGAGGCCGTCGACGTATTCCATGGCGAAGTAGTACAGCTGCGTGGCCTTGTCGCGGCCTACGTCGATGCCGTGGACGATGTGGGGGTGGTTCAGGCGTGCCGACGCGCGGGCTTCGCGAATCAGGCGCTCGACGAAGACCGGATCGCGCTTGGCGATGCGCGGCGGCAGGACCTTCAGCGCGACGATGCGGTCCATGCTCTGCTGCCGCGCCTTGAAGACGGTGCCCATGGCGCCGCTGCCGATGCGGGCCAGGATCTCGAAGCCGCCGATCACGCGCGGCGCGCCTTCGGAGGCCTTCTCCTTGGGGCGGTGCGCGCGCAGGGTGCGGCTGGAATCGCGTTGTTCGAGGACGGCGGCGCTCACGCTTTCTTCTCCTTGCGGGCCGAAGCGGGTCCCCATCCCACGCGGCCGTTCTTTTCAGGTTCGACGAATCTATTACCGAAATCCGCCGGTTCGTTTCGCCCTGTTGGGCATTAAGACGCCAACCATGCTCGATTGGTCTCAAATCATTTATTTTTTTACAAAAGATCGCGCTAAATTGGAGAACCATTGAGCGCAGGAAACGTGACTGTGATTCAAGGGCTTTCAAGAAAATCACATCGTGCATTTTACAACCAATTTAAATTAAAAGGGTTATGAATGAATATCGAGCGAGATTTTCCGGAAACGATTCCTTCCCTGCTGCGTCTAATTAACGACGAAGAGATATTCTCTGCCAAAGCTTTCAATAAATTTATGAAAATTTCGCACCGCCCGGGAGCAGCCGGCGCGGCACGAAGATCCGCAGAACGCCGCGCACGGGATCCATCAGCACGTGTTGGGCGGTGATCTCCTGCTGCACGCCCGGATCCTGGAGCGCGCGCAGGACCTCCGCGTCCTCCGGATCGCGTCCGCGCCATCCGCCGGCCAACTCGGTTAGGCGTTCCCAGCGCCTGCAGGCCGTCTGGTCCAGCCCGCCGACGAGTGCGCCGCTCTGTGCGTCCAACGCGCGATAGTGATTGGTGGTCACCAGGGGCTCGTCGCCACGCGCCCAGCGAAGCGCGGCGTCGTTAGGCGCCCGCTCCACAACCACGCGCTGCGCGTTCTCGCGGCCGGCCAGGGTGATCAGGGCGCCGACGGCCAGGCGCTGCCTGGTGAGCCACGCGAGCGCCTCGTCGAAGTCCTGAGCCTCCTCCACCACACGACGCAGGAACAACAAAACCGGCCAGCCGGTCATGTCCGGGGCCGCCCGGCGCGCCCACGGCATTCAAGGCCAGCGCGAAGCCCCGTGCCGAGACCCCCGTCACCACGCCCACCGCGCCGGGAAAGCCCGCCGCCGCGAAGCGCAAGTTGCCGGCGTGCGCATACCGCATCGCGCAAGTCGCCCGCGCCAGCGGGCCCTCGGGCATCCAGTCCATGTTGCGGACCAGCCTCGGGCCGCCGGGCGTGGCAAGCGCCGCCGTCGAGCAGCCCCAGTACGCGAGCGCCAGGTCGTAGCTGACGTTTGCCAGCACCAGTTCGCGCCAGCCAATACCCAGTCGCGCGGCCCAGGCATCGATCTCCGATTGGAAGCGGTTGATCGTCCGCACGCGGACGGCCCAGGCAAGTTTCGTGGCGGCGGGCGGTACGAACGCGAGGACCTCGTTCAGCAGCATGCGCCCGCGCAGCAGGACGGACTCGGGCACGGCCGCGAAGCGTTCGGCGGGCGGTTTGGCGAGGTCGAAATCGAGTTCCGGGCTCGGCGCCCAAAGTAGGTCGCTCATGTGCAGATTATACCGCCGAAATGTCCACGTGATCCCGGCTAATAGGGGCACTTGGATGCCGCCTCAACGGTACAAATTCCCTGGAGGGCCTTGCCCATGCCGATTCGTGCTCTTCTGCTGGCCCTGAGTCTGCCGGCCATGCTGTGGACTTTCGCGCAATCCGCGCAGGCGGCCAACACCAAGCAACGCCCGACCTTCACGCTGCCTCCGCCCAGTGCGCGCTATAAGCCGCTGCATTCGGTCGATCCATGCTACGGACAAGGATCCTATCGAAGCATGTACTACAGGTGGGGCGGCAAATACGACAATGGAGAGATGCCCTGCGGCTATATAGGAGGCCGTGGCGGCGCCAAGGAGATGACGCATGAATCGGACAAAGGCCCCAACAAACCCTTCGAGAAGTACGCGCAGACGAATGGCGCGCCCAACTCCGACCCGGTGATGGCGAAGTATACGGATGAGTACGTGCAGAAGTTGGAGGCCGAGGCCGCCAAGGCCGGCGGCAAGCTCGAGCGGGCCCAGAAGGCTTCCGGGAAGACCATCAACAGCCGCGACGACGTCACCATCACAAAAGCAGCCGATCTCCAGCCGATGACCGACGGGCTGGAGAAGACCGCCGAAGCCGCCGACCAAATCGCGGCGAAACGCAGAGAGCGCAATCGCTGGAAGGCCGACTGGAACGACAAGACGCCCCAAAGCTACGGCGCGCCCTCCTGGGGGATGCGCGTCTATGCGGGCCGGCAAGCCGCCTCGGAAGGCGACGAGTACATCATCGTTCCACGCGAGGAGTAGGCGGGGCCACTTCGAATAATTCGCTCGCAGCCCACAACACGCCTTCCGTGTAAGGCTCGGCGTCCGGATGGTCCTCGGAGCGGGGGAAATCCGGTTGGCCAAGGTCGTGCGAAACCTTGCCGACCGCGTAACAGACGCCCAGGCGATAGGTCCCCGGCCTTTCGGGCATGGGCACGCGCAGGTTCCAGGACACTGGCCGGCCGGGCGCCACCTCACGCGCGGCGGTTGCAGATTCCGTCTCCTGCTCGGCGCACGACAAGGCTTCCTTCCACGACCCGTGGCAGGCCGGCCGACCGTCTTCGTCCAACACCACGAACCACGCGTACTTCGGCAAGGAACCTTCGAGCAGGAACCGCGATTCGCCTCCTTCGGGAACGGCGACCTTGACGGTAGCGCCAAGGAATCCGCCGGGCTCGGCGGTGTTCTGCGCCGCCGTTACGCTCAGGTCCAGGCATCCGTCGCTGGCGCCCAGGTCGTCGAAGTCCGGCAGCACCCACACCGAGGCCGGTGGCCCTTCCAACTCGGAAGACGCCGGCAGGTCGGCGTTCATCTCCAGCTTCAGCGGCTCTCGGCTCCCGGACGGCGCCAGAAGCGCCTTAGCCTCCAGTCCGGCGCTCAGCCAAAGTTCGTAGCGCCCAAAGCGGTACAGGTCGAGGTTCCAGTGCCAGTCGATATCGCACACGCGAGCGCCGTCTTTGACCTGCGTCCAGCGCAGCAGCGGGTTGCCAAACGTTTGTCCGCTGCAGAAACTCCGCCGTCCGCTCACGAACGTCTGAGTTACGGAAAGGCCGCGCGCGGCCCCCAGGCAGTCCAGCTTCATGCGGGCCGACATGCTCCGCCATCCGAAACGCTGCCAGCAATCCCCGCCGCGTACTTCCAGCCGCCCTTGGAGGCGCGGGCCGGCGCCGGGCGTTATCCAAGTCTCTGAAAACGGCTCCATGACTGTCACCAGCCGTGCGCCGGTCCCGCGCACGCAGCGCTGCAGGGACTCGCGCCCCGCATGGTCGAAGCGCAGCAGCTTGTCGAAAGCCGCCAGCCGCGTGCCGTCCTCTTTGGCCATGCCGATTTCCTCCAGCAGGCTCTGCAACATCGCGGCCTCGTCGGCCGGCACGATCCCCGCCGCGTGCGCCAGATCGCGCAGCATTCGGGTGCGCTCAAGGTCCTCGTCGCCAAGATACACCGCCATCTCCGGCCAGAAGCAATCGACCCACGGCGCCAGGGCCTCGGCGGCTTCCCGGCGCGTCCAAAACTCCTCGCAGCCCAGGTCCTCGAGCCAGCGTTCCACCTGCGCCTCGTCCGGCGGTTCCGGCGCAGCGCTTTCTTTTTCGGAGCAGACACAGGGACCCGGCAGTAGTGCGGCAACCGCCAGCGGCGCCAGCAGGAAAAGGAGGGGCAAGGTGCGGGGTGTCGACCTCATGCCGGTAACAACGCCGGCCGGCGGCCCAGAGTTCATCCTTTTTTGTGTAGAACCGCGGCCTCTTCAGGCCTTGCGCACCAGCGGCCGTTCGGCATCGCTGAAGGGCTCCCAACTTCCTGCCATCTGCCGCAGCACGGCCTCGTCGGCCTCGCTGGGGTCGCGGCCTTCGGCCGCGCGGCGGCGCACGCGTTCGACGAGTTCGTTCATCGGCACGTCGCAGTGGACGATGCGCAGCGGCACGCCCAACTCCCTCGCGAGGTCCAGCACGGGCTTGCGGTGCGCGCGCCGGGTGTAGGTCGCGTCGAGCACCGCGGTCTGGCCGCCTTCGACGGCCGCGCGCGCGCAATCCAGCAGCCGCGCGTAGGTGCGCGCGCCCAGCTCCGGGCCGTAGCGTTCCAGCTTCGGCTCCATCGCGTGCAGGCGCTTGCGTTCGACGTCGCTGCGCACGCGCACGCCGCGTTCGGTGCAGGCGATCTTCAGCGCGACGGTGGACTTCCCGCTGCCCGGCAGCCCGGCCATCATCACCAGGCCCCCGCGCGTGAAGGCGAGGGACTCGGCGGCGAGTTTCAGGTACCGGTCGCGCACGGCTTCCTGGCGCGCGGCCTCGTCGCCGGGCACGCCCGGCGCGTGCAGGGTCAGCTGCGCGATCTTGGCGCGGACGTGCGCGCGGTAGGCAACGAAGAGCGGCCAGGCGCCCAACCCGCCGTAGTCGCCGGTCGCCTCCAGGTACGCGTTCAGGAAGCGCTGCGCACCGGCAAAGAGCCCGCGGTCCTCCAGGTCCATGTACAGGAAGGCGGCGTCGGAGAGCACGTCGATCCAGCGCAGGTCCTCGCTGAACTCGATGCCGTCGAACAACTGCGGGCGGCCTTCCCACAGGCAGATGTTGGCCAGATGCAGGTCGCCGTGGCACTCGCGCACCCGCCCTTCCCCGCCGCGGCGTTCCAGCAGCGGGGCTTCGGCGGCCAGGCGTTCGTCGAAGAGCCTGCGCAGCAGGCGTTCGCGCTCGGTGCCCGGCAGCGCCTTGAAGTTGTTCTCGATGGCTTTCGCCAGCCGTTGCGCATAGGTGCGCGCGCGTTCGCCTTGCGCCACCACCGAGTTCGCGTGCAACGCGGCGACCTGCGCGGCCAGTTCCTCGATGCGCGCGTCGGTCACCTGCCCATGGTCGGCGAGCCGGTCCAGGCGCTCGTTGTCGGCGAAGCGCCGCATGCGCACGGCGTACTCGAGCGTCCCGGCGGGCGTGGACGCTTCGCCGCCGTCGCGCGCGGCGAAGCGCCAGCCGGCGGGCGTCTTGCGCAGCACGGCGACGTCGAGGTACAGCGCGGGCGCGGTGCGCGCGTTCAGGCGCAGCTCTTCCTCGCAGAAGAATCGGCGCTTTTCGAGCGTCGAGAAGTCCACGAAGCCGTAGTCGACGGGTTTCTTGAGCTTGTAGGCGTATTCGCCGGCCAGCGCGACGACCGAGAGATGCGTGTGCAGGACGCGGATCTCATCCGCGGGATGCGGGTAGGCCGCGGGATCCTCGAGCGCCGCGAGCCAGGGCAGGTCGGGCGTGGGCGTCGCCATGCATGGGTTGTAGCACTTCGGCGGCAAAAGCCAAACCGCTGAACTTTTTAACCACAGAGGTCACAGAGAACCCAGAGGAAGGGATCTGTTTCTGGTTTCTGGTTGAGGGGAGCAGGCCGTTTGCCCTTTGCCGTTCCTCGCCCCTCGCCCCTCTCCCCTGACCGCTGGCGTTACCGTCCTTCCAGCCCAGAGCCGCCTTCTTGGAACATGGGCAGGTAGCGGTAGGGCAGTTCCAGGCACATCACGCTCAGCGCAGTGAAGACGCCGCCGTAGGGGTCGTCCCAGCTGCCGTCGGGGTGCTGGCGCGAGATCAGGTCCTTGATCATTCCGGGGTACCACTTTTTCCATTCCTCGCCGCCGTGCTGGAAGATGGCCAGCGACGAGTAGAAGCACGTGTACGCGAAGAAGCTCCAGGCCAGGCCCATGTTGCGGTTGGCGGCGCCCTGCCCGAAGGGGCAGCTGTCCATCAGGTTCCTGATGCCCTTGGCGTACTTGGCGTGGTCCTGCATGCCCATCGCGCCGATCATGTACATCCCGGCGCCGGTGGTCGCGCACGAGCCCCGGCCCGACGCGCGCGCATGCCAGTTGTACGCGTACCAGCCTTCGTTGTTGGTCATCTCGAGCAGGTACTTCTTGGACTTCTCGACGACTTTCTTGTGGACCGAGACGCCGCACGATTCGGCCGCGCGCAGCGCCGTGATCTGCATGATGGCCACCGCGCCCGAACCGTCGTCGCCGGCGTTGGGGTCGGGGCCGCTGTTCCAGCCGCCGAAGCTGTTCTGCGCGTTCTCGATCAGGCGCACCGCGCTCGAGAGCGCGGCGTGGATCTTCGCGCCCAGATCCGGGTCACGCACCATGCCGTAGACCTGCGCGAGGAACTGCGTCGCGTAGCCGTGCCCGTACATGCCGGAGGCGCCGTACGCGCCGCCTTCGGAGATGTAGCCGCCCTTGGCCTGGGCCTTGATGAGGTAGTCCAGCGCCTTGCGGATGTTCTCGGCGTACTTGCCTTCGTGCGGTGTGCTGCCCGACGCCAGCCAGGCCATCCCGGCCAGGCCGGTGGCGGCCACCGAGTACTGCGATTTCAGTTCGCCGCCGCGGCCCTGCTGCTTGGCCAGCCAGTCGCAGGCCTTGCGGATGGCCTCGTCGGTCTTGCTCGAGATCTCTGGCGGAAGGACCTTGCCGCTGTCGCTCTCCACGGCCTCTTCGGCGCCCAGCGCCACCGCCGCGCACACGATGCCCACCGCCAGCCAGCGAACGTTCATGAATCTGCTCCGCTCCATGCCGTCTTGTTGAGCGTATAGACAAACTAAACCGGATTTCGTTCTCTCGATCTTACGTATTATGAGGCCCTTGCTTCCGGAATCACTCAGTAAATTCTTCGCAAATCGCGGTTCCCGCGGCATTTGCAGCCCTGCCCATCGCCATGATCACGATGTGCATTCCCCCGCTTCCGGCGTCATAAATCCTGCCCCGGCCACGTCCTATCATCAAGACTTGGCCTGCGGGTACAATGCCGCCATGCAATTCGCGATGCGCCTCCTTATAGTGCTGCTGGCCTGCGCCGCCGGCCTGAACGCCCGCGCCGGCGATGCCCCCTCGGATACGGCCGCGCCGGCGACGCCCGACGAACGCCTCAAGGTCCTCAGCCTCTCGAAGGGCCTGCGCGACGAGGACCTCGCGAAGGTCAAGGCTGCCGTCGACGGGCTGGTGGCCGTCGGCACGCCGCTGGCGGCGCAGTACCTCGCGCAACTCTACAGCACCGGCGACGCCGAACGCCGCGTGCTGGCGCTCGAAGCCCTCGCCAAGATCAAGCTCGCCGCGCAGCCCTGCGAGCAGCTCTTCCAGGCCTCGCTCGAGGAACCCCTGCTGGGCGTGCGGCGCAAGGCCGCCGACGCGCTGGTCTTCCAACTCGGGCGCAACGAGGCGGCTAAGCGCTACATCGCGTTCCTGGAAAAGTTCGATCCGCGGTCCTTGAGCTTTCACCTGCGCGCCGTGCAGCAGCTCGCGCACGCCGGCGGCGAGCCCGCGCCCGCGTTCCTGAAGAAGCTATTGAACCACCAGCAGCCGGAAATCGCCGCGGCCGCAGCCGAGGCCCTGGCCGTCTACGGCGATGTAAAGCAGGCGCCCGCGCTGATCGAGAAGATCTCCGGCGCGGATAAGGAACTCAAGCCGGCCCTCGCCGACGCGCTGAAGCACCTGACCGGCGAGAACCACGGCGCGGACCTGGTCGCGTGGGAAGCCTGGAACGAAGACTTCAAAGCCGGGCGCAAGGGCGGCATGGGCACCGACAGCGCCGACTCGCTGGCCAAGAGCGAGGACTACAAGCCGGACTACGTCGACGCGTACAAGGTGCCGGCCGACGAATGCGCGGTGGACTTCGTCGTCGTCTTCGACACGACCAAGAGCCTGCTGCACATCTGGCCCGAAGCCAGCGCCGCGATCGACGCCGTGCTGCGCGAACTCGCGCAGCGTTCGCCCAGCCTGCGCATGGCCGCCGTGCGCTACCGCGCGGACTCCATCGAGAACACGCTGAACTACCTGATCCAGCCGCTGCCCTTCACGCGCGACGCGCAGAAGGTCCGCGATTTCGTGACGGACGCGACCTTCGGCGGCGGCTCGGGCGGGCTGCACCGCGGCCTGGAGCACGCCATCCAGCACCTCGCCTGGCGCAGCGACGCGCGCAAGGCCGTGCTCGTCGTCGGCGATGTCACGCCCCTGGGCGACGGCCTGAAGCGCGCCGCGCGCACCATCCGCGAAGGATGGACCCAGGACCGCATCCAGTTCAACATGCTCTACATCCGTTCGCTGCACGGCGAGGAACACATCAAGACCTACCGCGAACTGGCCAAGCTCGGCGGCGGGCGCTTCTACGAATACAACAAGGCCTGGCGCCACCTCGTCGACCTGAGCCTCGAGAAGTTCGACCCCAAGGTGGCCGAGCAGCCCGGCGACACGTTCAAGAAGTGGCTGACGCCCGTGGAGCCGCCCGCGCCGCTGCCGGGCCGCGCCCCCGCGCCGGCCGCGCCCAAGGAAGCCGCGCCGGAAGCGCAGCCGAAGAAGGAGGAAACGAGGTGACGCGCCGCCACTTCGCCGCCGGCCTCGCGTTCGCCGTCGCCCTGCTCGCGGTCGGACAACCTGCAGCGGCGGAGAAGTCCGAGGCGCAAGGCACGCTCGCACTCGCGATCCAGGACACCCACCAGACGCCCATCGCCTCCGCGGATATCAAGGCCGTGCGCATCGCCGACAGCAAGACGATCGAAGCGAAGTCCGACGGCTCCGGCGCCTGCAAGCTCGTCCTGCCCGTAGGCACCTACTGCCTGACCGTGCGCGCGCCCAAATGCCGCCCGGACTTCACCGGCGGCGTGGTAGTGCGCGCCGACTCCGTCTTCCCCGTCAAGTTCACGCTCTACCCCGGCGATCCGGACGAGAAGCTGCCGCACGAGAAGACGCCGCAGGTACGCGCCGACGAACTGGCCAAGTTCCAGGCCGCGAAAGGCAAGGAGGAACAGACCACCGCCGCCACCGTAGTCACCGCCGCGTACGCGGGCCTCGACGAGGCCTGCAAGGCGTGCAAGATCGAGCGCACCAACGGCGGCCCCGCCGCGCGCGCCGACCACACCGCCGTCGCGATGGAGCTGCTCCAGAACCGGGACTTCGCCGGCGCGCTCACGAAGCTCAAGCAGGCGCTCGGCGAGGATCCCAGCGACCCGGAGGCCTGGTTCAACTGCGGCGTGCTCTTTCTGCACCAGCGCCAGTCGGGCCCGTCGGCCGTATGCATGCGCACCGCCATCGGCCTGTGCGGCGGCGGCGGCAAGGCCGTCTACCACTCTCACCTGGGCCGTGCGCTGGGCGCGCAGGGCGACCTCGCCGGCGCGGAGAAGTGCTTCAAGGCCGCGGCGATCCTCGATCCGGACAACGAAGCGCAGTACACCTACGACACCGCCATCGCGTACCACAGCGCACAGAGCCACGCCAAGGCCGCCGAACTCTTCAAAAAGGCCATCGATCTGAAGTACTGCCGCGCCGAGGCCGTCTTCGGTTACGCCAACGCGCTGGAGATGCTGGGGCGCAAGAACGAGGCGCTCGCGCAGTACCGCCTCTTCATGAAACAGAGCAAGGACGATCCGGAGCTGGCCGACTACCGCGCATCCACCGAGCAGAAGATCGCGCGGCTGAGCAAATAGCGCCGCCCCTGCCGTTCACGCCTTTGACTCCGCCTTGAAAAGCGTTATCCCAAAGTTGTGCCCGCTGAACTGCGCACGCCGGATGCTCCCCACGCCCTGCCGCTCGGCGAACTGCTCGCCGCGCTGAAGGCCGATTCCGATCGCGGACTCGACGACGCCGAAGCCGCCGCGCGCCGCGAGCACTTCGGGCTCAACGAACTCGCCGAGGAAGCGCCCGACCCGCGCTGGCACAAATTTCTACGCCAGTTCAAGGAGCCCGTCATCCTGCTGCTGGCGGCGGCCGCGGTGCTCTCTGCCGTGCTGGGCGACTGGGTCGACAGCGCCGCGATCCTCGCCATCGTGCTCCTCAATGGCCTGCTCGGATTCCTGCAGGAAGAAAAAGCCGAACGCGCGCTGGCCGCTCTGCGCAAACTCTCCGCGCCCACCGTGAAGGTATTGCGCGGCGGCGCGCTGCACGTCCGGCCCGCTCGGGACCTCGTGCCCGGCGACGTCGTGGAACTCGAGGCCGGCGACCACATCGGCGCCGACCTGCGCCTGCTGCACGCCTTCGGGCTGCGCGTGCAGGAAGCCGCGCTGACCGGCGAGTCCGTGCCCGTCGACAAACACGCGGACGCGAACGTGCCGGAAAGCGCGCCACTGGGCGACCGCCGCACCATGGCGTACGCCGGCACCGTCACCGCCGCCGGCACCGCGCGCGCGGTGGTGGTGCAGACGGGCATGCGCACCGAACTGGGCCGCATCGCAACGCTGCTGGCGCGCTACCGACCCGAGCCCACGCCGCTGCAGAAGCGCCTCGCCGAACTGGGCCGCACGCTCATCGCCATCTGCCTCGCGCTCGTCGCCGTCGTCTTCGCGCTGGAGATGCTGCGCGGCGGCGATCCGCTCGAAGTCTTCCTCGTCGCCGTCAGCCTGGCTGTGGCCAGCGTCCCCGAAGGCCTGCCGGCGGTCGTCACCATCGGCCTGGCCCTGGGCTTGCAGCGCATGGTTCGCCGCAACGCGCTAGTGCGAAAGCTGCCCAGCGTCGAGACCCTCGGTTCGGTCACCGTCATCTGCAGCGACAAGACCGGCACGCTGACGCGCAACGAGATGACCGTGCGCATGATCCTGGCAGGCGGCGAATGGTTCCACGTCACCGGCGCCGGATACGCGCCGCGCGGGCACTTCTACCCCGCGCCCGAGGGTCCGGCCCAGCACAAACTCGGCGACGGCGCGCCGGCCGTCGCCCCGGCCGACGCTGCCAACGCGCCGGACCTGCGCGAACTCCTGACCATCGGCGCGCGCTGCAACCACGCCAGCGTCACGAGCACCGAGAAAGACGGCGCGGCGCGCTGGACGATCGCCGGCGACCCGACCGAAGCCGCGCTCGTCGTCGCCGCCGCGAAAGCCGACCTCGAACGCGACGAAGCGTCCCGCGTGCTCTACGAGATCCCCTTCGACAGCGAACGCAAAACCATGTCCGTCGTCGCCGCGCGGCCCGGCGAAGCGCCGGTGCTCTACGCGAAGGGCGCGCCGGAAATGCTCCTGCCGAAGTGCACGAGCGAACGCCGCGGCGGGGAGATCGTTGAATTGACGGAGGAGCGCCGCAAGAAGATCGCCGCCGCCTGCGCGGCGCTCGCCGAACGCGCGCTTCGCGTGCTCGCCTTTGCAAGCCGCACATTTCCGGCGGGAAGCGATGCGCCGTTCCGAGACGAGGGCCTCGTCTTCGCGGGACTCACCGGGATGATCGACCCCCCGCGCGAGGAAGTGAAGGACGCCGTGCGCATCTGCCGCGGCGCCGGGATCCGCCCCGTGATGATCACCGGCGACCACCCGCAGACGGCCATGGCCATCGCGCGCGAACTGGGCATCGCGGGGCCGGGCGAATCCGCCGTCTCGGGCGCGGAGCTGGACGCTTGGAGCGACGCGGAGCTGGAGGCGCGCTGCGAATCCGTTTCCGCGTACGCGCGGGTCAGCGCCGAACACAAGCTCCGCGTGGTTAAGGCGCTGAAGGCCCGCGGACACGTCGTCGCCATGACCGGCGACGGCGTCAACGACGCGCCGGCGGTGAAGAACGCCGACATCGGCATCGCCATGGGCATCACCGGCACCGACGTGACCAAGGCCGCCAGCCACATGGTGCTGCTGGACGACAACTTCGCGTCCATCGTCAACGCGGTGAAGGAAGGGCGCGGCATCTTCGACAACATCCGCAAGTTCGTGCACTACCTGCTGGCGACCAACGCCGGCGAAGTCCTGTTCATGTTCAGCGCCGCGCTGCTGGGCTGGCCCGTGCCGCTGGCCGCGATTCACCTGCTCTGGATCAACCTCGTCACCGACGGACTGCCGGCGATCGGCCTGGGGATGGAGCCGCCCGAGCCCGACCTGATGGAACGCGCGCCGCGCCCGCCGCGCGAACCCGTCGTCAACTGGGCGCTCGGACGCGTGATCCTCGCGCACGGCGCACTGCTGGCGCTGATGGGCATGCTCGCCTTCGCCTGGACGATGAGCGCCGCCTCGGCGGAAGGCGCGGACGCCGAAACCGCGCTGCTGCGCGCGCGCACCTCGGCCTTCTGCACGATGGCCTTCGCGCAGCTCGTCTACGTCTTCTGCGCGCGCAGCCGCCGCTACACGATGCCGCAGCTGGGGGTCTTCACCAACCGCCCGCTGCTGCTCGCGCTTTGCGTATCCGGCCTGCTTCAGCTGTGCGCGGTACTGATGCCCTTCGCGCAGCCGGTCTTCAAGGTCACCGCGCCGACGGGCGAAGAAGCCCTGCGCATCCTGGTGCTGGCGCTCGTGCCGGTGACGCTGATCGAGGTGACGAAGATCGTCCGCGCGAAGATCAGGGGCGAGGGGTCAGAGGTGAACAGTAGATAATAGATTGCAGATTATAGATGAGAGATAAAAGATGGCCGTTAGGGCCGAGCGCCGAACAGGCGGCATCACGCATCTCTCGTCCCTCATCTCTCATCTATTATCTATTGTCTCTACTCTCACCCCTGCTCTTCAGTGCTTTCCGTTCGGCGGCGCGGCGGTAGAGCCCACGAAGAACTGCCCGGGCACGTGCACGCGGCGCGGCTCCTGCCCGGGCTGCGAGAAGCGTTCGCTCAGGCGCTGCACGGCCATGCGGCCCATGCGCTCAAAGTCCGTCGCCATGCAGCTGGCGCGCGCCGGGTCGGCCTCGACTTCCGGCAGACTTCCGAATCCCACGATGCTCAGCTGGCCCGGCACCTTCACCTTCTGGTGCGCCGCGGCGCGGCGGAGCATCTCGCACAGGCCGTCCTCGTACGCGATCACCGCAGTCGGCGGCTCCTTAAGGGCCATCAGTTTCTTCAGGGCCTTCTCCGCTTCGTCCGTACTGCCCTTCACGTTCAGGCGGTAGGTCGCCGGCACTTCCAGCCCGGCCTCCTTCAGGCCCTCCTCGTAGCCGGCGCGGCGGTCGGGGTTCAGTTCGCTGCGCGCCCGGTCGACGAACGCGATATGCGTGTGGCCCAGGTGCGCCAGCACGCGCACGGCTTCGCGCGTGTCGCCCTGCGAGTCCGTCTCGACGGAGTCCAGGTTCGAGCCCGGCGCGGGCCAGTGGTCGACGACGACGCCCGCCGGTACGGCCGCCGCGACGCGGCGCTGCATCGCTTCGTCGGCCATGCCGACCAGGATGCAGCCTTCGATTTTGCTGTTCGCGGCGACGCTGAGGAAGCGGTCCACGCTGCGCTCGCTGCCGGTGTACAGCGATACGCTCAGCGCGATCCCGCGCGCCGTGGCTTCGTTGAAGATCCCGCGGTAGACGTCCTGGTAGATTCCGCGCTTCGGATATCCGCCCGGGCCGGCCTCGTGCGCCAGCACGCTGATCGTGCGAGCCGCGGGCGCGGCGGGTTCGACGCGCTTGGCCAGCGCCGCGGTGCCGTTCACCGTCGCGTGCCGCAGGAAGGTGCCCTTGCCGTGGCAGCGCGCGACCATGCCCTCCCGTTCGAGCACGCTTAACGCTTTGCGTACGGTGGTCACGCTGGCCTTGCGCATCTTGGACAGGTGCCGCTCGGTGGGCAGCTGGCCCAGTTCGTCGGCCAGCGCCGGAACCTGCTCGCGCAGCCACGCCAGGGTCGCCTGAAACTGTTTGGGCGGTCGCATCGAAGGAGCCTCCTTTGTCTCAGCTGTTGCTTGCCGAATCCATGGTTTATACACCAATAAATTCGATTGTTCGAATCATTTGTAGAACAATCATATAGTGCTTCAAAAACGCCCTCCGCGGACGGTCGCTTTCTTAACACTTAGTTTTTATTGGTGTTATGTGCCATTTGCAGTTTGAGATACGCGCCCACTCCGCTGTGCGGCCTGATCGAAAAAACTCATTATCAAATCTTAAATAAGCTAAGATGCTATTTAGTAGATCAATACATTTAATAATCTGTACCCTACCCGTTAGCGCAGGCCTCGCCGTTCTTTGCGCCTTTGCGTCTTGGCGTGAGCTTTCCGTAATCCGCAATCGCATACGCTGTTCTCCGCGCCCTCCGCGTGCTCTGCGTGCTCTGCGTGCTCTGCGTGCTCTGCGGATGCCGCCGTCCGTGTATCTCCTTTACCGGACTGCGTTTGAAAAATTTCTTTCGAAAAATTTTCATTTTTCGCTTCGATGGTCGTTCAAATACATGAGGGCTCGGGAATCCGGGCCCGGTCGCGCACACCTCGTTGCAGCGCGCTTTCGCTCGCCCGCCCAACCGGCACACACGCGAGCCCGGTCGCCGCATCCGCCGCACCGCATCCCCACAATGCAACGGGCAGCAAGGAGCACCCATGCCGTCCGAACGCCGCACGGCGCGAGCGATCGCGCCCGCGCAGGCCGCCGTTCGCCTGCGCAAGACCCTCGCCATCGTCGCGAAGCACCTCGCCCGCGAAGACCGGCACCTCCGCGAAGACCTCGAACAGGAGATGGCCCTCGCCATCCTCGAACACGGAAAGCCCAACACCGTCACGCGCTTCCTCACCATCGCTTCGTGGAGAGCGCGCGACTACTGCCGGAGGAATCGTCCCGCCGAAGAGAAGCTCCTGCCCGTTCACCGAGTCCGCAAGATCGCGGAGGGCCAACAGCGTGGCGACCAATGACCTCCCGATCCGCAGGCCGGCCGACGCGATCCCCGTGCTCGAGCAACGCTACGGGCTGCGCGTCACGCGCCAGACGCTCTGGCGCTGGCGCAAACGCTGGCCGCTCAAACTTCCGTGTTCGATGCGCGATCTGATCGAATGGTTTGAACGGCAAGTATTCCCCCAGAACCAATGGCGCTTTTCGAACCTGGAACGTAACAGCCAGCGGTTGCTTATCTCCATCATCAAGAACGAGTTCGACTTTTTGGCGTAACAGCCTCTGTTGAAAAATTCGTTTAACAGGGTGAGAGGACCAAGCGATTTGAGCCTCTCGATGCGAAAGGAACAAACGATGCAGAACGACGAACTACAGAAGCCGCCCCCTGCGGCTACGCCCGCCGCGAACGAGGCCCCCGGCCTCGCCGCCAAGCTCGCGGACCTCGCCGAGCGCGCCCTCGACCGCGCGCTCGAAGACCCCGCGCCGCACCGCGTCTACGCCGCGGTGAACGCGCTGCAGGAACTCGACCGCCGCTGCGGCCGCAGCGCCTGCCATGGCTGCGCGCGCGCCGCTTTCGCGCACTGCGAAGTGCACGGCGTCGAGTTGCACGAGCACCACGAGCACTGGCACGTCGCGGCCAAGGCCGCGCCGGCCGCGCGCAAGGCGTAGCCGCACCCGTGGACGGCGCGCATCCCGGCCTGGCCCTGCCGCACGCACGGGGCGCGCCGTCCGCGGACTTCGTCGCATTCTGCGAGCAGCACGCGCAGATTCTGAGCATGGAGCAAGGACAGTTCGTGCCGTTTCGTCTCTACCCGTTCCAACGCGAGATCGCGGAGAAGCTCATGGCCGGCCAGTGGCTCTGGATCCTGAAGGCGAGGCAGCTGGGCCTGACGTGGCTCCTGGCCGCCTACGCCGTCTGGCTGATCCTGCACGCGCCGAACCAGAAAGTCCTGGTCTTGAGCAAAGACCGCGACGCCGCGGAGATCTTCCTCGAACGCGCCAAGCAGATCCTCGCGCGCCTGCCCGAAGGCTCGGTGTGCAAGCCGCGCGTCAACAACGAGCAGCGCCTGGTGCTGAGCGACGACGACGGCGGCGGCGAGATCCAGTCGCTGGCCGCGGGGAAATCCTCAATCCGTTCGCTGGTCGCGAACCTGGTGATCCTCGACGAGGCCGCCTTCAACCCGCGCCTGGACGAACACCTGCGCGCCGCGCCGCCCGCCGTCGAACACAGTAGAGGCCAGGTCGTCGCCATCAGCACGTCCGACGGCCCGCGCGGGCGCTTCCACGACGTCTGGCACGCCGCCCACGAAGGCAAGGCGCCGTTCGCGCCCGTCTTCATCCCGTGGCACCGCCACCCCAGCCGCGACGCCGTTTGGTACGCGCGCCAGAGCGCGATGTTCGCCGCCGACCCGGTCTTCATGAAGCGCGAATACCCCGCGACGCCTGAGGAAGCCTTCGAGGGCGCCGAGGGCCGCGTCTACCCGCTCTTCGCGCGCGACGGGCGCTTCATACGCAAAGTGGAACTGAAGACCGACTGGCCGCGCTACCGCGCGCTCGACTTCGGCGGCCGCGACCCGTTCGTCTGCCTGTGGGGATGCCTCCTGCCGGGCGAAGGCAGCGCGCTGAGCATCGACCCGTCGTGCGCGAACCTCGTCCGCGAACTGCTCGCCTACAGCTACGACGCGAACGGCCTGCCCGCCGACAACCACAACCACGCCTGCGACGCGCTGCGCTACATGGCCGTCACGCCGGGCGACGGCGGCATCACCGGGCGCCTGCACATTTATCGCGAACTCTACGAACCCGACAGCGCCGCGCGCGGCTTCAGTTGCGTGGACATGGCTGAACGCGTCCGCGCCCTCAGCGGCAACGAACGCTTTGCGTGCACCGCAGCCGACCGCAGCCGACCGGATCTGATCGCGCTCTTCAGCGCGCTGGGCATGCCCGCCACCGGGCAGCGATCCATGAGCGGCGCGCGGCAGAGCGAGATCGAACAGGGTATCGCGCGCGTCAATGCCCTGGTCACCGGCACCGCGAAGGGGCCCGCCGCCGCGCCCTTGCCGCAGCGCACGCCCCCCGCGTTTCCGGAAAACTACCGCCCCGTGCCGCCGACGTGGCGTTTGCCCATCTTTGCGTGAGAGCCAATACCATGACCGTCACGACCACAGTACAGGAGCGCATCGAGCAACTGCTCGCCCGCCGCGGCGACCTGCAGGCCCTGCGCGAGGAATGGCAGGTGATCGAAGATGCCCTCGCGGGCGGCGGCGCCGTCAAGCGCGCGCATTCGGTCGAACGCCTCGCCGGCTTCCGCTCCGTCGGCGGCGCGACGGTGCCCTTCACCGAACACGTCGGCGTCTCGCGCTACCTGCCCAAGAACGCGATGGAGCACCCCGAGGAATACGCAAAGCGTCTCGCGATGACGCCGTTCCTCCCCGAGACGCCAGCGATCCTGCAGAGCCGCCAGGGCGCGCTCTTCCGCAAGCCGCCCGAATGGCGCCTGCCCGAAGCGCTTGCGTCGCTCGAACGCCGCGCCACCGCCCGCGGCGCGTCGCTCTTCGACGTCGTCGCCAAGACCGCCGAACTCTGCCAGACCCAGGGCTATCCGTGCGTGCTCGTCGACCGCGAAGCCCTGCCGCACGACGTCGCAGCGCGCAGGGAAAGCGTCTCCGCCGAGGAACGGGACCGCCGGGGGCTCGGGCACATCGTGCTCGCGCCGTATGCCGCCGACCAGATCCTCGATTGGGCCGAAGACGACCGCGGCCTCGTGTGGATCAAGCTTCTCGAATCCTGCGGCAGCGCGCCCACCTGGGATGCCGCACCCGAACGACTGCAGATCGTACGCATTGTGGATCGCACCTCGATCCGCGCCTTCGAGATCCGCACGCGCGATGGTGCGCCGCCCGCGCTTTCCGAACGCCCCGCCGTGACGCACGGCGCGCGCGATTCGCGCGGGAACCCCATCGTGCCCGTGCATGTCTTCCACGCCACACCCGCGCGCGACCGGATCGGCCGCCCCAATCTGAAGGGCTGCGCCGAAGCCGACATGGCCGCCACGCGCGTGCTCAGCGAGATGATGTGGATCCTGCACATGATGGTCCCGATCCTGGCGCTGAAGACGCACCGCGAGCCCGACAAGATCGGCAACATGGGCATCGGCGCCTCGCACCTGGTCGTGCTGCAAAACAAGGACGGCGAGCGCGCCGCCGAGGAACTCGCGTTCGTCCAGCTGGACCCCACCGCCGCCGACCGCCTCTTCCGCACGTACGAACACCTCGTCGCGAAGGCCAAGGACCAAGGCAACAAGGCCGTCGGCGTCGGCGTCACCGGGCCGCTGGAGCAGAGCGGCATCAGCAAGGCGTGGACGTTCAAGACCGGCGAAGAGCGCGTGCTCTTCCTGCTCTCCACCGAGCTCGAACGCGGCTTCAACTGGCTGCTCGACCTCGCCGCGCGCATGGAAGGCGCCGACGAAGAGGCCGCGTGGATCCGCTTCCCCGAAAGCTACGAGATCGAAGCGCCCGAGCAGCGCTTTGCGCTCAGCGAACGCGTTCTCGAACTCGCCCGCGCGAACGGGCTGCCGGCGCTCGCCGCCGAGGCCCTGGCGCGCATCGCGCAGATGTACACCGGGCCGCTCGACGAGACGACCGCCGCCGCGCTGCGCACCGAGCTGCAGCGCGTCCGCGAAGGAGGTGCCGAATGACCGCGCCGGAACAGACGAACGATCCCAACGGCCTTACGCAAAGCGAACCGGCGCCCGCGCCGCAGGGAGCTCGAAACGAGGATGACGCTGTGTCCGCCACGCGCGAGGAACTCGCGCGCGTCGCCCGCGAGCTGCGCGAACTCTCCGAACGCGTGCAGCGCGAGAAGGCCGAACAGCGCGCGCTGGCCGAGATCGGCAAGGTGCGCTGGTTCGACCCCGCCGAGGCCGCGCGCGAGTTGCTCCCGGCGCTTTGCGACGAAAGCGGAGTCCTCTACGTCGCGGACCCCGGAAACGCGAACGAAAAGATTCCCCTCGCGCAGGCCGTTGCCGAGCTCGCCAAGCGCCGGCCGTACTGGGTCAAGGCCGAGTTGCGCGAAGGCAGCGGCGCGCTGGGCAACGCGCGCGGCGCATCGCGAACCGCGAACGCCGAGCCGGAACTCACCTACCAGGATCTGCTCGAGGACCCCAAGCGCATGGCCGACTGGCTGCGCAGAGATCCGATGGAAGTCGCGCGCCTGCGCGCCAAACACGGGCGCACGCGCTGAACGAAACCGAAGCGGCGGCCCGAAGGCCCGCCAGGCACGTAAAGGAGCAAATGCAAGATGGCCATCACCGAAGCGTCGGACCTTTTCATTCCCGAAGTCTCGCTGGAGTACGCGCGCCAGGCCTTCGTCGACTCGCTCGAAGTCATGGGCAAGCTCGTCGGCGAGGGTGCGGACGCGCCGGTGCGCGTGATGAACGACGCGGCCTTCAGCAGCATGGGCCAGTTCCTTCAAGGGCCGGTCTTCAAACGCATCTCGGGGCTCGTCACCAAGCGCGACGTGACCTCGACCAGCGCCGTCACGCCGCTCGAGCTGACCGGCGATAACGCCGTCGCCGCGAAAATGCACCGCAAGATCGGGCCCGTCGAATACACGCTCGACGCCGCGCGCATCAGCCGCGCCGGCCGCGAACAGATCAGCGCGGAGATCGGGCGCCAGGCGGGCGAGCAGATGAGCGCCAGCATCCAGGCGAGCATCCTGGCCGCGCTGCTGGGCACCGTCGATACCCTCGCCAACTCGGCGCATACACATAGCGTGTGGGACGCCTCCACGCGCGTGAACCTCAGCCCCAGCGTGCTCAACCTGGGCCTGAACAAGATGGGCGACCGGCGCCGCGCGATCAGCTCGTGGATCATGCGCAGCGAACCCTTTGCAGACCTGATCGAGAGCAACATCCAGGCGGGCATCAGCGGCGTCGCCGACCGCGTGCTCGACGGCGGCGAGCCCATGACGTTCCGCATGCCCGTCGCGCTGCTGGACGACGCGCGGCTGACGATCGCCGACGCGGGCGCCGACAAGTACATCACGCTGGGCGCCGGCGCCGGCGCGCTGGAACTCTTCTTCACGCTTCCGCTGACGATCTACCCGCCGTTCCTCGAGACCGGCACCGAGCAGGTGAAGATCCGCTGGCGCGCGGACTTCGATTTCGCGCTGCGCGCGCCGGGCTTCGCCTGGGACACCGGAACGCCCAACCCGGCCGACAACGACCTGGCCGCCAGCGGCAACTGGACCATCGCACACACCAGCCACAAGGAAGTGCCCGTCGTCAAGATCGTCCACAATTACAGCGGGAACTGATCGAACAATTCGGCGGGAGGCGGAGTGCTTCGGTGCTCCGCTTCCCCGGAGGCCTCAGCGAATGCACACGACCGGCGAACGATTCGAACGAAGACCGCCCCCGCGCATCCAGGCCGCGGCGCTGGGCGAGAATAGCACGGTTCGCGTGGGCCTGGCGCTGGGGCTTGCCGGATTCCTGGCCGGCTCCGTCTGGTGGGCCGACGCGCTGCAGACGAAGGTCGACGCGCTGCTGCAACAGAGCGCCGACGCCGTGAGCGAACTCAAGCGCCTCAACGCCGAATTCGCCGACCTGAAGACGCGCGTGCGCGTCCTCGAGAAAGCCGCCTCGGTCCCTTCCGAACACCGTTGAACCACCGCACGAAAGGAGTTTACATGAAGAACCTCATCTCAAAACTTGGCGGCCGGAAGTTCCTGCTCGCCTTCGTCACCCTGATCGGCGTCGCCGTCGCTTCGCTGACCGGCTACGAGATCGACGCCAACCTGCGCGAGACGCTCGTCGGCGTCCTCGGCACCTACCTGCTGGGCCAGGGCCTCGCCGACGGCCTCAGCGGCGGCAAGACCGCCAGCAAGTGAGCGAAGGCACTTCCATGCGACGCCGCCTCACGCTGCTCTTCCTTGGCCCGCCCGCCATCGCTCTCGGCGCGTGCGTGGCCCTGGCGCTCGCTTGCGCCGATGTTCTTCTCGGGGCCACGCAAAGCGTACGGCTCTGGTGGCGCGAAGTCCGGCGGCCGCTGCCGTGAACGCCGTGCTGACGCTGGCAACCGCAATCGCCGCGTTGATCGTGGCGCTGCTGAAAGGAATCTTCGGCCATGCCAACCCGCGCGAAACGACGGTCGTGGATGTTGCCGCTCGCCCTCTCGGCATCGCTCTTGCTCGCCGGCTGCGACGTCTCGCTGGGCCCGCGCGTGCGCGACCGCATCGTCTTCGTGCGCGGAGGACCCGCCGCCCGGGTCGGCGAGGACAAAACGGTAGAGGTCATCGTCGAACGTGACGGCGAGGTCTACCGCGACCGCCAGGCCATCGGCGGCTGGTACGTGCTGCCGCCCGAGGCGGTCGAGAACGAGCAACGGTGATTACGCATTCCGTTACCGAAAGGAAGCCTTTATGAGAACGTCCGCACCGCTGATTCTCGCCGCCGTCTTATTCGTCGCACTTCTCGCCTCGCAGGCCGACGGCCGCCCGCGCCACGGCGCCTTCGCACCCGTGCCCAAGTCGATGCTGCGCGCCTCGCTGCGCCTGCGGGCCGGTGGCCGGGTTACCGGCGCGGCGGTTGCGATCGGCAAGCACCGCGCGCTGACCGCCCTGCACGCGACCGGAACCGGCGAAGCCCTCGCTGTCGAGGTTTCCTCTCCAGACGGCGGCTACGCCTGGCGCGAGGCGACCGTCGTAGCACGCGACGAAACCCACGACCTGGCGCTGCTCGAGACCAAAGAGGCCTTTGGAGTGTGGGCGCCGCTCGCGAAGCGCGACACGTTGCGCCCCGGCGACGCCCTGATCGCCGTCGGCGCGCCGATGGGCACCGCGCTGTGCGCTTCGGCCGGCTACCTGGCACGCGCCGGCGCCGAAGGCCACTGGCCGAACGACGCCGAGGCCTGGCAGGCGAGCAACGCCGGCTACTTCGGCAACAGCGGCGGCCCGGTCTTCGACGCGAACAGCGGCGAGATTGTCGGTATCGCCGTCGGCGGCGTCGGGCACTTCGCGGGCGGCATGGCGCCGAACGCGCTCTTCTTCGAGCCCGCTCCGCGCCTGCGCGCGTTTCTCGAAGCGGCGGGGAAGGAATGAAGGCTCTGGCCTCCGCGCGCGCGTACCTGGCGCGCTACTGCCCGCGCTGCCGTGCGACGCGGCGCTGGCGCCGCGAGGCGAACGCGTATCGCGCCACCGGATGCGGCGCGCGGATCGTGGAACGCAACGGAAGGTGGACCCTCACTACGGAGCGCAACGATGGCCCTGACGAATGAACAGACGACGCAGGTTTTCAAGATCTTCGGCCTGCCGCAGAACGGCGTCGCGTACGTTGCCTTCCGCCTGGTGAGCCTCTCCGGGCCCGCTGCGGAGACCTTCGACTTTACCGCCGCCGTGAGCGGACTCGACGCGCGGCTGGCCGCGCTGAGTGCCGAGCAGGAGGCGGAAGTCGCCGCGCTGCTTTCCGAATGGAGCACGCTCGAGGCCGACTACAGCGAGCTGCAGGTGCACGCCGACGGCGGAAGCGCCGGGCGATTGGTCGATCACCCCGCGCGCGCAGAGAATATCCGCGCGACACTGGCCAACCTGATCGGCTTCGCCGTGCCCAGCGGCGGGTTCATGGCCGAGGTCGAAGCCCATCGCCTGAACGGCGGAAGGATTGTGCGCTGATGAACGCCTTCGATTCCATCGGCACCGCCCTCGCCCGCGCCCGCGCCGCGCTGCTGAAAAGCCTCGGCGTAACGGTCACGTTTTCGCACCGCGGGGCGGCGGGCGTTGCGCTTCGCGCCGGCATCGTCTCCGAATCGACCGAAGGCGCCGCCTCACCGGGCCACTTCGCCGAAGAGCGCGTGCTGGAACTGCTGGTGCCTGCCGGCCAGGCCGGCTTCGCCGCGCCCACCGGCGACGCCGAGCCCGTCGTGCCCGGCGACTCCGTTCAATACCGCGCGCGCACCTACCACGTCGCCGCGCCGATCGCCAAGGACCGCTACGGACGCCTGTACCGCCTGCGCTGCGTCGAACGCAAGCGCCTGGGCGGCGGCCTCCTTTAATAGGGAGCACGTTTCATGCCCGCAGGCACGCTGCTGATCACGAAGACGCTCGACCGCATCGCCGTGATCGCCGCCGGGGTGTCTGGCATCGGCGCCGCGCGCGTCCACCAGGGCTACCGGCGCTTCGCCGAGGCCGAGAACTTCGACGCGCAAGTCGCCGCGCTTTCGCCCGAGACCGAGGGCATCTTCGCCTTCTGGTTCCTGCGCGGCGGGCACGCGGCCGACGCCAGCGACGCGCAGTTCGATGTCGCGGGGGAATTGGTCTTCCGTCTGCCGAAGGACGCCACGAGTGACGGCAACACTGCGATCGAACTCGCCGAACGTTTGAAAGACGCGTTGCTCGACGGCGGCAATTACCTCGAGGGCGAAGGCGCGCCGCAAGCGGTGCGCTACGCCTTCGCGGGACTGGAGACCGTGCGCGGCGCCGGCGTCGGCGTCTTCAGTTTCGGCAGCGATTCGAGAGCAGGCGGCGCGATTCGTTACTGGGGAGGCTGCTGATGGCGCTCGAGAACGCCGAACTGACGATCGTCGCGGCGCAGCACGGCGCAGCCGCCTTCGGGACGCCGGTGGGCTTCGCGTTCGAACACCGCGTCGAGCACGCGGAGTTGAGCGAACCCGGCGCCGAGGGCCCGGAAGCGCTTGGCCCGACGAGCAGACGCCTGGTCGCCGAGGTCGAGTGGCTTGACGGCGCGCCGGTGCCGCCCGGCACGGTGGCCGACCTGGCCGTGACCGTGCGGCGCAAGGACGGCGCGCACGCGACCTTCACGCTGGCCACGATGAAGGCCGGAACCTACGCAAAGCGAACCGGCAGCGCGCCGTTCCGCTGGCGGCAGCGCTTCGAACACCGCGGCGCGATGGCTGCCGATCCCGTGACGATTTCCTGAACGACGGAGGACCGCGATGAACTTCGATGCTTCCCCGACCCAACGCATGGCGCTGGGCACCCTCGCCGGCGGCGTCTCCGCCGAACCGCGCGGCGCAACTCGGAGTGCGCCGGACGAAGTGGATACGCAAACGGTAAGCCCGCGCGAAGGGCCCGGAATGCGCTGGCTGCGCTCGGAACTTGAACGCCGCGCCAACCGCAATGCCTTCTGCGCGCCGGCACGCGACCGGAGGAACGACTGATGGCCGATCTTCTGCTGGCCGGCGCGACGATTCCGCCGCTGACCGCCGCCGACCCCGGCGACGCGAGCGCCTGGACGCCGGGCATTTACTACGCGCTGCCGCCCATCGGCCGCGCACCGCGCGAAGCGGACCCCGAGTACGACGAACGCGACGTCGCGTTCGCGGGCGTGGACGGCGTGGGCACCAAACGCCTGGGTTTCCGCGGCCGCGACATCGACGCCGAACTCGTCTTCGTCGCCGCCGACGCGGCCTCCGCGCGCGCGGCGCGTGACGCGTTGCTTTCCTCGCTGCGCGCCGGGCGCTTCAGCGCCACCGTGCCCGGCGGATCCGCGCGCCCGTCGTGCCGCCTGCGGCGCGGCGGCTTCCGCGACGTGCGTTCCTTCACCCTGGGCGGGCGATACTGCCTGCTGTGCGCCGCCGGCGCGCGGCAACTCGCGTTGAGCTGAACGGAGCATCCCAAATGTCGATTCCCTACACGCCCGACTTCGCCGATGCCGCGCAGGATGCCTTCGCCGGCCAAGCCTTCGACGATCCCGGTTCGTCGGCGTACGCGGCGGCCGATCCCGCGCGCGTCGACGCGAAGTATTTCCTCAAGCCGGTGCAGGACGAGATCCTCGCGCTGCAAGCGGGACGCGTGGCCTCGGCCAACTACCGCCGGACCTGGACCTGCGCCGGCGGCCTGAACGCCGGCGACCCCGTCTACGTCAGCGCCAACGACACGGTCACGAAGGCCGACGCGACGACGGCTACGAAAGCGCAGGTCATCGGCTTCGTGCGCTACAAGCCCACCACGACGACCTGCTACATCGAACACTTCCGCTACGTCTCGGGGCTTTCCGGCGGCACGGCCGGCGCGGCGGTGTACCTCACCGACGCCGGCGGCTTCAGCGCCAGCGCGGGCACCGTCACGAAAATCGTCGGGCAGTGGATCACCGCCACCGAAGCCCTGCTGCACGCCTCGCAGATGTCGGCCCTGGCCAGCGGCGTCACGGGCGGGACCACATCCTTCGTGCCGAAGTTCGCGTCGGCTACAACGCTTACGCTGTCGGCCTACGGCGACGACGGTACCTACGGCACGCTGATGGCCATCGGGTCGAGCACCTTCAACGAGACCAGCACGCTCATGCGCTGGCGCGGGACCACGGTCCCCGTGAACTTCACGCATGCTTCGGCGGGCGGGACGGACCTCTTCTTTCGCGCCCAAAGCGCCTTCGCAGGGTCCGGCGGCAACGGCGCCAACATCTACTTCATGCCCGGCAGCGCGGACGGCGCGGGAACGGCGGGGCGCTTCCGCGTCTGCCTGGCCGGCGACGATACGAAATACATCGACCTCTATAAGGATGCTTTCGGCCAGGCCTGGTTTCGCAACAGCGAGAACTCGAAGATCATTTTCACGATCAGCGGCTCGAACTGCTTTGCGATCAACACCTCGATCGATACCGGCACCGCCGACGCCAGCCAGGGCAGCTTCGGCTTCTGGACCTGCAAGTCGTTCTTCATGGGCGCGGCCGGGGCATCGTCCGATATTACCGTGGGGCGCAAGGGCGCCACGATCCTGCGCTTGACCGCGGGCGCCGAGACCGACGCGTCGACCTTCCTCATGGCCTCCGGCACCGGCTCCGCGCCCTCGGCCTACACGAACAGCAGCGACACGGCCGGCAAGGATTGCATCTTCCGCACGCAGAGCGGCGGGGCGCACAGCGCGGCCAACCCGCGCGGCGGTAACTTCGCGATTCACCTGGGCTCGAAGGGTGCCGGCGGCTCGGGGAACAACGGCGAGTTCCTCGTCTACAGCCCGGCGAACAGCCTCAACCTGCTGGGCTGCCGAAGCGACCGCATCAACCGCCAGGACTTCTGGCAGTACGTCACGCCCAGCAGCGGCTTCACCGCCGACGCGACGCCGACCACGATCAACAGCCTGACGCTCTCCGACAACTACGTCTATCACATCCGCGTTCGCGTGCTGGGCATTCGCACCGACGGGACCGTCCGCGAGTCCCACGAGTTCCTGCTCACCGCGTACCGCAACGGCGGAGGCGCGTCGATCCAGGACACGACCACCGTGCACGCGCCCGCCGCTCCCACGTGGACCGTCGCCTGCGCGACCAGCGGCAACGACGTCCAAGTCAATGTCACGGGGACGGCCCACAACATCAACTGGTTCTCGGAAATCAACTACGCACAGTTGAGCGAATAAGGAGGCCTCATGGCCACGGTCACCTACGGCAAGACGATGGGCGGGAAGTTCAACGGCAAGGTCGAGATCGCGCTCGACGCCGCCGAAAAGCAGATGGTCAAGGACGCGCTGAAGGACTCCGTCGAAGCCGCCAAGCGCCAAGCCTTGAGCCTGTTTCGCAACGCGCTCGGGGAGGAAGAAGCCCGCGCCTCGAAGTCCGACACGGACCTCGCTCGCGAGATCGCGCGGCTTCAGGCGGAGCAGGCCAAGGCGCTGGACTTCGGGACGATCGAGTAGTTCTGAGTCTTGAGCCCGCTTTCTGGCGGCTCAGGACCCAAGACGCAAGCCTCAAGACCCAAAAGGGAGGAGCGCACATGCTTTACGAATTGTCCGAGCCGCAAGCGCAGTTCATCCGCGAGGTGCTGCTGGGCACGCGCTACGAGGGCAACCTGCAGCAGATCAAGCAACAGAGCGACCTGGCGCTTTCGTGCATGCGCGCGCTGGAGCCCAAGAAAGAAGGCGGCGAAGCCACTCCTTCCCTGACCCCACGCCCCTGACCCCTCACCTCTGCGAACAAGCAAAGCGAGCGAGCCTATGCATCCCGGCGGATTCACCACGCAGGCACCCGGCCACACGCGCGACATGGTTCGCTGGTTCGAAGCACAGCGCAGCGGACCGCGGTCGGTGCGCGTGCGCTTCCAGCCCGCGCCCGGTTACGAAGGGCGCTGGTTCGGCGTGTACGTCAACGGCGCGCTGCGCCCGCCGGCCGTCTACGCCGCCCCGGGCGCCGTGGCCGAGGCCGCGCGCGCCGTCGAGTCCGGCACCACGAAGGCCTTCGTGTACCTCGAGGACTTCGGCGGCTGGCCTGGCCCGCGAGGACGCTTTGATCCGCACGGCATGGCGCGCGCCGCCGAAGCGCGGCTCGCCGACCGCCTGGCCTTCGCCTGGCGCGCACCTCGGGCGCATTCCGAAAGCGACGGCGGCGTGACCGCGGCATCCGGCGACAGCCAGCTCTCGAATGTCTCCGTGGACGGCGCGATACGCTTTGCGAACGTCGCGCCCGTGCAGGGGCAGCCCACGCGCGGGCGCCTGGGGTACGCGATCGCGACGACCGGCGGCGTGCACACCGTCACGTGGTACCGCGGAAGCACGCCCGTAGCCGAAGGCAGCCGCAGCGGCGACGGCGCCGTCGTCTGCGCGCCCGTCAACGGCAGCGGGCTGAGCGTGAGCGCCACGCTGGCCTACAGCGGCGACGTCGAAGCCGGCGCGGCCTTCGTCGAGTTGCGCTGGCCGGAGGCTTACCAGGTCCACTATTCGGCGAGCGCGCTCACGTTCCCCCGCGTGCCCGAGATCGTGGCGCTCGACACCGGGCGCGAGTCCTTCGCGGTCACCACGCCGGCGCTGGCGAGCGGCACGTACCAGGCCGCGGTGGTGCCGGTGCGCGACGGCATCGAGCAAGCCAGCGGGATCCTCGCCGTCACGGGACTATCCATCCTCGCCGCACCGGAAGCGCCTGTGCTCGGAATGCCAACCGGCAACGCCGCGGCGACGACGATCAACTGGACGCCCGCCGAAGCAGGCGCGTCGTACGCCGTCTACGCGAGCAAGATCGACGAGCCCGTCAATTTCGGCGGCTTCGCCGCGCCGGCGCCCATCGCCACGGCCGTGGACGCGACCTCGGCGGTGCTCGCAGCGGTGACCGGCTACCCCGGGCGCGTGCGCGTGGCGGTGCGCGCGACGAAGGGCGGCGTCGAGGAAACCAACGGCGGCGAGCTGGTGCTCGAGTACGACGCGGCCGGAGAACTGGTGCCCGCGCGCCCCAACCGAGCCACGGCGACGGGCCTTTCTGCGGACGGCCTTACGCTTTCGGTAACGGCCTGCATCGCCGCGGCCGAAGCCGACGCCGAGGCCGCCTATGCCGACCTGTACGTGCAGCCGGCCGGCACGCCGATCGACCTCGATACGCCGCAGGACAGCGCCGCGCTGTCCGCGCCGGTCAATGGCGTGCAGCGCACGGTACTCTCGTTCACCGCCTCCGCGCCGGGCTGGCACCGCTTCGCGGTGCTGACGCGCGCGGCGAACAGTTCGCGCTCGGCCTTCTACGCATTGCGTGACGTCTACCTGGCCGCCGACGCGCCGGGCGGCCCCGAATCCCTTTCCGTCGACGTCCTGCGCGGGACAAAGGAGTAAGCGAATGGGCAACGCCGCCGCGGTTTCCTTCGCGAACGATGGCGAGTTCGCAGCCGACCGCCTGATGGCGGTCTTCACGCTGCGCCGCGCGGACGGCTCGGTGGAGTCCTTCGCCGCGCCGCTGCGCATCGCCGAGCGCGTGCAGCTCAACGCCGGCCCCGAGCCCGGCTACGCGGTCGTCTCGATCCCCATGGATGCGTTTCCCGGCGAGGAAAACGCGTTCGCGGTGGCGCTTGCCGGCGGCGGCCCGCTGGCGCTGACGCGCCCGAACGTACGCGCGACGGTGATCGCCGCGGGCGCCTTCGGGCCCGCCACGCCGCTGTTGTGCGGCACCGTCGTGGACGTGACGCACGGCCTGGGCGACGACAGCGGCGTGCTGACCATCCTCCACGACCGCTGGCTGCTCGAGAAGTACACCGTCTTCGGGCAGCTGCAGTACGACCCGCGCACTCAGGCGACCGGCTTCGCGGCCGGCGAGCGGTGCGTCTTCAACGCGCTGGGGCTGCCGAACTGCGTCGACGCCCCTAGCGGTCCGCGCTTCGCGCCCGCGCCGCGCTTCGGCTGGACCGAAGCCGACACCGCCGAGCCCGCGCCCGGCGCCGCGACGGCGCGCGCGCGTTCGTGGCGCGCGTCCGACGCCGCCACCTACCTGCGCGCAGCCCACTACGAGCGCGAGAGCTGGCCCGGCACGGGCATCGCCGACTACGGTTCGCGCTTCCTGCCCGCGGCCTTAATCGCCTGGCCCGCGACGCTCGGCGAACAACTCCGCTCGGGCGAGACATTGGATTCCGCCTCGGGCGAACGCGCCCTGCGCGAGTGCGCGCTGGAAGGCGCCTCCTTAAAGGAGGCGCTCGTCGAGCTGGCCCGCCGCGCCGGGGCGTACGAGCTGTACCTCACGCCCGGCTATGCCGGGGGCGAGGCGGCCGAGTCGCGCGCGGGCGGCGCGCTCGGCTGCGGCGCGAGCACGCTCGGCTTCGTAGCCCTCGCGAAGAGCCCCGGCGGTGTGCGCCTGCGCGTGCCGGGCTTGAGCGGAGACCCGATCGAGGAGGCGGTGGGCGGCAACGGGATCGCGGGCGGCTTCTGGCGCGAGTCGATCCGCGAGTACCACGACGCCGTCGCGGTGCTGGGCGACCCGCCGGCCATCGAACGGCTGCTCTCGATGGATCCAAGCGACGCGACCGTTAGCGCGCGCGGCGGGCTGGAGGCCGCATGGCCCGCCGAGGACGAGGCCGCGTTCCTGAGCTACGTCGATACGCAGGGCAAGAACGAGCAGGCCTTCGCGGAAGCCGCGCTGAAGTGGCCGCTGGTCTTCGCCGCGTACCGCGTGCCCGCGGGCTACGACTACCTCGCCGGGACGAAGTGGAGCGCCATGGGCGCCGAGCGCCGCCGCGCGCACCCGCGCATCCGCCCCACCCTGCTTACGGGCGCCAACGAAAACGAAGCCGCGCCGCGCACCTGGCAGCCGCGCGCGATCTGCATCGAGTACAAGAACGGCTCGACGTGGCAGAGCGCCACGCCGTACGACAGCCTCGAAGTGAGCCTCGACGGCGGCTGGTTCTACGTGCCCGCGCTGCGGGATTCGCCCGAACATCCCACGTGGTCGGGCACGCTTTCCGATCCGCAGAATATCTCGCCGCGCATGATCCGCGCGACCCTGGCGCTGGAGTGCGAGTTTCGCATCGCGGGGCGCGCCGGCGCGGCCGAGGATCCCAACGAGACCGCGCCGCGCCTGGCGGCGCACGACGGCGCCGAGGGCACCACGTACGTCGCCGTGCCGCCGGTGCTGACCTACAGCGAATGGCTGCGCGTGGACGCCGCGCCGATTGGCCAGAACGTCGACGCCGCGTACCGCGACTTTCCCGACCGCGCCGCCGCCGGCGAGGAACTCTTCAGCGACGTCCCCGGCGACGCGCAGGCGCCCGACGCCGACGGCCGGCTGCAGGCGCACGCCGCGGCGCGCTTGCGCGGGGTCAAACGCATCGCCGCGCGCGGGCAGCTGGTCTTCGAACGCTTCGAGCCGGCGCTGCTACCGGGCGCGCGCATCGCCGGCGTCGACGGCGCCGGCTTTCCCGTGGAAGGCGTCGTCACCGGCGTGACGCTCGACGCCGAAAGCCAGACGATGACCGTGGAGCTGGGCTGATGAGCCGCCATCCCTACGACGGACTGGGCGCCGACCGGCGCCACCTTATATACCCCGGCGCGCGCGCATTCGACGCGAAGGCGGGCCTGAGCCTGGCGCGCACGCAGAAGGTGCGCCCTGCGCTATTGGGCAGCGCCGGTTTCTTCGCGACGGACTTCAACCGCGCCAAGCAGAGCGACCCCGACACGGTCTTTCACGCGACCTACAGCGGCGGCGGAACGCCGGTGCGCGCCTTCGCCGCGAAGAATCCGTCCGGCGCGCAGACCGACGAGCACCGCGTCTTCATCCGCTTCGGGCGCGCGCTGGCCGCCGCGCGGCGGATTTCCATCCGCTATGGCATTTTGCTCGCGTCAAACGACGGCACCACGCCCGCGACCGTCAACGCCATGGGCGCGCCGACGCTGCAGTTCTTCCGCATTTACAGCGACTGGGATCCGGCGGCGCTGACGTGGAACAACGCGCCGCTGGACCTCGGCGCGGCCTCGCCGGTGGAGACGCTCAGCGCGCAGGTCGGGACGCTGGACGGCGGGCGCGTGTACCGCTCGCCCTTCCCGGTCCACCACGTCTCGAGTTCGGACTGGTCGGGCGCGTACGGCATCGGCGTGCGGCTGGTGCTGGCGCTCGATGCGCCCAGCGACGGGACGGTGTGGATGGAGGCGGGCGACTTCAACGAGGTCTTCGCGGGGTTATGAGAACGCATTGCGTAGACGCCGCGGCACCTGAACGGGATCCACTCGATGAGCGGATCCCGTTCAGGATTTCGCCTCGAAGCAGACCTTCCAAAAAGGGATTCCGCTCCGAGGCGAAATCGGCGCGCGCACAGCGCGCGCCGTGCCGCGGCGTCGCGTTGGCCGACCGTTACCCAGGGCTGCGCGCGGCTTTGCCGCGCTTGCCCTGGGCTATCACCTGTTCGCCCCTACGGGGCGAATTCGCCGCGCGCTTCGCGCGCACTTTTTCTTTTAGGGATGAGAGAGACTTCGCTTTAGGCCTTCGCGGTGAGGGGGCTCTCGACGTCGGCCCGCTCGCGAAGCTTCAGCCGCGTGCGGAAGTACGCGCCGAAGCCCTTGCGCATGGCGGCGAGCTTCAACCGTTGCATCTTCCAGCCATCGCGCTTTTCCGGCGGCAGCAGCCAGCGGCATTCCTCGGGGTTCATCACGATCGAGACGTGCACGTTCGGCGCGACGCCGATGGGCAGCCCGCGGTCCATGCAGCGCGCGTAATAGTGCGCGAAGACGGGGATCATCTCCTCCATCTTCGGCGGCGGCAGCTTCTCGTAGTCGGTGCCGACCACGGGGCGGAAGACGCAGACCGTGGGGACGGAGCCCACCTCCGTGAGCCAGTCGATCGCGGCCATGCTGTCCGCTGGATCCTCGAGCCCCGCGATCATCTCGCCGTTGGTGGTGTCGAACTTCACTTCCTGCGCGCAGAAGCGGATCGCGTCGAGGTACTTCTGCAGGCCGGCGCGGCGCGCCTTGCCCGGGCAGACTTCCTCGAAGCGCTTGGGGTTCCAGATCTCGTAGCAGAGCGAGACGTTGTTGACGCCGAGGCGCTTGACCTCGCGGTACTGCTCGAAGTCCCACAGCGGCGGCACCTGGAAGCCGGTCAGCAGGCCGGTGCGTTCGCGCACGGCGGACAGGACGGGGCCGAAGCGGTCGAGGTAGCGGCCCGTGTCGTCGAAGCCGCCGTTGACGTGGACGAAGGTGATGCCCAGTTCGGCGCGCGCGGCGGCGGCGGTCTCGGCGACGTCGGCGGCGTTCTTGCCGGTGGTGTCGTCGCCTTCCACCAGGTTGTCGCCGACGGAACAGAAGCGGCAGTTGTCGCGCGCGACATCCTTCCAGTTCGCGCACATGCCGCCGAAGTAGACGCCCAGGTACGTGCCCTGCAGGATTCCGACGCTGGCCATGACCTTCCCGCTGGCCGTCGTGCGCGCGTAGAAGTCCGGGCGCTTGGGCAGCACGACTTCGCCGATCTCCTTGCCGTCGTAGGTCAGCCAGTGCCGGCCGTTTTCGCGCGGGCCGTGCAGTTCGTAGGGGCTCTGCCTCGCGAAGGGCTCGATCACCGGAACGTTGACGTGGATGCCGTCGCTGTCCGGGATGCCCAGCTCCAGGCCGCTGCCGAGGCCCGCGCGCACGCGCAGAACCGGCCGGCCGTCGGACGTGCGGCAGTCGGCGGGGATGCGCATCCCTTTGCAGAACAGGTCGAGTTTGAGGTAGCCGGGGTTGAGGCGGCCGTCCTCGATCAGCGCGGGTCCGGCGGGCATCGGTGGCTCCAGAACAGGGGCCCAATCCTAAGACGCCGCGCGCGCGGGGTCAATGAGGCGGAAATCGCGCCCCGCCGGGCGGCGCTCGAAACCGAGTTTTGCATCTTATACCGGTTTTCCTTAGGAAAACGGGCCGAATTGGGTCTGTGTTCGGATAGTCCCAAGTAAAGGTTCTAAAAGGAATTGAAAATTCCGGGCGGTAGGTAAAATGCGTCAATCCGTTTCCATTCAACCTGGGCCGTTCAACAATCGGAGCTCCGATGCTCGCACCCGACTACTCCGCCCGTCCGAAGGAGATGAAGTACGAGTTCTGGTCCAGCCTTCCGTTCGCGCTGGTTCACGTTGCATGCCTGGCGGTCTTCCTGCCGGGCGTGGGCGTCAGTTGGCCGGCGGTGGCGCTGTGCGTGGCGCTGTACGTCATCCGCATGCACGCGATCACCGGCTGGTACCACCGCTACTTCAGCCACCGCTCCTTCAAGACCAGCCGCGCGGTGCAGTTCCTGTTCGCGTTCATCGGCGCGACCGCGGTGCAGAAGGGCGCGCTCTGGTGGGCGGCGCACCACCGCCACCACCACCGGCACAGCGACCAGGACGAGGACATCCACTCGCCCGGCCTGCACGGCATCTGGTGGGCGCACGTGGGCTGGATCTGCTGCGAGAAGTGGAAGGGCACCGACTACGACGCGATCCGCGACTTCGCGAAGTATCCCGAGCTGCGCTTCCTGAACAAGAACTACCTGGTGCCGCCGCTGCTGCTGGCGCTGGTGTGCTACCTGCTGGGCTACTGGATGGAAGTCAGCTACCCGGCGCTGGGCGCGACGGCGTGGCAGATGACGATCTGGGGCTTCTTCATCAGCACGACGGTGCTGTACCACGCGACGTTCTGCATCAACAGCTTCTGCCACATCATCGGCCGCAAGCGCTACCCCACCGGCGACCAGAGCCGCAACAGCCTGCTGCTGGCGCTGATCACGCTGGGCGAAGGCTGGCACAACAACCACCACTACTACCCCGGCAGCGAGCGGCAGGGCTTCTACTGGTACGAGATCGACATCTCGCACATGATCCTGAAAACCATGTCGAAGCTCGGGTTGGTCTGGGACCTGGCCGTGCCGCCCGCGCACGTGCTGGAGAAGGGCCGCCAGCCGCTGAGCGCCGAAGCGCCCCAGCAGGCTGCCTAGAACGCCTCTTCCAAAAACTCCGCGAGCGACCCGTAGCGGTCCTCGCGGTCCTTCTGCAGCATCCGCACGATGCACTTCGAGAGCGCCTTCGGCACCGCCGTGTTGTAGAGTTCCGGCGGCGCGAGTTCGGCCTTCGAGAAACTCGCGATCAGCTCGACCACCGTCTTCGCGTCGAAGGGCGGGCGCCCGCAGAGCAGGTGGTAGAAGGTCGCGCCCAGGCTGTAGACGTCGCTGCGTTCGTCGATGATCTTCCCTTCCCACTGCTCGGGCGCCATGTAGTGCGGCGTGCCGAGGATGGTGCCTTCCTGCGTCAGCCGCGAACCGTCCACGCTGGCGATCGCCGCGAGCCCGAAGTCCACGACCTTCACCGCGCCGTCCTCGGCCAGCATCAGGTTGTCGGGCTTCACGTCGCGGTGGATCACGCCCTTCTGGTGCGCGGCGTGGATGCCGGCCGCCGCGTCGCGCAGCCAGCGCTGCGCGCGCGGGATCTCCTTGCACGGCCCGGCGCGCATCTGTTCGGCCAGGCTTCCGCCGGGCAGATACTCCATCTGAATAAAGAGGTGCTCGCCCTCGCGTCCGACGTTGTGGATCTGCACGATGTTCGGATGCCCCAACTGCGCGGCGGCGCGGGCTTCGCGCAGGAAACGCTGCGCGATGCGGCGGTCTTCGCGCGCGGGATGGACCAGCACCTTCAACGCGACGTCGGTGTCGAGCGCCACGTGGCGCGCGAGGTAGACCTCGCCCATCGCGCCGCGCCCGATGCGACGCACCACGCGGCAGCCGCCCAGCACCTCGCCGGCGGCGACGGCAGGCTTCTCGCTGCGCGGCGGCGGCAGCGGCACCGAGGTGATGGGGCGCTGGCGGCCTTCGCGCGGCGACGGCTGTGTCGTGCTGCCCGGCGGCGTCTCGATGAAGGCGGCCTGCGCGGGCGAGACGTGCTCGGTCGCGCCCCACAGGTCGATGCTGCCGCGCGGCGCTTCGAGGTTCAGCGCGGCGGCGAGGATCTGCTCGTAGAGCGGGTTGCGCGGCACGCACAGCCCCCCGTCGCCGCTGCGGATCAGCCCCAGATGAAGGAGTTCGCGCACGGGCCGGTGGATGCGGTCGAAGGGCACTTCGCCGCCCGAGTAGATCTCGGCGGCGGCGCGGCGCACGGCGGCGCGTTCGCCCAGCACGTCGAGCGTCCCGGCGAGCATCCCGGTGGCCTCCTCGCGCGCGGCTTCGAGCACTTTCGCCCATGCGGCGTCGGGCATGGCGCCCGGCGCGGCCAGTTCGCGCGCGAAATGTCCCAGCACCTGCGTGAAGGCCGGATGCCCCGCGGCCCAGTGCCGGATGCGCTCGGCCCACGCGGCGCCCTCGGCCTCGCCGAAGTGCCCCGCAAAGCCGCGCAGCAGCAGCTCGCAGGACTCCTGCTCGGTGAAGTCGGGCAGGAAGAGCTGCTGCGCGATGTTCAGCGGCGAAGTGCGGCCGCTGGCGGTCAGGTCGCGAAGGTCCACGGCGCTGCCGGTGACGATGGAAAAGCCCGGGCGCGTGCTGCCGCGCGTGCGCGATTCGGTGTACGCGGCGCGGAAGGCGAGCACCAGCTTGCGGGCCTGGTCGTCGCTCCAGGCGTCGAAGCCGTCGACGAAGACGGCCAGCAGCTCGTGCGGCGCGCCTTCCGAAGCCTGGTGTTCGGCCACCGCGCCCAGCACGTCGGCGACGCTGGCGGCCTCGGCGGGCAGCGACAGGCCGGGCGTGGCCTCGGCGGCGAGTTTCCCCAGCACCCGCGCGGCCTCGCGCAGGGGTTCGTCGGCGAAGCTGAGGTTCGCGAGGTCCACGAAGACGCTGCGCGGCAGCTTGGCGCGCAGCGCGTAGAGGAACGTCGTGACGCCCGAATGCGGCGGCGCGCAGACGGTCAGGAAGCCGCCGCGTTCCAGCAGCGCCAGCGCCTGTCGCAGCGCGCGGGCGCGCGGGACGCAGGCCGCGCTGCCGGGCAGCAGCGGCTGCTGGTACTCGAAGGGTTCAGGCTTTGCGGGCGCCACGTTCCTTGATCACCTCGTCGCAGTAGTACGTGATCATCGACTCGACGTCGCGGTGCCGCAGGATATCGGCGAAATACGGATGCGCGAAATCGTACTGCCCTTCCCGTTCCTCGAATACCGCGTAGAGCACCAGGCGGTCGAGGATCGCCACGACCTCGTCCACGGGCACGGTCACTTCCCAGTCGGCCAGCAGTTCGGCGACCTGCGTGCTGGAGATCGGGCGCAGGTTGTAGTACGCGATCAGCAGCAGCAGCAGTTTTTCCACGGGGCGGATCAGGTTGCTGTGCATGATCCGCACGATCGATTCCTCGAACTCGGGGTGGCGCGCGGTCTCTTCGACGTCGTCGGCCACGATGGTGCGGCGCTTGCGGCGCGCCATGCGCTTCACCAGCAGATCGCAGAAGATCTGGATGATGTTGGGATGCGTGCTGGTCTTCTCGAGGATCGACGCGACCAGCGTCTCGTCGTCGTCGAAGGCCAGCCCCAGTTCCTTTACGGGCGCCAGGACCAGCTCGCGGGCGCTGTTGCGGTCCAGCGAACTGAGGCGCCGGAACATCAGGAAGTTGAAAAAGAGCGACTCGTAGTCGCGGAAGCGCGCGAAGAGTTCGCTGAAGCCGGCGATGTACACCGTCATGCGCCCCTCGAAGCTCAGCGACTTGAAGATCTGCAAGAGCGCCTCGGCCTGCCGGTCGGCGGCGAGGAACTCGTCGATCTCGTCGAAGAAGCAGTAGAGCTCCCGGTTGGTCGCGTCGAGCCACTTGCGCAGGGCGCGCTCGAACTCCTCCAGCCCGAAGGGGTTCGGCAGCTGCATCTTCAGGGCGTGGGCCAGGCGCTCGGCCAGCACCAGGCCGTCGGTGACGCCGCCACATTCGAGGAAGACCGAGACGGCGCGCGGGCGCTTCTTGATCTCGTCCTGGAGCCGGAACAGAAGCGAAGTCTTGCCCAGGCGGCGCGTGCCGACCAGCGCGTAGCCCTTGCTGCTGCGCAGGATTTCCTTGATCAGGCCTTCGCGCCCGTAAAACATCTCGCGGACCGGCGCCTGGGACTCGTAGGGGCTCAGGCTCTCGAGGTCGCAGCCGGCCAGAACCATCTCCATGAAGCGGCGGTCCTGGTCGGTGGCGAAGAGGAACTGGAAGATGTTGCGCTCCTCGAAGACCACGATGTCGTGCCCGCTGGCGGCGGCCTCCTCCTTCATCTCGCTGCGGTCGGCGCGCCCGCTCAGGACCACGAAGATCTCCTGCGTGTGGCTCTCGCGCACGATCCACTCGTCGAGGCGCTTGATGGCGGCGCGGTCCAGGTCGCCGCGGCGCGGGACCAGCAGGGTCAGCCGCGAGAGGCGCGGGTTGCGCAGGCCCAGCTTGCGCCCGCTGAAGTAGTAGAAGTCCTCGCCGGTGCCGCTCTCGCTGCGCGCGAAGCGGATGCGCGCGGCCAGGTCGTCCATCACGACGTCGACCTTGCGCGCGACTTCCTTGGTGGTCGCCGAGCCGAGGACGGCCTTGCGCATGGCGTCGAAGTTCGAGACGAACTCCTCGCGCCCCTTCCAGCCGTGCACGTCGAGGCCGAAGCATTCCAGGAAGCGCGAGACCGGAAACTGCTTGTTGCGCCGCAGGGCGTTGCAGAAGGCGCCGAAGTTCTCCAGCGAGACCATGCCAACGAACTCGTCGCGGTGTGCCCGCACCAGTTCCAGCTGGTCGCCGAAGTGTTCGATGTGCTCGCGGTCGGCGGGCTCGGCGAAGTGGTACCGGCCCTCGCTGTCGCGCTGCAAGAGGCCGCGCTCCACGAACCCGTCGAGCTTCAGGCGCAGTTCGATGTCCGGCAGCAGGGGCTCGAAGATGCCCAGCTGGCTGGAGACGTCGCGCAGCGTCCGGGGCCGCGGGTCGCGCGCGGGCATCGCGGCGGACAAGCTGCGCAGGATGATCTTCTCGTGCAGGGACAAACGGTTCCACTGCCCGCTGACGCGCGTGATGGTGCTGGCAGAAAGTTTCTCGCCGACCAGGTCCCACTGCTTGGCGTAGGCGTGCAGGCGCTCGAAGATGGCGGTGCGCGCGGAAGGCTCGCGCAGGGCAATGTGGCTGAGCGTCTGGACCAGGGCGTTGCGGACGTCGGTGCTCGACAGGCGGCTGAGGCCCTCGAAGACGCCCTGGCTGTGCGGCCAGTCGAAGGGCTGCAAGCCCTGGATGAAGCGCAGGGCCTCCAGGCACAGGTCGACGCGGCCGGTCTCCGCGATGCCCTGCAGCATCCACCACATCTGCTCAAAGCGGTTCTCGCGGTGCGCCTGGCGCACCGCGTTCATGTCGAAGTCGCCAAAGATGGGTTCGGCCATGCGCCCGGTCCCGGTTTCCTTGCGGAAGATGCTACCGGAGTGCGCGCCGGATTAAAACCCCGCTCAGCGGTACAGCTTGGCGATCTCGCTGAGGGGCTTGGCCTTGATCTTTCCGGCGTGGCCGGCCTGGCCGAAGGAGACCATGCGGGCCTTGACGACCTGCTTCATGGCCTCGCGGGCGGGCTTGAGGTAGTCGCGGGGGTCGAACTTCTCGGGCGCCTCGCTGAAGACCTTGCGGATCGCGCCGGTGATGGCCATGCGGCAGTCGGTGTCGACGTTGATCTTGCGCACGCCGTGCTTGATGCCGAGCTGGATCTCCTCGACGGGCACGCCCCACGTCTCCTTCATCTTCCCGCCGTACTTGTTGATGATCTCCTGCAGGTCCTTGGGCACGCTGCTGCTGCCGTGCATGACCAGGTGCGTGTTGGGCAGCTTGGCGTGGATCTTCTTGATCACGTCCATGCTCAGCACCGCGCCATCGGGCTTGCGCGAGAACTTGTACGCGCCGTGGCTGGTGCCGATGGCGACGGCCAGCGCGTCGACGCCGGTCTGCTTGACGAAGTCCGCGGCCTGCGCGGGATCGGTGAGGAGCTGCTCCTTGGTGAGCTTGCCCTGCGCGCCGTGCCCGTCTTCCTGCTCGCCTTCCCCGTGCTCGAGGCTGCCCAGGCAGCCGAGTTCGCCCTCGACGCTGACGCCCTTGGCGTGCGCGAAGCCGCAGACTTCCTTGGTGACCTTCACGTTGTAGTCGTAGTCGGCGGGGGTCTTGCCGTCCTCCTTCAGCGAGCCGTCCATCATGACGCTGGTGAAGCCCATCTCCATGGCGCTGCGGCAGGTCCCGGGGCCGTTGCCGTGGTCCTGGTGCAGGACGACGGGGATCTGCGGATAGAGTTCCGTGGCGGCGACCATCAGGTGGTGGAGGAATCGGTCGTTGGTGTAGCTGCGCGCCCCGCGGCTGGCCTGGATGATCACGGGGCTGTCGGTCTCCTTGGCCGCCTCCATGATGGCCTGGATCTGCTCCATGTTGTTCACGTTGAAGGCGCCGACCCCGTAGTTGTTCTCGGCGGCGTGGTCCAGCAACTGGCGCATCGCGACCATCGGCATGGCGTAGTTCTCCTTTGGGTAAGCGGTGTCAAAGCGACGGATTCGATGCTAAGGCCCCGCGGCGGGAATGACAAGCAACGCGGGGCAAGCTGTGCCCGCAGGCGGAATTCGGGCGGGCCGCTAGCGCGACAGGTAGCGCCCCAGCAGCCACTTGGTGTTCAGGCGCCCGGTCACGACCACGCGGCGCAGCACCAGGCCTTCGCGCAGGGCCATCAGCCAGATGACCCCGGCCTCGGCCTGCTCCTTCGGCATGCTCAGGACTTTGGTCGACCCGGAGCTGGTGGAGAGCTTGACCTGGACCTCGGTGCCCTTGGGCTTCAGCTCCAGCGTGACGGTCTCGGGCGCGGTGGCGCTGCTGCGGTAAGCAACCTGGTCGGCGCGCGGGCGCGGTCCGCTGATCTTCAGCTTCGCGTCGCTCTCCAGGTCCACGCTGACCTGGCTCTCGCCCTGGTCGGCGACGGCAAAGGCGAAGGCCGCGTCGGGGGGCGTCTCCGGATCGACGACGGCCGTCAGGGTCAAGGGCACGCCCAGCGGCAGCGCCAGCAGGTAGCGCACGCGCGTGGCCACCGGCAGGCGGCCGTCGTTGCGCATGCTCAGCGCCGCGCCGTCGCCCTCCGGCTTCCAGTTGCGCAGGCCCGACGCGGAACCGTCGCCGAACTGGAGTTCCAGGTCCAGGCCCTCGGGCCCGCGCCCGGCGACCTTCACCGAACCGCCCAGGAGACGCTGGAGTTCGGCCTCGCTGAGCAACTCGGCGCGCCAGTCCGGCACCACGGCCTCGGGCTGGACGGGATTGGCGGCCTCGCGGGTCAGGCGCATGCCCAGGCCTTCCTTCACGTCGGCGCTGCCGGCGCCGGTGCGCACGGCGACGGTGCCGGCCGAGACGCGGACTTCGCAGCTGCGCGCGTTCTTGCCGCCCTGCACGCCCATCCAGACGCGCGCGCCGGGGCTGACGGTGACCTCGGCGCCGGCGGAGCGCACGGTCCATCTGAGGCCGGCGGCCGCGGCGTCCTTGGGCTCCTGGGCGGGGCGCTCGAGCATCAGCTCGCCGGCGCTGAGTTCCAGCACGGCGCTTTCGCCCTTGGCCTTTTCGCTGCGCAGCTTGACCTCGCAGCCGGGCCCCATCAAAAGCAGGCCGCCGCCGTCGAGTTCGAAGCGGGCGCGGCCGGTCTCCTCGCAGGCCAGTTCGTCGCCGTCGCGCAGGACCTCGCCTTCCTTGATCTCGGACCAGTGCTGCCCGGCGTGCTTGTAGAAGCCCTGCACCTTGCCGACGCGCGCGGTCATCTCGCCCATGGGCACGGGCGCGGGCGGGTCGCCGCCGCCGGGGAAGAACAGGATCGCGCCGCTGATCACCACGCCGGCGACGATGGCGGCGATGACGGCGCCCGACCACGGGGAACTCTTGCCGCGCTCGCTGGCCGTGCTGGGGCGGCGCACGCGGTTGGCGCGGGTGGCCTTGCGCAGCTCCATGCGGACGCGGCGCTCGGGCGGCAGCGTGCGGATGATCTTCTCGGACTCGACGCGCGCGGCGGCGCGGACCTGCTCGCCGAACTCGGTGCTGGCCAGCGTCGAACGCAGGTGCGGGACGGCCTCCAGGCTCTTGCCGGTGCCCTTGAGCTGCTTGTAGATCTCCATGCACTCGGGGCAGATGTTCAGATGCTCGTGCACGAGCACGGCCTCGCTCTCCGGCAGCTCGTCGAGCAGGAAGTCCGCAAGCTGCTCTTTACAGGTCTTGCAATCCATGGGTCCGCCTTCTCGTTTTCGTCTCGCCTTCTTTTGACTACACCAAGCGCCTTGGCGTCCCCGCCGTTTCTACAGGTAATCCTTCACCGACTTGCGGAGCTTCTCGAGCGCGCTGTGGATGCGGCTGCGCACGGTGCCCACGGGCACGCCGACGACCTCCGCGATCTCGCGGTACTTCAGGCCCTGGAAGCACTTCAGGATCAGGATTTCGCGCTCGAGTTCCGGCAGCTCCTTCACCGCGTCGCCCAGCTTTCCGGTCAGCTCCTCGCCGACGATGCGGTCCAGCGGATCGGTGGCCTGCGCCTTCAGGTTGTCGGCGATGTGCAGGCCGTCGCCGTCGCCGCTGCCGCGCGAGCGGTCCAGGTTCTCCTCGATGGAGATCGTGGGATGGCGGCTGCGCCAGCGCAGCTCGTTTTTGCACAGGTTCCGCACGATGGTGTAGAACCACGTCGAGAAGCTGCGCGGGTACTGGTAGCTCTTCGCGTCCTTGAAGATGCGCAGGAAGGCTTCCTGGCCCAGCGCCTCGGTGCGGCCGCGGTCGCCGATCATGCGCTGGATGAACGAAAGCGCCGGGCCGCTGTAGCGCTGAAAAATCGCCTCGAAGGCGTCCTCGTCGCCGTCCTGGCAGAGCTTCATCAGGTCTTCGTCGGCGAGTTCCTCGAAGTTGATGAAGTCACCGGTGATGACGTCCTCGTCCTTGAGCCTCTTTGGATTGGTCTTGGACGCGGGCGTGACCGGGAGTTTCAGCGGGCCGATCTCGCCGCTGTCCGACGAGGAAGCCGCCGAACGGTTGCGTTCGGGCTGGGCCGGCGATGCCCCGCGAGAACTGGTCTTGGATTCCACAATGCGTCCCGTGACCCGGTAGACGGCCGCCTGCTTTCCGACCGCCCCATGATCGGCGAGATGGGCAAATTTTTCAAGCCGGACCCCGTCCGGGGCTTTTCAGGGCCCGTCCCCTGCGGTAACGTACCGCCGCACCTGAAACAGCGAGGTTTTCCCGATTCCGGGCCCCCTGCCCATGACCGCGACGCCCTTAGCCACGATGAGCGACCCGACCGCCCCCGCACCCCTCGAGCCCGCCGCGCAGCCCGAAAGCTTCGCGGAGTGGAACGAGATCATGGTCGCGCGCCACGACCCGGAACTCTTTCACCACCACCCCCGCGCGGTGGTGCGCTTCGTGGAACGCCGGCGCGTGCGCCAGGTGGTGAAGCTCCTGGACGCCCGGCCCGAGCACCGCGTGCTGGAAGTCGGCTGCGGCGGCGGCAACGTGATCGCGCAGGTCCCGGCCCGCGAACGCCACGCCCTGGACCTGTCCCACCGCATGGCCCGCCGCGCCCGCGAACGCCTGGGCACCGACAGCCGCGTGCTGCTGGCCGATGCCGAAGCCCTGCCGTACCGCGACGGGACCTTCGACCGCGTGATCTGCAGCTCGGTGCTCAGCCACGTGCACCTGCCGCGGCAGGTGCTGAAGGAAGCCTACCGCACGCTGAAGCCCGGCGGGCGGCTGGCGGTCTCGGTCAGCTACGAAGCGACGATCGAGCGCGGCATCCGCCTGGCCAAGGCGCTGGGCCTGGGCCGGCTGCTGCTGGGCAAACCCCAGCCGAAGGAAGACGTCTATTCCAGCGAGTACCACCTGCACCGCTTCGACCCGAAGCTGCTCGCCGAAATGGCGCAGGACCTGCCGCCGGCGCGGACCGTGCGCAAGGTCCCGACGTTCCTCTACCCGGTCCATCTGGTCGCGGTGTACGTGAAGGACTAGGGGCGAGGGGCGAGGGGCGAGGGGTCAGGGGCGAGAAAAAGCCCGGCCTCGCGAAGCCCCAACATTCCCAACGCGATTCTGACGTTCTTTGCGCCTCTGCGGCTTTGCGTGCGCCTGCCGTTACTCTTCGATCAACTCCGTCAGGCGGATGTTGTTCCACCACAGCAGGGTGCGGAAGGTGCGCAGGCCGATGTGGCCCTCGCCCCAGGGCTTGGGGTCGGTCCACTCCAGGCGCTTCTCGCCGTCGACTTCGAAGGTGAGCAGCCCGCCCTTCTTGGTCACGCGCAGGTGGTAGGTGTTGCCGGCCTCGCAGTGCTTGTCGAAGAGTTCCTGCACCAGCTCGAAGCCGGGCTCGCGGCGCATGCGGTGGCGGCCCTTCGCCGTACCGTCGGGATGGCGCCCGCCCTCGCCGACCTCGTCGCGCAGGAACGTGACGATGTAGCCGGTCAGCTCATGGTAAAGCTTGTAGCGGCCGGTCTCGCGTTCGGCGCGCGTCGCGAAGAGGTCCTTCCCGTCTTTGCCGTTGAAGCAGAAGAAGATGTTGATGTTGTTCACCTGCTGCGAAGACGAGACGACGTGCGCGTCGTACTCGAGCATGAAGTTCGCGGGGTGCGGGGTGCGGCACCAGACCGTGCCCGAACCGCCCTCGTTGTCCTGGCCTTCGGCCTGGATGTACAGGCGCCCGTCCTCGATCCAGACGCGCTCGCAGCCTTCGCTCCACCAGTTGTCCATGCCGCGCGAGAAGTCCTCGTCGATGACCACCTTGCCCGCCTTCCAGCCCATAGCACACCTCCTTCGGCGTACGCGCGAACGAATATCGAACGGCCCGCGAATAGTAGGAGATTCGAGTGGCGATCACAAGGTTACGCGCGGCGGAGCGATCGTCGCGCCTTCCGCCCACGTCATCGGCACGATGGCGCGCTGCCGGAAGCGCCGCGGGACGCTCAGCAGCCGCACCGCCTCGCGGCCCAGGCGCTCGAAGTCGACCCTCGGTCCGCTGAACTCCGGCACCTCAGGCTCCAGGCCCTGGAACGTGAGCAGGCTCAGGTCGCGCGGGATGCGCAGCCCCCGCGCCTCGGCGGCGCGCTGCACCAGCAGCGCGCGCGGCGCGTCGGCGGCGATGACCGCGGTGAAGGCGGGCCTGGCATCGAAGATCGCCTGGATGCCGGGGCTCTCGGGCTTGTCGTACGGCGTGGCGTTGAAGTACCACGCGCTGGGCGCCTCCAGCCCCGCCGCCTGGAAGGCCTCGCGGAAGCCGGTCAGGCGCTGGCGCGACGGCGCGTCGACCTCGCGCAGCTGCATCTGCAGCAGGCGCACGAAGGCGATGCGGCGGTGGCCCAGCTCCAGCAGGCGCCGTGTGGCGTCGCGGCTGCCGTCGATGTTGTCGCCGCGGATCGCGTGAACCTTCCAGTGCAGCCCCGGGCGGTTCACGATCGCCATCGGCCAGCTGAGCGCCTGGTAGCGCCGCATCGCCTTGTAGCGGAAGGTGCCCAGCAGCAGGAGGCCGCGCGCGTTCAACGCGTCGAGGTTCGGCGGAAGATGCTGTTGGTAGGCGTCGTGCTGCAAAATGGTGAGCGGGCTCTTGGTGGCCCCGGCTTCGCGTTCGATCCCGCGCAGCAGCGCGCGGTGCTCGTTCGATTCCAGAAACGCGTCGAGGTTCTGGCCGATCACCACGGCGATGGGCGCGTCCACCGGAGGCCCGCCCAGGCCGCCGGGACCGACGGGCGCCTCGCCGCGCACGAACCAGCGGTTGCGCGGGCTCTTTCCCACCCAGCCCTCGCCGCGAAGCTGGAAGAGCGCCAGGCGCACGGTCGTCTCGCCGACGTCGTAGGCCTTCGCGAGTTTGCGGCGCGCGGGCAGGTTGCTGCCCTTGGGCCACTCGCCGGCGGCCATCCGGGCGCGCAGTTGGGTCGCGATCCGGCGGTGAATGGCGCCGTTGGCGACTGGGCGGCCCGGCTTCCTCTTTTTTTCTTCCATGTATATAACTCCTTTATTACCAAAATATTAAGATTAAACAGAATCTATATATTTAACAACCCAAAAAAGCCCAATAAGACGGTTTCGGATTCCTATCCGAGGCGACCTGGGGTACGAAGAAGCACGCGACGGCCACACGCCTCGCCGCCTATGGAAGTTCCGACCGCCTCGCAAAGGAGACCCCGTCATGAAGTGGCCGATGCCCGAGAGCCCCACGCAGAGAGATTTCCCGCACCTGGTGACGCACTCCGCGCCCAAGGACGACCCCTACGATGCGCCCGCCGGCGACGCGCCCGAAGCGGCCTTCGAGAACTCCGGCGGCCAGATCGTAAGCCTGAGCTGGCAGAACCGCGGCGTGAAGCGCAGCCGCTTCCCCATGGCCGTGGCGCCCTACGAAAATCCCACGCTGCAGCGCTTTCGGGAGAAGTACGACTTCCTCGACGCGATCAAGGGCATCGGCGACGAATGGCAGCGCCTGCTCGCGCTGCGCAACTGGGTCCACCGCAAGCTGCCCAGCAACAACAGCTCCGGCGAACAGAACAGCTTCTTCAAGCGCCCATACCCCGACGAATCCTTCGACCCCTTCAAGGTCCTCGACAAGGGCGGCAGCGGGTGCTGCTGGTGGTGCCCGCACTACAGCCAGATGCTGCGCGCGGTGCTGACGGCCTGCGGGTACGTCTCGCGCCACGTCGGCAACATCTCGCCGTACTCGCCTAAGGAAGGCAGCCGCACCCACGGCGTCACCGACTGCTTCGTGCAGAAGTACGGCAAGTGGGTCCAGTTCGACGCGAACTACGACTGCCACTACGAACGGGACGGCGTGCCGCTGTCGCCGTTCGAGATCGGCGAGGAATGGGCGCGCAACGGCGGCAAGGACGTGACGGTCCATGTCGGCCTCGAGAACAAGACCGTCGGCAACGCGCTGACGCCCTTCGAAGGCGAGAACGAGACCTGCCGCGCGTACTGGAACCAGCACCGCTGGTACACCGATCCCTTCAGCGGCCACGGCACCTGGTTCGGCACCTGGAACAGCCAGATGGTCCTGACGCTGGTCGGCAAGCGCCACGAAGGCATCCTGGCCTACCGCGGGCGCGCGCCCGAAAGCGAGGTCGACGCCGGCTACGCCGACGGCCGCATCCAGTACACCACCCGCGCCGCCGACGTGTATCCGGACATCGGCACCTCGCACCTGTCGCTCGAGAAGGGCCCGCACACCGGCACGGTGAAGGTGAACGTCGGCACCTTCACGCCGAACCTGGACACGGTCGAAGTCGCCGTCGACGACCGCATGTGGTCGGATCAGGAGCCGGACTTCCTTTGGTACCTGCACGAGAAGAAGAACGTCCTGCGCGTGCGTACCCGCGACAAGTTCGGCAACCTCGGCCGCGAATCGTCGGTGAACGTGGAACTGCGGGCGAAGGCATGAGCGCCGCGGCCACCGCCCCCGAACGCTTCGCGCTGCTGCTGCGCGAACTGGCCACGCCGGACAGCGCCCGCGTGCTGGTGGTCGCCCACCGCGCCGGCTACCTGCGCGACTGGGAATACCAGGCGCCCGAGAACAGCCTGGCCGCCATCCGCAACGGTATCGCTCTGGGCTTCGACGCGCTCGAACTGGACGTGCGGCAGACGAAGGACAAACGCTTCGTGCTCGTCCACGAATCGCGGCTCGAGCGCGTGACCGACGGCGGCGGCTTCCTGCAGGACCTCACCTGGGACGAACTCGCCCAGCGCCGGCTGATGTACCGCAACGGGCAGCGCAGCGAACACCGCGTCGCGACGCTGGAAGAAGCGCTCTCGGCTGCGCGCGGCGGCGCGCTGCTGAAACTCCACCCGAAGTTCCCCGTCGAACGCTTCGCCGAGCTCCGCGAAGTCCTGCTCGAAACGGGGACCCTGGAGCAGGCGCTGGTCTGGATCGACTGGCGCCCGGGCGAGCCCGACCACGAGGCCGTACAGGCGCTCTTCGCGAAGCGTCCCGAACTGCTCGAGATGCGCATCCTCGCCAACGTGCTCGACACGAAGGAAGTCAGGCCGGCCCTGAAGGCGCTGAATCCGGCGGCCGTGGAGTTCTCGTACGAAGCCTTCGCCGTGCCGGACTTCGACGCGGGCGCGCTGGAAACGATCCGCTCCGCCGGCGCGCGCGTGGCCGTCAACTGCATGGGCCGCGCGGCGAAGGGCGAACCCTTCGGCGACCGCGCCGTGCAGCAGGGCCCGGAAAAGACCAGCGGCTGGAAAACGCTGGTCGAACGCGGCGCGCGCATGCTGCAGATCAACCACCCCGAGGACCTGCGCGCCTGCCTCCTGGCGCTCGGCCTGACCTCCTGAAGAAAGGAACCGAATGGATTCCCGCCTGCGCCCCACCGGCCGCCACTTTTTCCTCCGCCCGCTGGATCTGGAACGCATCCGCGCGCTGAAGGGCGACCCGCGCTACGAAGCCCGCGTCGCGCAGGCGGTGAAGGAGTGCGAGCACTACCTTCGGACGCCGGTGCCCGAGTACGACGCCACGGACGACGAGAACACGCGCTGCTCGATCCTGCACCACGCCGCCATGCAGGACATGGCCATGCTGTACCTGCTGAGCGGCGAGGAGAAATACGCGCAGGCCTGCCGCCGCGACCTGCTGACGTACGTGAAGGTCAGCCGGAAGCACGGCGGGCGCTTGTCCGGCGCGTCGCTGGAAGAGGGCGCGATGAAGCGCAGCTTCCTGTTCGTCAACGAATGGCTGAGCGAGTTCTTCAGCGACGACGAGCGCGCCGCCGTCCGCGACATGGTCCTTAAGACCATTCCGCACCACGTCCACGAGATGGCGCGCTTCACGCTGCAGGGCAAGGTCGTGCAAAACCACCTGCAGCACGACGGCACGGGCCTGGCCCTCGCAACACTGTACTACAACGATTTTCCGCAGAGCAGCCGCTGGGCGAAGCTCGCCACCGACGTCTGCGTGCAGTACGCGCAGGAGGCCTTCCATCCCGACGGCGCGCAAAACGAACTGGCGACCAGCTACCACACCGGCTGCGTCGAGGAAGTCGTCATCATCGGCCTCCTTATGCGCGACTTCGCCGGGCGCGACCTCTTCGGCGAACGATGGTACCGCGACGTGCTGGAACGCGGCATCGGCTGGCTGGCCTCGCTGGTCACGCCCGATGGCGGCGCCGTCCCCTTCAACGACAGCAGCGCCGGCTGCGAGCGCTGGTTCTTCCGCCTCGGCGCTTCGCTCTTCAATAGCCCGCACTACCAGGCCCTGGCCGACCATATCGCCGAACACGGCGCACGCGGCAGCAAGCACCCGTCGCTGCTCTACGATCTGCTCTTCTACGATCCCGGCGTGCCCAGCCGCATCGATGCCGGCGCGCGCACCGTCTTCCCGCACAGCACCACCGTGGCCTTCCGCGACGGATTCGGCAGGGACGGCGGGCTGCTGGCCCAGAAGGCCGGGCGCTACACCGGCGGCCACGCGCACCATGACCGCCTGAATTTCGAATACTGGCACAAGGGCGCGCGCCTGCTGCGCGATCTGGGCGGGCAGCGCGGCGGCGACTGGGACATCTTCCGCGGCTTCTACCGGCAGAGTTCCTCGCACACCGTCGTGGCGATCCACGAACCTCAGGAGTTCGCCTTCGAGAGCAAGCACAAGGAGCGTGAAGACACCTTCCGCACCGAGCACCGCGCCCACCGCCTCGCGCAGGGGCGCATCCTGCAGACCGCCGACGACGCAGGCGCTGCGCACACCGTCACGCAGGCGGACATCTACGACGGCGTGCGCCAGACCCGCACGCTCGTGTGGCTGAAGGCCAGCGGCGTGCTGGTGCTCCGCGACGTGCTCGAAAGCGCCGACGAGCATCCGTTCGAGCAGCTCTTCCAGGGCTGCGGCGAACTGGGCACAAGCGAAAAGGCCTTCGCCTTCGCCGGCAAGCCGTGGTCGCTCGCCGCGAGCGTCCTCGCGCCCGCCGAAGCCAAGACGATCGCGCGCAGGGCCCCGAAGGAGACCGTCGGCTCGCCGGCCTACGCCGCCGTCGCGCAGCGCGGCAGGGCCGTGACCTTCCTCACGCTGCTCGAGCCTTTCCAGGGCAAGCAGCCGGCCGCGCGGAAGCTGGATGCCGGCGGCAAGCTCGCCTTCTCCACCGGCGGCCACGCGGTCGCCGTGCAGTTCGACAACGGCCGCCTTTCCGTGCAGCTCGACGACCGAACCGTCTACAGCGACCGATAAGGGAGCGAACCATGAACGACTTCACGGGCGACCTAGTACGCCTCGAGATCAAGCTGGCCGAGCACGTGCGCAAGCTGGGCCCGCGCCTGCTGGAAGCGCCCAAAGGTTCGGCGGGCTCGCTGAACTCCGGCGACTTCGGGCACTTCAACTACAAGCTGCCCTCGTACCTGCTCGCGCATCTGTACCAGCTCGACCACCCCGCCAATACGCTGAAGGGGCAGGCCTGGTGCGCGGACCTGGCCATCGGCCTGGTGGATTACTGGGTCGACGACCTCGTGCTGACGAAGCAGAAGGGCGAACGCACCAACACCTCCGAATGGCCCATCTATGCCGCGCAGGCGGTGATGAACTTCCTTGGACCATTGGTCGACGACAAGCGCAAGGCCCGCTGGCGCGGCTTCGTCGAGAACTACATCGAATACGCATTGCAGAAGCCCTTCGGCTTCACCGCGCCCAACCACGAAGCCTGGCGTTCGTTGGCTCTGTACTACGCGGGCCAGAACTTCGACCGGCCGGAATGGTGCGAGACGGCGCTCTTCTTCGTCCGGCAGTTCGCCGAGTTTCAGACCGAGGAAGGCTTCTGGGAAGAGGGCCGCCACCACGGACCTTCCATGCGCTACAACAACGTCTGCCTCGCGGGCCTGGCCATGCTTTACCGTCACAGCGGCGACGAGACCGTCGGCGCGGCCGCCAAGCGCCTCGCAACCTTCATGTCCACCTACACGCACCCCGACGCCACCACCGTCGGCGCCTTCGACGGCCGCCAGTCGACCAGCTTGGCGTACTACGCGCCGGTCGCGCCCGGCTTCGACCTGGTGCCGACCGGCCGCACGCTCAACGCGCGCGGCATCGAACTCTGGCACAAGATCGGGCGCTTCGAAAACGTGAAGTACTTCTCGAACTCGCTCTGGTACGGCATGTTCAGCTCGATGTTCTACGGCGCGGCCTGCCACTATTACACGCAGATGATTCCCGAATCCGAACGCGCCGCCTCCATCGCCGACGGAAAGGATCTGCCCGTCGACCGCGACGGCACCGTCGAACGCCACAGCGCGACCTTCGACGGGCTCGTTCACCGAAAGAGCGCCTGGTCCGTGGCACTCAGCAGCCAGAACAGCGACGTGCCGATCCAAAACGCCAGCGTGTACCGCCTCGACCGCCAGTCGCGCATCGAACTCTGGAACGCGAAGACCGGCCTGCTGGTCGGCGGCGGGCACAACCGCAAGGACGCGGAGATCCCCTACGCGAATGTAGTGATGGACACCGGCTTTAGCGGACCTGCCGAATACGGCGTCGTGCAGAATCAGGAAGGCGGCGAAAACGACGCGCGCCGGCGCTACTTCATCCCGCGCTGGACGCGTTCGCGCGTCGTGGACGGCAAGCCGGAACTCGAGGTTATCTTCGCGCACGGCACCGTCCGCTTCCGAATCGAGGTCGCGGCGGCCAACCGCGCCGTCATCGACGCCTCGTGGAACGTGCGTATGCTCGACCGCCTGAACATTCAGCTCCCGCTGGTCGTCTGGCGCGGCGCGACGCTGAGCGCCGACGGGCAAGCACAAACCGGCGGCGAAGCCCAATCGGTGGCCGTCGCGAAGAAACTCTGCGCCGAAGGCGGGCCCTACGGAAGCCGCGTCACGCTTACCGTTCCGAAGGGCGCCGACGCGAAGGTCCACTACCCGCTGCCGCTGCTGCGCGACTACGGCGGCACCTCCAGCGGCGAAGACGAAATGGTCCCGCCGTTCGAGATCGCACTGCTGAGTTGCCAGTGGACGAAGTTTGCGAACGAAGGCTCCGCGCGCTTCGAGCTCTCGTTCTAGCCGCGAGGTTCCGGCCGTGCTTGACCCGATCGCCGAACTGGTCCGCTTCGAGGTCCGCTTCGCCGAACGCTTCCGCGGCCTTCGCAAAGCGGTGCTCGACGCGCATCCCGACGAGGACGGGCACGCCTCACCTTTCTCCGATTACGGATACAAGTGGCCCGCGTACACGCTTGCGCACCTCTTCACGCTCGAGCATCCCGACAATTCGCTTCGCAACGCGTCGTGGTGCGCCGAGCTGGCGATGGAGCTCGTTGACAAGTCTGTCGAATGCTGGCACCACCGCCGCGATGCCAGCCAGCCGATCAGCTCGCGCGAGGTCCCGCATTACATCGTGCCGTACGTGCTCGAGGCGCTCGGCGAAGCCATCACACCCGAACGCCGCGCGCGCTGGCTCGAACACGAGAGCGTCTACGCGGAGATGGCACTCCAGCGGCCCGAAGGCTACACGGCGCCCTACCACGACTCGTGGCGCATGACGGCGCTGTACCGGCTCGGCGAGGTCCTCGAAAAGCCCGGCTGGCGCGAAATGGGCGTCTTCCTCTTCAAGCGCATGCTCGGCATTCAGACCGCGGAGGGCTTCTGGGAAGACGGCCGCCACCACGGGCCGTCGATGCGCTACTGCGGACTGATGCTGCCGTCGCTGGCGTGGATGTACCGCTGGACCGGCGACGAGGGCTTCGGCGAGGCGGCGCGGCGCCTGGGCATCTTCATGGCCACCTGCACGCATCCAGACACCATCACCGTAGGCAGCTTCGACGGCCGCAACAGCAACGTGTTGGCCTTCTTTCCCACCTGCGCGGGCTTCGAGTTGACGCCGCTGGGCCGCGCCTTCACCGCGCGCGCGTTCAAGCTCTGGCACGAGTTGAAGATGTTCGAGGACCTCGACCGGACCGCGCAGTCGACGCGCGATCTGGTTCGCGTGGGCTTCTATGCCGCGGACACCTGCCGCTACCTTCAGAAGTTTGCACCGAACCCGGCGGATGCCGCCGACGATGCGGGCAAGCTTCCGGTGGACGCGGACATCGTTCTCGAGAACCACAGCGCCGAGTTCGACGGCCTGATTCGCCGCGAAGGTCCGTGGTGCGTGGCGCTCAGCAGCCAGAACAGCGAAGTGCCCAAGATTACCGACAGCCCCTACCGCCTCGACCGCCAGTCGCGCATCGAACTCTGGCATGCGGAAGCGCGCCTGATGCTCGGCGGCGGACACAACATGCCCGGGCGCGACGTGCCGTACGCCACGGCCGTCGTCGATACCGGCCATTGCGGCGCTTCGGCCTTCGGGCGGCTGCCTGCGAAACTCAGCCAGCGCGACCGCCTCTCGTATTTCATGCCGCGCCGCGCGATCACTCGAATGGAAGGCCGCGCTCCGGTGCTCGAGCTGGTCTTCGGCCATGGCGTGGTCCGCTTCCGCTTCGACCTGAGTTCACCGAAGCGCGCCGTCATCGCGGCGGAGTGGGATCTGCGCCACGTCGAACGCCTGGCGCTGCAATTGCCGCTTGTCGTCTGGCAGGATTCGCGGCTCGCCGTGGACGAAAGGCCTTGCGAACGGGCTACGTACGCATTGCACGAGATCAAAAAATCCGTCGCACTCTCCGGCGGCCCGTTCGGAAAGCCGTTCAAGCTTTTCGTGCCGGCGGGCGTGCCCGCGCGCCTGCACTTCCCGCTGGAGCTGGAGCAGTTCCACATGTCAGGGAACCCGGACGACCCGGTCAAGCAGCCCTTCAGCATCGCATTGGTCAGCAGCCAATGGACGAATCCCGCACGCCAGGACACTGCGCGTTTCGTCCTCGATCTTTGAACGAAAGGGAACGGTCGTGAAAGAAGACATCACCCAACTGGTTCGCTACGAGGTGCAGCTTGCCGAGACCATTCGCGCCGAGAGCGACCAAGTCCTGGAAGCCCCGGCCGAAGGCGCGCCCGACGAGACGTACTTCAGCTCCTACAATTTCCGTTTTGGCGCGTATCTTTTCGCGCACCTGCACCGCTTCAAGCACTCGGACAACCCGCACCACAAGGCCGAATGGTGCGCCGAGCTGGCCATGCGCTTCGTGGACAAGTTCGTCGAGGACTACCGCGAGCAACTGCGCCAGGGCAAGCGCGTCAGCACCGGCGAGTGGCCGCACTTCATCACCGCGGAGGTCTGCGATTGGCTGCGCGACAAAATTCCATCCGACCGCAAGGCCGCGTGGCTCGAGCACGAGACCGCGTGGGCCGAGCAAGCGTGCGAACGGCCATTCGGATTCACCGCGCCCAACCACGACGCGTGGCGCATCGCCTCGCTGTACCGACTCGGCCAGGCGCTCGACCGGCCGAAGTGGTGCGAGACCGCGCTCTTCCTCGCGCGGCAGATCATCGAGTACCAGACCGAGGAAGGCTTCTGGGAGGAAGGCCGGCACCACGGTCCTTCGATGCGCTACTGCGCGCTCATGCTCAGCGGCCTCGCCTGGACCTACCGGCTTTCCGGCGAAAAGCGCATCGGCCACGCGGCGCGGCGCCTGGCCGAGTTCATGGCGACCTACACGTTTCCCGACGCGACCACGGTGGGCTGTTTCGACGGGCGGCAGCAAATGGGACTCGGCTTCTTCCCGCTCTGCCCGGGCCTGGAGCTGACGCCGCTCGGGCGCACGCTCAACGCCCGCTCGATGCAGCTCTGGCGCGATGCCGGCCGGTTCGAGGACATCCGCCGCATCGCGCCTTCCCGGCGCAACGCGTTTCAGATGGGATTTTTCCTTCCGATGCAGATCGAGTACTTCGCCGAACGCCTGCCCGATCCCGAACGCGCGCCCGCCTTGGCCGAAGACGCGCCCCTGCCCATCGAACGCGACGGTTCGCTGGAACACCACTCGACGCAGTTCGACGGACTGCTTCACCGCCGCGGGCCGTGGGTGCTTGCGCTATCGAGCCAGAACAGCGACATCCCCAAGGACGCGCAAAGCGTATTCCGGCTCGAACGGCAGTCGCGCATCGAGCTCTGGCACGCGAACGCGCGCCTGGTCATCGGCGGCGGGCACAACCTCGGGCTGGCGCCGCTGCCGTTGGCCAACGCCGTCGTGGACACCGGCCATGCCGGCGCCGCCGAGTTCGGCGTGATGGGCACCGACGACTGGCACCACCGCTTCCGTTATTACGCTCCGCGCCTAGCGCGCAGCACCGTCATCGAAGGACGGCCCGAGCTGACGCTGGTCTTCGCGCACGCGACGATCCGCTTCCGCTTCGCGTTTCCCGACGCGAACAGGGTGCAGATCGATGCCAAGTGGGAGACGATGAACGTCCAGCGCCTTTGCTTGCAGCTCCCCCTGATCGCCTGGCGCGGCTCGAAGGTGGCGGCCGACGGGGAAGAACTCGGCCGGGAAAACCAGGCCGCGCACATGGTTTCCCGCGCCGTGCGGATCGAGGGCAGCGCCTTCGGCGGCAAGATCCGGATCAAGCCGCCCTATGGTACCGAATCGGTGCTCCATTACCCTCTTGCGGCGATGAAGACCTACGGCATGGAACCGGCCGACGACCCCTTCCTGCCGACACACGACCTGGCACTCTTAAGCAGTATGTGGCGGGATCCGGCGCGAAACGGCGAGGCGCAATGGACTGTCGAGGTCACGTAGAAACGAAATTCATTGCGCCGGCTTGCGCCCAACGCCCGCCCAACTGACCTTCTGCACCCACGACAGCGTCGGCGTTGAGATCTTCGCGGTCTCGAACCACGCCGCGACCTCGTCCTTGCGCAGGTAAAACGCCGTCGGCGCAATCAGGTGATCGTAGACGATGTGCCGGGCTTCGGCGAAGCCGAGGTCCTTCAAGTAAAGCATATAGTCCGCGTAGAAAGGCTTCCATCCGACCCAACGCGCGGGCACGTAGACGAGGTGGATGCCGCAGAAGATCACCGTCGCAAGCACCCAAGCGATCGCCCGCACCATCCACGAAGGCAGGTGCCGCGTGATGCCGATGCGCAGCGGATTGACGACCTTCACGATCCACCAATTGTTTTCGCGTCCATACACCCAGCACGCCACCGTTCCTCCGGCGCGCACCTGCTGCGTCATCGACTGGAAACTCTTCGCCGGATCGGGCGTGTGGTGCAACACGCCGACGGAGTACGCGAGGTCAAAATTGCCTTTGAGCGGCAAACGATATATGTCGGCCTGGACGACATGGACATTCTCAAGGTCTCGGGTATTGGCGAAGGCCACGTCGACGGCCTCGCTGAGGTCCACGCCGACTATCTGCGCGGTGCCGAACTGCGCCGCGACGCGCAGGTGCCGGCCCTTGCCGCAGCCGCAGTCGAGCACCGTCTTACCTTTGAAATCCTCGGGCTGCAGCGGCTGGACCCAGCGCAGGAACTGCCAGCGGTAACGTTCGTCGTCAATGTCCTTCCAAAGCTTCCACGACTGCCCGAAGTTCTTCGCCGTCAGCGCCATGTCCTCGGGCAGGGCGTCGGGCAGCATGCGCGGCACGCCGCCGATGACGAGGAACTCCTTCCTGCAGCCGCTGCAGCGCAGCTTGCCGGACAGAATCTCTTCGTCCTCGCGCGTCTCGGCGTCGATCGCCAGGTCGCCGCGGCACATGGGGCAGCAGAGCAGTTCCAGCAACGATTCGCGCATCCGTCCCTCTCAGACCTTCTGCGCCGGCGGCGCAGGCTCTTCGCGCGCTTCCACCACCAGCGGAACCTCGCCCGAAGGCGCCTTGGCAGGCTTCAGCCAATGCGCACGCCAGCGTTCGAACATGAAGAGCGTCCACAGCGGCTTGCGGTGGTTGCGGCGGCCCGTGACGTGCTCATCGACCAGGCGCTTCACGGCCTCGGGCCGGAAGAACCCATCCTCGCGCAGGCGCTTCTCGTGCAGCGTATCGAGCAGCGCCTCGCGCAGGCCGCCGCGGAACCAGCCCGCCACCGGAATGCCGAAACCTTTCTTCGGCCGCGCCAGGATATCGTCCGGCACCAGACCGCGCAGGGCCTTCTTGAAGAGGTACTTCAGCTTACCGCCGCGCACCTTGTACCTAGCGGGCATCGCATCGGCCAGGGCCACGAAATCGCGGTCAAGGAGCGGGCTGCGCGCCTCCAGCGAACAGGCCATCGTCGCGCGGTCCACCTTGGTCAGCACACCTTCGCCGAGATACGTCTTTGCATACACATAACCGTCGCGCGTGGCCGGGTCGAACCTCGCCACGCGCGCATGCAGTTCGGAGGTCTCGTCGAAGAGTTTTTCCAGGGCCACCGTCTTCAGCGCATCGCCGGTCAACAGGCCGCCGATCTCTTCGGGCACGAAGGCGCCCAGCCAGCGCCAGAGCCGTTCGGACTCGGGACGCTTGGCGCCGCGGAGAAATCGCTGCACTACGAAATCGAAAGAGAAGTTTCCTGTGCTGGCCGGCAGGCATCCGGCCAGCGGGCGCACCACGCCGCGGTCCACGAAGCCGGGAACGGCTGCGTTGTAGAAACGCAGGTGCGGCAACGCGCGGAAGGTATCGTAGCCGGCGAAGAGTTCGTCGCCGCCATCGCCGCCCAGCGCGACGGTCACGTGGCGGCGGGTAAAGCGCGAGAGCAGGTACGTGGGCAAGATCGACGGGTCCGCGAAGGGCTCGTCCAGAAACGCGGCGACCGTAGGCAGAATGTCCAGACTGGCTTTCGGGTCGAGGCGCTCCTCGTAATGCTCCGTTCCCAGGGTTTCGGCCAGCCGCTTTGCGTATGCCGTCTCGTCGAAGCGCGGATCGCTGAAGCCGATGGCGAAGGTCTTTACCTTCCCCCGCCCCTGCTTCGCCACCATGGCCGCGGTCACGGCCGAACTGTCGATGCCGCCGGAGAGAAAGACGCCCAGCGGCACGTCGGCAATCAGGCGCCGCTCAACGGCCGCCTGCAAGCCGCCGCGAATGCGTTCGATCCACTCGGCTTCCGTCGCGGTGTCCTTCTCCGCCGCCGCGAAGTCGTGGTCCCACCAGCGTTCGGTGGCCAGCGATCCACCGCCGAGGTCGAAACGCAGGCGGTGCCCGCCGGGCAGCTTGCGCATGCCCCGATAAATCGCGTACGGCGCGGGTACGAACTCGTGGAGCAGGTAGCGCGCGGCCGCCTCCGGGTCCATCTCCCGGCGCACGGCCGGATGCTGCAGCAGCGCTTTGGGCTCGCTGGCGAAGGCGAAGAATCCGCCGTCGTGAACGTAATAGAACGGCTTTTTGCCCATGCGGTCGCGCGCGCAGAAGATCCGGTTCTGCTTCTCGTCGTGGATCGCGAACGCGAACATGCCGTTGAATTTCTCGACGCAGGCCTCGCCCCATGCCGCGTAGGCGAGCAGGATCGTCTCGGTGTCGGAGCGCGTGCGCGCGGCGAAGCCCTTGCCCGCCAGTTCCACGTTAAGTTCGAGATAGTTGTAGATCTCGCCGTTGTAGACGACGTGCAGGCCACGCCCGTCGTCGTGCATCGGCTGCGCGCCGCCGGAGAGGTCGATGATCGACAGGCGCCGGTGCCCCAGCTTCACGCGTTCGGAATCATGGTAGCCCGAAGCGTCGGGCCCGCGATGCGTCAGCGCTGCGGTCATGCGGCGCAGGATGTCCGCAGCCTCGATCGGCTTCGCGTCAATGGTCGCTCTGGCGTAGCCGGCAATGCCGCACATGGGGGCGTCAGGCGTCCGGGCCGGCGGGCGGCCGCCCGCGGGAGACCGACTTGATCAGGTAGACGGGCTTGTTCTGCGCTTCGTAATAGGTGCGCATCAGCATCTCGGCCAGAAGGCCGATCAGCACCATCTGCACGCCCATCACGAACAGGCCTACGGAGAGCACCGGCAGCGGCGTCAAAATGAAATCCTTCTGCCAGCCCGTATCGTGCGGCATGAACTTGAAGGCCACCGCCGCCGCGAAGGCCAGGAACGAGAGCAGGATGCTCAATGCGCCGAAACCGCCGAAGACGTAGATCGGCTTGGTCAGGTACGAGCTGAAGAATTTCACGACGATCAGGTCCAGCAGCACCTTCAGCGTGCGCTCCATGCCGTAGTTCGATTTGCCGTGCACGCGCGGATGGTGCGTGACCGGCAGTTCGGTCACCTTCGCGCCCTGCCATGAAGCGTAGATGGGGATGAAGCGGTGCATCTCGCCGTACAGGTGCACGCCTTCCAGCACCTCGCGGCGGTAGGCCTTCAGCGAACAGCCGTAGTCGTGCAGGCGCACTCCGCTGACGCGCGAGATGATCGCATTGGCGATGCGGCTGGCGAAGACGCGCGTAAAGGCGTCGCGGCGGTCCTTGCGCCAGCCCGAGACCACGTCGAAGCCTTCGTCGAGTTTCGCGAGCAGGCGTTCGATGTCCGCCGGATCGTTCTGCAGGTCGCCGTCCATCGGGATCAGGACCTGGCCGCGTGCCAAATCGATCCCCGCGGCCATCGCGGCGGTCTGGCCGAAGTTGCGCCGGAAGCGCACGGCCGTCACGCGCGGGTCCTTCGCCGCCAGTTCCTCCAGCACCGCGCCGGTGCGGTCGCGCGAGCCGTCGTCTACGAAGATGATCTCGCTGGTGCGGTTCAGCTTGCGCAGCACCTCGTCGAGGCGCTCATGCAGCTTCGGCAGGTTTGCTTCTTCGTTGAACAGGGGGACGACGATGGAAAGTTCCGGTGCGGCGCCGTCGCGGGCGGGCTGAGCCGCCGCGGCCGGGCTCCCGGCCGCGCGGTGCTCTTCCTGCGTGTCCGTCTTCGTATCCAGGACCGACAAGGCGCGCCCTCACACGTGCAGTCCGCCGCCTCCTTATTATAGAGGGCATTCTACCGCACGTAGTCGTTTTTCCGGAATGCTCTATTCGAGGAATCCCGCCGGGCAGGCGGCCCACGCATTGCGGCTGCTCATTCGGCTGCCAGGATCCGCAGGTATACCTTTAGATCCGAGGCGCTGAAACAGACAAAGCGCACGGTCTGAATGGTGGGCATTTTGGAAGTGAATGCCCGCACGGCATGCACGGCGATACGCGTGGCGTCTTCGATGGGATACGCATAGACGCCGGTGCTGATCGCGGGGAATGCGATCGAAGCGAGCCCGTGCTTTGCGGCCAGCGCCAGGCTGTTCGTGTAACAGCCGCGCAAAAGTTCCGGTTCGCCCCGTCCACCGCCGTGATACACGGGGCCGACGGTGTGGATAACGTGCTTCGCCGCCAGCCGGTAACCCTTGGTGATCTTGGCCTGCCCGGTGGGACAGCCCTTCAGCGTGCGGCATTCGGCGAGCAGTTCCGGGCCGGCCGCGCGATGAATCGCACCGTCCACGCCGCCGCCGCCCAGGAGCGATTCGTTCGCCGCGTTGACGATGGCATCGACTATTTCCTTGGTGATGTCGCCTTGCACCGCCTCGAGCGCCGCCATGGGAGCCTCCGATCAGTTTGTATTCCACCGATAGTCAGGAAGACCAGGCAATTCTCAAGCACCCTCCGGCCTGAGCCCGTCTTCGAAGCAGCTAAACGGCTCCGGAAAGAGCTTGGCCAAGGCTTCGGTCGCCGCACGCAGTTCGTCTTCGAAGGCCGTGCGCGGGTAGTTCGACGGCGCGGCAAGAACAACCTCGTGGTATGCGCGCGGTTCCTTCAGATCGCTGGGCAGACGTCCCAAGCGGACCTTCACGCCGCAATCGCGGAACCGGTTGGCCAACGCAATGCGGAAGCGCCCGTACTGGTCGGCATACCCCGTCCCGCGCGGACTCTTATTGTACAGATAAAGGAGGACCGGACAGCGCTGCGCCAGGTTTTGCGCCGCATCGAGAAAGACGCCCCAGCGGTCGAAGAGGTCGTAGGGGTCGACGAGAACCACCAGCTGTTTCGCAGAAAAATCGGGCGTCAGTTCCCCACCAACGCGCTGAAGCACCTCGAGTCCAGACGTGAACGGAAAAATCGACACGCCCGGCCGTCCCCTCCAAGCCGCACGACGTTCGTCGTCGGCGTCGAAGACCGCGAGCTGGTTGCCGTAATTCCAGAGCGCCAGCGAAGCCTGCACCACGCTGGCCGTAGAAGCCCACCGTTCGCGCTCGACAAACGAACGCTGGGCCGCCTTGAAAAGGCTCTCCGGCAAGGAATCAAAACGCTTTTGGGTCTCCTGGGTCAGCGGGTAATCGGGCGCGCCGGCGAACGGGTCGTACAAAATAGCGATGCCCTTGGCGTTGCTCTTGGCGACGGCATCCGCCACCTGGCAGGCCCACGTTCCCTTCAGCACGTCGCCCCAGTTGCCGGGCTCGTAAAGGAGGCCGGGCTGCGGCGCGGACGCGTCGCCGGGCTTCCAGTGCCAGGGCTTTCCGGACTTTTCGCCGTCAGAAGCCATCGCTATCCTTCCCAGACCGACTTGCATTCTACGCCGCATTGAGAAGAGAAGAAGGAGAAAGCCATGCCCACCTGGCTGCTGAAGACCGAGCCTGGCGATTACAGCTTCGCCGACCTGCAGCGCGACAAGAAGACCGTCTGGGACGGCGTGAAGAACAACCTGGCCCTGCAGCACATCCGCGCGATAAAGAAGGGCGACCGCGTGCTGGTGTATCACACAGGCAGCGAGAAGAGCGTCGTCGGCGTGGCACAAGCAACGCGCGATGCGTTCCCCGACCCTAAGGCGAAGGACCCCAAGCTCGCGGTGGTCGAGTTGCAGCCCGTGAAGCCGCTAAAGCAGCCCGTGCCGCTGGACGCGATCAAGTCGGACGCCCGCTTCAAGGATTTCGCGCTGGTCAAGATCGGGCGGCTGAGCGTCCTGCCCGTGCCCGCAGACCTGGAGAAGGCGCTGCTGGAGATGGCCGGCGAGTAAGCCTCAGGCCCCGTAACCGCCGCCGCCGGGCGTCTCGATGATGATGGTGTCGCCGGGCGCCACCTGGACCTCCGCGAGCCAGGGCAGCGCCTCGACCTTTTCCGCACCCGCACGCTTCAAGAGATTGCGCCCCGATGCGCCCGGCTTGCCGCCGGCCAGTCCGTAGGGTGCCGTCGTGCGGCGATTGCTGAGGATCGCGGCTTCGGCGGGCTTGAGGAACTCGACCTCGCGCACGATGCCATCGCCGCCGCGGTACTTCCCCGCCCCGCCCGAGCCCTTCCGGATCGCGAACCGCCGCAAACGCACCGGGTAGCGCGCTTCGAGCACTTCAGGATCGGTCAGGCGCGTGTTGGTCATGTGCGTGTGCACGGCGTCGGCTCCGTTGAAGCCCGGCCCCGCGCCCGCGCCTCCGCAGATCGTCTCGTAGTACCCGAAGCCCGCGTCGCCGAAGGCGAAGTTGTTCATCGTGCCCTGGCTGGCCGCGCAAAGACCCAGCGCGCCCAGCACCACGTCGACGACGCGCTGGCTGGTCTCGACGTTGCCGCCGATCACCGCCGGACAGCGCGCCGGGTCGGAATGCGCGGGCGGATTGAGGATGCCCTCGGGAATGCGGATCGTCACCGGCGCCAGCACGCCGCCGTTGAGCGGGATGTCCTCGTCGATCAGGCAGCGCAGGCAGTACAGCACCGCGCTGCGAACGATGGCCGGGTTGGCGTTCAGGTTGCCGCGGTTGACCGGGCCGGTGCCGGTAAAGTCGAGGACCGCCGTCTCGCCACTCTTCGTGAGTGTCACGACGATCGGCGTGCCGTCGTCCATGCGGTCCTCGAAGCGGCGCTCGCCGTCGGACAGCCGCGCCAGCGCCGCGCGCATCTTGCGCTCCGCAGCGGCGCGGATGTGGTTCATGTACGCGAGCACCACGTCGGAACCGTAGCGCTCCAGCATGGCCTGAAGTTCCTTCGCGCCGGTGCGGTTGGCGGCGATCTGTGCGCGGATGTCGGCGAGGTTCTCGTCGGGCGCGCGCGAAGGATGCGGCGCGCCGGTCAGGATCCTCCGCAAACCGGCCTCGCGGGATTCCCCGCCCTCGAGCACCTTGAAGTGCCGGATCAGCACGCCTTCGTCGAAGAGGCTCGTCGCGTCGGGCACCAGCGAGCCCGGACGTTTTCCGCCCATCTCGGCGTGGTGCGCGCGGCTGCCGGTGAAAAAGAGCAGCCGGCCCTTGGCGTCGTGCACCGGCGTGACGACCGTGACGTCGGGCAGATGCGAACCGCCGCGGAACGGATCGTTGGTCACCAGCACGTCGCCGGGTTTCAGGTCGGGCACGTCTTCAAGCAGGCACTGTACGCACCCGCCCATCGCGCCCAGATGCACCGGCACATGCGGCGCGTTGGCGACCAGCTCGCCCTTCGCGGTGAAGATCGCGCACGAAAAATCAAGGCGTTCCTTGACGTTGGTGCTGAGCGACGTCTTCTGCAGCGTTACGCCCATCTGCTCGGCGATGCTGGCGAAGTGGTTGTTGAATATCTCGAGCTGAACCGGATCGGCCTCGGCGGCATCGGCCGCCTGGGCCTGCGCCTTCCGCCCTTCGAGATCGGTCAGCACCAGGTCGCCGCGCCCCGTCATCTCCGCGCGCCAGCCCGGATCGACGACCACGGTGCCGATGCGCTCGACGACGATGGCCGGACCGTCGAACGAATCGCCGGCGCGAAGGTCTTCACGCACAAAGAGCCCCGCTGCGTGCTCCTGCCCGCCGAAGAGCACTTTCTTCGTCCGCGACGGCTTCACCGTTCGTGCGACAGGCTCCTTCCAGGGCGAAGGCACCTTATCGAGCGTCCCGGCGAGTTCCATGCGCGCGGTGACGATCTCGACCCCGCGACCGTGCTGCGCGTGGCCGAACAGCGCCTCATGGCGGCGCTCGAAGCAGGCCGCGCAGTCCGCCACGGGTTCTTCGTCGACGAGAATCGCGGCGCTCTGCCCTGCGTAGCGCATCTCCAGCATGCGGCGCGGTGTTTGGACGTTGCCTTCCGCAATGCCTTCCTCGCGAAGCTGCGCGCGCAACTCGGCCTCCATCGCTTCGAACTCGGCGCGCACGCGCACGAGGGTCTCGGTCGAGCAGGCGGCCAGTACCGAGCGCACGCCGAACTTCTTCACGTCGGCCAAGCCCATCCCGAAGGCACTCAGCACGCCCGCATATGGATGCAGCAGGACTTTCGGCATCCCCAGGCTGCGCGCGATCGCGCAGGCGTGCTGCCCGCCAGCGCCGCCGAAGCAGACCAGCGCGTACTCGCGCACGTCGTAGCCGCGCGCGATGGAGATCTGCTTGATCGGCGCCGCCATGTTGGCGTTGGCGATGCGCGTGAAGCCTTCCGCGAGTTCCGCCGGCGCCATGCGCTTGCCGGTGGCGGCCTCGACGCGGCATGCCACTTCGTTCAGGCGCCGTTCGATGGCCGCCAGATCGAGCGGGAACGGGAAGGTCTCGGCGGGAATCTTGCCGAGATATACGTTCAGATCGGTGACGGCCAGCGGCCCGCCGCGCCCGTAGCACGCGGGCCCGGGATCGGCGCCGGCGCTCTCGGGGCCGACGACCAGTTTCTGCCCGTCGAAGGCGCAGATGCTCCCGCCGCCGGCCGCGACGGTCTCGACGGCCAGCATCGGCGCGACCACGCGCACACCGGCCTTGCGCGTCTCGAACTGGTACTCGTACTGGCCCTCAAAACGCGACACGTCCGTGCTCGTGCCGCCCATGTCGAAGCCGATCGCCTTTGGGAATCCGGCGGCCTGCGCCGCGCGCGAGAAGCCCACCACGCCGCCGGCCGGTCCGCTGAGGATGCTGTCGCGGCCAGTGAAGAACTCCGCGCCGACCAGGCCTCCCGCGCTGGTCAGGAGACGCAGGCTGGCGCCCTGCAGCGCGCGCTGGATGCTGCCGACGTAGTCGCGCACGACCGGCGTCAGGTACGCGTCGATGACGGTGGTATCCCCGCGCGAGACCATCTTGATCGTCGGCGAAACGGCAGACGAGATCGAAAGGTGCGCGTCGTCGAAGCCGAGGTCCTTCGCGACTTCGGCGACGATGCGTTCGTGCGCGTCGTTGCGGTAACTGTTTAGCAGGCAGACGGCCAGTGACGCGATGCCCTTCCCTCTCAGAGGCGCCAATGCCGCGCGCACGTGCTCGGCATCAAGCGGTTCGAGCACTTTGCCGTTGGCGGCGATTCGCTCGTCGAGTTCCACGGCCTCGCGAAAGAGCGCCTCGGGCTTGCGGATATCGAGGCGGAAGAGGTCGGGGCGTTCCTGGCTGCCGATGCGCAGCAGGTCGCCGAAACCGCGCGTGGTGACCCACGCGGTCGATGCGCCCTTGCGCTCCAGCAGCGCGTTGGTGCCGCGCGTGGTGCCCAGGCGCACCTCGATGCCCGGCATCGCCTCGCCGAGTTTTTTGCCGAGCAATCGCCGGATCGCGACCACCGGCGCGGGCTCGCCGCTGAAGAGTTCGTAGTCGGCGCCGGGCTTAAGCGGCGCGGCATCGGCGTCGAGTTCGAAGTGCCCGGAATCCCCGTCGAAGCGAGCAACCTTCGCGCGCGCGGCCTCGCCACCCTGCGAATCCAGAAAGAGTACCGAATAGCCGTTGTAAAGGCCCTGCGCCTCGCCGCGGCGCCGTTCGTCCACCAACAGGCGCGTGCCGCTGCCGGGCCCGGCGCGCCCCTTCAACCGCCCGCTGCTGAGCAGCTTGTCGGTGACGAGTGTCCCGTCGGGCCGGCAGGCCACCACGTCGGTGAAGGTGCCGCCAACGTCGATCCAGAATTTCCAGCCGGTCTGCGCCATGGAACGTTCCTGGGTGCGGTGCCGAAAACGTATATCCTTACGCCCCTGCGCATGGAAACAAGATCAGATGCCGCAGAAGAGGGGAGGCGCGCCATGAAGAGTTACCGCGAGGAGTTGTGGTTCGAGGTACCCAGCCGCCGGGGCTTCGTGAACATCACGCCCAAGGTCGAGGCCGCGCTGAAGAAGAGCAACGTGAGCGAGGGCCTGTGCCTTGTCAACGCGATGCACATCACCGCCAGCGTCTTCATCAACGACGACGAGTCCGGCCTGCACCGCGACTACGAGCGCTGGCTCGAGAAACTGGCCCCGCACGCGCCGACCAGCCAGTACGACCACAACAACACGGGCGAGGACAACGGCGACGCCCACCTGAAGCGGCAGATCATGGGCCGCGAGGTCGTCGTGGCGGTCACGGACGGGAAGCTGGACTTCGGGCCGTGGGAGCAGATCTTCTACGGCGAGTTCGACGGCCGCCGCCGCAAGCGGGCACTCATCAAGATCATCGGCGACTAGCGGTCAGGCGCCGGCGATGCGCGGCATGCGCGTGGGCTCGCGCTTGATCTCCGCGTTCACCCAGCGCCGCAGGACCTCGGCCTTTTTCTCCGCGGCCGCGGGTTCATCCCAGAGGTTGTTCACCTCGTTGGGATCTTCATTCAGGTCGAAGAATTCCCCGTAAGGCTGGTCGCGATACATCGTCATCTTGAAACGCTCGTCGACGTACGTCCGCAGATGCAGCCGCGTGGGCTGGTGGCGGTTCTCGACGATGACGTGGTCGCGCGCGCTGGTCGCCTTGCCGCGCCAGACGTCGAGCTGGTCGACGCCCTGCATCAGGCCCGGCACGGGAATGCCGGCCGCGCTCAGGAACGTCGAGGGCAGATCGATCAGCCCCTGCAACGCGTGGTTGACCTTGCCGGCGGGCACCTGGCCCGGCCAGCGCACCAGGAACGGCAGCTTGACCAGGTCCTCGTACATGAACGCGCCTTTCGCACCAAGGCCGTGCTGGCCCAAAAAGTGCCCGTGGTCGGTACTGAAGACGACCAGCGTGTTATCGGCGATGCCCAGGCGGTCGAGGCTGCCGAGGATGCGGCCGATCTCACGGTCCATCAGCGAGACCATGCCGTAGTATATTGCCATGTTCTGCTTCATCTTTTCGACCTCGCGCAGGTGGCTCTGGAAACCGTGGTTGCCGCCCTTGCTGCGTTCGGGTTCGTTGTACATCGAGAAGTCGGGCCTCTCTTCCTGGGTCTTGGCGAAGTGCGGCGGCATCCTGTCGAACTCGCCGGGTACCGGCGCGCCGGGTTCCATGTCCTCGGGGTCGTACATGCTGGCGAAGGGCTCTGGGACGACGTACGGCGGGTGGGGATCGTGGAAGCTGGACCAGAGGAAGAAAGGTTCGTCGTTCTTCACGTGGCGCTCGATGTTCGCGACGGTGCGTTCGCCCGTCCATGTGCTGTAGTGCAGGTCTTCCGGCAAGTCCCACGCGCCGTAGCGTTTTTTCATGGCCTGGGTGTGCGGCCAGGGCCAGAAGTAGTCGCGCCAGTTCTTGAGGCCCTTCTCCTCCATCCAGATCCCGTAGTGCTGGCCGGCGTGAGATTCGTCGCCGTGCATGCGCGCGGTCTCGACGTGCTGGAAGCCGTACCACGGCCCATGAAAATTGCGCCAGAAGTCCAGGTCACGCATCAACGGCTGGCACTCGATGGACGAACTGCCGGGTGCTTCAGCCAGCGGATGAAAGTGCGCCTTTCCGACCAGCGTCGTCGCGTAGCCGTTTCGCTGGAATGTGTCGCCGACCGTCGGCACGTCTTCGGGCAGCTTGACGCCGATGGTCCAGCATCCGTGCCACGACGGGTAGAGCCCGGTGATCATCGTCGAACGCGACGGCGAGCAGACGGGGTTGTTGCAGTAGGCGCGCTCGAAGCGCGTGCCCTCGGCGGCCATGCGGTCCAGGGCCGGGGTCTTGATCTTCGGATTGCGGCAGCCTAACGCCGTGAAGTGCTGCTGGTCGCTGGTGATCAGGAGGATGTTGGGGCGCTTGGGCATCGACGGACCTCGTTCGGGAATGGAGATTGAATACCTTATACTGGAATGCGTCGGGCTTTCGAGTGCGCCGCGGCTCCGGCCCCGGGGTTGATTTCCGCGCGGCATCAATTAAGACAATTCTGGGCACTCAAACACCCTTAAGGAGGTACTCTCGATGCAGAAGATCCTTGCTCTGCTGCTGGCCCTGGGCCTGGTCGGGACGTCGGCCGTGGCCCAGGTCTTCGCCGCGGACGAAGCCAAGACGGAAGAAGCCAAGGCAGAGGAGAAGGTCGACGACGACACGGCCAAGGCCAACGAGCTTATCCAGCAGCTCGACAGCGACGACGCGCACCAGCGTGCCGGCGCCGAGACGAAGATCCGCGCCATGGGCGCCAAGGCCCTGCCGGCCCTGCGCGCGGGCAAGGTCGGCAACAAGGAAGGCAACGAACGGCTGCGCGTGATCCTGATGGAACTGTCCATCAGCGAATCGAAGATCAATGAAACCGACGCCAACGCGATCATGCAGCTGGCCAAGGAAGAGGCGCAGGCCAAGCGCTACAGCAACGCGGCCAGCGGCTACAAGCGCGCGAAGGAACTCTACAACCGGCTCGAGGACGATGCCGACGACAAGAAAGACAATGCCAAGAAGGAAGAGTTCGACGGCAAGAAGGACCGCGCCGAAAAGCTGCGCAAGAAGGCCGAACGCCTGGCCCAGGGCAAGGAGCATAAGGTCGGCCACTGGGGCCCGATCCCGACCATCGAGAAGGTCGAGGACGACGGCGACTGGTAGCATCTGATTGCGGATATTGGATTGCGGATTTCGGATTGGAAAAGGACGAACGCAGGAGAGCTGGACACGTCAGGCATTCCGCATTGCGTAGCAACGACTGCACGAGAGGGAGCCGGATAACCGGCTCCCTTTTTTTGTGCCTAAGAAGTGGCGAGCGGACAAAAAAAACGGGGCGCTGAAGAGCGCCCCGGCTTCTTTTTATGCAACGCAAGGTGACGAAACGCTAGATCTTTGCGATCAGCGCCTCGACCTCGGCCTTCAGCTTCGCGGTCACCTCGTGGGTTTCCTTCACGAAGCCATCGCTGGAGGCCGGCGCGTGGGCGTCGGCGTAGTCGCGGATGATCCGGGCGCCGCGGTCGTCGTCCTTTTCCTTCGACTCCTGCGTGTCCTTGGCGATCTTCTCCTGCGCGGCGATCAGGTCCTTCAGCAGGGATTTCGCGTTCGCGCCGGGGAACTCCTTGGCCAGCAGCGCGCGCTCGTGCTCCCAACGCGCGTTGTCGGTCTTCTTCGCCAGCACGTCCGAGGCGGCGGCGCCGCCGGCCAACCGCGCCTTCAGGCCGCTGAGCGCGTAGTAGCGGATGTAGAAAGTGTACGCCTCGATGCCCGCCTTGCGCGCCTCCTCTTTCATGTAGTTCTTGCCCAGGCTCTTGACTTCCTTGTCGGTGAAGACGGCCGCGCCGCGCACATCCTTGAGCTTCGCTTTGCCCTCGGCGGCGGCCAGACGCTCGCGCGCCGCGATCATGCCGTCGACGATCTCGGGCCTGAAGACTTCGAAGTCAAACTTGCTGCGCTTGGCCTTGTTGCGCTTCTTGTACTTACCTTCGTTGCGGCGCACGGTGAAGATGTTGTCGCTCAACACCCAGCCCGGCATGATCTCGTTGAACGCCGGCGAGACGCCGTCGATGCGTTCGCCCGGCGTGTTGATCAGCGCGAAGGGCATCTCGACACGCTGCGGCAGGGCCGCGACGCCGCTGGCGATGATGCTGTACGGGCTACCGGTGAAGTCGCTGGGGAACTTGATGTTCGTGCCCAGTCCGAAGAAGGTGCCTTCGCCGGCCCAGATCTCCTGGTCGGGCGCCTTGCTGGTGTGGTTGCTTCCGACGTTCGCGCCGTAGCCGACGTTGCCCTTCCCTTCCGGCCAGTACGCGGCGATCAGCAGCGACTGGTGGTGGAAGCCGACGAACGGCCCGCACAAGCTGGCCGTGCATTCGCCCTCGGCGACGCCCGAGTTCGGGCCCAGGATCGAGTCCGTCAGCTTGCCGTGGCGTTCGACGTGGCTGTGCTCGCAAAGGACGCTATTGACCGCCAGGCCCATGCTGTTCACGTCGGCGCCCCACTGCACGACGGCATTCTTGACGTACGCGCCGGCCAGCACCTTGGCGGGCTCGTCGGGCAGGCTCAGCAGCGTGGCGTTCTCGACCCACTGCGCGCCGTCGATCACCGCGCCGGTGCCGACGTACGCGTTGACGACCTTGGGCGTGTTCTTCACCTGCGCGCCGGCCTCGACGACGGTCAGCTTCGCGGTGGCCTTCTTCGCGTACTCGGCGACGGCTTCGCCGTAGGCCTTCAGCTGCGCCTTGTCCTTGCGGTTGCCGGCGATGGCCGCGGCGACGGGCACGGTGATCTCGGCGTAGACGGCGGTCTCGCGCCCGCCGGTCTCGATCGCGATGGGCAGCTCGGTGCCGTTGCCGAAGTTCGTCTCGCCGGTGCAGACCACGCTGCCGCAGGCGACCACGGCCGCGCCGGGTCCGACGTAGGCGTTGGCCAGCAGGTTCACGTTACTCACCAGCGCATTGTCGGCGATGGTCACGTTGCTCAGGTCCGCGTTGTACACACCGCTGCCGACTTGCACGCCCTTTTCGACGGTGACGGACTCGGCGAAGGCGCCCAGCTTGGCCGGGCCGCTGAAGTAGCAGCCGACCACCTTGTGCGCGTTGAAGTTCTGTGCGACGCTGACCTGCTTCCAGTCGGCGGCGGCGTTGTTCTGCTTCTCGAGCGTCTGGATCTCGTCCGCCTTCAGCGCGCGGTAGCCCGCGGTGTCGGCGTGGGCCTTGGCGGCGGCGGCCAGCCCTTTCAGGAAGGCGCTCTCCTTCAGGGCCTGGCGTACTTCGGCAACAGGATCGACGGACATGGCCTTTGCTCTCCTGCCTATTCGGCGAAGGGGGGTTGGGTTCGGTTGGTGCTGCGACGACCGAAACAGCGTAATCGAGCCCGGCGCGTGGGGCCAGTCCCGCCGGAAGCACGGAGCGCGCATTCCTTAAGAATCGATAACGAACGCTTCGGCGCGCGAAGTTACGGAGCGGACCGGACGAAGGCGGCCTCCGCATCGCCCCGGCGCCGGAAAGCGCGCGGCGACATCCCGAAATGCCGCGCGAACTGCCGGCTGAAGTAGTACGGCGACTCGAAGCCGACCTCCTGCGCCACTTCCTGCACGCGCAACCCGCTGAAGGCCAGCAGCCGCGCCGCCTGGCGCAGGCGCAGTTTCAGCAGGCAGGCAATCACCGCATCGCCGGTCTCGGCCTTGAAGCGGTGGGCGAAGCGCGAAGAGCTCAGCTTTGCCACGCGCGCCAGCTCCGCAATGCTGTGCGGCTGCGCCAGGTTCGCGGAAAGGTGCTCCAGCACGGCGCGGATTTCCGGCGAGAGCGTCCGCGCGCTCGCCGGACCGCGCGCGCCTTCGCCGCCCGCCTCGCCGTGCCGCGCCGCCAGCAGCAGCACTTCCTCAAGGGCGTTCATCGCCAGTTCGTCGGCGAGGTGCTCCGGCGTCACCTGCGCCGCCTGGGCTTCGGCCAGGCAGCGCAGAAAGGCGGCCTTTAGGCGCGAACGGGCCCGCGCGTTCGGTACGTGGCGGCCGCACAGGCCCGGGCCGAGGCGCCGCCAGCCGAGATGCTGCAGCCAATCCGGCCGCGGGAGGAAGTGCACCCACAGGAAGTGCCACCACTCGCGCGGCACGCAGCCGTAGTCGTGGTGCGCGCCGGGCGCCAGCAGAAGGAGGTCGCCGGGCCGGGCGGCATGCTCGACATCCGCCATCCGGTACCGCCCCCGTCCGGCCAAGGTGAACGTCAGCAGCCAGTCGTCGGTGCCGCGGGGGCGCACCACGCGGTAGGGCTCGCGCTGCCGAAAGTGCCCCGCGACCATCAGCCCGGGCCGGTGCCGGGCGCCCAGGGGTCGTTTAGCAGGATCGTGCAACTTTTCAGCAGCCCGGTGTATCGCCATTACTTTCTCCTTTGGGGTATACAGGCTATCCGCAGGCAGCAGGATAGTACATAACCGAAACGCACCTTAAAGGAGAGGATCCGGACCGATGCCCACCCTCAGCGCCCGCCGTACCGCCTATACCGTGACCCTGTCCGAACAGGAGGTCGCCGCGTTCCACCGCGACGGGTACCACATCGCGCGGAGGCTCTTCTCGCGCGCGGAGATCGACGCGTTTCTGGACCACTTCATGACGATGCACGCGCGCGGCGAGATCAAGAACTATCCGGTATACGACCCCACCGAAGCCGCACGCGACCCGTTGAAAAAGTTCCCGCGCGTGATGCACCCGCACCGCTGGGACGAGCGTTCCGTGCAATGGCTGCTGGACGCACGCGTGGCCGACGTGCTGCGGCAGCTGCTGGGCGAAGAACCCGTGGCTGCGCAGAGCATGTTCTACTTCAAGCCGCCCGGCGCGCGCGGGCAGGCCTTCCATCAGGACAACTACTACCTGCGCGTGCGGCCGAAGTCCTGCATCGCCGCGTGGACCGCGCTCGACCGCAGCGACCCCGAGAACGGCGGCCTGCAGGTCTGCCCCGGGACGCACACGATGAAGGTCGTCTGCCCCGAACGCAGCGACGAGAGCCTCTCGTTCGCCAAAGAGCTGGTCCGGCCGCCCGAAGGCTGCACGCCCGTCCCGGCGATCCTCGACCCCGGCGACGTGCTCTTCTTCAACGGCAGCGTCGTGCACGGTTCCACGCCGAACGCGTCGAAGGACCGCTTCCGCCGCAGCTACATCTGCCACTACGCGCCCGAATCCCTGAGCGAGATCTGGCGCGGCTACAAGCCGCTGCTGGCGATGGACGGAAACGTGGTGGATCGTAACGACGCGACCGGCGGCGGGCCCTGCGGCAACGAATGGGGTTCGAACGGCGGGTACGAAGGCTGAGATAAAGCTTCAGCGTTCGATCGGCACGTCTTCGCGGTTGCCGTACTCGCGCCAGCTGCCCACGTAGACGACGGGATCCTGGTAGCCCAGCAGCAACAGCGTGAACATCACGTGCGCCGCGCGCCCGCCCGACTGGTCGTACGCGCACGCGGGCCGCTCGGGCACGACACCCGCGGTGCGCACGATGGCGTGCACCACCGGCGCCTGCTTCCAGACGGGATAGGTCTTGGCGCCCACGGCGTCGGGACGCAGTGCGGTGACATCCACGATCAGCGACTCGTACGGGATATTCACCGCGCCGGGAATGTGCCCCCCGTGCTTGGCGCGGTTGTCGCGCCCCATGAACTCGCCGTAGGTGCGCGCGTCGACCAGCGTCGCGTACGGAATGCCGGTGGCGTCGGCCTCGGGCTTGTACTTGGCCAGATCCTGGATCGCGGCCACGCCGCGCAGCGTATCGGCGGGCTTCCAGGTGCCGTTGCGCAGGCGTTTGGCCTCCTTCTTCACGACTTGGCGTTTTTCGTCGATCCACTTCGGCAGGCCGCCGTTCAGGATCGAGGCGTGGTCGTGCCCATAGGCGTAGAACGTGAACCAGATGCGCGCGGCCAGGCGCCCGCCGTGCGCGTCGTAGATGACGATGCGGCTGTCCTCGCAGATGCCGAATTTGTCGGCGATTTCCTCGACTTTCTTCGCATCGGGCAGGAAGTGCGGCGGGCGGTCGGGCGCCTGGAACGAATCGGACTCCAGGCTCCACGCGCCGTCCAGGTGCTGAACCGCGTATTCCTCGGCGCGGCGCCCGTCGATCAGCACCAGCTTCTCGTCGGTCTCCCGCAGCTTCGCCGGGTCGGCGGCCCACTGCGCCAGCTGTTCGGTCTCGACCAGCATCTCCGGCCGCACCCACCGCGCGGGCGCCGCGGCCTCGCCGTGCTGCGGATGGGCGGGCGTCTCGGCGAACGCCGGCAGGCCCGAGGCCAGGCCCAGCAGCGCGGCGGCAAGCACGCAAGTCGCGTCGTTCGGCGTTCGGGCCACGCGGAATACCTTCGAATCGGGAGGAGGCGCGGACCGGCGCCTCAAACGGTCATGACCTGTTCGGATTTCTTGTCGTAGTGCGTCTGCAGCTGGCCTTCGTATTTCTTGACGAGTTCCTGGATCTCGTCCTTAGCGGCCTTCACCTGGTCCTCGCTGACGCCGGGCTTGCCGTCGTTGTCTTCGACGTGCTTAAGCGCGTCCTTGCGGATGTTGCGGATGGCAATCTTGTGTTGTTCGAGGCGGTCCTTCAGCAGCTTGACGGTCTGCTGGCGGCGCTCCTCGGACATGGGCGGGAAGGCCAGGCGGATGATCTTGCCGTCGTTGTTCGGCGTGATGCCCAGTTCGCCGCCCTGCAGCGCCTTCTCGATCTCCTTGATCGTCTTGGGGTCGAAGGGCTTGATTGTCAGCAGCCGGGCGTCGGCTTTGGCGATGACCGCCACCGACTTTAGCGGCACCACGCCGCCGTAGCTGGGAATGTCGACCTGGATCCCGTCGAGGATCTCGACGGTGGCCTGGCCGGTGCGCACGCCTTTCAGGAAGTGGTCGTAGTCGGCGACCGTCTTGAGCATCCGCTCTTCGGCGTCCAATTGGGCTTCGTCAAGGTCCATGGTGCGTGTCCTCCGTTGGATAGGGCATCTAACGGAATACCGCCATTCGCGCGCACGTCAAGCCGAGAGGTGCGCCGCTCGAGAAGCATCAATGCCCATACTTGGCATTGAGCCTGTCGATCTGCTTGTCGATGCGTTGCCCCAGGGTATTGAGGCGCGACTCAAAATCCGGCGTGTCGTCCGCCTGGTCGAGCATATCCATGAACTGCACCAACATGCTGTGCATCTCCTTCAGCATCGGATCGGTCACATCGCGAACGGGGAGGTTGGTAATCTTCTGCCGGATGGTGTCGATATTGGCGAACGGGTTCCGGTGCAGGTTCTGGGTGAGATCGGCCAGCGCGTTGAAGTAGCGCACGTCGCCCGCCGGCTTCGCCGTCGCCATCTTTACGACACCTCCGATTAGGAGGATGGCTACCACGATGCCGACCCGGATCAGCACAGGCGGGATGCCCCCGTCGGAGCCGCCGCGCTTCGCGGGACGCCGCAGGGGCCTGCGGCGCGGTTTGGGCTGCTCGCCCGCATCCGCTCCCGCGTCCGCACCCGCGCTGGGCGGCCCGCCGGCAGCGCTGCCGCGGCCAACACCGGGACTCTGCGAGGCCGTGGGGCGACCGCCCCGCTGGCGAGGAGGTAAAGCCATGAGACACTCCCTGATTGGAACCCAAAGCGGATCTATGGGCACGACGCGCAAGGATGCCGGTCAATAGCAGCACGCGAAGTCTAACACAACCTTCCGCCTTTTTTTATGGAATTTTTCCCCGGCGGGCGCACCGCCGGAACGCCTGCAACGCGGTCTCGACCGCCCGTGACGCGCGGTTACACTCGTCCTATGCTCACGCCCCGCCTCTCTTCCGGCGCCGGACCGCATAAGGCCGGCACCGACGAGCGCCTCGACCGGCCGCTCCAGTTCATGAAGGGCGTCGGCCCCAAGCGCGCCGAACTGCTCGATCGCCTGATGCTGCGCACCGTCCGCGACCTGCTCTTCTTTTTCCCCATCGATCACAAGGACCGCAAGACCGTCACGCCCCTGAAACACATGCGCCCCGGCCTGGCCGTCAACGTCCGCGCGCGCATCCTGGACCTGAAGACCAAGAGTTTCGCCGGGCGCACGCGCGTCGAGGCCAAGATCGCCGACGAGACCGGCGAGTTCCGCGCCGGGTGGTACAGCCCGTTCGTCGCCGAGCGCCTCGAGCAGACCGAGTGGGCCTTCTTCTCTGGCAAGGTCGTGAAGACCAAGCGCGGCGGCTATGAACTCTCGCACCCGGACTTCGAGATCCTCTCGCGCCGCAGCGACGAGGCCGAGAAGGAAAGCGACGACGAGGCCCCCGCCGCCGGCCCCGCCTCGCCCGACTTCGGCCGCATCGTGCCGGTCTACTCGCTGCGCCCCAAGCAGCGCCGCCCCGACGGCACCGAACCGCCCGAGGTGAAACTCAACCAGAGCTTCCTGCGGCGCATGGTCTGGCGCGCGCTCGAGGAAAACGCGCAGTCGGCGCTGCCCGACGACCTCCCGGCGAGCGTGCTTGACGCGCGCGAGTTGCCCGCGCTGCCCGATGCCGTGCGGCAGTTCCACTTTCCGGATGCGCTTGGTCAACGCGACCGCGCGCGCCACAGGCTCGCCTACGAAGAGCTCTTCCTGCTCTCGGCGGGCGTCGCGCTGCGCCGCGAACAGATCGGGCAGCAGCAGGCCGCGTGGAAGCTGCCGCTGGGGCCCACGATCCGCAAGCGCATCCTCGCGCGGCTGCCCTTCGAACTCACCGAAGCGCAGGACCGCGCCTTCGGCGAGATCGCCGGCGATTTAGCCCGCGCGCGCCCCATGAACCGCCTCCTGCAGGGTGACGTCGGCTGCGGCAAGACCGCCGTCGCCGTCGCGTCCATGCTGCTGGCCGTCGCGCACGGCACGCAGGCCGCGATGCTCGCGCCGACCGAAGTCCTCGCCGAACAGCACCTGCGCACGCTCGAAAAGCTGCTCGAGGGCAGCAAGGTAAAACTCGGCCTGCTGCGCGGCGGAGCCTCGGCCGCCGACCGCAAGGCGTTCCTGGGCGGGCTGGAGTCCGGCGAGATCCACATCGCCATAGGCACGCACGCGCTGCTGGAGGGCGATGTGCGCTTCAAGGCCCTCGCGATGATCGTCGTCGACGAGCAGCACAAGTTCGGCGTCGAGCAGCGCCAGGCTTTGCGCGCGAAGGGCACCAGCCCGCACGTTCTGGTCATGACCGCCACGCCGATCCCAAGGAGCCTCAGCCTGACGCTGTACGGCGACCTCGACGTCTCCGTCATCGACGCGCTGCCGCCGGGGCGCGCCGAGGTCCTGACCAAATGGCTGAAGGAGTCCGACCGGCCCAAGGCCTACAAGCTCCTCATAAAGGAGGCGCGCGCCGGGCACGCCGCGTACGTGGTGCTGCCGCGCATCGAGGAACGCAGCATCGAGAACGGCGACGCGCCGGGCACGTTCTGGTCCGAGGTCAAAGGTGTCGAAGCGGAGATCAAGCGCCTGAAGGAGCACCTGCCGTCGCTGCGCATCGAAGCCCTGCACGGCCGCATGAAGGGCGAGGAGAAGGACCGCGCGCTTGCGAAACTCCGCGGCGGCCACCTGGACGTGCTGGTCAGCACGCAGGTCATCGAGGTCGGAGTCGACCTGCCGCAGGCAACGGTGATGCTGATCGAGAACGCCGAACGCTTCGGCCTCAGCAGCCTGCACCAGCTCCGCGGACGCGTGGGCCGCAGCGGCCTGAAGGGACACTGCCTCTTCTTCGCCGAAGCCAACACCAAGGAATCGAAGGAGCGCCTCAAGGTCTTCGAGGGCACGCGCGACGGCTTCGCGATCGCCGAAGAGGACTTTCGCCTGCGCGGGCCGGGGCAGTTCTTCGGCACCGAGCAGTCCGGGCTGCCCGAGTTCCAGGTCGCCGACCTGCTGCAAGACCGCGAGATCCTCGCAGAGGCGCGCGCCGACGCCTTCGCGCTCGTCTCGGCCGACCCGCGCCTGGCCAAACCGGAACACGCCGCGCTGCGCGCGCGCGTGAAGCAGGTGCTGGGCAAGCGCCTCGGCCTGGTGGATGTAGGCTGATTCGATCACAAGTCACTCGCAGGACCAACGGAGCCGGCCATGGATCTCTCGTTCCTGAATCCCCCGCCCCACGCGCTCGAAGAGACCGGCGCGGCGTTCGAACGCCCTGCCGCCGTGCGCATTGCCGCGTCGAAGGCCGACTCGCATAGCGCGAAGCTGCTCGCCGCGGACCTGAAGGCGCTCGCGGGAATAAAGGTGCTGCCGCGCGCCGCATTCACGATCAAGCTCGTGCGCGACGAGAAGGTCGCGCACCCCGAAGGCTACCTTCTGAAGCTCGGCGAAGGCGGCGCCGAGATCCGCGCCGCGACGGAAGCCGGCGTCTTCTACGGCGTGCAGACGCTGCTGCAGGTCGCGGTGTTTGGGGACGCGAAGCGCTGGCCCGCGCTTTCCATCGACGACCGCCCGCACTTCGGCTGGCGCAGCTTCATGCTGGACATGGGGCGCAGCATCTACCGCTTTGCGTACCTGAAGCGCATCGTGCGCATCCTCGCGCGGCTGAAGATGAACGCACTGCATCTGCACCTCAACGACGACGAGATGAGCGGCCTGCGCTTCCGCAAGCTGCCCATCGGCAAGGAGAACCCGCACGCGCTGGCGCTCGCGGAGTTGAAGCAACTCATCGCCTACGCGCGCAAGCACCACGTCACCGTGCTGCCGGAGATCGAATGCTGGGGCCACGCCGGCTTCGGCGTCTACCACTTCCCGCACCTGCGCGGCGGGCGCGGGATGTACGGCGGCAGCAGCTTCGCCATCGGGCCGGAGACCTTCGATCTCTTCGCCAAGATCTTCGACGAACTATTGCCGGTGCTGGAAAAGGAATGCCACGTCCATGTGGGCCTCGACGAGGCGCACTGGGCGCTGCTGCCGTCGGTGCCCGAGGCCGAACGCGCGAAGTATTCGCCGGAGTTCCTCATCCAGCGCCTCTATGAATTGCTGCAGGCTGCCGCAAAGAAGCACCGCCGCAGCGTGACCATGCATCTGTGGGCCGACCACAAAGGCCGCCCCGTGCCGAAGCATCTTGAAGGCAAGCTCGTGCTGCATCCGTGGCGTTACCTGCGCCGCAACGAGGAGGACATCAAAGGCAAGCTCGAACGTCTGGGCGGCGCGGGCAAGCCGGCACTGATCTGCGGCAGCGGCACGGGCCAAGCGCAGATGGGCGCGCATTACCTCTCGACCATGGTCTGGACCAACGCGGCCAAGGACGTGCCGAACGTGCGCGGCGCGACGCTGTGCCAGTGGTGCATGAACAACGTCGCCGACCAGATGATCGGGATCTACGCCGGCGCGGGGTGGCTCTGGACGCCCGGCCGCCCATTGCCTAAAGAGAACGATCTGTACGGCGAGTTCTTCACCTCGCACCGCTACGCTCCGATGCGCGTCTGGCAGGCGCGCTTCCGCGACGGCGACCCCGAAGCGCTGCGCAAGGACTGCGGCCCGGAGGTCCACAACGGCTTCTACCTCTGGGGCCCGAAGGCCGGAAAGCCCGCCGCGCCCACGGCAAGCTGGAACCAGCAGTGGAACAACGAGTCCGGCATCGACGGGTAACGAAAGTCACTTCCGCGCGGACTGCCGCCGGTACGCGCGCGGGCTCTGACCGGTCTGCTTTTTGAAGATCTGCGAGAAATGGAAGGGCGAGCAGAAGCCCAGCGCGTAGGCGATCTCGCCCACGCGCTCGCCGCTGAGCGCCAGCATCTTGCGGGCCTGGCGCACGCGCAGCGCGAGCACCGTCTGCGCGACGCTGCGCCCCGTCTGTTCCTTGAAGAGATGCGCGAAACGCGACGGACTCAGGTGCGCTTCGCGCGCCAGGCGGCCCACCGTGTGCGGCGCGGCCAGGTCCGAACGGATGCGCTCCAGCGCCGCGCCGATGCGCGCGTCCAGCGGCGCGCGTTCGGGCGATTCCACCTCCCATGTTCGCTTTGCGCGCCTTTGTCTACCGCCGCCGCCCAGCAGCAGGCGTTCGCCGGCGACGAGCAGCAGGATCTCGTCGAGCGCCGCCAGCGCGAGCAACTCGCTGAAGGGCCCCGCCGAAAGCAGGTCGCGGTGCAGGCGCTGAAAGGCCGCGTCGAGGCGCTTGCGTTTGTGCCGCGCCTCGATCGCGCCGCGGTACAGGCCATCACCGAACTCTTCCAGGTTAAGTCCCGGCGGCGCCACATCGCGCGGCTGGAAGTGCACCCAGTGGAAGCGCCAGCCCGGACGTCCGGCCGGCACGGCATGGCGGCGGCCCATATGCAAATGCCGGATGTAGGCGTGCGTGGGGTCGTAGGCGCGCGCGACGCGGCCCCAGCGCCCGTCGGTATCGACAAAGCGCACCTCGCGCGGGCGGTAGCCGGGCTTCACGGCCAGGCGCGTGCGGCTTCCGCGCGGCAGCGGCACGCCGTAGTCGTTGTGCGCGTCGGGGGCCAGCAGCGCGATCTCGCCGGGCCCGCTGCGCAACTCGAGCCCCGGCTGGCGCAGCACCCCCTGCCCCGCGACGGTGAAGAAGAGCAGCCAACTCCCCGAGCCGCGCGGGCGTACCACGCGGTAGCCGGTGGTGCAGTGGTAGTACCCGCTGAAGAGCAGCCCCGGCGGCGGGGCCTTGTCGCTGGGCACGACGTCCTCATAGGCAGCAGGAATATATATGTTTTTAGCCATCGGGCGCATTCCCTCCGGGCGATTTCGCGCTAAAAGATACCCTGTTTCCGGGGGCTTCGCCAGGCGCATGCCGCGCCGCCCTCCGACCGATACGACAGCAATACGCATGATAGATAGAGGAGCCCCGCCATGCCGACCTACCGCGTTTCTGAGGCCGAGACCGCCCGCTACCACGAAGACGGCTACCTGATCGTCCCGGGCCTCTTCGCCGCCGAGGAGATGGACCTGCTGCTGAAGATCGCCAAGGCGGACCGCGAGATGAACCGCGAGGCCCGCGAACTGAATCGCGGCGAGAAGCGCAATTTCGAGAAGGACAAGCTGATCCAGGTCCGCGACGCGTCCGGCGCGCAGACGAAACTCTGGCTCAGCAACGACCTCGAGGCCGGCGTCTACAGCGCCATCGTGCGCAGCCGCCGCATCGTCGAGACGATGGAGAAGCTGGTCGGCGACGAGGTCTACCATTACCACCACAAGATGATGCTGAAGGAGCCGCGCGTCGGCGGCGCGTGGGAGTGGCACCAGGACTACGGCTATTGGTACGACAACGGCTGCCTCTTCCCCGACATGGCCAGCTGCATGATCGCCGTCGATCGCGCCACGCGCGAGAACGGCTGCCTGCAGGTGATCCGCGGCAGCCACAGGATGGGCCGCGTCTCGCACGGCCTCTCCGGCTCGCAGACCGGCGCGGACATGGAACGCGTCAACGCGGCGCTGGCGCGGATGGAGAACGTCTACGTCGAGCTGAATCCCGGCGACGCGCTCTTCTTCCACGGCAACACGCTGCACCGCAGCGACCGAAACGAGAGCGACCGGCCGCGCTGGTCGCTGATCTGCTGCTACAACGCGCGCCGCAACGACCCGTACAAGGACAGCCACCACCCGCGCTATTCGCCCCTCGAGAAGTGGGACGACGCGCGCGTGCTCGAAACCGCCCGCGAACAGTGGGCGCAGCTCGAGGCCTCCGCCACGCGCTGAGCCCCCACAGGGCCGTTCCGCCCCGCGGAATGAGGGCCAAAGGCGCTGCTTGCGTATCGCGCGTTGGCGAACTAGCCTCGCGTGAAGTTAACCAGCGGAGCGGCACCCCATGAAGATCACGCGCGTCGAGACCGCCGTCGTCGAAGCCAACTACGACTACACGTACGTGCGGATCTGGTGCGACCGCAACGGCGCGTACGGCACGGGCGAATGCTTCTTCGCGCCGGGCCTGACGGCGATCGTCCGCGACCTCGCGCCGCTGCTGATCGGGCGCGACCCACGCGAAGTCGACCGCCTGATCCGCCACGTCTGGCGCAAGGCCAGCGGCGCCGGAGCCGTGGCCGGATTCCTCTACAACGCGACCAGCGGCATCGAGGCCGCACTGTGGGACCTGAACGGAAAACTCGACGGCCTGCCCATCTACCGCTACCTGGGCGGGAAGGTGCGCGACCGCGTGCGCGTCTACGCCGACTGCCACGCGGGCTACAACGTCGAGTGCCTCGACAGCGTGCTCGAGCCGCGTTCGCCGGAATGGGTGCGCGCGATCGAGTCGAAGCTGGAGCACGGCGAAGAGAAGTTCGAGCCCGAACAGTACGCGCGCCGAGCGAAGGAGGCCGTCGCAAAAGGCTTCGACGCGCTGAAGTTCGACGTCGACAGTATCGTGCTGGCCACCGGCGAGGAACTCAACCGGCCGCTCACCAACGGCGAGATCGAGCAGATGGCCGCGTGCATCCGCGCGGTGCGTGAAGCCGTCGGCGGCGCCGTGGACGTGGCCGTCGACTGCCACTGGCGCTTCACGCCTTCGGACGCGATACGCATTGCGTCGCGGCTCGAGGGCCTGAACCTGCTCTGGTTTGAAGATCCCTGCCCGCCCGAGGACTGGCGCGCGATCCAGCAGGTGAAGGCCGCGGTGCGCGTGCCGGTGCTGACCGGCGAGAACCTCAACCGCCGCCAGGGCTTTCTCGAACTGCTGCAGGCGCGCGCGGTGGACCTCGTCGCGCCGGACGTGCAGAAAGTGGGCGGGATGCTCGAAGCCAAGCGCATCGGCGAACTGGCCGAACTCTTCGGCGCCGGCTTCGCGCCGCACAACATCGCCAGCCCGCTGGGCCTCGTCGCCGCCGCGCACGTCTGCGCAACGCTGCCCAACCACGTCGCGCTGGAGTTCCACGGGCAGGACGTGCCGTTCTGGAATGACCTCGCCGATTCCGAAGGCCCCGTCATCGAGAACGGGCGCGTGGTCCTTACCGAGCGCCCCGGCTTGGGCGTGGAACTGAACGAGGCCGTTGCGCGGCGCTACCGGCGCCCCGGCGAACCCTGGTTCGGCGAAGCCTGGAAAGCCTGACCCCGCCCGAAATTTTTCGAATCCCGGTTACCACGACGCGTCCGTAGGACGGTGCTTTTGGCGGTGGGCAAACGCGCCCCGCGCCGGATAATGGCGCGCGATGGTGCCCGACCACGCCGGAAGCCGCTGGAACCTGATGGAGCCGCCCATGATCCGCCGCGCACCCTTTATAGCTGCCGCGCTGCTGGCGCTGAACGCCGCCGGCGCGCTCGCCGCCGACGCCAAGCCCGACGACGCCTGGCTGGCGAACTTCGCCGACGCCAAGGCCCTCGCCGCGAAGGACGGCAAGGACCTGCTGATCGAATTCACGTGCAGCGACGGCAGCGACGAAGCCGCGCGGCTGCGCCGCGAGATCCTGCGCGAGAAGGCCTTCACCGACGAAGCGGCCAAGCGCTACGTGCTGGTCGCCGTCGACTTGCCCTTCGACAAGGTGCTGCGCGAGCCGCAACTCAGCCAGAACCGCCACCTGCATCACGAGTACTGCATCGAGGACTTTCCCGTCGTGCTGCTGGCCGACGCGAAGGGCCAGCCGTACGCGGCGCTTGGGTATGCCGCAGGCGGCGCGAAGAGGTGGCTCGAGCGCGCTGATTCGATGCGCGCAAAGAAAGAGGAGCGCGACAAGGCCCTCGCCGCGGCGGCGAAGGCCGAAGGCGCCGAACGCGCGAAACTTCTCGACGCGGAACTGTCGCGCCTCTTCCGCTCGGGACTGAAGGGCGGCTACGGCGAGGTCTGGACGGAGATCCAGAAGCTCGACGCGGACAACGCCGCGGGCCTGAAGGCGAAGTACGTGCAGATGGAACTGGTGAAGGCCTTCGACCGGATCCTCGACGACCTCAACGAGGACGGCGATCCCGACGATGCGCTGAAGGATCTCGACGCGCTGCTGGCGCGCAACCCCAACGCGCTGATGAAGCAGCAGATCCTCAAGCTCAAGGGGCAGGTGCTGCTGAACGACAAGAACGACCGCGTCGCCGCGCTGGGCGCGCTGAAGGCCGCGCGCGCCGCCGCGCCGGAAAGCCCGCACAACGCGCAGATCACGAAGGAGATCGACTACATCGAGATGCGGCTGATCAAGGCCGAGACCGACGCGGCCAATGCGGAGGAAGACGCCGCCGAGAAGGCCGCCAACGAAAAGAAGTCCGGCCCCGCGACAAAGGGCGAAGAGAAATCGCCCGCGCCCGAAGGCGAGTAGAACACAAAGCCTGCTATCGAAAGAAGCGTATCAGCCTTCGCCGTAGGACTTCAGCTTCAGGTTCAGCGTGCTGCGCGCCAGGCCCAGGACCTTGGCGGCCTCGGACTTGTTGCCGCCCAAGCGCTCCAGCACCTGCAGGATGTGCCGCCGCTCGACCGCGGCCAGCGAGTCGGTGCCCAGCGCGATCGCGCCGCGGACGCCGGACTCCAGGCCCAGTTCGTCCGCCTGGATCTCGCGCCCCGCCGCGAAGATCACCGCCTGCTCCAGCACCGAACGCAGTTCGCGCACGTTGCCCGGCCAAGTGTGTTCCAGCAGCCGCGCCTCGGCCGTGGGCGCCAGCGCGCGCGCGCCGCCGCCGAGCAGTTCGACGAAGTAGCGCGCCAGGGGCAGGATGTCCTCGGTGCGCTCGCGCAGCGGCGGCACGTCCAGCGTCACCGTCGCCATGCGGTAGTACAGGTCCTCGCGAAAGGCGCCGTCGCGGGTGGCCGCGGCGAGGTTGCGGTTGCTGGCGCAGACGATGCGCACGTCCACGGCCGCGTCGCGGTCGCCGCCGACGGGGCGCACGCGCTTCTCCTGGATTACGCGCAGGAGTTTGGCCTGCAGCGGCGCGGGCAGTTCGCCGACCTCGTCGAGGAACAGCGTCCCGCCGTGCGCTTCGACGAACGCACCCTTGCGGTCCACGTGCGCGCCGGTGAATGCTCCGCGCAGGTGCCCGAACATCTCCGATTCGAAAAGGTCCGCGGGGATCGCCGCGCAGTTGCACGCGACGAAGGGACGGTCGGCGCGCGGGCTGCGGCGGTGCAGCAGGCGCGCGATGCCTTCCTTGCCGGTGCCGCTTTCGCCCTGGATCAGAACGCAGGCGTCGGCCTGCGCGACCTTCTCGACGCGCTCCAGCAGCCGCACCATCGACGGCGACTCCACGACCATCTGCACGTCGGCGACGGCGCCGCGCTTGAGCGCGCTCACCTCGGCTTCCAGCCTCCGGCGCATCTGCAGGTTGTCGTCGAGCAGCGACCAGACCTGGCCCAGCCAGATCAGCAGTTCGGCTTCCGCGACGTTGAATTCGGCGGGGCGGTCCTGGTTGTCGAGATACAGCACCGCGGCCAGACGCCCGGCGACGTCGAAGACCGGCGAGCACGCGATGGCGCGGATGTGGTTGCGCACCACGCTTTCCTGGTGCTGCAGGCCCGATGGCAGCCGCGCGGTGTTGCCGATCAGCACGGCCTGGCGCTTTTCGAGGATCCGCTTGAGCACCGTCTTCGAGACCACCGCGCCGATGTCGGCGCCCTCGTCGAAGCCGCGCGCCGCGATCGGTTCGATCTGTTCGTCTTCGCCCACCCGGGCCAGCAGCGCGCGCGTGGCGGTAAGGCGCAGGCAGGCCAGGTCGAGGACGCGGCGCGTAAGACTCTCGCGGTCGTGCGCGCCGGCCAGCAGCGAGAGCAATTCGGCAAGCAGGCTCACGGAGGCCGCGTTGCTGTCGCGGGACGCGCGCGAACCCGTCACGTCGCTGGAACTCGGCGCGGCCGGCAGCGCGGAAGGAGCGGGCGTGTCGTCGTGGCCGCGGCGCAGCACGGTGCTGGCGTCGATCAGGTTCATGCCGTCCTGGACGTTGAGCAGGGTGAAGGTGGTGCCGGCGATCTGAAAAGAGGTCCCGCCGCCGATGCGCGCGGACTCGACGGCCGACCCGTCCAGTTCGACGGCGCACTTGCCCTTGGTGCGGCGCAGCAGAAAGGCGCCGTCGTCGAAGAGCAGTTCGGCATGGTCGGAGGAGACGCGGCGGTCGGGGACGTGGACCTCGCAGTCGGGCGAACGCCCGATACGCCAGCGCGAGCCCTCCTTCAGCGGGACGGTCCAGCGGCGGCCTTGATGTTCCAAGCGGAGTTCGTACATGCTCATTTCGCGCGAGGCGGCGGTTGCGGTTTCCATTGTGCGACCCGAAGGCAAGGCACCCCACGGTAAAACGACCCAGCACCCGCCGCGTTGGTGGGCAATCGTGAAACGTTCTACGCCCTTGCGTGGCAGGACCTTAGCGGTGCGGCGAAAAGCCCCATCCGGCCCGTGTCGGGCGTGCTATCATGCCGCTTCGCCGCCCTACCGGGCCTCAACAGTCAAGGAGTCGCGCATGGGTTCCCAGGCCTTCACCGACCGCCTGCCGGGCAAGCCGAGCCTGGCCGGATTCCTCCGGGCGCTGAAATACGACCGCCACGGCCTGGTCACCGTCGTGGCCCAGGACGCCGGCAACGGCCAGGTGCTGATGCTCGCGCACGCCAACCGCAAAGCGTTAGAGCGCAGCCTGAAGACCGGCTTCATGCACTACTATTCGCGCTCGCGGAAGAAGCTCTGGAAGAAGGGCGAGGAGAGCGGCCACGTGCAGCAGCTGGTGAGCCTGGACGTCGACTGCGACGGCGACGCGCTGCTGGCGCGGGTGCGGCAGGCGAAGGGCGCCTGCCACCTGGGCTTCCGTTCGTGCTTTTCCGCGCGCGCCGACAAGCGCGGGCGCGTGCGCATCGTGGGCAGGAAGGTCTTCGCGCCCGGCCAGGCGTACGGGAAGTAGCGCGCGCACAATTTCCTCACGCAAAGACGCCAAGGCGCAAAGAACGACGTTTCGATTCCTTGCCACCAAGACGCGAAGGCACCAAGCTGCGGCTTCTGGCCCCTTGCACGCGTCGTACTTTCATCTTTTAACGCCTTATAAAAATTAAAA
>JAKLKQ010000030.1 GCA_023150555.1 Planctomycetota bacterium
ACCTGCATCTATTTGAACGACCATGGGTCAAAAAAATCCGCGCGAAAATATCGCAAGTCCTTACTATGTAAGGAGTAAAAAATTCACTTTTGTTTTTCCAATGGCATTAAAAGCTGGAAGCAGAGCGCACAGCAAGGGAGGCCATCGACTCGTCGCCAGGCAAGAGAAACAGGGTAGAATAGCCATGCGCGCGCGAAGCCGTGTCGCCCTTCGTTGGGTGCCGGGCACGAAGTGCCGTGCCGGCCACGCGGAAGCCTTCGCACGCGCCGCACAGCACTCCGTGATGAGGCGGCACCCGCGAAGAGATGCGACACGGAGAGCGGGAGTTATCATTTGTGCCGGGCACCCGCCGGCTTCGCGAAATCCTTCAAACTATTGAGAGTACTCAGAAAGATTCTTGTCGCGTCGCTACGCGCCGCGACCCGGACGCAGGAGCGTCCGGGACTACCGATAATAGGTTCTTCGAAATCCGGCCCCCTCACCCGCACGCGCTTTGCGCGTGTCGGGCTTCCCCGCGGCGGGGAGAGGCAAACAACCGCGTGGCTCGCGGTCGTCCGGGGTAAACCGCTTCCGCTTTCGCAGGGTCAACCCTGGAAACTGGAGACGGGAAACCGGTACAGCGCGGCCCTTTCGGCCGTGCCCGCTAGATCCCCTCGACGCCCAGCTCTTTCGCGAGCTTGTTGAGGTCGTCGAGCACGCCGGGGCCGATGGGGATGCCTTCCTTCTTGCGCGCTTCGCTGCGCAGCCGTTCGGGTTCGCCGGGCACCAGCGGCGGGCGGGACGGGTCGGCGGGCGCCTCGGCGTGGACTTCGCGCGTGAACGCGTCGACGCGCGCGCGGAACTCGTCGACCTTCACGAAGCGCGCGATGTCGATGGCGAGCATGAAGTGGCCCAGGTTGCGCGGCTTCTGGAGTTCCGCGTACATCCCGCACATATGCGGGCCGAAGGGCACGTTTCCCAGCATCGCGCAGAAGACTTCGATCATCACCGCCACCGCGTAGCCCTTGGGGCCGGCGAAGGGCACCAGGCCGATCAGCGCGTGCGGGTCGGTGGTGGGCTTGCCGTCCTTGTCCACGCCCCAGTCGCCGGGGATGGGTTTGTTCTCCTGGCGCGCGACGATGATCTTGCCCAGCGGCACGTTGGTGGTGGCCATGTCGAGCAGGATGGGCGGCTCGTCCTTGCCCGGCGCGGCGAAGGCCATGGGGTTGCTGCCCAGGAACGGGCGCTTCATGCCCGTCGGCACCATGATCGGGTCGGCGTGGGTCATCGCGATGCCGACCATCCCGGCGTCGGAGGCCATCTGCGCGAAGTAGGCCAGCGCGCCGCAGTGGCTGCTGTTGCGCGCCACCACCGCGCCGATGCCAGCTTCCTTCGCCAGAGCAAGAGCCTCGCGCATCGCGCGCGCCGCGACCAGCTGGCCCATGCCCGCGCCGCCGTCGACGATGCCGGTGCAGGGTCCGGTCTTGACGTAGGCGATGGTGGGCTTGACCTTGATCGAGCCGTTGCGCAGGCGCGTGGCGTAGTGCGGCAGGCGCACGACGCCGTGGCTGTCGATGCCGCGCAGGTTGCTGGCGACCAGGGACTCGGCCAGCAGCTGCGCGTCGTCCTGCGGCATGCCGATCTTGGCCAGGCAGCGCACGGTGAAGTCGGTCAGCTTCTTGTGGTTGATCAGCGTGTCGGGCATGGGTGCTTTCCTGTTCCGTTTTCTCGAAAACCTTCGTTACCGAACGATGCGCAGGCCGCCGCCGGCCATCAGGCGCTCGACTTCTTCCGGCGTGACGATGTTGAAGTCGCCGGGAATGCTGTGCTTCAGGGCGCTGGCCGCGGTCGCGTAGTGCACCGCGCGCGCGAAATCGCCGGGCGCCTTGACCAGCGAGGCCAGCAGCCCCGCCGCAAAGCTGTCCCCCGCCCCGACGCGGTCGACGATCTCGAGTTCGTAGCGCGGGGCCTCGTGGAAGGCGTTCGCCGGGGCGTCGTAGTAGAGCCCCGACCAGGTGTTCTGCCAGACGCTCCTGTTCTCGCGCAGCGTCACCGCCACGCCGGAGAAACCGAAGTGCTCGGCCAGGCGCCTGGCCACGGCGCGGTAGCCTTCGCTCTTGACCTCGGTAAAAGCGCTGTCGTCGCCGGCGCCCTTCGCTTCGATGCCGAAGACGACCTTGGTGTCTTCCTCGGTGGTGATCAGCAGGTCGACGTGCTTCATCAGCGGTTCCTGGCACGCGCGGGCCTGCTCGGGCGTCCAGAGCTTGCTGCGGTAGTTCAGGTCGTAGCTGACCTCGCAGCCGGCGGCCTTGGCCGTGATCAGCGCCTCGGCGGTGGCCGCCGCGGCCTCGGGGCTCAGCGCGGGCGTGATGCCGCTGACGTGAAAGCGCTTCGCGCCGGCGAAGACCTTCTTCCAGTCGACCTCGCCGGGGCGGATGCGGCTGATCGCGCTGTCGGCGCGGTCGTAGAGCACCGCCTGCGCGCGCGGGGAGGCGCCGCGTTCGACGAAGTACAGGCCCGCGCGGCCGTCGTCCTTCGCGAAGACGACGTGCTGCGTATCGACGCCCCAGGTCCGGCCGTGGTTGCGGATCAGCCGGCCCAGCGGATTCTCGGGCAGGCGGCTGACCCACGCGGCGCTCAAGCCCAGCCGCGCGCAGCCGACCGCGACGTTCAACTCGCCGCCGCCGACGGTGACTTCGAGCTGCTGCGCCTGCTCGATGCGCGCGCCCCCGGCCGGCACCAGCCGCACCATGGCCTCGCCAAAGGTGACCACGTCGTAGCTCAAGGAACGCTCCCAAAAATGCGGCGGGAAGACGCCCTGGATTCTATGCCCGCCCCCGCCCCACGCAACGGAAGACGCCGGGCGGGCCACTGGAAGCTGGGACCCTGGCGGCTAGAATGGTTTCCTGAAAACCGCTTCAAGAGATCCGCCCCGAAGGCGTCTGAGGAAGGACGCCTTCCACACGCCAGGAGACGGCATGACTCAGGACCGCGTTCAACCGCGCCGCCGCCCCCGCGCCTGGCTTCCGGCGCTGGGCCTCGTCGTGCTGGCCGCCGGCCTGGCCTGCGCCGGGCCGGTCGCACAGGTCCTGCGCCTGCGCTGCGCGCCCATCCACAGCGAGCCCGGCTTCGAGAAGGGCGCCACCACCGACACCGCCTACCTGGGCCAGCGCCTGGAAGTGATCGACAGGAAGGACGACTGGCGCAAGGTCCGCTACGAGACCGAGAAGGTCACGCAGGCCGAGAAGTTCAAGGAAGGCTGGATCCACGCTTCGGCCCTTGCCGAACCGCAGGCCGGCGCCGCACCCGCGTCGCAGCCGTGGGTGCGCGACGGCGCTGCGTCGCTGCCGCGCTTCGACGGCGAACACAGCAAGGCCGCGCGCCACGCCGAAGCCCGCAAGCTGAAACTCGCCGGGATCCTGGACCTCGAGCAGCTCTACCCCAGCGCCAAGGATCTCGACGCGTTCCTGAAGGAGGGCAAGTTGGGGCTCTACCGCACCGACTGGCCGGTGCTCGCGCCCACGGCCGCGGCCAAGGCCTCGGAGAAGAGTTCGAAGACCGAGAAGAAGGACGAGAAGGCGCCGGAGAAGAAGACCGCAGCGCCAAAGGACGGCGGAAAGCAGGAGGGCGCGAAATGAGCCCGCGCCTCCGCCACGCTTTCCGCACGCCGGCCACGCTGGCCCTGCTGGCGGCGCTGTTCCTGATCGGCTGCCAGCCGAAGGAGACGGCGCGCAGCATGCTCAACGACGTCGGAACCCTGAGCAAGGACGCGATCAGCGCCACCGAGCGCCTCGCGACGAAGACCGGCGAGTCCGTGGGCCTGCTCAAGCCGCAGGTCGACTACGTCGCCAACGCCTGGAAGCCCCGCGTTTCGCCGGGCGACGCGCCGCCCCCCGAGGCGCTTTCTTACAGCTTCGCCGAGGAGCGCGAGATCGGCCGCGCGGTGGCCGCCGACCTGGCCGGACGCTACGGGCTGTACAACGACGAGAAGCTTGCGCGCTACCTCACACGCATTGCCGCGGCGCTGGCCGCGTTCAGCGAGCGCCCCGAGCTGCCCGTCTGCGTGGGCGTGCTGAGCAGCGAGGACGTGCGCATCTTCGAAGCGCCCGGCGGGTACGTGCTGGTGACGATCGGCGCGCTGCGCATCGCGGAAAGCGAGTCGGAACTGGCCGGGCTGCTGGCCGCGGCGATTTCGCACGTCAACCTGCGCCACGCGCTTGCGGCCTTCGACCGCCTGCGCAAGGAACTGCCCGAGGGCGCGCGCAAAACGCCGGTGCTGGAACTCGCCGACGAGAACTTCTCCGCGCTGGCCGGGCGCACGGCCTCGTGGCTGGTCAAGGACGGGCATACGCCCGAGCAGGTCCGCGCCGCCGACCGCGCCGCCACCGACCTGCAGGTGCGGCTGGGCTACGAGCCCGGCGGGCTGCGCGCGTACCTGACGCGCGCCAACCTGCGCCAGAAGGAACGCCACGGCACCCAGGCGCCGGACTACGAGTCCTTCAAGACCCGCTGCGCGGATCTGGACGCGCGCGTCGCCGAGTTGCAGGCGCCGGCCAACGGCCACAACCTGTCCGTCCGCAGCCGCCGCGACTGCACCGCCCGCCTGCCCGCGCCCCGAAGCACGCCCTGATTCCATGAACCCGTCCGCCCGCACCGCCGCGCTTGCCCTGCTGGCCGCCTGCGCCATCACATCCGCTGCCGCCGAAAGCAACGCACCGCCCGCGCCCGCCAAGCAGGCCGAGCAGAGCGCAAAGTCCGCGCCGGACGCCGAAGCCGCATCGAAGACCGGCGCGCCGGAAAACCAGGCCGGCGGAACCTCGAAGCGGATCTTCGACCACCCTCGCGATTACACGCACACAAGTGCCGGATTCGGGTTCAAGATCCCGCCCTTCTACCGGAGCCTGGACCCGGCGAAGGAACAGCCCCGCATCGCCCAGGGCCTTGCGCCGCTGTTCGTGACGGGCCCCGGCGCCATTGGCCGTGCGACGCTGCGCAACTTCCGCGGGCCGGCCGATCCGAAGCAGCCGGAGAAGCCCGCGCCCGAATTCCGCGTCGCGTCGGGCGGCACGATGGGCGCCTTCGACGCCGGGAAACTGGAGGCCTACCGCTCGACCGTGGAGACTCACCTCAAGGCGATGAACATCGCCTACGAGGACCTGGACGTGGCGCTGCGGGACGTGGCCGGCGGGAGCGCGCTGCGCGTCGCTTACCAAGTGGCGGCGGGGCCGGTGGCCGGCGACCGCTTCCTGGCCTTCGTGGTGCCCGGCCCGGACCGCAGCTTCGAGCTCGACTTCGAGGGCCCGCAGGGGGAAGACGGCGCAGACGTGCAGCTGGTGCTCTCGACCTTCAAGTTCCAGAAATCCCCGTCAAAGCCTGCTCCGCCGCCGGAGGAGGAACGGGTCTCGCCATGGCCGCGCGTGGCGTGGTGGACGGGCGGCTGCTTCGCCGCAGGCGTGCTGCTGCACCTGCTCTACCGGCTCGTGATGCGGCTGGCCGGGCGCAAAACCGAAGCCGCTTGATGCCCCGCACTACTCGTTCTCGATGCGCAGGCTGCCGGGCTGTTCGATCAGGACGACGTCGACTTCCATCTGTTTCTTGTTGCGGATCAGCTTCACGTGCAGCTTGCTGCCGGGCTTCATCTCGGCGATCTCGTTGGCGATCTCGTCGTTGGCGACCACCTTCTTGGCATTGACCTCGGTAACGATGTCGCCGGGCAGCATGCCGCCCAGGTGCGCGGGGCCGCGGTAGGCGACTTCCTCGACGTACAGACCCTCGCCGTCGCCCAGGCCCAGCTCCTGGCCGAGCTTGGCCGGGATGCCGCGCATGGTGACGCCCATCCAGCCGCGGATCACGCGCTTGTCCTTGATCAGCGTCTGCGCGATCTTCTTCGCCTGGTTGACGGGAATGGCGAAGCCGATGCCCTGGTAGCCTTCGGTCTTGGAGAAGATCGCCGAGTTGACGCCGATGACCTTGCCGTCCAGGTCCACCAGGGGCCCGCCGCTGTTGCCGGGGTTGATGGCCGCGTCGGTCTGCAGGAAGTCCTCGTAGCGCGTCAGGCCCAGGCCCTTGCGGCCCTTCGCCGAGATGATGCCCGCCGTGACGGTCTGCTCGAGGTCGAACGGGTTGCCCGAGGCGATCACCCAGTCGCCGACCTGGATGCCGTCGCTGTCGCCCAGCTGGGCCTCGGTCAGGCCCTCGGCGGCGACCTTCAGGACGGCCAGGTCGGTCTGCTTGTCCGCGCCGACCAGTTCGGCCTTCATCTCGCGCTTGTCCGACAGGCGCACGAGCAGTTCCTCGGCTCCGTCGATGACGTGGTTGTTGGTCAGGATGTAGCCCTGCTTGGCGTCGATGACGAAGCCCGAGCCGATGCCGCTGAGCTTCCAGTCTTCCTTCCAGGTGCGCCGGTAGAACGGCCCAAAGATGCCCATGTCGCGCGTGCGCTCGGGCACCAGCACCCGGCGGTACTGCTTGATGTTCACCACCGCGGGCGCGATGTTCTTCGCAGCGGCGCGGAACGACTCGCTGTGCATGCCCAGCGCGGCCTTGCGGTCCTGTTCGCCGCCGGCGTTGGCCGCGGGCCAGTTGTCCATCACCTTGGCCGTCACCACGCCCACCACGACGCCCACCAGCAGGATCCATACGCTGGGCCGGCCGCTCCGGTTCGCTGCACCACTCATCGATACGCCCCTTTCAAAGCACTTGGGTCTTTCCGAATGCCCCTGCCCTAATCAGACGGCCCAAACGGCCAATTCTTCGCCGCGAATGGCGCACTCCGGACCCATTGTACCGGCAGGAAAGGCAATGCAAAAGCGGCGGGAAGCAGGGCTCAGTGCGCCGCGCGGGCGCTGGCCAGCGAAACGACGTTGCGGCTGGGCGAGGCGCGGAAAAGGGCCACGCAGCGGGCCTCCTCGCCCAACGTCGGGTCCACCGAGTCGTGCAGCAGCGCCGGCGCGGCGTCCTCGCGCCCGTCCGAAAGGCGCGCGCACAGCGCCTCGCGCTCGTCTGTGGAAAGGTCACTCCCGGAAGCCAGCGCCACCGCCAGGCGCGCCTGCGGCCAGCCGGTCGATCCGGAGCGCCAGCGTTCGTCGAGCGCCCGCGCCAGGGCTTCGTCGGCGGCCTGAGGTCCCTGCCCCGTCCCGACGCCCGCCCAGACCGGCCCCGCGCCCTGCAGCCGCGCGCGCAGGTCCTCGAGCGCCAGGCACGGCGAGCCGGCGCCGGCGAGCGCCGCAAGCAGGGCCTCGGCAGCCCACTGCAGCGCTTCCCGCGCATTGCCGGTGCCGTCTTTCAAGGAGGCGGAGGGTCCGCCGCCCGCCAGCGTGCCCAGGAAACCCGGCGCGGCGCTCAGCAACCGCGCGCCTTCGGATGCGTGCGCGGCGGCCTCGGGGCCGTCGTGCGGCGATGGCTCGCAACAAAGCACGCAGACCTCGCGGCCGTCCGCGTGGAGCTGGGCCGCCAGCGCCGCCATCAGCGCCCCGGCGAACGGATCGCCCAGGGCGCCCAGCACCAGCACCGTGTGGCGCCCGGCCACGAGCTTCGTGAGTCTCGGCGCGGCTTGGCGCACCGCGGCCTGCGCGGCGCCTTCGGCGTTGGGTTCGGAAGGGAGCTTGAGGAGGAGTTTCTGTCCGAGGCCCGTGGCGAGCAGTCGCGGCTGGCGCGTGTCGCAGGCCGCCCAGGGCCGTCCGCCGCCCAGGCCTTCCGCGCAGCCGGCCGAGGCCGCCTGGCCGCCGGCGGGGCCGACGCCCAGCGCCAACAGCGGCGCGTAGGCCTGCGAGAAGAGCAACTCGCCGTTCACGTCCGCTCGGACTCCTTGCGGCGGAACGGCGTCACAAGGCTACGCGCGTTGCCCGCCTACTTGGCCTTACGCTTCGCCAGGAAGGCCTTCATGCCCAGCACCACGGCGGCGCCGAAGCCGGCTCCGAAGGCGAAGACGATGACGGCGGCGAAAGCGGGAAGTTCATGGGGCGTGACGTGAGCCAACCACATGGTGCGGTCTCCTCGTTTATGTGCGTTACCGGCCCAACCGGCCGGCGTGGAGACTCAGCTTCCCTGTTTTCCTCCATCCTGCAAGCGCCAACCGGCCTCCTTTATAAGGAGGCGGCCACGCGGCGCAGGCGCCCGCTGATGCGGCGCCACCAGGCACTTCCTTTCTTGCGGTCCGCGTGCGCACGGAGTTCGGCCGCGTAGAGCGCCAGGCCGCACAGCGAGCAACCGCCGGGGCCGTTGGTCTCCGCGGGGATCGCGCCGATGGTGTGCGCGCCGCCGTCCCAGCGCGGCTGCCCCAGGCGCACCGGCGCGCCGCCGAAGTGCCGCGCGGCCAGTTCGGCCAAGCCGGGCAGCTGCGCGCCCTGGCCGACCAGCACCACGCCGCCGGCATGGGCCGCGCTGAATCCCGAAAGGCCGTCGCGCATCGCGCGCACGACCGGATGGAGCAGTTCCTCCAGGGCCGCGGAGAGTTCGGCGGTGTTCAAGCGCACCGAGCCCAACCCGTCGACGGCGGCAACGTCCAGGACTTCGCCGGGGCCTTCGCGCTGAAGCGCGCCGTGGTCCTGCATCAGGCGGCGCGCGGTGGCCGGCGCGATGCGAAAACGCCGCGCCACGCCCATCACGACGTTCTCCATGCCGCCGCCGGCCTCGTTGGTGGCGCCGGCAACGGGCGTGCGCTGGTCCAGCGCGCTGACGTAGATCTGCCGCAGGCGCCCGCCTTCCCACAGCGCGCCGCGGAAGCCGCCCGCGCCGAAGTCCAGCACCGCCGCGCCGAGCACGCGCTCGTCCTGCGAGAGCGCCCCGCAGCTGGCGGCCATGGGTTCGACGGCCAGGGCCTCGATCTCCAGCCCCGCCTTGCGCAGCGCACGGACGAGGTTCTGCCAGCGGTCGGTGGGCACGGCAAGAAAGGCGCTGGTCATGCCCAGCGTAGGGCCGCAGAGCCCGACGGGGCGCTCGACGCCCGCCAGGTCGCCGACCGAATAGGGCCCGTCGAAGCGGTGGATCACGCGGCGCTTGGCGGCGTTCTCGGCGTGCAGGCTCCTGCGCAGCCGCGCGATGTCGCCTTCGGAGACTTCGTGCGCCGAACCCGGCAGCGGCATGCCGGCGCGGGCCTGGCTGAGCCACACGGCGCCGCTGAAGCCGACGACCACGCTGCGGATCTCGGTCTCGGCCCGCGCGCCGACGGCCTCGACGGCGATGCGGATCGCCTCGCTGGCGCGCTCCAGGTCCACGATCTCGCCGCCGCGGATGCCGTACGCCGCGACGGACTCGGCGGCGACCAGCGAGAGCCGGCCGAGGTCCTTCTCGCAGTAGGCGCAGGCGACACGGGAACTGCCGATGTCCACGACGGCAAAAGTCTCGCGCCCGGGCAGGAGCGTGCGGCGGTTCTCGGTGTCGAAGGGCTCGGGCGGGAGGTCGGAATCGGCGGCCATGGTTCGAAGGACCGGATCAGGGGTTCGAGATCAGGACGAAAGGCGCTCCCGGCTTGTTCAGCTTGATCTCCCGCAGGCCGACGCGGGCGTGCTCGGTCAGGCGCGCGGACAGTTGCTCGAGCTTGGCGTGGCGCGGCATCTCATGCGCGCGGCGCTTGGCGTCGTCCCAGGCGCCCCAGGCGACCAGCGGCCCGGCCAGCGCGCCCTCGCGCGTCTGGACGATCCAGCCTTCGCTGCTCGTCAGCTGCACGGCGGAGACTTCCATCGCGCGCGACGACTCGCCCAGCACGCGGTTGAACGTACCCAGAAGCTCCAGGGCCTCGCGCGCCTCCGGCTCGGCCACCGTCGCGCCGGCCGGCAGCCTGCGGCAGTGGAACCCGCCAAGCACGGCCAGGTTCGCGGGCGGTTCGTCGATCAGGGGCAGCACGTGGCCGGCCTTGTCGAGGAACAACGGTCCGGTCTCGGTCGCGGCCACGGCGAAGGGTTCGCGCAGGTCGATGCGTTCGATGCGGATCGCCGCGGGGTAGCGCAGCTTGACCTGGTGCACCTTCTCGATCCAGGGGCTCTCTTCGTAGGCGTGAGCCAGATCGGCGGCCAGCCCGGGCTCGAAGACGCTGCGCCCTTCGACGGCAAGGCCCAGGTGCGCGATCTTGCGCAGTTCCTGCGCGCTCAGCCACGAGCGCGTGCCTTCGGCGTGCTGCATCGGCGCCAGCAGAGCCTCGCGGCACAAGCGCGTCTGCGGATCCTTGTCGAGGGGGCGCCAGAGCAGCCAGGCGCAGCCTACGTAGAGTCCGCACAGGACCAGCAGCGGCAGCAGCGGGCGCAGCGTGCGCCCCACCGTCTCGCCCGCGTGATGGGCGAAGGCGGCGGCGGCTTCGCCGACGACTTTGTGCGGCGCGTTCTTCTTGGGCTTGGCGCGGGCCATGGTTTCCCCCCGAGGCAATCGCGAACAGACGATCTTGAGATGGATCGTCCGGATCGGCCCCATTCTTTAGGTAAAGAATCGGTTCGGCAGTAGCGGATTTACGCCGCGCGGGCCCTGCCAGCGCCTCGGCTGGCGGCGCGCAGGACCAGGAACTCGCACAACGCCAGGAAGTCGGTGCCGACGGCGTCGGCGGCCTTGGGCAGCAGGCTGTGGCTGGTCATGCCCGGCAACGTGTTGATCTCGAGCACCCACGGGAAGCCGTTGGCGTCGAGGATCATGTCGGTGCGCGAGACGTCGCTGCAGCCGAAGGCCAGGTGCGTGGCCAGGGCGGTGGCCTGCGCGCGCGCGGTCAGTTCGGCGGTCAGTTCGGCGGGGCAGACGATGCCGGTCTCCTCGCTGATGTACTTCGCGTTGTAGTCGTAAAAGCCGCTCTTCACGCGCAGCTCGATCACCGGCAGGGGCTCGTCGCCCAGCACGGGCACGCTGAGTTCGCGGCCGGCGATGAAGCGTTCGGCGATGACGGTGTCGCCGTAGTCCAGGGCGCGCGCGAAAGCGCCTTCGATCTCGCAGGCGCTGCGCACGATCGTGATGCCCAGGCTGCTGCCGCACGAGGCCGGCTTGATGACCAGCGGCGGCGTAAGGTCCAGTCGGTCGAGTGCGCCCAGCGATTCGATCTCTTCGCGCTCGAAGCTCATCCACGCCGGCGTGCGCAGGCCGTTCTTCTCGAGCACGCGCTTCGCCAGCACCTTGTCGAAGGCCATCGAGCTGGCGTCGGGCCCGCTGCCGGTGTAGGGAATGCCGGCGCGCTCCAGGATGTGCTGCACGCGGCCGTCCTCGCCGAAGGTCCCGTGCAGCGCCAGAAAGGCGACGTCGATGCCCAGCGACTGCGCCATCTGCACGTCGAAGGTCTCGTCCAGGATCACGCGGTGGACGGTGCGCCCGGCGCCGGCCAGCGTCTTGGCGACGGCCTCGCCGGACTGGATCGATACGTCGCGTTCGGCCGAAGGCCCGCCGTAGAGCACTCCGATGGTCATGCGGTTCAACGGATCCGACTCGTCCAGCCGCCCGAACTGCCTGCCGTACCGCACAATCGTCGCCATGACCTTTTCCTTTCGTTGCTTTTCGTACTTCAACTACCTCAACACAGAGACCCAGAGGACGCGGAGAACACAGAGAAGGGAATTCTTCAGAAGGTGTTCCGCTTCCTCCGAATGCCCTCCTTCAGTATCGGCACGTTGAAATTGATCAGGAGCCCCACTTCCTTCTTCGCCATGCGCAGGTAGGACAACAGCTGCGCTTCGTGTACCGGCAGGATCGACTCGACCGCCTTCAGGTCCACGACCACCGATTCGGCAATAAGGAGGTCCAGCTTTAAAGGCGCGCTCAGTTTCTCGTTCCGGTACAGGACTGGAACGCTGACCTGCCGCTGAAAAGCCAGGCCGTCGTGCTTCATTTCCATGCACATCGCTTCTTCGTACACACTCTCCAGAAGGCCCGGACCCTGGCGGCGGTGAACTTCGATCGCGCAGCCTATGATCCTGCGGGTGACGAGATTCAACTGCTTGGTCTGCACACCGCTACCCTCTCGCCTGCCCTGCTCGCCCAGGCCACCGTTTCAACTTCGAGAACCCAGAGGACGAACCATTCCTTATTCTCTGCGACCTCTGTGTCCTCTGCGTCTCTGTGTTGAAGTTGTTGGCGGTCCCTTGCTCTACGCCGCGCCGAGTTCCTCGTCGTTCAGGCCCCACACGGCGATTTCGAGGTCCAGCCACACGCCGCGTTCGCGCAGCACGCGCGTGCGGATCAGCCGGATCAGCGCGGCCAGGTCGGCGGCCGTCGCGCCCGGATGCGTAACCAAAAAGTTCGCGTGGCGCGTCGAGACCTCCGCGCCGCCCAGGCGCCGGCCCTTCAGGCCCATCTCGTCGATCAGCTTGCCCGCCGGGGGCACGCCGGGGCGCTTGGGGTTCTTAAAGACGCAGCCCGCAGAACGCGCCGCCAGCGGCTGCGTCGCGCGCTTCTCTTCCAGGACTTGGCGCGCGTCGAGGCGCTCGGCGCCGGGCGCGGCCTCGTCCTCGATCTCCAGTTCGCAGCGTGTGACAATGCGGCCCTTCAGACCGCTGTCGCGGTATTGGAAGCCGCAGTGCGCGCGGTCGTAGGCGAAGCGCGTACCGTCCATCGCGAAGCCCCACACGCCGCGCACGCGCGCACCGATCTCGCCGTACTTGCCGCCGGCGTTCATGCGCAGCGCCGCGCCGACCGTGCCGGGCACGCCGACCAGGCAGGCCAGGCCGCCGAGGTTGCGCGCGACGCTCCACTTCACCAACCCCGGCAGGCTGTGTCCGGCGCCGACGCTCAGGCGTGCGCCGTCCTGGCGCATCTCGGCGAAGCCCTGCTTGGGCAGGCGCAGCACCAGGCCCTTCACCCCGCGATCGCCGACGAGCAGGTTGGTGCCATGGCCGAGCAGGTTCACGGGGATTGATTCCTCGTGCGCGCGGCGCAGCACCATGCCCAGCGCCTCCTCGCCCGGGGGCTCGGCGAAGTACTCCGCCGGGCCGCCGACGCGGTAACTGGTCATCGGCGCCAGGCTCACGCCGGGCCGAACGAAACTCTCGAGTCCGCGGTACCAGGTCATGGGCGGCATCCGTCCCTAGAGCTGCCGCGCACCGGCAGCCCTCCACAGGCTGGGTATCGTGTGCTTCCACCGAAAGCTTTTGTGGAAAGAAATGTCCTGAAGGGCCGTCTAGCGCCGCCGGAGCAGCGCCAGCACTTCCTCGCTCGCGTGCGTGACGTCGCCGGCGCCCTGGATCAGCAGCGTGTCGCCGGGCTTCGCCCACTTCGCCATCTGCGCGGCGGCCTTGGCCCGGTCGGCCACGGCGGTCACGTCCTTGTAGCCGTATTTGCGGATCGCCTTGGCCAGGGCCTTGTGGTCGGCGCCGGCAATGGGCGCCTCGCTGGCCGCGTACACCGGCAGCAGCCAGACCTTCGCCGCGCCGCAAGACGCGAAAACGCGCGCGAAGTCGTCCATCAGCGCCGCGGTGCGGGTGTAACGATGCGGCTGGAAGAGCGCCCCCACGCGCCCTCCCGGAGCCGCCTCGCACGCCGCACGCACGGTCGCGGCGATTTCCGTCGGATGATGCCCGTAGTCGTCGACGACGCGCACACCGCCGCAATCGCCCTTGACCTCGAAGCGCCGGCCTACGCGTTCGCACGTCGCCAGCGCGCAGCGCACGCTGGACTCGTCGAGTCCCAAGCGGTGCGCGGCGGCCGCGGCGCCTGCGGCATTCAGGACGTTGTGGCGGCCGGGCATGGGCAGTTCGAGCCCGCGCCACACGCCGCTGGGCGTCTGGAGGTCGAAGGTCGCACACATCGGCTTCAGCACCACGTTGAGGCCGCGGAAGGCGCGGCCTTCGCCGAAGCCGTAGTCGATCACCGGCAGCCCGCTGCGCTGCGAAGCCAGCTTCAGCGCGCGGAGCACCCGTTCGTCGTCGCCGCAGCCGACCAGCGCGCTGGTGGGCTCTTCGGCACCGGCGGCGGAGGCGAGGAAATCGGCCATGGCGGCCTCGAGCGCCTCGAGGCTGCCGTAATTCTCCATGTGGTCGGCGTCGATGTTGGTCACGACGGGCAGCGCGGGCTGCACGCGGTCCATGCGGTTGTCGGACTCGTCGAGTTCCATCACCAGCCAGCTGCCGCGGCGGGAGCGCGGCCCGCGCGTGACGCGCACGTTGCTGCCCAGCGAGGGCACCACGCCGCCGACGAGCACCGAGGGATCGCGGCCGGCCTGCACCAGCAGGTGCGCGATCATCCACGTCATCGTCGTCTTGCCGTGGCTGCCAGTCACGCAGACGGTGCGCATGCGCTTCGTTACTCTACCCAGCATCGCCATGCGCACGCTGACGGCCTTGCCCAGTTCGCGCGCGCGGACCAGTTCGGGATGCGAGTCCGGAACTGCCGGCGAGTAGACGACCTCGTCGCAGCGTTCGACGTGGGACGGGTGGTGCCCGATCTGCACGTCGATGCCGATCTCGCGGAGATGTTCGACCTGCCCTTCGCCGCAGCAGTCGCAGCCGCTGACGATCGCGCCGCGCGCCTGCGCCAGCTCCATCAGCGCGCTGACGCCGATACCGCCGGCGCCCAGGAAGTGGATGCGGCGCCCGGCGATCTCTTCGCTTGCGGGGGCCTGGATTCCGCGGGGCTGGACGGTGGCGATCATGGATTCGTGACGATCCGGTCCGAAACGGATGCGGCAATCCGGTAGTTGGGGGTATCGGCAGGCCCGCCTGGACGTTTCACGTTAAATGCGAACTGCTTTACGCCACGCCGGCGTGCACGGCGTCGGGGCGGTGCGGCGGCAGGAGCGGCGGGGACGGCGGCGGCGTCTTGAAGTCGCGCAATCCGGCGAGGCGCTCGAGGCGGTCCACGACTTCCGCAGCGGCCTCGGGGCGCGCCAGCGCGGCGGCGTTCTGCGCCATGCGGCGGCGGCGTTCGGGCTGCAGGCAGATGTCGGCGATGCGCTGCGCGAAGCGGTCGGTCTCGAAGCGTTCCTGCTCCAGGCACCACGCCGCGCCGGCCAGGCGGTAGACGCGCCCGTTAGCGCGCTGGTGGTCGTCGGCGGCGTGCGGGTACGGCACCAGGATCGACGGCAGCGCAAACGCGGAGATCTCGGCCAGGCTCGTGGCGCCGGCGCGCGCGAAGACCAGGTCGGCCTGCGCGTAGAGTTCCTCCATGCGCTCGTGGAACGGATGCACCTCGCCGCGCAGCCCCGCGGAAGCGAACGCGGCGGCGGCGCGGTCGTAGTCGTCCTTGCCCGCGACCAGGATCACGCGCAGCTTCGGCAGCGCCTGTTTCAGCTTGGGCCAGGCCTCGACGGCGCGCTGGTTCAGGAAGCGTGCGCCCTGCGAGCCGCCCAGCACCAGCAGCACGGGTTCGCCGGGCGCGGAGCGCGCGCTGCAGTTGCGCGTCGCGGCCGGGTAGCTGGCGTCCACCACCTTGCGGCGCAGCGGGTTGCCCAGCGCGCGCACCTTCTTCGCGTTGGGCAGGCAGACCTCGGCCTCCTTGAACTGCACGCCGACCTCGGCGGCAAAGCCCGCCAGCTTGCGCGTCGTGCGGCCGGGAATGACGTTCTGCTCCAGCACCATGCAGGGGACCTCGACGCCCCACGACGCCAGCACCGGCAGCGCCGAGGCGTAGCCGCCCAAGCCGACGACCGCCTGGGCCTTGAAGTCGAGGATCGCCTTACGCGCCTGAAGGTAGCCCTTGCAGAGGCGCAGCGTCTTGCGCGGGAAGTCGAGCCCGAAGAGCCCGCCCTTCATCGACGGCAGCAGTTCCAGGCGGTGGCCGAGCTTGGGCAGCAGCGTCTCTTCCATGCCGCCTTGTGCGCCGAGAAAGAGCACGCTGTTCTCGCCGCCGCGCGAGAGCAGTTCTTCCGCGATGGCCAGCCCGGGGAAGAGATGCCCGCCGGTGCCTCCGCCTGCAATGATGACGCGCACGCGCTGCTCCTTACGGTGTCTGTTGCGTTCGACGCGGTTATGGCGCGAAGCGTCCGTCACGACCCCGCGCATCCTTGTATCGTGCGGATTTCCTGATGGCTTTAGGCGAAGGAAATGACGCTACGCTGTGGGCGACGTGGTGTTCAGCACCGGTAGGCCGGCCAGCGAGGGATGCTCGCGGCGCGCCGGCGGCGGCACGCCCGGCGCGGCGGGGACCGTCCCGCGCGCGGGATGGGCCGCAACGTTGAGCAGGAGGCCGATGGCGAGCATGGTGAAGACCAGCGAGCTGCCGCCGTAGCTGACCAGTGGCAGGCTGATGCCCTTTGTCGGCATGGTGCGCGTGACAACGGCGATATTGATCGCCGCTTGCAGACCGACCAGCAGCGTCACGCCGTGCGCGATCAGCGCGCCCAGGCGGTCGGGCGCCAGGCAGGCCACGCGCCAACCGGTCCATACGAACAGCGCAAAGCAGGCGATCACCGCCAGCGTGCCGGCCAGGCCCAGTTCCTCGCCGATCAGCGCGAGGATGAAGTCGTTGTGCGCCTCGGGCAGGTACAGCAGCTTCGCCGCACCCTGCCCCAGCCCGACCCCCCAGACGCCGCCCGAACCCTGGGCCATCAGCGCCTGCGTGATCTGGTAGCCGTGGCCCAGCGGATCCTCGTTGCCGCCCACAAACTGGATGATGCGGTTCTGGATGTACTCCAGGCGGCTCCAGGCGAGGAACGCCGCGGCCGGCAACGCCACGCCCAGCGCGGGGATCGCGTAGATCAGGCGCACGCCGGCGACAAAGAGCATCGAGCCCAGGATCGAGAAGAGCAGCAGGCCGGTGCCGAGGTCGGGCTCCAGCGCCACCAGCGCCACCGCGCCGCCCACCAAAAGCGCGCCCGGCACGAAACCGCGCCAGAACGTGCGCAGCTTCTCGCGGCGCGTGACGGCCCATCCGGCCAGGCCGATGATCAGGAGCGGCTTGGCCATCTCGGAGGGCTGGAACGTGAAGCTGCCCAGGCGGTACCAGCGGCGCGCGCCGTTGATGCGTTCGCCCACGCCCGGCACCAGCACGCCCGCCAGCACCACGATCGCCAGGGCCAGAAGCCACGGCCACCAGCGCGCCAGGCGGTGGTAATCCCACAGTGCACCCACCGTCATCGCGAAGCAGCCCGCCAGCAGGTAGACGCAGTGGCGTTCCAGGAAGAACGTCGGCGAACCGAATTTCTTCTCGGCGAAGACGAAGCTGGCGCTGTAGACCATCGTCAGGCCCAGCGCCAGCAGCAGGCCGGTCAGCAGCAGGAGCGTGCGCCGATGCGCGTCCATGCGTTCCCCGTGAGGTTCCGTTGTTCCGCCGCTACAGCCGCAGCGTGGCGACGCCGCAGACCGCCAGCAGCACCGAGACGATGAAGAAGCGCGAGACGATCTTCGTCTCCGACCAACCGACCTTCTCCAGGTGGTGGTGCAGCGGCGCGATCAGGAAGACCCGCCGCCCGAAGCAGCGGAAGCTGAAGATCTGGATCAGCACGGAAAGCGCCTCGGCGACGAAGACCCCGCCCACCAGCACCAGCAGCAGTTCCTGCCGGATCGACAGCGCCACCAGGCCCAGCAGGCTGCCCAGCGGCAGGCTGCCGGTGTCGCCCATGAAGACCTCGGCCGGATGCGCGTTAAACCACAGGAAGCCCAGGCATGCGCCGAACAGCGCCGCGCACACGACGCACAACTCGCCCGCGCCCGCCACGCCCGGCACGCCGAGGTTCGCCGAAAGCCCCGCGCTGCCGGCCAGGTACGCCAGAAGGCCGAAGACCGCCGCCGCGGTGAGGGTGCAGAGCGTCGCGAGGCCGTCCAATCCATCTGTGAGGTTCACGGCGTTGGTGCTGCCGGTGAAGACGAGCGCCGCCCAGGCGATGTAACCGTAGCCGAGCGCCGGCCACAGGGCGCGCTCGACGAAGGGCACCGCCACCATGGAGCCCGTTTCCGCGTCGCCATAGTGCAGCAGCACCGCGCCAGCGATGCCGCCGACGAGGAACTGGAAGAAGAGCTTGCCCTTGATGCTCAGGCCCTTCTGGCCCTTGCGGTTGAGTTTGATCCAGTCGTCGTAGAAGCCCACCGCGCCCATGGCCAGCGCGCCGAAGACGGCCAGCGGCACGAAGGGCACGTCCAGCCGCGCGAAGAGCACCGTCGCCAGCAGCGCCGAGCCCACCAGCACCACGCCGCCCATCGTGGGCGTGTGCTTCTTCTGCGCGTGCTTCTCGATCAGGAACTGCGAATCCTTCTTGCCGACGTCCTCTTCGATCTTGCGCCGCCGCAGCCAGGCGATGAAGGGCCGCCCGGCCGCCACGCACAGCACAAAGGCGAAGACCGCCGCCAGCGCCGCGCGGAAGGCAACGGGCCCGAAGAGCGCCAGGAGGGACCAGCCCTCCCCGGCCCACGAATGCAGGTAGTAGAGCACGCGCCACGGCCTCCGAGATCGCGAAGAAAACCCGTGTGGCGGTATCGGCCGATTTTCGGGGCGGATGAAGCGTTCCGGAAAGGCGGATTTGGCCACCGCAGGAGTTTCGAAAAGTCCAACCAAAGGATCGGTCCATCCATGGCTGCCCCCCGGATCGAGGGTATAGAGAGTGCAACTGAAGGCGGGACCCCACCTTAAGGAGCGCCGCGCATGACAGGACAGGAACGCATCCTCGCCGCGATGGAAGGCCGCCCGTCGGACCAGGTGGCCTGGGCGCCCAACATCAACCAGTGGTTCTACGCCAACAAGTTCCTGAAGACGCTGGACGACGAGATCAAGCACTGCGCGACGCCCATCGACGTGCTGAAACACCTGGGCGCGGAGGTGCTGACGCGCTGGGACGGCCAGATCAAGGGCCGCGGCTTCCCCGGCGAGCACACCGTCTTCCGCAACTGCAAGCTGCGCATCGAATGGGAGGGCGAGCAGCCCCCCTACCCCCTGATCACCGCGTTCAACACCTACACCAAGGGCACCAAGATCCACCGCATCCTCGAGACGCCCTGCGGCGAACTGAAGCAGACGTGGCGCTTCACGGAGGAAAGCTGCGCGGACTTCGAGGAAGCGTACTGGTGGAAGGACTACGACGCCGAGTTCGACGCGGTGCGCTGCTTCGTCGAGGACCGCAGCTACGACTACTTCCTGGACGACTACGAGGCCACCAAGCAGCAGATCGGCAGCGACGGCTTCGTGATCCAGGAGATCCACGAGAACCCGCTGAAGATGCTGCACTGGCTGTGCGGGCCCGAGCGCGCCATCCTGCTGATGATGGACCATGCCGAGGCGCTGAAGGAACTCTTCGAGATCCACACGCGCCGGACGCTGGAGTTCGTCGACGGCCTGCTGCAGAAGACCGACGTGAAGTTCTTCATCAGCAACGACAATCTCGACGCGATGCTCTTTCCCCCGTACTTCTTCGACGAGTTCCTGACCGCGCACTACCAGGCGCTCTCCGACCTGATCCACAGCAAGGGCGGCTACTTCTGGGTGCATTCGTGCGGCAACAACTACGACATCGCGCCCTTTATTCAGAAGTGCGGCATCGACTGCATGGAAGGCCTCACGCCGCCGCCGCTGGGCAACTTCCCGCTGCACGAGGCCTGGGAGCGCATCGGGCCGGAGTTCGTCGTCGAAGGCGGCGACACCTGCCACCAGCAGGAGTACTTCAAGCCCGACGCCCCGCAGGTGATCCGCGGCTACGTCGAGAAACTCTTCGCTTCGATGAAGGGCAACCCGCGCTTCATCTTCTCCAGCAGCTGCAACACCTCGCCGCGCACCCCCTGGCGCAACGTCGTCGCCCTGCGCGACTCCGTGCGCGAACTGGGCGGCGCCGAGGCCTACGCCGCCGCAGGATCCGCCGCCGCCGCCGTGTAGCGTTCCATAAAGACCGCAAAAGGACCCCGCGCCTCCTCTTAATAGGAGGCTGCGCGCGCGGGCGCCGTGTTTTTTCGCCCGCAGTCACTCGTGCAATCAATACTTGAGTCGCCTCCGTAACCCGGTAGGTTACGCGGCGGTTGGTAACCTCTTGAACCCCTATCCCTCATGGGAGGATTTAAGCCATGCCGAAGTTGCTCAAGCTGAGCGCCCTGCTGCTGGCGGTTGCCCTCGTTGGCTGCAGCGGCAAGACCAAGACCGACGCCCCCGGCAAGACCGGCGACGACGGCAAGACCGCCGCCGCGCCCGCCCCCGCGATGCCGGCCACGCCCGAAGAGGCCATGAAGCACGTGACCGCCCAACTGGGCGACGGGAAGCCCGAGGTCCTGTGGGACGCGCTGCCCGCCAGCTACCAGAACGACGCGTCCGGCCTGGTGCACGAATTCGGCAAGACCGTCGACCAGGAGACCTACAACGCCGGCTTCGGGCTGGTCCAGAAGGTCGTGAAGATCCTCGAGACGAAGAAGGAGTTCATCCTCGCCCTGCCGCAGCTTCAGCAGAATCCGGCCAAGGCGGAACTGGAGAAGAACTGGGACAAGCTCGTCGGTTTCGTCTCCAAGATCGCCAACTGCGAACTCACCGACAGTTCCAAGCTGGCCACCCTCGACGTTCGCCAGTTCCTGGCCACGACGGGCTCTGGGATCATGAAGGATGCCATGGCCCTGGCCCTGCTCGCGCCGCAGAAGCCCAACGAGGCGCGCATCGACCCGCAGATCATGTTCCGCAACACCAAGGCCGAGATCGTCAACCAGACGCCCGACAGCGCCACGCTGAAGATGACCGCGCCTGGCGAGCAGCCGAAGGAACTGCAGGTCGTGAAGGTCGAGGACAAGTGGATTCCCAAGGAGATGGCTGACGGCTGGAAGCAGGGCGTCCTGGACGCCAAGGCGGGCCTCGCCAAGCTCAAGGCCGAGAACAACAAGCAGAACAAGGACATGGCGCTCGCCCAGATCAAGCAGGTCGACGCGATGCTCGACCAGATCCTGGCCACCAAGACGGCCGACGAATTCATGGGCCAGATCGGCCAGATCATCGGCATGGCCATGGGCGCCATCATGGGCGGAATGGGCGGCCCCGGCGGCGGCGGCATGCAGGGCGGCATGGGCCAGTAACGCTCGCCGCTTTTTCAAGTCTTCACCGGAAAGGGCAAGCTTCGGCTTGCCCTTTTCATTTGCGCACGAGCGGCGTATCACTCGAGCCATGCCCGAACTGCCGGACGTCACCCTCTACCTGGAAGCGCTGCACCCGCGCGTGCTGACGCAGCCGCTCGAGAAGGTGCGCCTGCGCAGCGCCTTCCTGGTGCGCACCGCCGATCCGCCGGTCTTCGCCTGCGAGGGCAAACGCGTGCTCGAGTTGCGGCGCGTGGGCAAGCGCATCGTCTTCGAACTCGAAGGCGAGCTCTTCCTCGTCCTGCACCTGATGATCGCCGGGCGCCTGCGCTGGGAAAAGCGCGGCGCTTCGGCGCCGGGCAAGATCGGCCTGGCCGCCTTCGACTTCCCCACCGGCACGCTGCTCCTCACCGAAGCCAGCACGAAGAAACGCGCGTCGCTGCACGTCGTCCGCGGGGAGACCGCGCTGAAAGCGCTCGACCCCGGCGGCCTGGAGGTCCTCACCGCGAGCGCCGCGGCGTTCGGCCAGGCCCTACGCGCCGGCAACCATACCTTGAAGCGCGCGCTCACCGACCCGCGCATCTTCAGCGGCATCGGCAACGCGTACAGCGACGAGATCCTGCACGCCGCGCGCCTATCGCCCGTGCAGTTGACGCGGAAGCTCAGCGACGCCGAAGCCCGCGCGCTGCACCGCGCCGTGAAAGACACGCTCGAGTCGTGGACCGAAAAGCTGCGCGCCGAATTCGCGGGGCGCTTTCCCGGGCCGGGCGAGATCACCGCGTTCCGGCCGGGCTTCGCTGTGCACGGGCGCTACAAGCAGCCCTGCCCGACGTGCGGAACGGCCGTGCAGCGCATCCGCTACGCGGAGAACGAGACGAACTACTGCCCTCGCTGCCAGACGAAGGGCAAGCTCCTCGCGGACCGTTCGTTGTCGAAGCTGCTGAAAAAAGACTGGCCTCGAACAATCGAGGCCATGGAAGAGCAATCCAAGAAAAAGTAATTCGAAGCGTTACGCGGGCGGCGTATTCTGCTTCGCGGTGGCCTCGGCGAGGCGCTTGCGGCGCTGGGACTTCTTGCGCATATGCTTGGCGGCGCATTCCGGGCAGACAGACTCGCAGGTGCGCGTAGCCAGCGGGCGCCAATGCTGAGGCAGCGGGCCACTGCATTCCGAACACTTATGGCGAATCATGCAGAAAGCTCCTTAAGGGTTTCACCGATCCGGATATTACCGGATGCGTTGGCCGAAAAAAATAGAAATGATGCACTGGAGCAGCACAAATGTTATGCATGCACTGCACATGTGCAGGCCTTGCTTAGTTAGGCCGAAGTCACGGCTATGCTTATAAAGCCTTGCAGCGAAACCTATTTATCGGTGGGCTTCTTCGGCGGATCTTTTGTTTCAGGGTCGATGATCGGACGGTCCTCGTACATCTCCAACAGCAGTTCCATCACCCGTCGGCGCTGGCTGCGGCTCTTGATGTGCCGAGCGGCGCACTCCGGGCAGACCGGCTCGCCGTCGTCGGCGTCGTCCTTCGCCCAGTCTTCGGGAAGCAGCTTCCCGCATTGGCTGCAGTTGGGAGGCGTACCCATCGTCTTTCGCTCGAGATGCCCAGCCGCACTATACCGGATTTTCTCACCGGATGCAGCCCTTCACGGCCGCACACTTTGCGTTATGCCTTCCCCTTCAGCCACGCCGCCGCGCCGGCGCGCGCGAGGATCTCGTTCTTGCGCGTCTTCAGGTCGCGCAGGGTGACCTTGCCCGCCTCGGGCCCGGCCTGCACCGCGAACGGGATGCCCTTGCGCTCGGCCAGCTCGTACTGCTTCACGGCCTTTGCTTCGCCGGGATAGACATCGATGCGCAGGCCCGCGGAACGCAGCTCCGCGCCGAGGTTCAGCGCCTCCGCGCGGCCCGCCGCGTCGGGCACGACCACCAGCGCGTCGGCGGCGCCGGTTGCGCCCGCGAACATGTTGCGCTCGTCCATCAGCGTGTAGACGCGCTCGAAGCCGATCGAGAACCCGCACGCCGGGGTCGGCTGGCCGCCCAGTTTGCCGATCAGCTCGTCGAAGCGCCCGCCGCCGGCGAGGCTGAACGGCACGCCCTCCGCGGCGACCTCGAAGATCGGCCCGGTGTAGTAGTCCATGCCGCGCGCAAGGAAGGGGTCAAAAACTAGCTTACCGCTGGGAAGCGGAGGAGTTAACTCCAGAACTTCCTGGATCTGCGCGACATACGGATTCCCTTTATCACCTACCTTTGCCCCGATCTCCTTGAAAAGTTCTCGTGGATCATACTCTTTCGACTCCTTAACGTAATCGTATAGGCCCTTGAACCAATCCAACTCCGATTGTTGGCAACCCAGTGCCAACATGTCTGAATTCAATTCGTCCCACGGCTGCTTGTCAATCTTATCCAACAAGATGATATATCGATCGATTGCTTCCTTTGGAACGTTAGACTTCTCGCAAAGCACTCTGAGCAGCGGGCGCGAGTTGAGGCGCACGGTTAGCCCAGAGAAGCCCAGGTCGGCGAGCGCCGTCGCCACGGTCAGGATCACGTCGGCCTCGACGGCCATGCTGGTGCTGCCCAGCACGTCGATGTCGCATTGCACGAACTCGCGGAAGCGCCCGTGCTGCGGGCGTTCGGCGCGCCAGACGGGGCCGATCTGGTAGCGCTTGAAGACCGCGGGCAACTCGCCGCGGTGCGTGGCGTAGTAGCGCGCCAGGGGCACGGTGAGGTCGAAGCGCATGGCGAGGTCGGCGAGTTCGTCCTTGCTCTCGAGCGCCCGCTCCAACGACGCGCCGCGCTTCAAGATGCGGTACATCAGCTTCTCGTTCTCGCCGCCGCCCTTGCCCAGGAAGACGTCGAGGTTCTCCATGCAGGGCGTCTCCATCGGCTCGTAGCCGAAGGACTCGTAGACCGCGCGGATGCGCCGGATCAGCTCGTTGCGCTTGCGCTGCGCATCGGGCAGGAAGTCGCGGAATCCGCTGGGGGCCTGCAGCTTCGCCATCGAAGACCTTTCGCGTTCAGGAGTTGAGCTAGCAAAGAATAGCGGCGCGCCGCGTTGCCCTCAAGGCGCTTTAACTGCTGAGCACACAGAGATCGCAGAGACCGAGAGCCATTGAAGGCCCAAACCTGAAACCCGCACTTGGTGTCTTGGTGCCTTGATGGTTCCCTACTCAGTCTTCCGCTTCTTCGTCGTCGAGTTCGCTGCCCACGCCGCGGGTCTTGAAGTTCGGCAGCGGCAGCGCCGCGACGCGCGCCTTGACCTCGGCTGCTGACAGGTCGAGCTTCAGCCCGTAGCCGCGAAAGACGGTGTAGCCGCGCTTGCGGGCCAGGATCTCGCGGCGGCTGCGCCCCTGCGGCGCGTCGGGCCACGGTCCGTCCTGCTCGTGGAACTCAAAGAACGCCGGCAGGATCTCCTTCATGTACGCCCAGTACGGCGGGCAGTCGGTCTGCACGACGAAGAGGCCCCCCGGCGCGAGCGCGCGGTGGACCTGCTTGAGGAAGCCGGGGGTGAGCAGGCGGCGCCAGCGTTCCTTGGCGTCGTGGTACGGCTGCGGATGGTAGCAATGGATTTCGGCGGCCGTCCCGGCCGGAAGCCAGTCGCGCACGAGGCTCTCGGCATCCTTTACCGCGAAGCGCACGTTCGACAGGCCGCGCTGGTTGGCGCGGCGCGTGGCGTAGCGGATCGCGGCCGGCAGCAGGTCGCAGGCGAAGTGGTCGTAGTCCCCGCGCGCGAGGGCGCTCTGGAGGACGTAGCGCCCGTTGCCGCAGCCAAGGTCGATCACCAGCGGCGCGGAACGCCCGAAGACTTCGGCGAAGTCCAGCGGCGCCTCGGCGGGCGGCGGGAACTGCTTGTACGCCGTCTGCGCCCACTGTTCTTTGGGCAGGATCTTGCCGGGGATCGGCACGCCGTACTCGCGTTCGACGGTGCCGGCATTGGGTTCGGGCTTGGGCATACCGCCAAGCTATCCGGCGCGGCGCGCTTCGTCATCCGCAGGCGCGGGGCGCGGAGCTTGCGCCCTGCTCCGGGCCGCGCTACGGTTGGCATCGATTTCCACCTCCAGAAAGCGGCAGGCCTCCCAGGGATCGCTGGCATGACTTCAACACTCGTCCTTTTCTTTCTGCAGATTCAAAGCAGCTATGCTGAAAATCGCGAAGCGCCAGCCACAGAGGATCGGTTCGACACCGTGCAGTTTTACGAAGGCCCCTCGGGCTGCTGGCGTATCAAGACGTTTGCGATGGATCAGGATGTCCACGTCTGGTCCATGGGCGCATCAGTCAGGAATCTGGTCGAACTGGCGCGCGCGAACACGGAGAAGCATTACGGCGATGTACTCAGCGAAGGCTACATTGTCCAGAGTGACGATGCCGTAGAGGGTCTTCGCCAAAAACTTAAGGAAAAGGGGCTGCCGGCGCACCTGGAGATTTCTGATGCGGGGTTTCTCTTCTGGGCACCAGAGGGAACCCGCTACCGCAGCAAGTCCAGACCCAATAATTAGGGGGCCGAACAAGGCCTCGCCAACCCCACATTCCTACCTTTCTCTGTGAACTCCGTGTCCCCTGCGGTCAAATAGAGGCTCCTTGCACCAAGTGCGCAAAACATTCTCCGCGGAATAATTATCTCAAATCCGGCGCCGCGCGGAATTCACAACAAATGTCGATTCGCTGATTTGCGACGCGAATGAAACAACGCGCGCCGAGCAATTCGCATGGTGCGGCCGGGAATTGCGTTCGAAAAATCTTGAATCATTGAGATTTCATGATTGGATCGGCCGTCTAAGTGTATATGGGCATGAGCTTATCCATACAGAGAGACCAGCCGCATCCAATGATCTGAAAACGTGGCGTTCCGCCTGCCCTAGGTACCTTAAAGGAGGCACCGCCTATGACGAACCACTTCGATTCGGCGTACGGAAGCAAGACGGAAGAGGCCGGACGTTCCGCCGAACACCAGAACCAACTGAGCGCCGAACTGCGGCAGCGCGCCGGCGCCTACCTGCTGGCCGGCGGCCTGCTGCTGGCTGCGGTGCTGGTGCTGCTGGCGGGGATCTGCTGCGGGCTCTTCTGAGCGCCGCGGAGTGCGGTGACGGGGAAGACGCCAAAGCGCGAGAGCACGAAGCGGCGGGCAACTCGAGCACTGGGGGAAGCTATGGATACCAAGGGCAAAGACTGGGCGGCGGCGGACCGGCTGGCGAACGGATCGATCCTGGCCAGCATGGCGGGGCTCGTCTGCGCGGCCTGCTTCATCCTCTACACGGTGGGCGCCTTCTGGCAGCCGGGCGCGGGAAGCGCGGGCGACACCGCGCCGGCGGCCGTCATCCTGGCGACCTACTGGGGCACGGTGGCGCTGGCGCTCGCGGGCCTGGTGGCGGGGCTGCTGAGCCTGCGCCACGCGCGCGACGGGAACACCGGCGCGACGCTGGGCACGCTGCTGAACGGCGTGCTGCTGCTGGCGCTGGGCGTGCTGTTCCTGCAGCTGTTCTGAACAGCAGCGTCCCGGGTCTCGAGTTCCTGGTTTCGGGCTTGGTGCCCGGCGGCGCCCATTCGTCGCTCGTCATTCGTAATTCGTCGTTCGCCCCGCCCTGCCTTTGACAAGGGGCGGCGGTGGCTTATATAGTGAGCCCTCGGTGAACGGGGGTGTAGCTCAGCTGGGAGAGCGTCGCGTTCGCAATGCGAAGGTCGAGGGTTCGAGCCCCTTCACCTCCACCAACACCGGAACTGCCGGGAACTCCTAAGAACACCTCAGAACTAAAACCGCTCGCCGCGGACAGTTGCACGTCTCCAGTTTTGGAGCAAAGCACCGCCACGGACGCCCAGGAACTCTCGTCTGCACCACGGGTGCACCACACAATACCGATTCTAGCTGACCTGTTGCGGCGCCGCTCCCGTCGCGACTGAGGCCCCAGCGCGACAATCACGCGCTGGGCTGTGTGTTGAGTCAAGCCGCCGGCGCCGGCCGCTCATGGCTCGAAATTATGTACAGGCCGGGGCCGTAAATTCTGTTTTTCTTCGGTTTGCACGTAGAGCAAAAAAATAACCCTATTTTACAAGGCGCAATAATCTTGTAAGTCATTAGTTTTAAAGCATTAGAAATTTTTAAAATCGTGCTAAAATCACCCAACAATTTGCCGTTCTGATACACTTATATATATAGAGGGACAACACAAAGTCATTACAGTTTTTCAAGCCTTTTGGAGGTGTTTGCACAATGAGCAAAGACGGAACCTGTTCGGCCGCGATCATGCTCCGCATACGGCCGGCTGACAAGGACGCGATTTTCGCCGGCGCGTGTGCCGCCGGTTTGACCGTGTCCAAATTCGTCATTCGCGCGGCCTTGAAAGCTGCACATGGGAGAGGAAGGCGAAAAAATGGAAAGTAGGTTCGGCAGTGACCCGGCGACCTGGCCGGCCGCAACGGTTGAGGACGCACGGGCTTTGCAAGACCTCGTTGCCGTCACACGACAACGGGCTGCGGACACCGCGGCGCGGCTAGAGGCTGTGCGTCGCCACTGCGCAAACGATCAAAAGGCGCACGACATTGCGACAGCTGACGCGATTTTGTCCGGGTCCAAACCGCCGACAAAGTCGGCGCAGTTGAAGGATTCGGAAAAAGAGCTGGAGACAGTGACGGCGCAACATGCAGCAGTCACGGCGCGAGCGGTTGAGATTGAGGCGCACGCCGCGAACTACCTTCACCGAGCGCTTTCAGCTGAACTGTTACGCCTTCGCAAAGCACAGCTGGAGGCTGCAAAAGCCGCCTTCAGTAAACTAGAAGCCGTTGCGCGGGAGTTAGCCGCCGCGTTTTCAATAGACGAGGTCAAAGCCTTGTTTTCACCAGCTGGCGTTGACCGGGTATCGTTTGGGAATTTGCCGGCCGACTACGGCCTTTCACCTCGCATTAACAATCTTGAATACTCGCTTTCGGGAGAGGGCGCAGGCAGGTTTGAACGCCTAGCGCAAGCCGCGGCCTTGGCCGCAGAAACCAAAGACCGGCTGGAATCACATCCGGCCACAGTGACGGCGCCACTTGCGGCCGCCGGTAAGGAGTAATAGGCAATGGGAAAGATCTACGTTCGCCCCGCAGTTGGTGGCCACGCGCGCGTTGTTGACGAGGACTCGCCGCTAATTCTGGACGGGTTACGCCGGGGCGAAATCGTACACGTCCCCACGGCGACGCCGGCCGACGCACAGGCCGGACGCGTCACCACTGAAGATATCCGGCGCGGCGCCGTTGTTGTCACCAACGGCGACGAACTAAAACCACCGGTTGTCCGTGCGGAAGGCACAACCAGTTGGGCTGCGAAAATCGACGCGGGCAACCGAGCACAGGAACGGCAACGCCACAACGAACAGGAACAGGTAAACGACCGGGCACAAACTGACCCGGACAGTCTCAAACCCAAGTTTATTTTCATGGAGGACGTGGGCGCCGGGTCGGGCAAAGCCATGACCATGGAACAGTTTCTAGCCTCAGATTTTTTGGGCAGGGTGAGGGCGTCAACCCTTCGGGAACGGCACCAAATTCCGCTCGAATTAATCAATTCTGGCCGCGTCAAGGTCATTGACGACTAATCACAAGCGGGCGCGGTCACGTTGTCTCCTAGGCGCGAGCCCTGCCAATCGTGACCGCGTACCGCTACCCACTGTCACACTGAACCGCCCGCGTCGCTGGACTGATCCCCGGCGATTCCAAGCGTGCCCCCGTTTGGCGGGCGGTTCCTTCTCCAACATCGGGGCGCAAGGGGCGTAACGTGGTGACCAACTCAGATTCCCCGCCGAAACGGCGCGGACGAAAGCCCAAATTCAACGGCGAGTTGGGACCCGCGAAGAACTCTTATGCGGTGTCCAGCGCCAGTGTTTTGTTGGCGATTGACGACAACAACTTAACGAAGATCGACAAAGCCGATTTTCCGGCTGTGTCCCGTTACAGTTGGACGACCTATCGCGCTTCCGCTGGTCTCGTGTATGCGCGGGCGTACGTCGCCGATTGGCCAACCAAGTCCCGCCGCCCCCTCCTACACCAATTCATCATGCGGCCGCGAGCCGGCTACGTCGTCGATCATGCCGACGGTGACGGGCTAAACAACACCCGTGGGAACCTGCGGGAAGTCACCTATCGCAAGAACGCGTTAAACAACCCCGTTTTTCGCGAGCGCCAAAAACAACCGGCAGCGCCAGCCGACCTGTCGGCGCGGCAACGCGATTTCCCCGACGGTGCACCGGACCGGCAGAGCTTGGCGACGATTCCAGAGGAGCTTTATCGGTTGTTCCAGTTAGCCGCAGGCATCGAAGATTGGGTAAAGGCGACGTGGAAAGCATACGGCCGCGGCAAACAATGCGAGATCCTGGCCGGCTACCACATTCGACCGCCGGCGAAATTCGGCGCCCCGCCAGCAACGCCCGCGGCGCCCGTTCGTGCCGTGCGAATGGCAAGCCAAAGTTGGCAAGCCGGCGACGTCTCGCGATTCGATATCCGGCAGTGGATTGGGCGAACGTTGAGGGCATGGCTGGCGCGTTTGCTGCGACACATGGTCCGACAATCACCCGGCCGGCACCTCACGCGGGCTGATTTCTACTGCCGGGAAACGTTCGGCTGTACTCTGTGGCACGGGTTCCAACCGGAACCGCGGGAGATTGCCGGAGCGATGCAACAGGCATTCCGTACCCGGCCGGGCAACGTGTGGCACGATGGAACGTGCTGCCGCGGCTATCCAGGCTTCGATTTGCGGGGGTATTAATTGGACACTCCGGGGCGACCTTCCGCTAGGGGCTGGTCCAATGCCACAAACCGCGGCACGTCGGCGAGTTACGAGGCCGGCGCCGCGGGCTTAACAGACAACTCCCGTGAGGTTCCTTGCCTCCGTTTAAGCCGTTCGGTCACTACGAGTTACAGGAATCACGAAACAGACAACTCCCGGACTCACCAACTCCTAGCGGGTAACACTTTCTATTGTCCAATGTAGACATTGTGCACTCGTTGGTGTGTTTGGGGTTGCAATAACGGCACCGGTCAGTTTCAGAAACGACAAACAGAGCCTACCCGAGACGGGAGGCCAAGAGGTGGCGACAAACCGCTAGGGGTCGCCTCCGCGGGAAAGGGAACCACATGCCACAAACCAGAGTCAACTTACCGCCCGAAATGCTCGAGGCTATCGGCGATATCAAAGGCGCCGCGTCGGCGGTTCAAACCGAGTTACGCAAGGCCGAACTCGAAATCGCGAAAGCCTTAACGAGCGGCAAGAAAATTGATTCTCAGACGGTCCAGAAGGCGGATCGGCTAGGTACTAAGCTGGAGGAACTCCAAGAGAAAAAACGCCTGGACGAAAAGGCCGACAAGGCAGCGAAGGAATCCGTTGCCAAAACGTTGTTGAACCTGACCCGGGCGCATTCGCCCCACGCATTCATTGGACGTCTCGCCCGCGGCCGAATCAGTGCGATGGACGTTGAGAACATGGGTGAGTTTATGCGTAAGGCGGGGGTATGGGGAGCAAAGCGTGAGGCATTGGGCGCGACCGCGTTAGCGAAGTCGGGGGCGACGATTGCCAAGACCGCGTTTCGTGTCGGCGCTGCCGTCACGTTGGCGGGGACCGTGGCAACGGCTCTCGGTGACACGATGCTAAGTCACTTTGGCGAACAAAAGGCCGCTGCCATTGAAGAAACGAAACTTGTGGACCGGACATTCGAGGCCGTGAAACAGAATCGTTTCCAATCTAAGCTTTCTAGTGCTGACTTGATTGCCCTACACAAGTCGGTTCAATTTGCTCGCACCGTCGGGGCGAATATGGGTCTTAACGCGTCAATCGCCGAAAGGGTCAAGAACGCTTTAGGGTTCGACACTCCCGGCGCTCGAAAGGCGGGTATTGAACGCGCAAATCGGCAACTGGACATTGCCCTATTGCGGCGCACGTTTGGTCAGAGTGCGCCGTCCACGTGGGAACTGTCACACGATCCGGTCGTGCGCCAAGAAGCCGAACACGCGTGGAAAACCTCGCACCTGCGTGAGGACTCAACTGCCGGGGCTGTTGGCGCCTTTTTTACGTCCGGTCTCGCGAACGCCTTAACTGGGGGTGCCACCAAACGGAAGTTTATCGAGGACTGGTACCATGAACGCGAGTTGAAGGGCTTGCATGCTGCCGAAAAGAAACGTACTGACTCGAACTGGGAACGCTCACAAAATCCAGTCTACCGCAACATAGACACGGAGCGAAGCCTACAGGCGCGGACCGTTGCGCAGTGGCGCCAAGAGCGTGCCCTACAGTGGAACCCGTACTGATTAGGATAGAATGGTTACATTGTCGTTTAGCACTCACCCTAGGAGGAGCGGCGATGCGCAAGCTTTCGGAACCAGACGAACACGCGCTACGCCTTGGTAGGATTGCCGGAGCACTTCATACCTTGGAAATGGTGGTCCGCGTGTTTCTACATAAACGCGACAAAGAGAATCCGACCAGTCCGTTCGTGACAGCACCGACCGTAGGTGAGTGGTACCCGGATTCGTACTTGAGCGACGACGATTCGTTGATGCCTTTGATTAAGGCGTTCAATAAAATTGTAGACGGCACCGGTTTTCAAATCGACGAACGCGTTGTGAGCCTACGTGACGACTTCGCACACGGCAGGGTCGCGCGCCCTTCCGGACAAAAGTACGCCCGGTTATATCGGTTCGGTCGAAAACCGGACGAACGAGGCCGTGTGCAGTTGTTGTATACGTGCGAGCTAACGCCGGAGTGGTGTTTGGAACAAACCGAATTCATCGAAGCGCAGAGCCGAAAGGTTGTTGAAGCGCAAGGGGTGAGGTGACGGGTAGTGACCCTCCTAGGGATACCCCAAACTGAGGCCCCCCTATTGTGTGTGGAATGAAAATAAAAAACTGCACCTTGTTATGCACCAAGTGCTTACAGTTTTGTGCACAAAGTGGGGTGGCGACTTTTTTAGGCCGCTGCACCGGCGGGAGAACGAAGTGATGCCAGCAAACAATTTGGTCGCGCCCTACACGACGGCGGGACCTACCCCGATAACCGCGTCTATGAAGCAAGTGCAACACGACAATCCGGGCAGTTTCTAAAGTGAGAACGGCCGGCCGGCGCTCCCCCGGCTCTCCACCCGCGACGGGTCATTCGGGCGCCACGTCGTAAAAAATCCCAGTTAGTCGGCAACGGCACCGTGGCGCGGTGCTCGAGCGGCAACAAAGAGGCGGCGCCAGTGCCGGCAACGGCCGACGGCGCCAAGGCTGGAGGCGTTTGCGTATGTCGGAAGCTATCGGGATCGTTGACATTCCGGGGGACGATAACACCATTATCGGCGCGGACCTGTTGGCACAAAAACTCAAAACGCACGTTCGGACAATCGGGCGGATGGCCCGACGCGGCACGCTCCCCCGCCCCAACCGAGCCGGCCGAAAGCCGTTCTGGACGTTGGGCGCACTACGTAAATTCTGGAATTCCCCGCCGCCCCCGAAACCGGGTCCCTGGGACCGTTAAAGTTCTCCCTTGCTTTTCCCGATCCATACTTTAGTTTTGTTGTAAACTAAAGTTGGCTGCGAGTCCGACGGCCCGCGGCTACTTAGGGAAACTTGCTTGGAGGACCGGACATGGACCAACACACGCCCAAAAGCAGTGAACACCATTCCGAATCGGAGGACGCACTTGAGGTCCCGGACATGGCGGTCGAAGTCGGTGGGGAAACCTTGCTCCTGTCCGCGAGTGAATGCCGCGCAGAGGTCCTGTACGCCTCGCTTCTCTCCGGTCTATCCGTTCTGGAACTCCTAGCGTTAACCGCAGGCCCTGTGGAGTCGGCGAAAATGGCGGACGGAGTTATCCACGTTCGGTTTTTGGACGGCGCCCCAATAGACGCGGGTGCTCAACTCCACGAAGTCACTTTAGACCGGTACTTGTGGGGGTGTTTGGTCTACGAAAATACTGTCGAGTGGCACAGGAACCGTGAACGTTTCCGGAAACTCAGTAAGTGCGCTTAACATACGGCCAGACAAAAATTCCCGTGTGACGGATAACACGGGAATTTTTGTCTAACACCGGATAGACTCCCGCCGCAAAACGGAGGCGGGAGCTATGGCGAAGATGGGGAGGCCGCGGAAAAAGGACGCGAGGCGGGCGGTGATTGGTATCGCCCTGGCGCCGTCCGAAGCTCGCGAACTGCGAAGGCAGGCAAAGATTGCGGGCGTGAGCATTTCAGCGTACGTAAGGCGAAAACTTTTCGGGAATCGGAACACATGCCCAAGTACGAAAGCGTAGGTGACGGCGTTTCCCGTTACACGAGGGAAGGCGTTTGGGCCTACCGAAAACAATACGTAGACCACAACGGCAACCGTCCCTGGGTATACGGCAAAACTAAAGCGGAAGTCTTACGCAAAATCGAAGCCGCCCGCGCTCTCACCCGCGACGCAAAAGCCGGCCTTCCCGTCCGGTTCCGAATCAAAGAAATTTCCTTTGACGACGCCACCGCGGAATATCTCGCGTGGGGTGCCAGCGTCGGCAGACGACGCAAACGCGGCGGGTGGTGTCCGGAGCACAACGACCACCGGAAGTTTCATCTGGAGTGGTGGAAAGACAAGCTCCCCCTTCACAACGTCTCGGACCTGAACGGCTCTCTACCCAAGGTTGAAGCTGGAATGCAGGCGCTCGAGAAGGCGGGCCTTTCCAACAACACCCGCTATCACTACGGCGCCGCGTTGAAAGCGTTTGCGAACTGGGCTGTTGAGCACGAGTACCTAGCGGAGAACCCCGTTAAACGTTTGTACTTGCCGCCGAAGGAAACCAAAAAGGAAAATATTCGCCGTGTATTCACACCGGAGGAATACGCGGCCCTTCGTGCGGTAGCGGCGCCGCACAGGATGTTGACCTATGACGTTGCGTCCGCGACTGGCCTTCGCAAAGGGGAGTTGAAGGCGCTGACCGTTGCCGACGTAGACTTTACCAACGGTGGATTACGCTTGCGTGCCGAATGGACAAAGAACCGTAAGGCGGCGTTTCAACCACTTGCGCCGGCAGTAATGGAGGCGCTCCGCAAGGCTGTGGAGGGTAAGGCGCCCACTGATTCGTTGTTGTTTGTCCCGCGGCACGCGGGCACAGCTTTGGGGAAGGACCTAAAGGCCGCGGGTATTCCCAAAGTCACCGCGGAAGGGAAGCTAGACTTCCACGCGTTCCGAAACACTTTCATTACCCGTGTTGTTGAGTCCGGTGCGACGATCAAAGAAACAATGGAATTGGCGCGCCATGCCGATCCCAAAACAACGATGCGTGTCTACGCACGCGCCGGCGCCAGTCGCCTTACGGAGATTGCCGCCAAGGTGGACCCGAACACTTCCCCGAAACCCGGACCTAGTGCACCACGGGTGCACCACGCTACGGGAACCCGGGCTGCAAAGGCTGTAGCCGTCAAAGTTTCTGGAAATAGGGGCGAAGTCCCTTCACCTCCACCAAATCACCGGCAACTTATCCTACTCCGGCATCTTTCCTGCTCCCTTTAACGCTCGCTCATCTATTTTCGCGGCAGTTCGTTCGAAATGCCCGGCCCGATGGCCACGCTGGAATTCGGGATCGCATCTTCTTGCAAGCCGCAGCGTGCTATGCTGCGCGGCATGACCAGACGGAAGAAGATCCTTGTCGCCACGGGCATCGTCTTGGCCCTCGCCGCCGCCGTTCAATGCACCACCTACTGCCTGTTCGCCGAGCGCGCCATGCCGCGCGCCGGCTTGCGCAGTTTGTACGATTATTCCATCATCGCGAAGAGGAAGTTCGTCCTCGTTGAGCAGTTGACCTGGCAGAAACTTTCCGAAGTCCACCAAGCGGAATTGGCCGCCGAACTGACCAAGGACGGGCAGGAACTCTACCGCGCCTTCGACGATCTTCCGGAGTCGGCGCTGATGACCGAGCCGCTTTCGGAAGAGGAGTTGGCCAAGCTGATCGCGTATCGTGGAACGCTCGACGCATCCCGCGAGGAGTCGATCGCCCGACTGGATCGCACGATCGCTTCGAAGCGCAGACTAGTCGGATTCACGGACGGCATCGAAGTTGCTTGGTCCTTGGATGCGTCGGGACTCTTTTGGATGAGGTGCAGCTCCTCCCATTATGTTGGCAGTACAGGCGCCGAGCATGGCACGGACGTTTTCGTCTGGCTGTTGTGGCGCTGGGTACGCGTCTACTCCTTTGGTCATTCGATGGCCTAATTTCAAAGTACTGCTTGCGCGCGCGCGATTCGTGGGGTTAGTTGAGGGCTACGCTTTGCAGAGGCCCGCGCCATGAACCGACTGACCAATCGTTGCTCGCCGCTCGCTTCGCTCGCGGTGCGGGACTGAGCCCTGCCACCGGCAGTGTCTGCTGCGGCGCGGCTGCGCCGTTCAGGTCTCCTGGATTCCCGAACGTTTTGCAGTGCGCGGCAAGTACCTGCGCCTGCTTGGCCCTCATGGCGACGAGTACGGCTGGCGCGTCGAGGCCGTCTACGCGCGGATGGCGGGCCATTTTGTCCACGCGCGCAGCCGCGACTACCTGCGCCAGCGTTCGGCTTCGGACATCTGATGACCGCTGAAGCCGGCGAACCCGACCGCGCATAGCGGCGCACAGCGTGCAATCGTTCTTGTAAGTTCTTATTTTGGGGGCCGAAAAATAAGTATTAAATGTCGCTGCGCCTGGTGCAATCGTGTTGAATGGTAACAAATCAGGTCACTGTGACCATTCGGCCAGCGTGCACGGTCATTCCGGCCGGTTTTGACGATTCGCTGACAAAATTTGTCGCATAAAAGGAAAGGCGCCGAAGCGCCTTTTCCGACTTACAAGATTTCGGCAGGGCTTTTCACGGCCCGCCGCGGGTTACTTCTCGGTATTGCTCTCTTCCGACGGCGGCTCGATTTTCTTCGTGCGGCCCTGCCGCGCCGGCGCCTTGGGCTGTTCGGCGCTGGGCGCGTTCTCTTCGCTGCCGCGGGTGGTCCGGCCGCCGCGGGGGTTCGGGGTGCTGCTTCCGCCCTTGGTGTTCTGCTCGCTCTGTCCGCCCGCGCTGCTGGAACTGCTCGAACTTCCCTGGCTGCTCCTGCCGCTGTCGGAGCCGGATTCGCTGCCGCGGGTGGTTCGTCCCGTCCGGGGGTCGTAGACCTTGCCGCTGCCGTCGGCGGGCTGAGCGGGTGTCGCAGGCTGCGCGGAGGCGCCCTTGGTCCCGGGCTGCGTGGACGTACCGGGGTTGTAGGGCCACTGCGAGGCCGGCTGCGCGGGCGTTGCCGGCGTGGCCTTCGAGGCGCCGGAGTCCGACGGCTGCGCGGGCGTGGCCGGGGTCGCGGGCGTGGCACGGCCGCGGATGATGCGGCCCTTTTGCGGGTCGTAGACGTCGCGGGTTTCCTTTGCGTCCTGCGCCTTCTGGGCTTCGTTGGCCTTGCGCTTCTCTTCGATGTTCTTCTTCTGTGCCTCGTAGGCGGCCAGGGCCTTCTGGCGCAGTTCCTCGGCGGCGCGGCGGCGGTCCTCAATGGACTGCTTGGCGGCGTCGCTCTTGCCGGGGCCGTCGTCGCCGGCCAGGTCGGCGCGGCCGGTCTTGCCGCCCCTGGCGTCGTCCTCCGCCTGGCCGGCCTTACCGCCCTTCTCGGGCTTCCCGGCGCTCTCGGTCTTCGCAGGCGTGGCGGTCTCGGTCGCTTCGTTGGCCTCGTTGCCTTCCGTCTTGTTCACATCCCGGCGTCCGGGCAGGTTGCGGATGGGCCGTTTCCCGCTTTCGCCGGCGTCGCCGGTCTTGGCGGCGTCGGCCTCCTTCTGCGCCTGGGTCTTGCGCTGCTTCTCGAGCTGGACCTTGCGGCGTTCGGCGATGGTGGGCGGTTCCTCGCGCACCTTCTCCTTGATGGTGGGGCGGTAGACGACCAGCTTTTTGCCGTCGCGCAGGTCGGACTTGATGGGTTCGCCGGTCTTGACGTTGTTCTCGGCGATCTCGACGGTCTCGATCTTCTTGATGTCGTTGGTCTTCTCCACCTTGTCGACGGCGATGCCGCGGTTGATGTAGCGGCTCTTGTCGGTTTTGTAGCCGTCCTTCACGATGGTGGAGTTGTTGTAAATATTCACGATCTGGGTGTTGTTGACCACCGTCACCGGGGCCAGGTCGTGGGCCAGGAAGCGGTTGCATGGCACGAAGCTGTAGTGGTCGTGGCCCAGGCCGAAGTTGAACGAGAAGCTGACGTGCTTGCCGTACCAGGTGAAGCCCACGCCTGGGCGGTAGTGCGCGTGCGGCGGCAGCGGCGCCCAGCCGTAGTGGCTGTCGCAGCTGCGCCAATGCACCCAGGCCGGCGCCCAGACGGTGTCGGGCACCCAGCACCAGCGCCGGTGGCTGGTGTGCACCCAGCGCCCGTAGTGGAACGGCGCCCAGCCCCACGAGTAGTACGAGTGCCAGTACCAGCCGTGGTCGGTCCAGATCCAGCGCCCGCGGTCGCAGTACGGGCGCCAGCTGACGGAGGTCACCGCCACCGTGGGCTGCCAAACCCAGCCGTAGTCGGGCTCGCGGTACCACGTGCCGTACGGCGTCAGGGACTCGTAGAAGAAGCTCGTGTCGAGGTTCTCTTCGGGCGGCGCGTAGCTGTAGGTCGGCTCGGGCTCATAGGCGGCCGGTTGCGCGGCGTCGACGGGCTCCAGTGCGCCGTCGCGCGGCGTCATCAGGGGCCCTTCGTCCGCGGGCGCGGGCGCCTGGTCGTTCGGAGCGGCGCCGGCGGCGATCGCGTCGCGGCGTTCCTTGCCGACCAGGATGATCTGCTGGATCACCGCGTCGGTGACGCCCAGGTCGTTCAGGCGCACGATCTCGTCGACGGTCAGGTCGTACGGCACGTTCGAACTGTTGACGAAGGCCAGCAGGACCTCCTCGCCCAGGCCCGCCTGCGCGAGCTTGACGACGTCCTGGTAGCCCTCGCTGGCCTGAAGGGCGGTCCCGCCCATCGCCAGACCGGCCAGCAGCACCGCAATCGCCATCGTACGCATGTCGAGAATCCCCGTATCTAGGCCACCCGCTCGGAAAGGCTAAAGCCACCCACAGATAGGACGCCGCTGCCGCCCGGCGATTCAGCTAATTCAGCCTCCCACGACAGGGCCTTTACGTAAAGCATACCGCATCCAAAAGATACGTATGCATATTAACTTTATTCCCGCCTTCCGGGGCTCGGGCCTGAAACAAGCCTTGCAGTTACCGTCTTGACGCAAGCGGGCGGCTGCCTTAAAAATTGAGTTTCAGGGCGCCGGTTTCGTTGAATCCTGAGCCGAAAATTGAGCCCGGGCCGTTGTTGTGGATCCTGGCCTAAAACCTTTAGGCGACACCCCCTTCTGGAGCCTCCATGGACGCCATTGACCTAAAGATCCTAGAGATCCTGCAGCGCGACGGCCGCACCAGCCATTCCGAGATCGCCAAGACCGTCGGGCTAAGCGCGCCGAGCGTCGGCGAGCGCGTCAAGAAGCTCGAGTCGAGCGGCGTCATCAAGCGCTACGTCGGGCTGCTGGCGCCGGCGAAGGTCGCGCGGCAGATCACGGCGTTCATCGCCATCAGCCTCGACAAGCCCATCCACGCGAAGGCGTTTCTGGGGCGCATCGCGGAGTTGGACGACGTGCTGGAATGCTACCACGTCACCGGCGAGATGGACTACATCCTGAAGGTCCGCACGCGTTCGACGACCGACCTCGAGAACCTCATCACGGGCGACATCCGCCCGCTGGACGGCGTCGTCTCCACGCGCACCAGCGTGGTGCTGAGCGCCCCGAAGGAAGAGACGCGCCTGAGCCTGCGCCTGGAAGACATCGCCGGCTAGCCTGCCGCTCGAAAGCGATTCGATGGCCGCCCCCAAGCCTCTGCCCCTGCAGCCGCTGCTCGACCGCGGCGTCGAGCCCCTGCCGGTGGTGCTGTACCCCGACCCGCTGCTGAACCAGCGCGCGCGCGAGGTCACGCCCGAGGAACTCCGTGCCGGAAAATCCGGCGAGCACGACCTGAAGAAACTCGTCGAACGCATGTGCGTGACCATGTACGAGGAAGAAGGCATCGGCCTGGCCGCGCCGCAGGTCGGCGTGCTGCTGCGCCTGTGGCTGATCGACCCCAGCAAGGAGCGCGAAGGCGCCACCGTCGTCTTCAACCCGGTGCTGGAGGACCTGTCCGGCAGCGAGGAGGGCGAGGAAGGCTGCCTCTCGATCCCCGACGTGCGCGGCAGCGTCAAGCGCGCGGTCTCGCTGGTCGTGAAGGGCCTGGACCTCAAAGGCGAGCCCGTCACCTTCCCGGCCGAGGACCTGGCCGCGCGCGTCTGCCAGCACGAGACCGACCACCTCGACGGGATCCTCTTCATCCAGCACCTCGGCACCGCCTCGCGGCTGCTGCTGCGCCGCAAGCTGAAGGCGCTCGAGGAGGAGTACAACTTCCTCCACCGCCGCAAGAAGTAGGAATACCTCATCCCCTTCCACCGCCTTTCGAGTAGAGCTCCATAGACGTCTGTCCACGTTTTTCGAAAATCCCTCGCGGCGGCGGTGATTTTTTCAGCGCACCTTGCGGCGAAATGTTCGCAAGCGCGCACGCGCCAAGGCCTTGCGCGCGTAAAGATTTTCTTGCGTCCGCGCCGGAATTTTCCCGGCGGGCACGCGCGCCAGCGGGTAGAACGGCCCCAGCAATCGAAGAGGCGGCCTCCGTTACGCGTCTAACCATTGTCTGAGCAGGGCTTTGCGAAGGCACCGTATAGCGATGACCTCGATGACCTCCCCCGCCCGCGCCGCCTCCATCCTGCAACCCGTTGCGGCACTCGCGTTTGCCGCCGCCGCCGTTGCCTTGGGCGTGGGCTGCGCGCACGCCGAAGGCGATCCCGCGCCACCCGTGGCCCCCGCGGCCCCCGTGCCCGGCGCGCCTGCTTCGCAGCAGGAGGCCCAGGCCTGGTTCAAGCAGGTGGTGAAGGAAGTGGAGAAGGCCGCGGGCCTGGAGATACAGGGCCGCGAGGGCGTGAAGTTCCGGATGGCCACGGCCGCGGACGCCGCGCAGATTCTGGCCGGGGAGCTGTCGCAGTTCATGCCGCTGGACGAGGCCATGCAGCAGACCGGCGTGCAGGGCCTGGGCGCGCTGTTCCTGGCGCGCTACTGCTTCAAGGGGCGCGGCGTGCTGCTGATCCCGGAGAACCTCTTGCACGTGACGCAGGCCAAGGACTTCAACCCCGGGCAGAAGGCCGCGCTGCTGAAGATGGCGCTCGCCTACGCCTGCGACCTGGCGCTGCTGGACAGCCACTTCCCGCTCGCCGAACCCTACAACCACCCGGGCGGCACCGACGAGGCGCTCGCGCAGCGCGCCGTCTGGGAAGGCCACGCGCGCATGGTGGCCTTCCGCATCGCGAAGGCCCTGGGCGCCGAGGGCCCCGTGATCGACGCGACGCTGCGCAACTCGTTCATGATCGAACCGCCCGTCGAGACCGAAGAGATCGAGAAGCAGACGGCGCCCGACCCGCAGGACCAGGCGCTGCCGAAGGAAGCGCGCATCGCCAAGGCCAAGGCCGCCGCCGAACGGAAGAAGAACCTGCTCGCCACCGCCAAACGCCTGCACGCGGTGAAGGTCGGCGCGATGGTGCGGCTGGGCGAGGTCGGGCGGCGCTTCGTCGAGGCCGTCGAGAAGGCGCGCGGGGCGAAGGGCATCATCGAGGTGCTCAAGAAGCCGCCGCGCCGGACCAGCGAGGTGATCGTGCCCGGCGATTACCTCGACGGCGACGACGGCCCGTCCGACGACGTGCTGGGCCAGGCGCTGGCGAAGGCGGTGGCGACGTGGTTCCAGCCCGAACAGTGGGTCTGCGGGCACAGCATACTGGGCGCGCTCTCGCTGAACGACATCCAGGCGGACCTGCTGTGGCATTCGGGCGCGGGCCCGCGCGTGGAACTGCTGAACAGCTTCGACCACGTCTACATCACGGGGCAGAGCCTGATCGCGCGGCCGGTGAAGGACGACCCGAAGTTCCCGCGCGAACGCACCGCGGCGATCCACCTCTTCCGCGACGAGGCCGCCGCGTCGCGCTTCATCGCGTACAAGTGCGCGGGCGTCTTCGGCGACTGGCACCGCCTGCTGGAGGAAGGCTTCCAGGTGAAGGACACGATGAACCTGAGCCGCGACGGGCTGAACCTGCCGCCGCACCCGGCGGGGCGCGTGGACGAGGCGCGCGTGCTGGGCGCGAAGATCGTGCGCAAGGACAACAGCGAGTTCAGCGACAACGCGTTCTACTACCGCAAGGGCGCGTGGGTGCTGGAGATCAACCTGGACGTGACGCCGCCGCTGCCGGAGCTAGGCGAGTGCGCGGGCTTCTTCGTCTCGTCGTGGAACGACGCGCAGAAGGCGGAGAAGGAAAAGAAGAAGGAAGAGAAGCAGTAGGGATTAGCCCTTGAAGGCTGCCTACCCAAACGATTGGCCCATTTTCAATCCCAAAGGTAATTGCCAATGTTGGGGTAAGGTCGCATCACACGCATTTTAGACAACGTATTCAGTATAGTAGAGAGAAAGTAAACTACTTCGTCGTGCTTCTCAGATGCAGGCACCTCTTTCCATACTTCCCCAGTTCGCGACCAGGAACTTGTCGCACTTCCAACAACACAGATGGAACAAAGATGGATCTGATGGTGGTCCTTCACCCCATCCAATAATCTTTCCCTTTCCCGTGCAGGCGAACCTTCGGCAGTGAGGTCCGTTGAAAACGCAAAATATGAATAATTAGGGAAGTACCCCGCTCCTACTTCATGCGCTTCCATCTGCAAACCGACGGGCTTCTTGTTGCACGGAACGCCAATCACTCCTGGTTTCGGCCGAAGCGTCGCGAGCTTTTGCGCAGCTAACCGAGCTTCTTTTGCCGTCCTTGCGCATGCAGTGCTTTTTACCTCAATCACATACAAGCATGCCTCAATTGGAAAGAGACCAAATCGATTCCCGTACATGGCAGCGGGCAAGATGTCCTTGTCGTGAATAATAATGTCGAGTTGCGTTGATTCATTCCCTTCCGAATCGACAATTTTCCCTGTTCCAATTGCGACGTCAGGTGGCAAGAGAGGGCGCAGCAGCATTTCTACAGCAATCTCCCGTGAGAGGCCCGAAAGGCCAGGATGGCTCTCCGAACTTGCCTCTTCGTGCATTAGGAGGGCCTCTTTAACTCGTCCCTCGACCCAATTCCGAAACCGCGGATTACTCATAGGGAACCACCCTCAATGTAATTTGTCACCCGGTCAATCCACGTCCGGTTCGGAAATCGTAAAATCTACCTGCGCCCCCTGATCAGACTTGGCTACCGAGAAGGTAACACGGAAACCTTCGTAGATCGAACTCTGGAGCCAGCGCAGACCCATCTCTAGGGTCACAGGCTCCCATTGTGGAATGTGGCAAACTACGGGCTCGGTTTCGCCTATGTCCCGAAGGAGATTCGATTTCGCGGCGAGCCATTTCAGTTCTACTGCGGGATTCATTCGCAAACCTCCAAATTCCAACTTGCTATAGCACGCTCTTGCACCCTTCGCAACGCGCCGCCTTCTTCACATTCCTTCATAAAGGTGGGCGCGTAACCATCGCGCGCGCTCCGAAAACCGCGCGCGGGGCGCGGCCGAGCGTGCCCATTTTCAGATCTTTGCGCGCCCGTTTCGGGCGCTGTGCCCCGTTGTGTCCATAATGGGTATCAGCATCAAATAAATCGTTTACCGGCGGCGCTTCCGCGGAGTATATAGGGGTGCACATGTCCGACCGAGTGCCGATCAAGTCCTTGTCACGCAAAGACTTGCGGTAAAGCACCGGCCGCGGAACGCGACCGGCATGTGCGCGCTTTTCCGGCTCGAACCGGCAAAGGGACTTAATACTAGCTCTATGACCACTGTGGAGGCCAGCCATGCCCGTCGTCAAATGCGGTGAGTGCGGTCGCAGCTTCAACCTGAAGGACGACCAGATCGGCAAGGTGAAGTGCAAGTGCGGCGCGATCCTTACCGAGGTCGCCGGCGCTTCCGGGTCGGCCCGCATGGCCATCGCCGACGACCTGAACGACCTCGAGGCCGTGAAGCACCTGAAGGAAGCGTACGAACGCCTGCGCGAGGAACTGGCGCTCGTCATCGTCGGCCAGGACAAGGTCGTCGAGGACCTGCTGATCGCGATCTTCGCCAAGGGCCACTGCCTGCTGGAAGGCGTGCCCGGCCTGGCCAAGACGCTGATGATCAGCACGCTGGCCCAGGCCCTGGACCTCAGCTTCAAGCGCATCCAGTTCACGCCCGACCTGATGCCGTCGGACATCACCGGCACGGAAGTGATCCAGGAGGACCAGTCCACCGGCGAGCGCGTCTTCCGTTTCATCAAGGGCCCGATCTTCGCCAACATCATTCTCGCCGACGAGATCAACCGCACGCCGCCCAAGACGCAGGCCGCGCTGCTGGAATCGATGCAGGAGAAGTCGGTCACCGTCGGCGGCAAGCAGCACAAGCTCGACCTGCCCTTCTTCGTGCTCGCGACCCAGAACCCCCTGGAACAGGAAGGCACCTACCCGCTGCCCGAAGCGCAGCTGGACCGCTTCCTCTTCAAGATCTTCGTCGACTACCCCAGCGACGAGGAGGAACTGGAGATCATGAAGCGCGTCACCACCCCGTCCAAGGTGGAGATCAAGCCGGTGCTCAGCGGCCCCGACATCCAGAAGCTGCAGCAGATCGTGCTGCGCGTGCCGGTGGCCGACCACGTCTACGCCTACGCCAAGAAGCTGGTGCGTTCGACGCGCCCCGAGAAGGGCGAGGCGCCCGACTTCATCAAGAACTGGATCAGCTGGGGCGCCGGCCCGCGCGCCAGCCTGAACCTGATCCTGGCCGGCAAGGCCCGCGCGATCCTGAACGGCCAGTTCCACGTTTCGTGCGAGGACATCGCGGCGGTCGCGCCGTCGGTGATGCGCCACCGCATCGCCTGCAACTTCACCGCGCAGGCCGAAGGCATCACCACCGACAAGGTCACGCAGAAGCTGATCGAAGAGATCCCCATGACCAAGAAACTCGACGCCGGCAGCGAGGCGGCGGACTAAGCGGCGGCGGTTGCACACCTCCTTTACCTGAAGGCACGAAACGGGGCCGCCCATGGCACTGGTCAGCCAGAACGACGCGACGCGCAAGACGAGCCTGAGCCGCTATCTCGACCCGAAGATCCTCAACCGGGTCGACAAGCTCGAACTGGGCGCGAAGGCCGTGGTCGAAGGTTTCATGGCCGGCTCGCACCGTTCGCCCTACCACGGGTTCTCGGTGGAGTTCGCGCAGCACCGCGAGTACGCCTTCGGCGACGACCCACGCCACCTGGACTGGAAACTCTACGCCAAGGCCGGGCGCTACTTCATCAAGCAGTACGAGGTCGAGACCAACTTCGTCGCGCACATCCTGCACGACGCCAGCGAGTCCATGCTGTACGGTTCGGCCAAGGCCCCCGTGAAGAAACTCGAGTACGCCAACTTCCTCACCGCGGCGCTGGCCTACCTGATCGTGCGCCAGACCGACGCCGTGGGCGTGGGCGTCTTCAACGAGGGCCTGGCGCGCTACATCGAGGCCAAGCAGTCGTTCGCGCACATCCACCGCATCTGCCACGAACTCGAGAACACCACGCCCAGCAAGAAGACCGACACCGGTGCGATCATGCATGAGTTCGCCGACCGCATCAAACGGCGCGGCATCGTCGTCCTGGTCAGCGACCTGCTCGACACGCCCGAGCACATCCTCGACGGCCTGAACCACCTGCGCTTCGCGCGCCACGAGGTGCTCGTCTTCCACATCATGGACCCCTACGAACTGGAATTCCCCTTCGACGGCTTGATCAAGTTCGAGGGCCTGGAAGGCTACGAGGACGTGCTCTGCCAGCCCCGGATGCTGCGCAAGAGCTACCTCGAGGCGCTGAACAAGCACATCCTTTCGGTGAAGGCCGCGTGCGAACGCAACCGCGTCGACTACGTGCTGATCAACACGGCCCAGCCGCTGGAGATCGCACTGACGAGCTTCCTGCAGAGCCGCGCGCTCGCGCGGGTGCGGAGATAACCGCCCGTGTGGCCCGCGTTCCTCAACCCCTTCCTGCTCGGCTTCATGGCGCTCGGCAGCGTGCCGATCATCATCCACCTGCTGAACAAGCGGCGCTTCCGGCCCATGCAGTGGGCGGCCATGGAGTTCCTGCTGCAGGCCCTGCAGCGCAACAGCCGCCGCCTGCAGATCCGCGACCTGATCCTGATGCTGATCCGCGCGCTGGCCGTCGTCTGCCTGGCGGTGGCCCTGGCGCGCCCGACGCTGGCCGGCAACGTCAGCATGCTCGGCGCGTACAGCAGCAACGGCGCGATCATCCTGCTCGACAACAGCTACAGCATGGGCTTCCACAACGGCCGCGAGACGCGCTTCGAGGCCGCCAAGCGCCTGACCAAGCGCATCCTCTCGCAGCTCGACAAGGACACCTGGTGCGGCGTCTACACGTTCAACGACAGCTTCAAGGAGAACCAGCGCGACATCTCGCAGAACTTCACGTTCCTCGAGAAGGAACTCGACAAGTCCATCTTCCTCAGCGACGGCGCCACCGACGTGGAACTGGCGCTGCAGTTCGCGCGCAAGCAGTTCAAGGACAACCCCAAGCTGAGCGAAGCGCGCAAGGAGCTCTACATCATCACCGACCTGCAGGCGCAGGCGTGGAAGGGCAAGGGCGCGCTGGGCGACCTGCTGGGCGAACTAAGCTCTCTGGCCAGCATCTACCTCGTCGACGTCAGCGACGCCAGCGGCGAGAACTGCGCGCTGCTGGACCTGGCCCCCGAAGACACGCTCGTCGCGCCCGGCCAGCCCGTCAGCTTCGTCGCCAAGATCAAGAACCACGGCCAGTCGCCGGTCAACGACCTCGTCGTCGACTTCTTCGTCGATCCGGGCACCAAGGACGAGCGCCAGATCGAGCACGCCGTCGTGGACGTCGACGCCGGACAGATCACCACCGCCAAGGCGCTGGCCGTCTTCCAGAGCGGCGGCGACCACCGCATCGAAGCGCGCCTGGGCGACGACCGCCTGGCCGCCGATAACCGCCGCTTCTGCACGGTGGAAGTCGTCGAGTCCACCGCCGTGCTGCTGGTCGACGGCAAGGAGCGCAAGGACGACAGCCTGTACTCGGGCGAAACCGGCTTCCTCGTCCCGGCCCTCTCGCCGATGGACCCCGAAGAGCCCGACACGCGCCCGCTGGTGAGCACCGAGACGATTCCCTCGTACCGCCTGGCCGACAAGAACCTGACCAACTACCAGGCCCTGTTCCTCTGCAACGTGCAGCAGCTCAACGCCAACCAGTGGAGCATCATCCAGCAGCAGGTGCAGACGGGCATGGGTCTGTTCATCTTCCTCGGCGACCAGACCGACCCGGCGTACTATAACCAGGCCCTCGGCACCGACGGCGCCGACCTGTTGCCCGCCGAAGTGCTGGAAGCCTGGGGCCGCGTGCCGGAGCTGGAGAACAAAGAGCTCCCGCCCACCCGCCACTTCGCGCGCGACGAGAACAAGCTCTCGCACCCCGTGACGGCCTTCTTCAAGCGCGAGGACGCCAAGGACCTGCTCGGCGACGAGAAGGTCTGGCGCGCCTTCGGGCTCAAGCCCCGCGACGTGGAAGGCGTATCGGTCATCGCGTGGTTCGACGACGGCAAGCCCGCCGCGGTCGAACGCAGCGTCGGCGCCGGACAAGTGGTGCTCTTCCCCTTCCCGCCCACGACGAAATGGAGCAACCTGCCGACGCAACCGTTCTTCCCGATCGTCCTGCAGCGCCTGGCGCAGCGCATGGCGCTGGGGCACCACCCGGACCGGAACCTCTCGGTCAACGACGGCATTCGCGGCTACGTCAGCCTGGCCGACATCCGCACGATGCTGAAGATCAACGCGCCGCCGGTGATCGGCACGCGCGAGATCCAGCCCGGCGAAGCCTCCGAGAACCGCGCGATCTTCGAGTTCAACGACACCGACGCCGCGGGCTTCTACGAGGTGGCGCTGGACCGCGCCGACGCGCGCCCCATGGTCTACAGCCTGAACCCGAAGTCCGAGTTGGAGTCCGACCTGACGCGTGTCAGCCCCGAACGCCTGCGCATGGACTTCCCGGGCTTTGAATTCGTGCACGTGGCCAAGAGCGAGGACCTGACCAACAAGCTGGCCTCGGAGAAGCACGGCACCGAGATCTGGCCGTGGTTCATGTTCCTGGTCTTCGCGCTGTTGCTGGCAGAATCCATCCTGGCGCACCTGTGGGCGCCGAAGGACTGACGAGACGAACGTGAACCCGTACCTGGCTAAACTCCTGGGCGCCGACCGGCTGGAAGGCGGCAACATCGAGGAATGGTCCATCCACTGGACCAACCTCGAGACGGCCTTCCATGTACTCGTCTTCATCCTCGTCACGGCAGCCGCGTGCGCCGGCGTGTGGTGGTTCTACAAGCGCGAGCCCGACTACTGCTCGCGGCAGAAGAAAATCGCGCTTGCCGTGTTCCGCAGCCTGGGCATCTTTGTCCTCCTGGTGATCCTGGCCGGCCCGGTGCTGGAGATCACCAAGACCGGCGTCGACAAGAGCCGCGTCGCAGTGCTGGTGGACGTCTCGAAGTCGATGTCGCGGCAGGACCGCTACCTGGACCCGAAGGACAAGCTCATCGCCGCGCACGTGCTGGGGCTGAAGCCAATGAGCGAGACCGACGCACAGACGCTCAGCCAACAGGACCTGGACGCTATCAACGGCGCCAATCGAATGGCGCTGGTCCAGGAGCTCTTCAAAAACAAGGACATCGACCTGCTCGGACGGCTCCAGAAGGAATACGATGTCGGACTGTACACCTTCGCCCGCCGAGCCGACCTGACGGACATTTCCGGGCAGGACGGCAAGAAACTCGAACCCACGGCGCTCGACGGCCTCGCCGCCGAAGGCATGGTCACCGAGATCGGCGGCTCGCTGCGCGAACTGTCCCAGCGCCTGAACAGCCAGCCCCTGGCCGGCATCCTGCTCATCACCGACGGCGCGAACAACAAGGGCGAGGATCCCGTGTTGGTCTCCACTGACATGCCCGTGCGCGTGCTGCCCATCGGCATCGGCGTGCCCGAAGCGCGCGACGTGGCGATCAATTACCTGTTCATGGAAAGCAAGGTCTTCATCGACGACCCCGCGCCCATCTACGTGGGCCTGAAGAACCACGGATTCCCCGACCAGCAGTGCCAGATCGTCGTGACCATGGACAACGAGGAACTGGCGCGAAAGGTCGTCACGCTGAATAAGAACGGCGAGCAGCGCGAGGTCGTTCGCATCAAGCCCAAGAAGGCCGGCACCTTCACCTTAAAGGTCGAAGTGCCCCTGTTGGAAGGCGAGATCGAGCCCGCCAACAACGTCAAGGAGCGCGAGGTCGAGGTCATCGACAAGAAGGTAAAGGTCCTGGTCATCGAGGACGACCCACGCTGGGAGTACCGCTACCTCAAGACGGCGTTGACGCGCGACAAGCGCGTCGAGGTCAACCTCTTCCTGCGTACGCCCGACCGCGCCGACCTGGCCCTGGGCAGCAAGATGTACCTCAAGGAGTTCCCGAAGCGCGAGGACCTGTTCCAGTACGACACCATCGTCTTCGGCAATACGCCGGTCGAGGCCTTCAGCAACGAGGACCTGGACAATCTCTGGCGCTTCGTCGTTGAGGAAGGCGGCGGCATCTGGTTCATCGCCGGCAAGAACGCCTTTCCCGACACATACAAGGACACCAAGATCGAACACCTGGTGCCCGTGAAGTACGACCGCAACCCTGAAGTGACCGCCGAACAGGAACGCGAATCGCCCGTGACCGACGGGTTCCGCCTGATGCTCACGCCTGAAGGCAAGACCCACAGCCTGCTGCGCCTGGACACCGGCTCGATGGAAGGCACCGACGAGGACAATGCGGCGCTGTGGGAGATGATGCCCGAGATGTACTGGTACCACCGCGCCCTGGAAGCCAAGGAAGGCGCAACCGTCCTGATGGTGCACGGCGGCATCCGCGGGCAGGCCCGCGCCACCGGCCGCGAAGGCCCCGCACCGATGCTGGTCACGCAGCGCGTCGGCCGCGGACGCATCCTTTACAGCGCCGTCGCCGACTTCTGGCGCATGCGGTACCCCATCGAACTGGGTCCCGACGCGCTTGCGCGCTTCTACGGGCACGCCATTCAGTACCTGGGCCTAGCGCACTGCCTGGGCGGCAGCCCGCGCATCGAGATCAACACCGACGCCGACAGCTACGCCTTGGGCGACCGCGTCCAGGTCACCGCGCGCGTGCTGAGCAAGGACACCTACTCGCCCAGCACCGCCGAAAAGGTAGCCGCCCTCGCCGTCGACCTAGACAACGAAGCCAAGGTCACCGCCTTCGAACTGAGCCCCGAAGTCCAGCAGCCGGGCATGTTCAAGGCCACGATCGACACCAAGGAACTGGGGCGATTCCGCATCACGCTCAAGGACGAGGAAGGTGAAGGCGAGGCCACCGCGCACAAGGACTTCACCGTGCGCATCCCGCAGGTCGAGATGGACAGCCCGGAGATGAAGAAGGAAGTGCTCGATAATATCGCCAAGGCCTCGGCTCCCGAAGAAAGCGCCGGACGCGCGCGGATGTTCTATGCCGACGAAGCCGCGGCAGCCGTGGCCGAACTGAAGGAGTCGATCAAGCCGTACCCGCAGCGCATCGAAGACCCGCTGTGGGACGCGCCGCTGATGGTTCTGCTGTTCACGGTCTTCATGGGCGCGGAATGGTTCATCCGCAAGCGGAGCGACCTGTGCTGAGATGATCACGCTCGCCGACATCTCGCGACGGCTGGACACCGTCCGGCGCAAGGAACGCTCGGTCATCCTCGTGACCGGCCTGGCGCGCACCATATTGGCCGTCGTCGCCGCCGCGCTGGCGTATTTCCTGCTCGACTGGCTCTTCGAGATGCCCTACGCCGGCCGCATCGTCACGCTGCTGCTGGCCTTCGGCGCCATCTGCTACGTCTTCTTCCTGCACGTCCTCAAGCCGCTCCGGCGCATCGCCGACGACGACGAGATCGCGCTGCGCGTCGAGGCCCGCAACCCCGACCTGCGTGGCCGCCTGATCTCCACCGTGCAGCTGTCGCGTTCGCAGGCGCGGGGCGAGTACGCCGGTTCGCCGGACCTGCTGCGTGCGCTGGAATCCGACACGCTGGCCGCCGCCCAACCGCTGGACTTCCTGCGCATCATCAGCAAACAGACTATGCGCAAGATCTTCGCACTCGCCGGCGCCGCACTGCTGATCCAGATCGTCTGCGTGGTACGCTTCCCCGAGTACTTCGAGGCCCTCGCGCTGCGCCTGGTCCACCCGCGCTACCAGTACCCGACCAAGACGCGCATCGAGGAGGTCCTGCCGCCGTCCACCTACGTGGCCTACGGCGATCCGGTGCACGTCACGGTGAGGATCGACCCTGCCTCGGTGGTGCCCGAGTCCAACGGCATGCTGACCTTCCGGCTGGACGACGGCACCGAGACGCCCGTCGAACTGGTGCCCTCCCCCGACGACCCGACCGTCTTCGAAGGCAAACTCGCCAAGGCCCTCGGCAACATGACGGTCATCGCCGAAGTCGGCGACGCGCGCAGCATCCCCACCAAGATCGAGGTCAGGCAGCGCCCCGAGGTGCGCGAAGGATCTATCCGCTACATTTATCCGGCCTACACGGGCAGAAAGACTTCCGAGCCGCAGAAGTTCGGCGGACTGAAAGCGCTGGTGGGTTCTTCCGCGGAGATCACCATCACAGCAAGCAAAGCGCTGGCGTCCGCCCAGATCCTGCGCGCCGACGGACAGAAGCTTGCGCTGGTCCAGGCCGGCAACGACAAGCGCGAATGGAAACTCCCTAAGCCTTTCCTCATCGACCGCTCCACGAACTTCTCCGTGGAGATGGTGGACGAAGACGGCCTCGTCAACCCCCGCCCGCCCGTCGTCTACCCCGTCGACGCGCAGGCCGACGAAGCACCGTCGGTGAAGCTGCGCTGGCCTTCGCGCGACACCATCGTCACGGCCAAAGCGCGCAAAGAGATCCTCTTCGACGTCAGCGACGATTTCGGCGTGCGCACGGTCTGGCTGGTCTACAAGATCACCAAGAAAGGCCAGACCGAGGAATCCGCCAAGATCAAGCGCAAGGAACTGACCGGCCTTATCGACGAAAAGCGGCCCAAGACCGGAGGCGCGGAGACCCTGCCCTGCCAGATCACCTGGGCCCTGGAGCAGGAAAGCCTGAACGTCGAGGACCAGATCGTCTTCTGGCTGGAAGCCGACGACGATTGCGCCACCAACGACGTATTGGCCGCACCCTCGGCTCCGGCGGCCCCCGACGCGGAAGGCGCGGGCACCGGCGAACCCAAGGCCGAGGCCAAGAGCGAGATCGCCTACCCGCGCAGCACCGACGTTCGTTTCACGGTAGTCAGCGAAGAGACCTACCGCGAGGAACGCCTGGAGAACATTTCCGAGTTCATCGAGCAGACGCGCGGCTTGCGCGAACAGCAGGAAAACGTCAAGCGCCGCGTCCTGAAGATCCTCGAGGAGTCCGGATCGAAGTAACGCCTAACCGGTCCGCGGCGTGCGCTTGACGCACCGCCGCAATACCGGAAAGTTGAACCCGTCTTCCCCACAGGCCCATTTGCGAGCATTAACTGCTCAGGAGAGTTGCGTCATGGCGAAGAAAGCAGGTAACGACAAGAAGAAGGTCCGTGTCGGATTCATCGGCTCGGGCGGTATCATGGGCGGACACGCCCAGCGCCTGGCGGAATGCGGTGCCGACCTGGTGGCGCTGGCCGACCCCAGTTCCGATGCTCGCAAGCGCATCAAGGACCGCGTGCCGCAGTACAAGGACGCCGACGAGTTCGAAGACTGGCAGGAGATGCTGAAGAAGAGCGACCTCGACGCCATCGAGATCGGCAGCCCGCACACGCTTCATTACGAACAGATCTGCGCCGCCCTCGACAAGGGCCTGCACGTGCTGTGCGAAAAGCCGATGACCTGCACCAGCGCTCACGCCCGCGACCTGATCAAGCGCGTCAAGAAGGCCAAGAAGGTGCTTGGCATCTCCTATCAGCGCCACTTCCAGGGCACCTACCGCTACCTTCGGCAGCTGGTCGAAAGCGGGCAACTGGGCAAGATCACCTACGTCGCGGCGCTGCAGGGGCAGGAATGGCTCAACGCCGTGCGCGGCACCTGGCGCCAGACCCAGAAGCTCAGCGGTGGCGGGCAGCTCAACGACAGCGGCTCGCATCTGCTCGACATGTTCATGTGGACCACAGGGCTTGAGGCCGAGGAAGTCAGCTGCCGATCCGAGTTCTTCGACACCGAGGTCGACATCAATTCGGCCGTCAACGTAACCTTTACCAACGGGGCCCTGGGCACAATCTCCGTGATCGGCAGCGCACCCACCGGGTTCTACGAGGACTTCACAATCGTCGGAACCGAAGGCATCGCCTACTACCGCAACGGCAAGATCACCTACCAGCTCGGCAAATCCGGCCCGGTGCTGGAACTCACCAAGGGACTGGACTGGATGAACGTCGACAGCAACTTCGTCGGCGCGATCAACGGCGAATGCGAGATCGGCTGTCCGCCAACGATCGGCCTGCGCGTGATCGAACTCACCGAAGCCGCCTGGCGCAGCCATGACCAGAACGGCAAGCCCGTTAAGGTCGAACGCGGTTCCTGATTCGAGACCGGATGAACTTCAGACGACCGGCGGCTTCTCGGGCGCCTCGTCCGCTTCGCGGCGGATGCGGGCGCCCAGAAGGTTGAGTTTCCCTTCGAGATTGTCGTAGCCGCGGTCGAGATGGTAGATGCGCCGGACTGTCGTCTCGCCTTCGGCGCACAGCCCCGCGATCACCAGGGCCGCGCCCGCGCGCAGGTCGCTGGCCATCACCGGCGCGCCTTCCAGGCGGTCCACGCCGATGACCACGCAGGTATTGTTGATGCGTTTGATCCGCGCGCCCATGCGCTTCAGCTCGGCCACGTGCAGCAGCCGGTCGGGGTAAATCGCGTCGGTGAAGACGCTGGCGCCGCGGGCGGTCGTCATCAGGGCCATCATCTGCGCCTGCAGATCGGTGGGGAAGCCCGGGTACGGCAGCGTGGTCAGCTCGACTTCGTTCGCCCGGCGGTCACCGGACACGGCTACCGTCTTGCAGTTGCGGTTAAAGCCCACCTCGGCCTCGCGCAGTTTGTCGAAAACGGCCTCCAGGTGCGTCGGGTCGATGTTGCGGATCAGGACCTCGCCGCCAGTCGCCGCCGCCGCCATCAGCAGCGTCGCGGCCTCGATGCGGTCGGGAATCACGTCGTGCGGGCAGCCGTCCAGCTTACGCACGCCGCGGATCACGATGCGGTGCGATCCGGCGCCTTCGATAGCCGCGCCCATGTTCACCAGGAAGTTTGCCAGGTCGACGACCTCGGGTTCGCTCGCTGCGTGTTCAATCACCGTCGTGCCTTCGGCCAAGCACGCCGCCATCATCACGTTGGCGGTGCCCAGCACCGAGCTGCCCGTCGGGCCGCCCAGGTAGATGTTGGCGCCGTGCAGCCGGTCGGCGCGCGCAAGCACGTAGCCGTGCTCGATCTTGATCTCCGCGCCCAGCGCGCGAAGGCCTTTCAGGTGCAGGTCGACGGGGCGGTCGCCGATGGCGCAGCCGCCAGGCAGCGAGACCTTCGCGAAGCCGCGCTTGGCCAGCAACGGCCCCAGCACACAGAAGCTGCCGCGCATCATGCTGACCAGCTCGTAGGGCGCGGTGATCTCCTTTTCGTCCACGACCTGGGTCTGCAAGCGCCCCATCTCGTCGCGCTCGACCTTCATCCCCAGTTCGCGCAGGATGCGCACCAGCACGTCGACATCCCGCAATCGAGGCACGCCGCCGATGTCGCAGGGACTTTCGGTCAGGATCGTGGCGGCCAGGACCGGTAGGCTGGCGTTCTTCGAGCCACTGACGGTTACCTCGCCCTTGAGCGGGCGGCCGCCTTCAATGACGAATTTTTCAAGTCCCATGGTGCAACCTCGCACAGGAAGACACCCCCGGCTAGGAATCGTCCAACCCGGCTCTTCACTTGAGTCGATCACGCAGCTCTTTCGGTGCCGTGCGGAACCCGGTACCATGCGCGTCGGAACCATATCGCCCCACATACCCAAAGAAGGCTGCGCGACGTCTATGCACGTCCTCCTCCGACGATTTCAGCTGACAGGAGTCGCCCTGCTCCTGGTCTGCGGCACCGTCCAGATCGCAATGGCGCGTGCGGGCGGCGGCGGCGACTATGACGGCGGAGGAGGTGGAGGAGGCGGCGGATGGAGCGGCGGAAGTGGCGGAGGCTGGGACTCTGGCGGTGGCGAGTGGAGCGGCGGTGGAGGGGGCGGTAGCAACGGGAGCTTCCTCGAAGCCCTTGTGGTCTGGACGATCCTGATCATCATCTCCATGCTAATCGCTGCCGCTAAAGCCGACGAAGCCCGGCGCGCCGGCACCATCAGCCGCGGCGTGCGCGAAGCACGAAACCGGCGGCGTTTCGATGCCCTGGACCAGTTGAAAGCCGAAGACCCCGACTTCGAGGAATCCGCTTTTACGAAGCGCGTCGCCGGAGCCTTCCACAAGATCCAACAGGCCTGGTGCGACCACAACCTGCCCCTGATGCGCCCCTTCGTATCGGATGGCATCTACGAACGCTTCGCCCTTCAACTGCAGGAGCAGAAGAACCTCGGGTACCGGGACCACATGGAAGACATCTCTATATCGAACATCAGCCTGGCCGAATTCGTTCCCCACCAACACTTCGAGGTCCTCACCGTTCGCATCTGTGCCGCGGCCCTGGATTGCCGCGTCTCGGCCAAGGACGGCCACCGCATCAAAGGGTCTCGAGACAAGGAGGATTTCGTCGAGTTCTGGTCCTTCCTCCGGCGCCGGGGCGCGCGGTCGACACCAGGCAAGGCGGGCCTGATGGAAGGCGAATGCCCGAACTGCGGCGCGCCCGTGGACATGAACCAGGCGGCGAATTGCCAGCAGTGCGATGCTCTGCTGCGCAGCGGTGAGTACGATTGGGTCCTGGCCGAGATCACCCAGGAATGCGAATGGCAATACGCAACCCCCGCCGCGCTGTCCGGCGTTGATGAACTCTGCGCGCGCGATCCGGGCTTCAACCTGCAGCATCTAGAAGACCGGGCATCGGTAGTCTTCTGGCGCTGGGTCATGGCCGGCCGCGCTGGCGAATCGCAGATCCTGCGCAAATGCGCCACGCCGGAATTCTGCCGTGGATTCGACGAGGAGATCAAGGAAGCCATTGGAGAGACGGGCGCATACCAGTATTGGGGTGAATGCGCGGTGGGCTCGGTGGAGACCCAAGGAGTACTGCTGGCCGAACGCGCCGACGACGCGCAGGACATGGACCGCGCGCTGGTAGAAGTCCGCTGGGCCGGCAATCGTTTCGAGACTGACTGCGGCGGGCAAGTGCATCCCACGGGGCGCCATGCCATGCTTCGCACTTTCTTCGTCCTCGGACGCAAATCCTGCGCGGCCACCGACACCGATCTTGCGGTTTCCTCCGCGCACTGTCCGAAGTGCGGCGCACCGGAGACCCGCGACGAATCCAACGCCTGCGAGTACTGCGGCGAAGTACTGAACGACGGCGCCCGAAACTGGGTGCTTCTCGAAGCCTTCCCCTGGTTCCACAGCCGCGCCGCCGAATTGCGCGCCGCGCTTCAGCGGCAGAAGACTTTGGGGCCCAAGGCAGCGGCGGCGCCAGCCGCTGTGACCGATTCCGATCTTCTGGACCGGGCCGCTCGCGTCGAGACGACCCTAGGCGGCCCCCTCCGTGAACGCGACAAGACCATGCTGGCGTGGGTCCTTCAGGTCATTCTGGCGGACCAGGTGATCGACGAAGGTGAACGCAAGTCGCTGGAGGACATCGCGCGCCGCCACGGCGTCCGGCGCCAGGCATTGGAGGGGATGATCGCGGCCGCCATGCGCGGGCAATTGGACGCGCGAACGCCCGGCGACGCGCGCGAAGCCCGCAGCATGATCGCTCAGATGGCCCTGCTAGCCATGGCGGACGGGAAGATCCTGAAGTCTGAGTTGAATCTGTTGGAGGCGGCCGGCGCGAAGGCCGGTCTTATCGCCTACGACGTCAACCGCATCGTGAAGGAGCAGGAACGCGAACTCTACAGGCAGGCGCGCGACCTCCTTCGCGCCCAGCGACGCCACCGCTTGGATGAAAAGCTTTAGTCGCCTTCGATCAGGCTGTCTTCGGGTCCGGTCGTATCCGGCCCGTCGATGAAGAAGTGGTCGACCTGGCCGTTCACGTCGTGGACCGGACGGTCAAACCACTCCACGCTGCCGGCGGCGAACAGGACGTTCTGCCCCGCGCCAATGCCGTTGGTCGCACCGTGGTTGTGGGAATTGTCCGCGGAGCTGTCGCTGCCGGTGATTCCCGAACCCTTGAAATCCGAGAAGACACCAGCAACGCCGTCTTCCTGCTGGTGCCCTCGCCCATACCCGTAGGCCGTCATCGTGTCATCCATGTTCGGCGAGGTGCTCGAATCCAGGATTGCCGTAAGACCGGTGATGACCTGCCCGCGGACCGATGGGCACAGGAAGACGCGAGGATCCTTGACGTACCGGTCGTACAGCAAGTTCAGCGAGTAGAGCGCCGAGGTGCCTTCGTCCGGAAACATCCCCTGGTTCTGCTGCAGGTTCGAGTACATCACCAGCGCCTTGCCGACCTGCGAATGGTTGCTGGTGCATGAAGAACGGCGGGCCGACTCGCGCGCGCGCGCCAGCACCGGAAGCAGCAGCGCGGCGAGGATCGCCAGGATGACAATCACCACCAACAGCTCGATCAGGGTAAAGCCGCGCCGGCGCATGGCGCCTCCTTTTATGGTGCTGGCCAGGAAATTCTCATCCTCGTTCACAAGCCGGCTGAATGAAAGCGCATTGCACGTGTGCAGGCAAGAAGCAACTGAACATAGTACGGCCTGAGCGGTACGAGCATCCGTCCGGCCCGGGTTCGCCCGGAAAATGGAAATTTTCGCTTCGGATGCCCGAAGGAGTGAATCAAGGGCGCGGTGAGGCCGGCCGACGCGGCAGCTCGCCGCTCAGCGCTCGATCCGCAGGGAATCGATCATCGCCGCGCCGTCTTCGTTGAGGTTGTAGAGCAGAACCGCCAGCCGCAGCACGCTGGTGCGCGGCTCGAAGGGCTGGTCGTAGGCCTTCCATTCGTTCTTCGAGCTCTTGAAATCGCCCTGCCCCAGCGGGAAGCGCAAGTTGCGGTTCCAACCCGGGCGCACGTACACCGGGCGGCTCTCGTAACTGCTACCATCGCGGGCGTGGAAGAGGACCGAGACATTCAAGCCGTGGGACAAGGACGAATGCAGGTCCAGGACCAACGATTTCGCGTCGCTCAAGTCCAGGTTCACTTCGCGCTCGACGGCGGCCTTGTGGTTGTCGCCGCCCTGGAAGTCCACCTTCAACGTCCGGTTACCGCCCAGCGACGCCGAACTGACCTTACCCGGGTTGGCCCATTCCGCGGCGCGCCAGACGGGCTCGCCGTCGGCGTAGGCGATCTGCTCGAAGTCGTCGAGCGGTTTGATCGCCGGACCGTGGTAACGGTAGATCTTCTCGAAGTGCGCGGTGCTTTCCGGCGGTGGCGGCATCTTCGGAGTCTGGCTGCCCAACGCATAGGCGATCGCGTTCACGCCGAAGCGCAGCGAGCCCTCCAGCATCTCGTCCGAGGTCAGGTCGGTCAGCGAACGCATGCCGGCGGACATGCGGGGATCGATCTCCAAGCCGTCGGCGTAATCGTTCCGCGTGTAGAACACGCCCGTGCGCGCGGCGCCGTCTTGGGCCGTTACCGTGATCCCGGAGATCTTTTCCTCGCGGTACTTGTCGCCGGGCGGAATGTGGAACCCCTTGTAGCCCTTCGAAAGGTCGTAGGCGCTGCAGAAGAGCGGATGATCCACGTCGATCGTCTGGACCGGAACGTTCCGGAAGGCCTCGGCCAGGTCGCGCAGGATCGCGGAGTGGAATCGCTCGTCGCTGCTGGCGCTCGAGTCGTTGATCCACATCGTCCCACCGCCCAGGACGTACGCCTGCATCGCGACGCGCTCGGCCGAACGCATCGGGATCGGTTCGTTGGAAGTGACCAGGACCAGTTGGCACGCGGAGAGTGCGCGTACGTTATCGAGCGGCACCGTGCGTACGTCCACCTGCACCTCCGGTAAACCGCAGCGCTCTTTGAAGGCCGTCGCCAGATGATGCAGCGCCGTGGGCGAAGAGTTCCAGTCGCCGCCGTGCCGCGCAAGGCCCAGCGTCACGCGCAGGATCGATCCCACCAAGGGACCCCACTGTGGCCGCATGCCCAGGCGGCGCTCGTCGTGGCCGGCGCCGGGCATGACCGCTTCCGCGAGCCGTTCCAACTGCGCCGATTGCATTCCGCCGAAATGGCGCGCGCCGCCGGCACCGCGAGGCGGATCCTTCTCACCGCCGGCCAGCAGGCTGCCGTCCAGGCGCTTGCCCTGGCCGCCCGCGCCCAGGGCTCCTTCAAAGGCACCGCCGCCGTACGGTACGCCCGGCGCCTCGCCGCCCTCCTTCCCCGCTCCGCTACCCCGCGCGCCTTGGCCACTGCCCGGTCCGGTTGCCGTACCGCCGGCCCCCAAGCCTCTGCCGTCGGTCTTCAAGGGCGCATCGCCGCCCGTGTCCAGCATTCCGCGGCCGTGCCCGCCTCCACCCGCGTGGGCGAGCCGCTCGCGCCCACCGAACGCCGCGGGCTCGAAGAGCCCCTGCCCGGTCGCACCCGGGCCCGCCTGCACTCGGGCCAAGCCGCCGCCGGACAGGCGCTCCAGGTCGCCTGCTCCGCCCGTATCGCGCGAAAAGGCGCCCGCGGCCAGGGCAGCCGTGCCGCCTGCTCCGCCCTGCGGTTGCGCGGGCGCATCGCCGCCCTTCTCCTTCGATCCGCCTGGGGTCGTTGGCCCCGGCCTTCCGCCGCCGGGCACGGGCGCTGCGTCCAATGCGCCTTCGGAACCTTCTCCAATGGGCAGGCCGCGCGCGCCGCGCTGTCCGAAACTCGATCCGGCAACCTCTTCGCCTTCTTCGCCCAGTGCCTCGCCGCCCGCAGGAGCCAGCGCGCCGCTCAGCTTTGCGCCGGCCGCAGGTTCGGCTTCGCCGGCAGCGCTGCCTTTTTGCGCCTGCATCGTCTTCGCCTGTGGCGCCGCGCTGCTCGGCACCGGCGCCGCCAACGGTTGCGCGGGCGCCTGCGCGGGCCGCGCGTCGGACGTCGCGGGCGAGGCCAGCGCGGGCTCGGCTTTGACCGGCTCCGACGAAAGGGGCGCATCGAAGACGGCGGGGGCTTCGGATGTCGGCCGAGCATCCGTTGACACGGGCGGCGCGGCAGTTGCCGGCACGAAGGCCAGCGGTTCGTCGAGCGGCTCGGTCTCGCGGCGCGTGGGCAGAGCGGCCTCATGATTCGGCGTCTCGCGGAGCACCTCCACGGGCGGCACCGTGGGCGCCTCCTGTGCAAGGGCCACCGGCTCGCGGATCGGCGCGCGCAGCTCTTCGGCCGGTTTCTGCGGCGTGGACGTGGGCTCGGGTACGGGCGCGAGATCTTCCGCAGCCAGCGCCTCGTCCCGCATCGGCGTCGCGCGCAGGCGCTCGGACTCGCGGATCTGTGCTTCCGCGCGGGCCTCCGGAAGCCTGACCTCCTGCTTGGCCGCGGAGGCGGCCGGTGCACCAGTCTCCCCCTCCTTCGGTTCGGTTTTGGGGGCCTGGTGCTGTGCGCCAGCCAGCGCCGACGGCGCAGACTCGGGCGGCCGTTCGGCGACAAGCTCCTCGCGGCCGGTCTTCAACGCATCGAGGCGCTCGCGCTGCTCGGGGCTGAGTTCGAAGCCCAGGTTCTCCTGGGACTCCAGCAGCGTGACCTGCACCGCCGTCGGAAGCGCACCTACCATCTCGGAGGCCGGGATGGCCATCAGCATCAGCCCGGCGTGCACGGCCACCGCATACGTTGCGTACCGCACCCAGCGCCGCTTCGTGAGCGCGCGCACCAGAAGGACCAGCAGCATTAGCAGCAGGAACAGGAGCAGGCGCAGCCAATCGAAGAACGCGCTGGAGTGCGCGGCCAGGGCGCCGGAGGCCGCGTCGTCGCGTTCGACAGTGACGCGCACGGCCTGCCGTTCGCCGCCGCCTTCGAAGACCACCACGCACATCTCGCCGTCGCGCGCGCCGGGTTCGGCCTGCACCAGCACGCGCGTCTCTTCGCGCGCTGGAAGCACCAGGTCCATCGCAGCCGACGGCAATTCGCCGTGGCGGAGAAGTTCCGCGCAGGCGCGCCCGTGGGAGGAGTCGGGATCGGATTCCACAGCCGCCGCGATGCGAACTTCCTCGTCGCGGTGCGAGACCAGCGCCAGCATCACCGGCGCGACGGGCGCGCCGTTGGCCACGCGCACGGTGACTTCGGTGGGCGAAACATGGAAGGCCGGCAAAGGCACGGGTGCGACGACGCGGAAGGTTGCCGGCACGACGCGCCGGCCCAGCCGCGATTCAATCACCACTTGCGCATGGTACTCGCCGTCCTGCGAGAATTCGGGAACGTTCAGCGTCACGTCCACGCGCGCGGTGTCGCCAGGGTGCGTGTTTTGTTCCGGCGCGTGCGCCAACAACGCCTCGTCGCGCATTCGAATGTGCGGCAGCAGCGGCTTGGCCGGCGGGGCCTCAACCTGGGCATGCAGCCGCACAGAACGCGCGGCATGCACCGAGACTTCAACGGCCAGGCGCTTGGCCTGGCCTTCCATCAGGCCGCCGAAGTCCAGCGCCGGAGGGCTGAGCGTCAACAACGGGCGAACGATCTCCGCGCGCCACGGCAGCAACGTAAGCGCCGCGTTGGACTCGAAGCGGATCCAGCCGCGCACCTCTCCCGCCGCAGCCTCGGAGGCCACCATCAACCGCAGCGTGCCCGTCGGCCCGGCGCCCGGCGCCCATTCGGCCTGCACGTCGGCTCGGTCGAGGTAAACGGAATGCCCTGCCAGCGGCCGGCCGCCTGCCAGTGCCCAGCCGGGGCGCAACACGGTCGAGTCCAGCACCGGCGCATCGCCGGGTTCGATGCGTTCGAAGTCGAGCACCCCGCCTGCCTCAATCCAGTCTGCGGCGATGCGCACAGCCACGTGTGTCTGCCCGCGCAGCCCGCCGCGGGAGTCGTAGAACCGCAACGGACGAACGTAGTCGCCGCCCCGCGCCGACGGCCCGGCCGCGAACCGAAGTTCGATCTCCGAGCCCTCAGGCCCCACGCCAACCTGCTCCATGGACGGCCCGGCGAGACGGAAAGCAGACGCGTGGTTCAACGCCGGCTCAATCAACCCGCTCGTCCAGGGATTACGGAAGGGTCCCTGCTCGGCGCCCAGCTCCGCGTACCGCAGCACCAAGCGCCCGCCGCCGGTCTTCACACGCACGCGCCGCACGGACTCGCTGCCAGGTGCAAGCTCCCCGATTTCCAAGCGCTGCGGCTCGATCGCCAACTCGGCGTCGCGCACTTCCACGCGCCAAGGCACGAGCGCTAAGAAAGGAGCCGGTCCCTGCGCCAGCTTCATTTCTACGACCCCGCCGTAGACGCCGGGCGTCAGATCGGGCGGAAGCGCGATGCGGAGCGAAACCCGAGCCGGTTTGCGCGGGCGCAGCTCGGCAGGCACATCGGCCAGTTTTGCCTGTCTGGAGAGATCGGTTTGGCGAGCGTCGGCGGGCGCCGCAAGCGCCGCCTGCAAGGCGCCACCCCGGCCGCGCACGCGAAGCTCGATCGCCGCGTTCAGATCCTCGCCGGCAAAACGCAGACCGAAGTCCAACGCGCCGCCGGCATCCAGCGCCTGGCCCGTCCAGCACCGAAGCGTCCAGCGCGCGCGCGCCTCGCGGCGGAAGGGCTCTCCGCCTGCGCGGGTGCCAGTCACGGTCAGCGCGATCGTGCCTGTTGCATCGCCCGGCATATCGCCGAGTTCCGGAATCGCGCCGGCATAAACGCCATCGTTGGCCCCGCCGTCGCCGTGAGCACCATCATCGAAGAGCGTGGCGCGCACGGCCGGCGCTCCGCCGCCGCGTTCGAGTGCCACGTCCACCAGCGCGCCGGGCGCAGCGTGCACCGCCTCGGCGAGCGAAACGGCCACGAACGGATCATCGGGATCGATCTCGACGGACGAGCCGCCGTCGTGCGAGGTACAGAAGAAGAGCGGGAAGAGCGCCGAACGCGCGGAGACGGTCAAAGCCGCATCGCCCGCTTCGGCGGAAGACCATCCGGCTGTCCAGCGTCCCGCCTTCGGCGCGTTGCGGAAGTACACAGGCTGCCCCTCGGCGCCCGTCGATTCCGCCGTGCCGTCCGGCGGTGTAAGGACCAGCGACCCTCCGCTCTTGGCGCGGATCGCCGCGGTGATCGTCTCACAGGAACCGTCGACCGGGAAGGCCGCCTGCCCTCCGGCGGCCAGCGGCGTGGAGAGGATCGTACGGCCGCCGACGATCTGGCCGGCGATGGAGGCGTAGAGCCTGAGCAGGTCCTGGTCGCGGTGCGTCTCGGAATAGGTTCCGCCGGTATCTTCGGCCATACGTTGCAGCAGCGCACGGTCCGCACCGCTCCCCAGCGCCACGGTATGCACCGGGATCTTGGCCTCGCCGAGTTTCTTGTGCGCGCCAGCGTACTCGCCGGGCTCCTGCTTGCCGTCGGTCAACAGCACCACGGCAGCGCTGGCCCGCCGGTTAGCCGCGGCGAAGATATCGAGTGCCCGGCGCAAGCTGCCGTCGATGTCCGTTTGCCCGTTGTCTCGGACCGTAGCGAAGGCGGCTTCGAACGCGCCGGCTTGGTCCACGGGCGTCAGGGGCAGGAGCGTGACGACGTTGTCGCTGAACTGAACCACCGCCACGCGCCCGATGCCTCCGGAGCGCCGCGCGAACTGCACGAACGCGCGCGCGGCTTCGACACGCATCAGCCGCGGGTCGTTGCGGCCCATCGAGAGGGATCCGTCGAGCAGCAGTACCACGTCGGGCGCGCCGCGTTTGAAGCGCACCGCGCCCGGGAAACGCCGCTCGCCCTCGGGCGTGCTCCAGCGCAACAGCACGTCCCAGCTATCGGGCGCCTGCACGCCGTCCTCGGGCGGCGCCAGCCCGCGAACGTGGACGAGCCAGGTGCCGGGCCGCGTCGCGCTGGGCCATGCTTGCACCAACCCTGCGGGCTTGCGCCCCGGCGGCGGCACTTCCTCGTCGGACTTCAGGAGCCATGCACTGAACTCCGGGCGCGCTGCGGCCTGCTGCGGATCGAGCGTAACGGTAAGTTGCAGCGCATCGCCGGCATCGAGGGCCGGAGTTGTATTCTCAGCGGGGCCGGTCTCGGCATATGTGACAGCGCACAAAAAGGCGGCGAGCGCAATACCCAGCCCGCGACTCGCGAACGCGAGTCGGCGCAGGCTCCCGGGTTGGCCCGGCGGGCGCGCCATTTTAGCGATCCCTTTCTGGATATGACACCAGCCAGAACGCGGTAAGTCACTTATCCATCAAGGGATTAGACGAGATTCGCGGGCCCTATGCGTCCACCAATCGTGGCGCACTCAGCTGCCCAGCAAACCCGTAACTCTTTCTTGGCAAAGGTTTTACAGGTTAGATCAAGGCTCTTCGTCGAAGAAGGCCAGGATGGAGTCCTCGCGTCCATTCGTGAAGCGCTTGGACATCTTCACGAGGGGATAGGCGATGTTCTTGTTCTCGAAGACGACAGCCCACTGCTGGTTGTGTTGTTGCCAGCTGCCTCCGTAGCGTTTGATCAGGCAGCAGCCCAGGTAGCTGCCGTACATGCTGACGAACAGAGGCAGGGCCTTCTCAGGCAGCTCCTTGCGCACGGTCTCGATGTGCTCGTCGAGCCACGCCACCGACTCGCGATCGTAGTCGAGCTTGCGGCCCAGTTTCTCCTGCATGGACGTGACAACCAGTTCCGCGTTGCGGCGGATGGTGTCGGGAATGCTGGAATCGGGAAGTCGGCTGCCGTTGGCCACGCGGGGTGCTCTCCCAATGATGAGGGAGCGGATTCTATCGCCGAAGGGTCAGCGCAGCTAGGGTATCTTGAAGACGATCTTCGCCCCATCCGGGCCCAGCGGCAGCTTGAGCAGCGAGACATACGCACTCCTGGCCGAGCGCTTGTTGACGACATCGTAGGGATTGTACGGGTCGTGCGGCCAGACCAGCCGCGCGCCGGCGGCAGGGAACTCGATCACGAACCGCCCCGCATCGAGACGCCCGTTCAGGCGATCGGCATTGAACTCGACGGCGTGCTCGCCCAGGACCTCGCCGTTGACGCGATCGCCCTCGCGAAGCTCCAGCTGAAGCGTGAACTCGGCGGGATAGTACTTGCGGTTCATCCCCGCCTTCACGTCCAGCGCCACCTCCTTGCCCGAGACAAAGTTCACATCCATGCGCACCGTCCCGCCGCGGAACTCGGCGTGCAGGCGTGCGGGCTCTTTCGAACCGGCCGCGCCCATGTCCACACGAGCGGTCTCGGGCACCGGCGGGGCTTCCTTGTCCCACGGCAGGTTGATCTTGATACTCTGCGCGGAATGGATGCCGGGCTCGCCGGAGCCGTTCACGATGAGGCCGGTCTTCTCGTGCCACAGGCTGAAGACGCTGGTGCGGTCGATGGTGAAGCCGCCCCAGCCGCGCAGCAGATGCGCTATGCCCTGCAGGCAGACGAACCAGGGCCCCTGCTTGCGCACGCCGCCAGGCACGCCTTGCAACTCGGCTACGTGGTTTGGCCCGCTTTGCTCCCACGGCGCTTCGGGGCCGTCGATCCAATACTGGTGGTCCTCGCTCATCAGCGCGAGCAGTTCGCCGCCGTGCGTGCCCATGTTCCTGGGCGGCCAAACTTTGCGCAGGGTCGCGAGTTTCGCGGCCATGAAGCCGCGCCCGTCCGGCGTCTCGCTGCAGACAAAGCCGCCCCACCAGTGCGGGTGGTTCTTGTAGCGCACGCGCCCATCGATGGTCTCGAGATCGCAGGTGTCCGGGTAGCAGAAGACTCGATGAAAGCGCGCGCCGCGCTGCGCGGCTTCGCGGAAGCGTTTCTCGCCGGTGTAGCGCGCCATGCGGCCGGCACAACAGAAGGTGAGGTTATTGTAGCTGGGCGTGGGGCCCGGTGTCGTCTCGGCCCAGAAGCCGTCCGGATGCTGGTCGTCGCACAGCCGAAACCAGGTGTCGCGCGCCAGCGCAGTGTAATCTTCGCGCTTCAGCACCTCGCCCGCGCGATAGACCGACGCGCCGTAGACGGCGACGTGGTTGGTGCTGGTGCCGTTGTTGGACGACGTAAAATGCGTGAGGTGGCGAATGTCATCGAGACGCTCGAACAGATGCGCGGCGCCGCGCGCGACCTGGTCGTCGAGCTTCGGAAGCAGATCCAGCGCGCCGGCCTCGTCGAGCAGCAGGCGCGTCTCGGCCAGGTGTCCGGTCAGGCGATTGTCGGGCGCCTCGGCGTTCGACTGGATCGCGCGATACACCTCGCGCATGCCGTCGGCGACCTTGGCGGAACCCTTGAATGGCGAACCCTCGAGCGTGTACAGGTAGGCCAGCGCGCGGACCACCTGCCAGTTGTAGGGCCGCGTCGCGGACCAGGCCTCCCCCGCCATCTGCACCTCAACGGTATTACAGATGTAGTCCAGGATGCCCTGCTTGAGGTTGCCGGCGGCGGTCATGGCGCGATTCTCCTTAAGATCGGTGCGCGTATCCTAGCGGATACACCGCCGAATGCCGGTGCATCCGGGTGAATGAAAGTTCCACCGTTCGGAACCTGGAGGCATCAGTCGGCGGGCTGGGGCTCGGGCACGGAAGCCTTGCGGACCTCGACGGCGCAGACCTTGTACTCGGCGGTGCCGGTAACGGCGTCGCCGGCGTCGGTGGTAAGCGTGTTCGCGCGGGCCTCGGCGAAGTGGAAAGGCATCCAGACGCAGCCGCGGCGCACTTCGCGGGTGACCATCGCGCGGCAGAGCACCTTGCCGCGGCGCGAGTAGACCTCCGCCAGTTCGCCGTCGGCAATACCACGCCGCTCGGCGTCCTTGGGATGGATCTGTACGAAGGCCTCGGGCTGCTTCGTGTGCGGGCCCGATTCGCGGCGAGTCTGCGTCGCGGAGTTATAGTGATAGAGCGTGCGGCCGGTCGAGAGAATCAGCGGGAATTCGTTGTCGGCCAACTCGCTCGAAGGCCGGTATTCGACGGCCTCGAAGAGCCCCTTACCGCGCAGCACGCCGCCTTTGTGCAGGAACAGCGTGCCGGGGTGGTCGCTTGCCGGACAGGGCCACTGCAGGCCGCCCTCCTTCTCGATTCGCGCGTGGCTTATCCCTGCGAAGCGTGGGACATGCCTCGCAAGCTCGTCGTAGATCTCCGCGGGCTTCGAATAGTTCCACTTCGCGCCGCAGGCGTTACCCAGGTCGACGAGAATCTGCCAGTCGGCGCGCGCCTGCCCCGGGGGCTCCACGGCCTTGCGCACCAACTGGACGCGGCGTTCGCTGTTGGTGAACGTCCCGTCCTTCTCGGCGAAGGCCGTCGCCGGGAAGATAACCTTGGCGTAGCGCGCGGTCTCGTTAAGGAATATGTCCTGCAACACCAGGAACTCGATGCCGTTCAGACCCTGCTCCAGCTTGCAGGCGTTGGGCTCGCTGAGCACGATGTCCTCGCCCATGATGAAGAGGCCTTTGATCTTCTTGCCGACCACTTTCATCATCTCGTTGAGGTTCAGGCCAGGCGCACGGCTTAGGTCCGTGTCCCAGATCTTTTCGTACTTCGCGACGACCTCTTCGTCGGCGGCCCGCTGGTAACCGGGAAAGAAGACCGGCGTGGCGCCGGCGTCGTTGGCGCCCTGGACGTTGTTCTGCCCGCGCAGGGGATTCAACCCCGCGTTGGGCTGGCCCAGGTGCCCGGTCATCAGCACGAGGTTGGCCAGGCAGTAGACGTTGTCGGTTCCGTGGGTGTGCTCGGTGATGCCCAGTGTGTAGTAGATGCCCGCCTTCTTCGTTGCGGCGTATTCCCGCGCGGTGGCGCGGATGTCCTCGGCCGGAACGCCGGTGATCTTTTCGGCTTCCTCGGGCGGGTACTTCAGCACCGCCGCCTTCATCGCCTCGTAGTTCTCGGTGTGCTGCGCGATGAAATCCTTGTCGACCAGGTCCTCGACGACGATGACGTGGGCCATCGCGTTGAGCAGCCAGACGTCGGTGCCGGGCTGGAGCTTGAGGTGCCGGTGGGCGATCTCGGTCAGCCAGATGCTGCGAGGGTCGCAAACGACCAGCTTCGCGCCGCGGCTGACCGCGCGCTTCATCTCCATCGCGATGATGGGGTGCGCCTCGGTGGTGTTGCTTCCGGTCACGAACAGGAAATCGGCGTCACGGATCTCGCCGATCGAGTTCGTCATCGCGCCCGCGCCGAAGGTGGTGACCAGACCGGCCACCGTAGGAGCGTGTCACGTCGCGGCGCATTGGTGGACGTTGTTGGTCTTGAAGATGGACCGGCTGAGCTTCTGGACGAGGTAGTTCTCTTCCATTGTACAACGAGAAGACGAGATGAAGCCCAGCGCGTCGCTGCCATGCTCGGTCTTGATCTTCAGCAGCCCGCGCGCGGCGGCCTGCAGCGCGGCCTCCCAGGTCGTCTCGTGGAACTTCCCGTCGTCGCCGCGCACCAGGGGCATAGTCAGGCGGTCGCGGTGCTCGAGGAAATCGTACGCGAAACGGCCCTTCACGCAGAGGTTTCCATCGTTGGTCGTGGTGCCCGGCGGCGGGCTGGTCACCTTCACGACCTTGCCGCGCCCTTCGTTGGCCGAGTGGTCGACGTTCAGATCCATCTGGCAGCCGACGCCGCAGTAGTTGCAGGTCGTGCGAACCTTCTCGAGCTGTCGCTCGGGCTTGGCCTTCGTAAGGAACGGCTTCTTCTCGGTCATCGCACCCGTCGGGCAGGTGTCGATGCAGCCGCCGCAGAGTTCGCAGGTCGTGTCCATCAGACCGCGGCCGTCGGCGGTGAAGATCGTGGTCAGGCTGCCGCGGTTAGCCAGGGTGATTGCGTGGACGCTCTCGACTTCCGCGCAGTAGCGCGTGCAGCGCGCGCAGGCGATGCACTTCTCGGGCTGAAAGTGGACGTAGGGGTTCGCATCCCCGGGGCGCGCGGCGCGGACGTTCGGCATCGCGGGCCAGTCGGTCGGCGCGCCGAAGCGCTCGGCCAGGTCGAGCAGTTGGTCGGGCGCGCCGGTCTCGCTGGCGCGGTCCTTCGGATGGTCGGCGAGGTACAGCGCGAGCAGGCCCTTGACGTGGCGTTTGACCCTATCGTTGTCGGTCTTGACGACCATTCCGGCGGCGGCGGGCGTCGCGCAGGCCGGCAGTAGGCGGCGCTGGCCTTCGACTTCGACCAGGCACGTGCGGCAGGCGCCGGCGGGCTTCAGGCGCGGGTCGTGGCAGAGCGTGGGAATGAAGACGCCCTCGCGCTGCGCGACCTGCAGCACGGTCTCGCCATCCCGGCACGCGGCGGGCTTGCTGTTGAGCATGATGTGCGCCTGCTGGATCATGGCCGCGCGCCCTTTGCCTCGAAGTCCTTCGGGAAATACTTTAACGCACTGGTCAGCGGCAAGCTAGCGGCTTGTCCGAGCCCGCAGATGCTGCCTTCGTTCATCTCCCAGGCGACTTCCGCCACGAGTTTCAAGTCGTCGCCGGATGCGCCGGCCTTGGCGCGGTCGAAGTGGTGATCGACGGAGACGCGTTGGAAGCGCGTGCCGATGCGGCAGGGCGCGCACTGCCCGCAGGATTCGTTCTCGAAGAAGACGAGTTGCTCGCGCGCGGCCCACGCGACGTTGACGGTATCGTTGAGCACCACCACGCCTGCCGAGCCCAGCATCGAGCCCACTTCGGCGAGGGCCTTGTACGCAAGCGGACGCGTACGTTCGGAGGCAGGCAGGAAGCCGCTGCTGGCTCCACCTGGGCTGAAGGCCTTCAGCGTGCCGGCGTATCCTCCTGCGGCCGCGGCGAGGTCGTCCAGCGTCGAGCCCAGCGGAAGCTCATAGACGCCCGGCTGCTTCACATGCCCGCTGACGCAGTAGAGTTTGGTGCCGGGCTCGGACTTGCCGAGCGCCTTGAACCATCCTCCGCCCTTCGCCACGATCGCTGGGACGCACGAGATCGTCTCGACGTTGTGGATCAGCGTCGGCTTGCCCCACAGTCCGAACTCGGTCGGATACGGCGGGCGCAGGCGCGGCATCCCGCGCTTGCCTTCCAGCGCCTCCAGCAGCGCGGTCTCTTCGCCGCAGATGTAGGCCCCCTGCCCCGCGTGCAGATGGAAGGAGATGCCGGGAAAGAGGTTCTTCTTGCCGGCCTCGGCGACAGCGCCTTCCAGCGCGCGCCACGGCCCGTCGAACTCGCCGCGCAGGTAACAGTAGACTTCGTGCGCGCCGATGGTCAGCGCCGCGATGGCCAATCCTTCGACCACCTTGTCCGGCCGGCGCAGCAGGACTTCGCGGTCCTTGAACGTGCCGGGCTCGCCCTCGTCGGCGTTCAGCACCACGTAGCGCGTCGCTTCCTTCTGCCCGCGCACGCTCTTCCATTTGAAGGCAGCCGGGAATCCGGCGCCGCCGCGGCCCTGCAGGCCGGAGGCTTCGATTTCGGCGATGACCTTCTCCGCGCCCAGATTCTTCGCCTTGGCAAAGGCCGCGCAGCTGAAGTCGGGTGCCCCGGCGAGATTCATGGCGAGGCGCTCGGGATCGTCTTTCGCCGGACCGATCGCGCCACGCCAATCGGGCCCCTTTCCAGCGGCGCTGGCGAGCTTCGTCCAGTCGCCCTTGGCGCGCGCGAGGTCCTCCGTCGTGACGTCGGGCAGCACGCTGCGGTCGCGCAGCACGGCCGGAGCGCGGTCGCAGGCGGCGAGGCACGAACACGCGCGCACCGGCAGGCCGGCGGCCTCGGCCTGCTTGAGCAGTTCGGCGGAACCTTTCAGAAGACAGCTCAGACCCGTGCAGACGCGGACCTTCACGCCGGGCTCGGCGAGGAGGTGGAAGAAGCTCCCGACGCCGTAGACGTCGGCCTCGGCGATGCCGCTGGCTTCGTGCACGGCGCGCGCGGCGCCGGGCTTCAGGCCCCCGGCCTGCTGCAGCTTGTCGGGAACGCTCGCCTGGGCGTGTTTGTCGGCCATAACCTTCTTCGCCGCCAATGGTTTACCAAGACTCACCGTACATAGGTAAGAATGCGCCAAAGCGGGTCCGGCGTCAATGCGTGAAGCACCCGCATGGCGGGCGCAACCGGATAACTGGATCTTGAATCGTGCGGGGACTTAGAGGTCTTCGTGGACGCGCATCTCGAGCTTGAGGACCTCGTCGGCGCCGAAGCGGATCTCGTGGCTGGCCTTGGCGACGTCGGAGATGATCTGGCTCTTGATGAGCACGCCGTCGACGAGGGTGCCGTTGGAGCTGAGGTTCTTGATCTCGATGGAGCCGAGGTTGTACATCGTGATCTCGAAGTGCTTGGCGCTGACGGTCTTGGCGGATTCGTCGCCTTCGCGTTCCTCCGGCTTCTGGCCGCGGTAGACCTGCGTGCGTCGCAGGCTGAAATCGGCTTCGCGGCTGCGCCCCACGGAGATGGTCTTGCCGTATTCCAACGCGTAAACCTCGCCGGCAAAATGCCCGCCAACGCCGACCAGGGTGGGAATGCGTTGCATGACCAAGGGGTTCTCCGCCGCCTTCGGGGGCAGGATTGCCGAGCCGGAACCGCCACCACCGATGGCCATACCTTACCTCCTGATCGGGATTCGTTTCAAGCGCCCCGCGCCCCCATCAGCGCCTTATTGTCTCAACGACCGGGCGCGAAGGGGTTCACCCCGAACGGTGAACTGGCTTGGTCGTCGTCGCTGACCAGGCCGATGTCCGGGCCCGGGAAGTCCTGGGGTTTCGGGTTGGTCTTCTCGAACAGCGCCTGCGCCAGGGCCATGCGTTCCTGGTCGGTGATGGGCTGGCCGGGCGGCGGCATCAGGCTGCCGTCGAGTTTGTTGAAGGTGATGAGCATGGCGAACTCCATGCGCTCCTCGTCTTCCTCTTCCTTGGGCGGCGTATCCGTGACGTACAGGGCCTCGTCCACGACGCTGATGTAGGTGCCAGAGAGCTTGGTGATCCACTTCAGTGCGGTGCCGGCGTCCATCTGCTTGACGTTCAGCGTCACGCGCGGGTCGGTAGAACGGACCTTGGGGTTCACGATGATGTTCAGGTCGGCGACGGTGGCGACCAGGTGCAGCGCCTCGCTGAGCGGCGTGTCCTCGAAGTCGAAGCTGACGTGGCGCTCCAGGCCCGCCGCGGTGCGCTCGGCCCAGGTGCCGCGGTTGGCGGCGCCATAGGAGGACTCGGCGGTGGAACGGGCGGGCCGCTCGACCGGTTCGGGGCGTGCGACGGGCCGTTCGCGGGACGGCGGCGCCTGGACGACGGGCGTCTCGACGTCGCGGCGGCCGGCGAGGGCCTTGTCGCGAGCCTGCCAATCGGCGTAGTCCTTGCCGGGGTCGATGCCGCGGAGGATCGTGGAGCGTTCCTCGGCGGTGAGGTTGCGACGAATCTCGGTGATCTCCGAGCGGCTGACCGTCTTGTCGCCGACCCAGGTGCGCACCACGATCTCGCGCTCGTTCTCCTTGAGAATGATGCCGCGCACGAGCGTTCCATTGAAGAGTTCGACGACAGTGACGACGGGCTCGCTCGACTGCGACGCCCAAGAACGGCCGGCCAGGCCACTGGCCAGGACCAGCACGCAGAAGGCGAGTCGGAAGGCTTTCATGGCGGTTTTCTCCAGTCCTCTTGTCCGTTCCATAGACGAGATGCCGCTAAGGATATGTGACCTAAAAAATATCCGCTGCCTAAGTAGGTCGGTCCAGGGCTGCGGCCTACTGCGAAATTGCACCTGTCCCACGCATAATCCACGGCCGCTCAAACAACGTAACAATATTTGCTGTATTGAGTTACGGGAATGGCCTACTTGGAGGAGTCCAAGATCTTCGCGATCGCGGCCAGGCAGTCCTTGAGTTCCTTGCTGGCGCTCGCGTCGGCGGCCAGGGCGTCAAACGGGTCCCGGGCCTTGGCCTCAACGCTCTTGCCGAAGGCCGCGGTGAGCTTCGCGCAGTCCTCGTCCCCCAGCACGCTAACGGACGCTTCGATGTCGGAGCGCATCCGTAGGGTGATGGTGCCCGCGGCGCCGGTCAGGCCCAGCGAGAGCGCCGCGACCTTCTTGTCGTCCCAGACCACCGAGCGCGCACGGCACACCAGCGGTGCGTGGTAGAATCTGAGAGCGTCGAAGTTCCAGCGCACGTAACCGTCGGTGAGCTTGACGCCAATGCGGTCGACATCGAGCAGGTCACCCGGCAGTTTGACTCGGTTCAGAAAAGAGAAGCCGCACGGCGCGAAGTTGGCCTCGAGGTGCCCGCCCAGGAGCTTCGCCAGAGTGGCCTCGGTCTTGGCCTTTTCGGCCTCCGCGGGCTTCAGGTAACGCTCTTCGACCTCCTTGGAAAGCCGCTGTACCAGTGCCTCCATGCGCTTGCCGTCTGCTTCTTTCAGGGCCGTTTCCAGGTCGGTCAGGCGTACAGTCACGCCGCTCTTGGCGTCCTCCTTGCGGGCCTTGCGGGCGGCCTCGGCGACGCGGCGTTCGATGGCCGGCCCCATGGCCAGCAGCGCGCGGTGCGCGGCGGACTGTTCGTCGACGTTGCCGCCCATCAGGGCCTTGAGCTGCTTCTCGTAGGCCTCCTTGTCGACGGTCAATTCCTTCTCGGGCTTGAGCTGAATCTTGCGCAAGCAGTGCAGGACCAGCATGTTCAGCACGTCGCGGGGGTCTGCCTTGGCGAGCGCGTCGAAGTTGCGCAGCGGGAACCCGCCCATGTACAGGCTCCAAGTGGCGCTGCCCAGAGCCGGGATCATGCCGCTCTCGAGCGTCCGCTTCGCGGCCTTCTCGACCACGTCGCGCAGTTCCTTGCGCAGGTAGGTTTCAGCGGACTCGAGGCTGTGTGTCGCGCCGAACTCCTTACTCGCGCCGGCCAGCAGGCCGTCGGCGAAGCGGTCGTACTCGGCCAGGAGCGTGGGGACGAACTCCTTCGCGTCGAGCGCGTCGGCGTAGGTCTCCTCGTAGGTGAAGGAGCGGCCCAGGAAGTGGTCCCGGATCGTCAGCTTGACCGTGTTGCGGGCATGGCGGTCGAGGATCTTGATGTGGCGGTCGTAGCCGCCGGGAATGGGGTCGCCGGCCTTGATGCGGGCTTCTGCGGCGAAGCGGGTCTGCGTGTCTTCCTCGACCTTCCAGAACTCGTCCTTGGGCACGACGTAGGCCTTGGCCGGGTAGGTTTCGGACTCCTTAACACGCTCCACGTCCTTCAGTTCGTAGACGATGCGACGCACCACGGAACCGTCCGCGGCGACCTCCGTGACGACCTGGGTATCGACGCGGCAGCCAGCCAGAACGGCCAGCACGCCCAGCGCCAACCCGGTGCGGGCAAAGATGTTAAAGATCCGAGGTTTTTCTGGCGCCGGCAAGCAGGTACTCCCGCGGGCCTCTGGCCCCGTTCGAAGCTTGGCAACCATGGCAATACACCGGCAGCCAGGAGGAAATTGACTGCCACCCCGAAAATAGCGACGCCCCACGTACCAGTACCATACAATGCTTTTCGGTTTTTTTGCCAATGCATTCGGTGCCACCAGCTGCTGCGTAAGCACAAAAAAAAAGACCCCTCCGAATGGGAGGGGTCTTGAATGCGCCGCCTGTCAGGCAGGTCGCGAAGGCTGGGCTTACGGCCCGTCCTTCAGCAGGGTGTCTTCGATACCGGCCGTGTCCGGACCGGCGACGAAGAAGTTGTCGTTTTGGCCGTTGACGTCCTTCCAGGCCACGTCGTACCACTCGACGCTGCCCGCAGCCACCAGGAGGTTCTGACCGGAACCGACGCCGGCGGACTGGCCATGGTTGGTGGAGTTGTCCGCGCTGGTGAGCGCGCCGGAGTTGCCCGAGCCCTTAAAGCAGCCGGTGATGCCCGGGACACCGTCTTCCTGGCCGTGCGTCTGGTCGTACCCGTAGGCCGTCATGCTGTTGTCCATGTTGGGCGTCTTGGTCGTGTCGGTCATGTCCTCAAGGCCCGTGATGGTGCCGCCGCGGACGGACGGGTCGAGGAAGACGCGCGCGTCCTTGACGTACGAGGTGTAGAGCAGGTTCAGGCTGTGCAGGGCGTCGTCGTCCGTGTAGTGCGGGAACGAGCCCAGGTTAGCCGATACGTTCGAGTACATCACGCAGGCCTTGCCGATCTGCGAGTGGTTCGACATGCAGGACGATCGCCGCGCGGACTCGCGGGCGCGCGCCAACACGGGCAGGAGCAGGCCAGCCAGGATCGCGATAATGGCGATCACGACCAGCAGCTCAATAAGGGTAAACCCCTTGGTCTTCCTACGGGCAAGCGTTCCTAGCATCGATGCGACCTCCTCAGGTTTGGCGACCACTCCCCAGAACTTTCGTGCCCCGCGGCGTCCGGTCGCCGCAAAAACAAGGGGGCATTTCACCACAGCTTTCACTCTTTTCAAATCCCTATTGTGGCAAACATTCGCTGCAAGCCGCCGTCACATCTCTAATCCAGCGAAGCGGTTAGCACATGTGCACTCCCCGCACTCCCTAAGTTAGGGGACCGGCACTGAAAGGACTACGAGGCCCGCGCTGAAACAGTTCGGCCGGATTTTTGGAAATTTCGAGGCGGAACTTGCCGTTTCGCTTAAATAGAAAGCTGCTGCCCTTCAAGGCCACCTGCCCGGCGCGTTTTGGGCGCGCCGCTGCCAGGCAAACCATGGAGAATTAAAGACTTGCAGGAGATCATCAATCAGATCCAGCCGATGCTGGAGTACCTCTTCGAGCACGGCAGCTATCCCATCGTCTTCGGCGTGCTGGTGCTTTGCGGCGTCGGCCTGCCGATTCCAGAGGAACTCACGTTCCTCGTCGCCGGTTACGTCACGCACAAGGCCGACGAGAACGTGAACATCATGATCCTGGCCGCGATGCTGGGAATCATGGTCGGCGACAGTCTGACATACTGGCTGGGGCGGCACTACGGGCTGGCTCTGATGCGGCGTTGGCCTTTCAATAAGTTGATTGGTGAACGGGGGATAGAGAAGGCGCAGGGCTTCTTCAAACGCCACGGAAAGAAGACGGTCTTCATCGCGGGCTTTCTGGCGGGCGTGCGCGCGCCGACGTTCTTCCTGAGCGGTTCGATGGGCATTCGCTACGGCCGCTTCATCCTGCTTGACTTCGCGCGGGCCATAATTACGTGTCCCATAAGCATCTGGCTCGGTTGGAAATATGGGCACGAAGCCGAGGAGGTCCTGGGCGAGAACAAGCACTACCTCTGGATCTTCCTGGGCGTGGTTGCGGCGGGGGTGATCGTCTACGAAATCATCGTGCTGAAGAACCGCGGTGCGGTGAAGCCGAAGCCGGACGAGCCCGCGAAGCCTTCCGGCGAAAAACCCGGCGAGCAACCCACCTCGGAGAGCGTCTAATGGAGTAGAAGCCGAGGCCGCGTCGTTTGCGGAAGTTTGATTCGGCAAAGGATTTGTGATATTTTTCAGTGCCGTGAAAACGCCCCTTCGGGCAGACGGCCATGCGGAAGGGAACACCTCGATGCGCGGAATCATAGCCCTCGTCGCCATCGTAGCGCTCGTCGGAGGCGTGGTCCTGATCGGAGGGAAACAGCCGCCAGCGCCTGCCACTTCGGAGCCAGCCAATCCCACCGACTTAGGCCCGGAACTCCTTATGCCGGCGAAGGTTCTGATCGAGTGCGAGGACTTCGTTTCGTGGGAGGAGAAGGACCCGGCCAAAGGCGTCGTGGCCTTGAAGCGCGGCACGATGACGATGGGCAAGCAGGTCTTCTACATCGAAGCGCCTGACGGCGTGATCGAGCAGTGCGGCTTGGGCGACCGGGAAAAGGCGCCCAGCCAGCAGCCCGGTAAGATGAAGTACGAGTTCGAGTTACCGCGGGACGACACCTTCTACGTCTTCCTGCGCGCCTGGTGGCTGGACAACTGCGGCGACTCGGTCTACTTCCGCATCGACGACGGCGAGTGGCACACGATCAGCGGCGACGGGCGCAACTCGTATCCGGGCTTCGAATGGTGGGCGTGCCTGAAGACGGGCGAAGACGTCGCGTTCAAGCTCGCTAAAGGCAAGCACACGCTGGAGTTGAACGTGAAGGAAGACGGCCCGCGTTTCGACAAGTTCCTGGTCAAGACCGACGCGTCGAAGCCGCCGCGCGATTCGGTCGATCCGTAAGTTGGAGGGGGAAACCTGCGAAGGTGGTGCGTATGAAGCCCAAGAAGAAGACGCCCAAGAAATCCCGCAAGTCCAAGCGGGCGCTGCTGTTGGGCTTGGGGCTCGACAACCGGGACGGGCACGTGCGCGTGACCCAGGGCGAGAACTTCCACCTCGTAGGCGGCAGCAAAGAGACTCACGAGATCATGCAGGAGAAGGCCGTGAAGTTCGGCGAAGAGTTGCGCCGACGCGGCAAGGCGCTCGAGCAGATCTCGCGCCAGGAGTTCCGCGACATCGCCGAGAAGGTCCGACTCAACCGGCCCTGAATCCCGAAAATCGAAGTCACGAGATTTGGCGAGTGACGCAAAGTGTCAGTCGCGAAATTTCGCGACTTAGCACCTATGCACCATGGGTGTTATGCAGAATATGCTGTAATGGCCACATCGTGCGTTCCCATAAGTCCTTATTTCCCGATGCGAATTCAACAAGGTGCAATTAGGGTTTACGTGAACGGCGGGTGTTACGTTGCACATCGTGGATGTGTTACATTGCGCCGGGTGCAATATACGCATTGCGTATTGCCAGGGGTAAGGGGTCAGCGGCGAGGGGTGAGGCCGGAAAACGGCAAACGGAAAACAGCAAGATCCAAAAAAACTGAAAAACAGCAAAAGGAAAAAACGGCATGGTATATGATTCGTTGACAAATTATGAGAAGGCTTTTGGGCCATCGAACACGTTTCTTGCAGTCAAGCAATAGAGAGAGGTGAAAATGATCGGAGAGAGAGAGTTACTGTTGGTGCTTGGGCCTCAGGAGGCGGGTGAAATTCCTCTCCCGGAATGTCCTGGGCGAAAAGGAGTTTTTTGCTTAACAGAGCACGGCCTTTGGCTCAGCTCATTGGAGGTAGTGTTGGATCAGATACCCGGGAAGGGGTGGCCTGAGCGGTATTGGAAGATCGTGCAGTCAAAGGAGGTGGATGGTGGCCCTGGGGTTACAAGACTTTCCTTGCGCAGGATAGACGATTGCATCTGGAGGGCTGTTGAAGTTTATGCCTCAGGGAAGGATGCATTCATTGCCTCGGCAATCTTGCACGGGGCGAATGTGCCGTTCGGCCCAATGGATGAAGAAGTGCGAAAGCAAAAGCATGCAATGAACAAGGCCAATTTGCGAGATAAATACACCGCTTTGATGGAGTATTTGTGCGACTGGAGAATTCCTGCCCGTGAGCACGGGTTGGCTTTGTTCCTGTTTCGAGAGAGGATTGATGAGAAGTTGCTCTGTTGAAAAGTTCTTAAGTCCCTTGGGCACCCCGCCGAAACCTAGTTTGTGGGGGCGTCGAGGGAACGCC
>JAKLKQ010000031.1:0-8176 GCA_023150555.1 Planctomycetota bacterium
GATCCGGATCTGAGCGACGCCACGCGCGCAAAGCTCGCCGACGCCTTCCTGAGCTCGATCACCGACTTCGGATTCCAGACGGAAGTAGAGATCGCCGAAGACTGCATCGCGCAGATGGGCCTTCCGGCCATCCCTGCGCTGACGCAGCGCCTATCTGCCGAGGTGCCCGCCGAACGGCGCGAGCAGGCCGTGCGCATCCTGGGCAATCTTGCACGCGACTTGAACGTGCCCCGCGGCAAGATGGAACCCACGCGCGAGGCGGTGACCGGGATCCTGCGCCGGTTGCAGGAGGTCAGCCTGGAGACCGGATTCACCGGGCGCGGTGCCGTCCTTGCCGCCATGGGCAAGCTCGCGTCCAGCCCCGCCGCAACCAAGCAGGCCGGCGAGGTGGTCTCGCGCTCGCTCCTTCAGGCGGTGCAGGACGAAAACGTCTTCGTGCAGACCGGCGCGTTGGAGGGGCTGACCTGGCTGGCGGCCGCGCGGCGCGCGACGCCCGAACTGATCGCCACGGTTACGGGCCTGCTGCGCCGTACCATGGACGAGGCACAGGATGACCTGCCGACGCAGAATTACGACGCCGACCAGATGAACGCCATCGAGATCACCGGTGGCCACAACCTCGTCGAGAAGCTGCCTGTCGCGCTGGCCGGCGTCAGCCGCATCGCGCGCAGCGGCAGCTGCCCGCCGGCCATCGCCGCCGAGTTGACCGCCGAACTGGTCTCGCGCTGGCGCAAGATCGTCGACGGCGAGCTGGTCTGGGGCCCCGCCAATGCGATGACGGTCGTCCAGGCCCTGCAGGAGATCGGCTGCCAGCCCGAACTGCCGCCCAAGCTGCGCCTGACGATCCTCAAGGCGCTGGCGCTGCGCCTGAGCCATCCGCCGGTGATGCACGCGATGACGCGCATCCTGGGCGAGGCCGATTTCCCCGAGTCGAGCGTCGCGGCGCTGAGCGTGGGCCTTGCCATCACGGGGCAGCGCCGCACCGACGGCCGTTTCGACCCCGAAGACCGCGAGGAGATCCTCAAGTCCCTGGCGCGCATCGCCGCGCGAAAGCACCTTGGTGCGTCCGACGCGCAGGGCAAGGAGAAGGCGCGGCGTTTCCGGAAGTCCGTGATCGACGATCTGTTGCAGGGCGCGAAGGACTTGGTTTCCGGCGCCTACCCCGGGCTGGTCGCCCTCCGCGACGCGAAAGTGCTCGACGCGGAAGACCAGGAGTCGCTCGAACGCCGCATGGCCGAGCTGCACGCCATGGTCGTGGCGTAACATCCATTTAGGCTTTGTGATTCAAGTCTGAATCGTCGCGCGTCGCGCCGAGTGTCAGTCCTTCTTTTCGGCAGGCGGGCCATCGGTGACGAGCACCTGCGCAGGACGCAGGACCAGACCTTTCCACAGGTATCCGGCGCGGAAGACTTCCACCACCTGCCCCGGTTCCTCCTTCTTCGCGGGATCTGCGGGCCGCTTGTGGACGGCCTCGTGCAGGTTCGCATCGAATGGCTTGCCCAGCGGCTCGATGCGTACCAGCCCGCGAACGTGAAGTGCCTGTTTCATCGCGTCGGCGATCATTTCAAGCGCCTGGCCTACGGTCTCGACGCTGGCGTCGGATTGCTTAGCGTTGGCCAGCGAGAGATCCAGACTGTCGAGCACCGGAAGCAGGTCGCTGACGTAGCCGCGCAGTGAGAGTTCCTCAGCACGCTCGCGGTCCTTCTTCGCGCGGGCCTGGTAGTTCAGGAAGTCGGCGCGCGCGCGTTCGGCGTCTGCCTTTTGGCGGTCGCGCTCTTCGGTGAGTGCATTCAATTGCAGGATAGCGCCGGTGCCTTCGTCTTCGGCGCGCTTGACCAGATCACGGATGCTCGCCTGCAGGCCGTGGATTTCGCTGAGCTGGAGCTGATTGGGCATCTGCCCGATCGCCGCGCGGAATGCCTTCTCCAGCGACGCGCACAGCGCCTCCGTCTCGGTCTCGGCGTCGAAGGGCGCCTCGGCGGCAGCGCTCTCCTTGGGCGCGTCCTTCGCGGGGGCCTCAGCGGGTGTCGCGGCTTTGGGCTTATCGTCGGGCTTTTGAGTCATCATCGTTTGGGCCTTGTCACTCGGCGAAGAGGTCCTTGAGCTTGTCGAAGAACGAACGTTCGTGCGGCTTGACGCTGACCTTCTCGAGTTCCGCGTACTTGCGCAGGAGTTCTTCCTGTTCCTTGGTCAGCTTCTTGGGCGTCTCGATGGCGACACGGACGAACTGGTTGCCCTTGCCGTAGCCGTGGACGTCGGTGACGCCCATGCCGCGCAGGCGAAGCAGCTGCCCCGACTGGGTGCCTTTAGGCACGCTCAGGCGCACGCGGCCGTCCAGCGTGGGGACTTCGATCTCGCCGCCCAGCGCGGCCATGCTGAAGGGAATGGGCATCTCGATCAGCAGGTCGTTGCCGCGGCGCACGAAATACTGGTGCTCCTTTACGCGTACGAAGACGTACAGGTCGCCGCGCGGGCCGCCATCGTCGCCGGGTTCGCCTTCGCCGGCCAGGCGGATGCGGGTGTTGTCCTCGATGCCGGCGGGGATGGGGATCTCCAGGCGCACTTTCTTGCGCTCGCGCCGGCTGCCCTGGCATTTCTCGCAGGGGGATTCGATGGTCTCACCGCGTCCGTTGCAGCGGGGGCAGGTGCCGCGCATGGTGAAGAAGCCCTGGCTGCGCGTTACGTAGCCGGTGCCGCGGCAGTAGTTGCACTTGGTCGCCTTGGTGCCGGCCTTGGCGCCGGAGCCCTCGCAGGTCTCGCAGAGTTCGTCGCGCTGGATCTCGATGGTGCGCTTGACGCCTTTAGCGGCCTCCTCGAGCGAGATCTCCATCTCGAAGCGCAGCGAGGCGCCCTGACCGGCATAGCGGCCGCCGCCCATGCCGCCGCCGGCGCCGAAGATCTCGTCAAAGATCGAGCCGCCGCCGTGCCCGCCGAAGAAGCTGGCGAAAATGTCCTCGACGCTGACGCCCGAGAAGTCCGTGCCGGGCATGCCGTGCATACCCTGGTGGCCGAACTGGTCGTAGCGCTTGCGCTTCTCGTCGTCGGAGAGCACCGAGTAGGCCTCGGCTATCTCCTTGAACTTCTCTTCAGCTTCCTTCTTGTTGTCCAGGTTGCGGTCGGGATGCCATTTCTTGGCGGCTTCGCGGAAAGCCTTCTTAATTTCGTCCGCGGTGGCCGTCTTGGCGACGCCCAGCACTTCGTAGTAATCGCGTTTCGTTTTCGACACGGGCATCTCTCGTTCCCGGCCAGCCTGCGGAATCGGCTGGCCGTCCTCCGTACGGCGTAAATGAAAAGCCCCTCGTGCCGCCTGAAGCGACCCGAGGGGCCGGACGTCAGGCGGCGTCAGGCATTAATGTACGGCGCCAGCGACCAGCTTCTTGCCGGCCTCGCCCTCCTTGAGCTCCGTAACCATCGTGTCGACGGTCAGCAGCAGGCCCGCAGCCGACGCGGCGTTTTGCAGCGCGCTTTTGACGACCTTGGCCGGATCGATGATGCCGGTCTTGGCCAGGTCCTCGTACTCTCCGCTGGCGGCATTGAAGCCGAAGGCGCCCTTGCCGTTCTTGACCTTGTCCGCGACGACTTCGCCGTCGAAACCGGCGTTGTCGGCGATGGTGCGGATGGGGTAGACCAGCGCCTTTGCGACAATTTCCGCGCCGTAGGCCTCGTCGCCCTTCAGCTTCGAAGCGGCCTTCTCGATGGCCGGCACCGCGCGAAGCAGGGCGACGCCGCCGCCGGGCACGAAGCCTTCCTCGGCCGCAGCCTTGGCGGCATTGACGGCATCGGTGACGCGCTCCTTGGTCTCCTTCATGGCGGTCTCGGTGGCCGCGCCTGCACGGATCACCGCAACGCCGCCGACCAGCTTGGCGAGGCGCTCCTGCAGCTTCTCGCGGTCGTAGTCGCTGGTGGTGGCCTCGACCTGCGCGCGCAGCTGGCCGGCGCGGGCATTGATATCGGCCTTCTTGCCGCCGCCCTGGACAATGGTGGTGTTGTCCTTGTCGATGTCGACGCGCTTGGCGGTGCCCAGGTCGGCCAGCTCGACGGACTCGAGCTTCACGCCCAGGTCCTCGCTGATGAAGCGTCCGCCGGTCAGAACCGCGATGTCCTCGAGCATCGCCTTCCGGCGGTCGCCGAAGCCGGGCGCCTTGACGGCGCAGACCTTCAAGAGCCCGCGCAGCTTATTGATGACCAGCGCGGCCAGCGCCTCGCCTTCGATCTCTTCGGCGATCACCAGCAGCGGCTTGCCGGCCTGGACGGCCTTCTCGAGCACCGGCAGGAAGTCGCGCAGGCTGCTGATCTTTTTCTCGTAGATCAGGATCAGGGCGTCTTCCAGGACCGCGGTCATGTCGTCGGGGTTGGTGATGAAGTAGGGGGAGAGGAAGCCCTTGTCGAAGCGCATGCCCTGCACGACTTCGAGCTCGGTGCCGGTGCCCTTGCCTTCCTCGACGGTGATGACCCCGTCCTTGCCGACCTTGTCCATCGCGTCGGCGATAAGGCCGCCGATCAGCTCGTCGTCATTGGCGCTGACGGTAGCGACGCGGAGGATGTCTTCGCGCGCCTTGCAGGGCTTGGCCTGGGCGTTGACGGCTTCGACGACGGCCTCTACGGCAGCGTCGATGCCGCGCTTGAGGGCCGTCGGGTTGTGGCCGGCGGTGGTGTAGCGCAGGCCTTCGCGGTAGATCGCCGAGGCCAGGACGGTGGCGGTGGTGGTGCCGTCGCCGACGACATCGTTGGTCTTGCTGGCGACCTGGCGCACCATCTGCGCGCCCATGTTCTCGAAAGGATCTTCGAGCTCCACTTCCTTGGCCACGGTCACGCCGTCGTTGACGACAGCGGGTCCGCCGAAGCCCTTCTCGTAGGCGACCCAGCGCCCGCCGGGGCCCATCGTCAGGCCGACGATCTGCGCGAGCTTCTTGACGCCGCCGAGCATCTTCTGGCGGGCTTCGTCCGAGTACAGCAGTTGCTTAGCCATGACCCATGAATCTCCGTTATCGCTTCATCCGTTCCGTGGGTGTCCCGGTTCGCTTACGACAGCTTCGCCAGAATGTCGGTCTCGCGCATGATGATCACTTCCGAGCCGCTCACCTTGACTTCGGTGCCGGCGTACTTGCCGAAGAGGACTGTGTCGCCGACGGAGACTTCGACCTTCGCGCGCTTGCCGCTGTCCAGCTGCTTGCCGGGACCGACGGCGATCACTTCGCCGCGCTGGGGCTTTTCCTTGGCGGTGTCCGGCAGGACGATGCCGCCGGCAGTCTTCTCTTCGGCTTCCAGGCGCTTGACGACGATGCGGTCGTCAAGGGGAACCAGTTCCAGCTTCGTCTTCTTTGCAGTGGCCGTGGCCATGTCCGTCGTCTCCTTTTAAACCGGTCTTCCGTGATCCGTGTGAAGGTGTCGTTTAGCGGCGGCTTAGAAGCCCATGCCGCCCATCCCGCCCATCCCGCCCATCCCGCCCATGCCACCCATTCCGCCGCCGGGAGCGCCGTGGCTGTGGTCGTGTTCCTTCTCTTCCTCGGGGATCTTGGCGATCAGGCAGTCGCTGGTCAGCAGAAGGCCGGCTACCGACGCGGCGTTCTGGAGGGCCGAGACGGTAACCTTGGCCGGATCGATGACGCCGGCCTTGATCAGGTCGGTGTACTCTCCGGTGTCGGCGTTGTAGCCGTAGGCGCCCTTGCCTTCCTTGACCGTGTTGACCGCGACCTTGCCGCTGATGCCTGCGTTGACCGCGATCTGGCGGCAGGGGGCTTCCATCGCCGCGCGGAGGATCTCGACGCCGACCTCCTCCTCGTGGGTTAGGCCCTTGACCTTGGCCAAGGCTTCCTGGGCGCGGATCAGGGCGACGCCGCCGCCGGGGACCACGCCGGCCTCGACGGCCGCGCGGGTGGCGTGCAGCGCGTCTTCGACGCGCGCCTTCTTTTCCTTCATTTCGGACTCGGTGGCCGCGCCGACGTTGATCTGCGCGACGCCGCCGGCCAGCTTGGCGAGGCGTTCCTGCAGCTTCTCGCGGTCGTAGTCGCTGGTGGTGCTGTCGATTTCCTTGCGGATCTGCGCGATGCGGCCCTGGATGGCCTTGTCGCTGCCGGCGCCTTCGATGATCGTGGTGTTGTCGGCGTCGACGCGGACCTTCTTGGCCGTGCCGAGCATGTCCATCTCGACCTTCTCCAGGCTGATGCCCAGGTCCTCGAAGATGGCCTTGCCGCCGGTCAGGATGGCGATGTCCTCGAGCATGGCCTTGCGGCGGTCACCGAAGCCCGGCGCCTTGACGGCGCAGACCTTGACGATTCCGCGGATCTTGTTGACGACCAGCGTCGCGAGGGCTTCGCCTTCGATGTCCTCCGCGACGATCAGCAGTTCCTTGTTGGCCTTGCTGATCTTCTCCAGCAGCGGTACCAGTTCGCGGACGTTGGCGATCTTCTTTTCGAAGATCAGGATGTAGGGCTTCTCCATCACCGCTTCCAGGCTGTCGGCATCGGTGACGAAGTGGGGAGAAAGATACCCGCGGTCGAACTGCATGCCCTCGACAACGTCGACTTCCGTCGCCAGGCTCTTGCCTTCCTCGACCGTAATGACGCCGTCCTTGCCGACCTTCTCCATGGCGTCGGCGATCTGCTGGCCGACTTCCTTGTCGCCGTTGGCGGCGATCATCGCGACCTTGAAGATGTCGTCCTTGCCCTTGATCTGCACGGCCTGCTTCTTGACCGCCTCGACCACCGCCGCGACGGCCTTGTCCAGGCCGCGCTTGATGCGTACGGGGTTGGCGCCGGCGATCATGTTCTTCAGGCCTTCGAGGTAGATGGCCTCGGCCAGCACCGTGGCCGTGGTCGTGCCGTCGCCGGCGGCGTCGGAGGTCTTGGAACTGACCTCCTTAACCAGCTGCGCGGCCATGTTCTCGTAAGGATCCTCGAGTTCCACCTCTTCCGCGACGGTCACGCCGTCCTTGGTGACGGTGGGCGCGCCCCAGGACTTGTCCAGCACGGCGTTCTTGCCGCGCGGTCCCAGGGTCGACTTGACGGCGCGGGCCAGCTTGACCACGCCTTCCTTAATCCGGTGATGGGCTTCGGTATCGAAGGCCAGTTGCTTGGCCATGGAGCTAATCCTCCATTCTACGCATTGTGCAGTCCAGCGAGCCGGTTGGCGCCGCCTGGACGTTCACTCGCTCAGGAAAAAATCACCCGCGGCTATCGATCACACTACATCTGCGGTGATCCGCTTTTAACAAAGCCCGTGCCAGGGACGTGCAGGATCAAGCAATATGTAAAGATAGGCATTTAAATGGGTTGCAATAATGAGTGCAGATGGTGCATTCCGTCTTGAGGGGCCCGCGGTTCAAACTGACAGGCCGCAGCCGGGCAGCCTCACGCCAATCTGACGCCGGGAGGGGCGGCTACCTGCCCTCGTAGACCCACTCGGCGGCAATCTGAATGAGGATGATATAAAAAGGTAGGGGCGGTGCCAAGCGGCGGGCGGCCGCAAAAGCCGAGTTACTTCGAGACTTCCTTGTAGTAAGCCTCAAGTGCTTTGCGGTACTCGGGCGCGACCTTGGCCTGCCCGGCCTCGATGGCGCGCTGTACCGGATCGGGTTCGGCAGCCTCGCCGTCGCGTTCAATGCGGCCGAGTTGGTTGCCGATGCCCGTCAGCTGCTCGCGCACGCGGCCTTCGGGCGATTTGCCCGGGTCGCCGTCCCTCTCGGACCGAGCGCGGTCCTTGTTGAGGGCCTCGGCGGTCTTGGCCATCTTATCGCGGTCGGTCTGGTCGAAGCGCCGGCCCGCCGCACTGAGCCCATCCAGTGCTTCGCGCGCGAGCTTAGCCGTCTCCCCGTCGACCTTGCCATCGCGCAGCCGTTTGGCCACGGCACTGGCCATGTCCTGCATCGACTTCATGCGCAGCGAACGCTCTGCGCTCTCGCGGGAGCGCTCCACGCCCGAGATATCCGCTTCCTTGAAGTCGGGACCCTCGCCGAGCTTGTCGTTCTGGATTGTGTTGCCGTCGCCGCCCCCGGGCGAATTGCCGGACGAGGAACCTTGTCCAACCTTTGGCGCACTTTGGCCTTGGCCTTTGCCCTGACCTTCGCCTTTGCCCTGACCTTCGCCTTTGCCCTGACCTTCGCCTTTGCCCTGACCTTCGCCTTTGCCCTGACCTTCGCCTTTGCCCTGACCTTCGCCTTTGCCCTGACCTTCGCCTT
>JAKLKQ010000031.1:8276-71541 GCA_023150555.1 Planctomycetota bacterium
TGCCCTGACCTACGCCTTCGCCCTGACCTTCGCCTTTGCCCTGACCCTCGCCTTTGCCCTGACCCTCGCCTTTGCCCTGACCTTCGCCTTCGCCCTGACCCTTGCCTTTGCCCTGACCTTCGCCTTCGCCCTGACCTTCGCCCTGATTGCCTTGGCCGCTCTTGCCGCCCTCGCCCTGCTTGCCTTGGCCGCTCTTGCCGCCCTCGCTCTGCTTGCCATCGCCGCTCTTGCCGCCCTCGCTCTGCTTGCCATCGCCGCTCTGGTCGCCCTGCTTGCCTTGGCCGCTCTTGCCGCCCTCGCTCTGGTCGCCTTCGCTGCTCTTGCCGCCCTCGCTCTGCTTGCCATCGCCGCTCTGGTCGCCCTGCTTGCCTTGGCCGCTCTTGCTGCTCTCGTTCTCGTTGCCTTCGCCGCTCTTGCCGCCCTCGCTCTGCTTGCCATCGCCGCTCTGGTCGCCCTGCTTGCCTTGGCCGTCCTGCGCGCTCTTCTCGTCTTCCTGTGGGCGTTCCATGTCCTGGAGCCGCTGTTCATCGTTCGGCTGGTCTTGGTTCGCCTCGGCCGTCTCCTGCGAATTCGCTTCCATCTTGTCGAGCATTTGCTTCAGCTTCTCGGCGAGGCGCTCCTGTTCGGCCGCCAGTTTCTCCGCTTCTTCCTGGTTGGGCTTGTCCTCTGCCTTGAGGCGCTTGAGCAACTCCTCGAGCATGCGCTGCTGCTTGCCGGTGAGTTCGTCGAGTTCTTGCGCGAGTTTCTCGTCGAGATTCGCCTGCTCGTCGGGTGTGCCGGGCTGGGTCCCCTTCGGATCGGCCTGCTTGGCGGTCTCGAGTTCCTCCTTGAGGTCTTCGAACGGATCCTTCGGCTCAGTCGGCGGCGCTTCCGGTTTCGGCTGGGCGGGATCGGGCGCGACGATGGGGATGCGCAGCGTCGCGCTGACGACGCGGTGCGGCTCGGGCACGAAATTGTCCTCGACGGCCAATTCGCACCCCAGCACTTGGCCGGCGCGCGCATCCAGACTCGGGAGGTCGATGGTGCGGACGATTTTCAGAGCCTGGTCCTGTGCGGGCAGCGTGCAGGCGCTGGCGCGGTCCTCCTGGCCCTCGATGCGGTAGCGCAACGTGGCATTGCGGATGCCCAGGTCGTCGCTGCCCAGGCAGCGCAGTACCACGACGCCGTCGGCGGTCACCGGTGCGGACGACGGGCCTTCGGGAACGCCCAGGCGCTGCAGCAGCGCGGTGGGCGCGGCGTCGGGCCGGGCCTTGGCCTGGTACAGCACGCCGGGGCTGCTCTCGAAGCCCGACGCGCCGGTGTACCCGATGCGATACGACGCGTCGGCGGTGAGATTGAACGAGCCATACAGGCGGCCGCGCTTGATCTGCATGGGCAGGCGGCGGCTGCCCACCTCAATCCATGCGACGGGCCGCCCGTCGACGGACGCGGTTGCCGGCGGCTGCGAGACGGAGGCTTCGACTTCGATGCGGCTGCCGCGCACGGCCTCAACGTGCCCGCCGTCGACTTCGCGCGCGGGCGCGTAGGGCGCGTAGACGGGCGGCTGCACGCGCAACTTGACGGCGGTCACCAGCGGGCGGTCGACCGGCGTTAGGTAGAAGGGGCCCTTGTGCGCATCGTTGCATTCGACGCGGTAGGAGACCGGGCGCGCAAAGCCGGGCAGTTCCAGCGCGTAGACGCCGGACTCGACGGCCGGCAGCGCGACCTCTCGCTCCTCGTCCTCGCCCGTGATCAGGTAGCGCAGCGATGCGGTGCGCGGGCGCATGCTGGAGGAACTGAGTTTCACCTCGAAGCGCACCGGCTCGCCGACGGCGATGCGCGCGTCGCCCGGCGCCACCGCCTGGATCCATGTCTCGCGCGGCGCAGGCAGGTCTAGCCATGGCATGACGGCGCGCTTGAGCGTCAGGCCGAAGGTCGAGCCGCACCAGAGCGCAAAGCCCAGCAGCAGCGCCAGCAGTATGCCGGCCGCGCGTCCGCCCCAAGCCAGCGCACGCAAGCTCACGACGCGGTCAGCGTCGATCTGCGCTAAACGCTCGCGGGCTTCCTGTGCGAGGATCTCGGCGGCGTCGCGCTCGTTGGCTTCCAGTTTCGCACGGCAGCGCAGGTCGACGTAGGTCAGCAGGGCGTCGTCGTTCAAGCCCAGCGCGCGGTCCACCGCGCGGGCGTAGGCCAGCGGGTTGCGCCCGCGCAGCAGGATCAGCGCGGCCATTGAGCAACCTCCTATCAGCGCTGCGGCCAGCGCCGCGTGCAGCAGCGTGATGCGCGTGAGGCCCGTGAACTCCCAGATGCGGTCGCCGCCCATCTCGAGGAGGAGGTACAGCAGCAGGAAGGACGCCGCGCCCACCACCACGGCCAGGAGCGTGTAGAGGTGCTGGCGGCGGCGAATCGCCCGCAGCGCGCGCGCGACGGGGTCGCGGGCCCAGGGCACCTCCAGCGAGCCCGGCACGGCCTTGCCGGCGGTCGCGGCGGGCGGGGCGGCGGTCGCGGGCTGAGGCGTTGCAAGCATTGAGGCGGTTCCGAGCGGTGCGGCCGGCGGCGTTCTCTTAATTAGACGAAGGACAGGCTCCGGCGATGCCGGGATTTCTAACCTAAAGCAGGGACTTGTGTTCTAGTTTTTTGAGCGCGTCGGTGGGTCAAAATGGCCCTTTGCGTACTTATCCGTCACATTTGCACTACGTGCGGAAGGCGGATTTATTGGACTTACAAGAACGAAACGGCGCACCTCGGAGCTCAGTTTGGAGCCATCGGACGGGGCAATTGACGATGCGCGGTTATCGTTTCACGCTGGGCGGTAAGAAGGAGACCGTAATTTTTTTTTGCCGGGCTGCGGCGATGGAATGCCGGGCAACTCGAACTCCTGGTCGAACGTGGTGCGCGCGTCCGGCGGCAACGCATCGAGGGCCTTCAAGAAAACTGAAGCGTCGGGACCGTCGGCGGGCGTGATGCGCGGGAAAAGAAAAACCGCCGGGGGCTCTGCGCCGCCCGGCGGTTCCTTGTTCCGCTGTGGGTACGGGACTCAAGGGGTGATGCGGTACTTGTCGAGCGTCTCGGCATCCTTGCCCTGGAACCAGTTGGCGTTGATCTCGATGTAATTCTTGTCGGCATCGGGGACTTCGTCGTTCGGGAAGACCGCGCTGACGGGGCATTCGGGGACGCACAGCCCGCAGTCGATGCACTCATCGGGATGGATGATGAGCATTTTCTTGAGTTCCTCGTTGCCGGCGGCGCCGGCCGGGTCGGCGATGCCCAACTCGCTGAGCGGCACGTCGTAGAAGCAGTTGACCGGGCAGACCTTCATGCATGCGGTGTCGCGGGTACCGACGCACGGAGATGTGACTGTGTGTGCCATGTGACTGGCCTCCTTAGGTTTTCGAATCGGCACAGATTTGTGATCCGGATTGCCTCCGCCGCTGCGGCGACAACCCCCTGTTTTGCTGAACGCTGCACAATGTACCTATGAGCCGGGTTTCTGCAAATCCCTTTTGATAAACGCACTTGCAGGTCCCTATTTGGCGGCTTCGCCCTCGTGGAATTCCACGAAACGCCCGGCCTTGCGCTCGAAGGGCGCCAGGGCGTCCTTGCGTTTGGGATCGGAGGCGTCGTTAAGAGTGTCGACGAGGATGCCCAGTTCCTGGAGCAGGATGTCGAGGCGCTCGATCTGCGTCTGGTTGGGCTTCTTGGGCAGGTTGCGCTGCACCGCCTGGAGCTCGGTGTGCAGTTCGCGGAAGCGCATCATGGCCAGTTCCAGCTTGCGGGCGGCCTGGCTGGCGGCTTCCAGCGGCGGGTCCTCGGTGCGCGGCTTGTTGGCCATCAGCCAGGGCTTGGTCTTGAGGACGTAGGTGGCTTCCTCGAAGTTCTCGGCGCCGCGGCGGAAGGCCAGGATCAGGCGCCGCAGGTCGGGGTAGCTCTGGTTGAGCAGCTGGTCGGAGGTGCTCAGCACGCGGTCGAGCTTGTCGGCGCTCTGCTTCAGGCGCGCGGCCAGGTCCTTGGCGTTGTTGACCAGTTGCGGGAAGTCTTCCTTGCTGTGGCTGGTGATGTAGTGGACGTCCTCAAGCACCGGTTTGACCTGGCCCTTCACGTCGACGACGGCCTGGCGGGATTCGTCGGCGAGGTCGCCCAAGCGCTTCTGCAGGTCCCGGATGGCCTCGTCGGCGGCGGTGAGCGTCTTGCTGACCTGCGGCTGCAGGGTGTTGACGGCCTTGCCGATGGCGTCGAGGTCGGTCTTGGTGCTGTCGGCCAAGGCGTCGATCTTGTTCCAGGTCTCGGGCAGGCGGTCGTTGGCCAGGTCGACGATGCCTTCGATCTTGCGGGTGATGGAGTCAAAGCGGCGCAGCGCCTTGCGGACGCTCTCGCGCTCCTCGGCGCCGACGACGTCGCTGACGCTGGCGAGGATCTCCTTCACCTGTTCGACGGACTTGCCGAGGTTGGTGAAGAAGTCGCCGCTGCGGCCCAGGATCAGGGCCTCGCTGCCGGGGGGCAGGCCCGGGCCGTTGCCGCTGGCGATCTCGACGGAGGTATCGCCCAGCAGGGTGGTGGTGATGCGGACCTGGTCGTCGACGCGGTAACGCTTGGTGTCGCCTTCGTCGCTGCGCGGGTTGAGCACCTCGAGGACCAGCTCGATCATCGTGCGGTCGGTGATTTTCTCGCGGACGGCGGCGTCGAACTTCTTCTCCATCTCCTGGCGCGTGGCCTCGTCGGCTTCCGGCGGCGGTACGGGCAGTTTGCGCAGGTCCAGGCGTTCCTCGGCCGTCAGTGGCAGGTGGTCCAGGTCGCCGGGGCCCAGCGTGGGGATGCGGTCCAGGTAGGGGCCCTTGAGGTTCTGGATGGCAATCTGCTTCACGCGGCCGACCTCGACGCCGTTCAAGCGCACGGGCGCGTCCGGGCGCAGGCTGGTGACCGAGGTGAAGACGACGGTCAGTTCCTCGCGGCCGCGCCAGATGCGGTTGGCCTTGCCGTAGAGGAACAGCATCGCGATAAAGAGCGCCAGGCAGAAGGTCAGGAAGACCCCCGCCTTGACCTCGGTCGAAGAGTACGCGTTGGACTTGGCCACCCGTCACCTCCCAAATGCGCGCGCCGGTGAAGGCGCGCGGGCTGCGTGAACCGTTTACTTCTTCTTTTTCTTTCCGTCGTCCGGCGGGTACAGCGCGGCGCGCTTGCGCTTGAACGGCGGATCCGTGCGGTCGTCGCCGTTGGCCTTGCCCGTGAACGGTGGCAGGATCGCCTCGCCGATGGTCTGCGTCGCGTTGCCCATCTTCAGGGCCAGCGGGTAGAGCTTCTCTTCGATGCGTTCGACGTCGTTGGGCGCGACCAGCGGGACGTCGCCGCCGGCGGCCTGGCCTTCCAGCAGTTCACGGATCATGCCCAGCGTGTCGCCGCAGTCGCGAGGCCAGCGCGCGGTGCGCTGCATGCGGTCCCAGATCTCCCTCGCCGTGTAGTAGTCGTGCTCGCCGACGTCGCGGTTGGAGAGGATCTGGTCGATGCGCTCGCGGACGTAGCGCAGCCCGGCCAGGTTGGTGCCGCCGTTGCTGAGCCCGGTCTTGATGCGCTGGAACTCCGGGCGGCTCTGCTCGATCAGCTGCCCGAAGGTCCCGGTGATGTTGCCGATCTTGCGGCTGACGCCGCCGATGGTGGAGGCGAGGATGCGGAAGTTCTCCTTCATGCCCTCGATGTGCGGCGTGCTGGCGTCGATGGCTTCCTGGACGTCGGCGCGGATGGCGCGCGACTTCTCCTTCATGCCTTCCTCGGTTGAATCGATCTCCTTCATCAGGTCGCCGAAGCGCTTGCCCAGGTCCTCCTGGGCCAGCTTCATGGACTCGCCCAGGCGCCGGCTGTCGGGCGCGGCGACCTCGAACAGCCGCCCCAGGCTGTCCATGCCGCCGCCGGCCGACTTGTCGATGCTGCCCAGCTTCGCGCTGGTGGCCTTTCCGCGGGTCTCGACCAGCGACGAGGCCTTGTCCATGCCGTCGAGGATGGGGTCGAAGCGCCCCGCCGCGCGCATGAAGCTGCGGCGTTCGTCGGCGCCCACCACGTCGGTGACGGTGCTGAGCACGTCCTTGACCTGATCGACGCTGCGCGCGAGGCTCGAGAAGAAGCCGCCGCTGTGCCCCAGCATCATCGTGGGGGCCGTCGGATCCACCGGCGGGCCGTTGCCGCTGACCAGGTCCACGTGCACGTTGCCCATCAGGGAGGGGCGCAGGAAGACGGTGTCGTCGACGCGGTAGCGCCGCCAGTTTCCTTCCTGCAGCACTTCCAGCACCAGCAGGATCATCGTCTTGCCCTGCAGGCTGGTGCGGCAGGCCGCGTCGAACTCGGCGTCGGGCACCAGGCGCAGCTTGCGGCGCACCTCGTCCTCCAGCGGCAGGAAGTCGAGGTCCGAAGGCGTCAGCTTGCGCATGCGCTCCATGGTTTTGTCGTCGAGGTGCACGATGGTGCGGGTCTTGACGCGGCCGACGTCGACGCCGTTCAGGCGCACGGGCGCGTCGGGACCCAGGGCCTCGATGGAGCTGAACAGCACGTGCAGGTCCTGGCGCTCGCGCCACATCCGGCCGACCTTGCCGTACAAGAGCAGCATGCCGACGAACAGCGCCGCGCAGAAGGCCAGAAAGAGCCCGGCTTTCACTTCGACGCCGGAGTAGGTGGCGGACTTGGCCGTTGCCATGCGGTCAGCGCCTTCCCTTCTTCGGCTCGGCCGCGGGGGCCTTGTCGCTGAGGTAGGCGTCCATCTCCTTGAGGATCTGGTCGACGCGCTGCAGCCGCGCCTTGTCGCTGGCGTCCGCGGCGTTCAACTGCGAGCGGCTCTTGGCGATGTCTTCGCGCAGCGTGTCGTAGTGCCACTTCAGCAACTCGCGGCGCCAGGTGGTGTCGAGCATGTAGCCTTCGATGGGGGTGGGCCGCCCGAAGGCCGACCAGGGGTGGTTGGCCAGGTACCAGGTGGTCTCCTCGAAGCGGTCGGCGGCGGCGCGCAGGCCGCGGAAGGTCTCGCGGGTGGTGTCGATGCTGTGGAAGATCATGCGGTCGCTGCTGGACATGGCCGCATCGATCTGGTCGACCTTGTCCTTCAGGCGGTCGGACCACTCGCGCGCGTCGCGGATCAGGCCGGGGATGCGGCCCTTGTTGGTCTTTGCGGCCTCGCCCACGGCGGCGACCTCGTCGGACAGGCGCTTCTGCAGGTCCTTCAGCTTCTGGCGCCCCTCGTCGATGCTTCTGGCGTATTCCTCGCGGGTCTTCTGCATCGACAGTTCGGTGGCCTTCAGCGACTCGGTGAGTTCCGGCTGGACGTTGGTGATCGCGGCACTCATGGCGTGCACGCGCTCGCGGCTGTCGTCGACGGCGCGGTCGAGGGCGTCCCAGCGCTGCGGCAGGCTTCCGGCCTGCGCGTCGGCGATGATTTCCAGGCGCTCGGTGAACTTCTCGAAGTTGGTAATCTTGCGAGTGACGGGCGACTGGTCGCCGCCGCCGACCATTTCGCCCATGCCGACGAGGATCTCCTTGACCTGGTTGAGGCTCTTGGCCAGGTCGTTGTAGATGTCGCCGCTGACGCCGAGCAGGACGTGGTCGCTGTCGCGCGCGAGCAGGCGGTTGCCGCCGGAGAGGATCTCGACGGAGGCTTCGCCCATGATCGTGGCGTTGATGCGGATCTGGTCGTCCTCGTGGAAGCGCTTGAGGTCGCCCTCGTCGAGCACCTCCAGCGTCAGGAGTACCATGGTGCGGCCGATCAGGCGCTTCTTGATCTCGGCGTCCAGTGCGTCGCGGGCGACGCCGCGCAGGTCGCTGCGCTCCTCCTCGGTCAGCGGGAGGTTCTCGAGGTCCTCGTCGGTGAGGGTGGGGAAGCGTTCGAGGCGTTTTTCGTCCAGGTCCAGGATGCGCACCTTGCGGATGCGCCCCACTTCGAGGCCGTTGTAGCGCACCACCGCGTCGGCGCGCAGGTTGCCCACGCTGGTGAAGGCGACCTTGAGTTCGCGCTTGCCGCGCCACGCGCGGTTGGCTTCGCCGTAGACGAAGAGCATGGCCACGAGCAGGCCCAGACAGAAGGTGAGGAAGATCCCCGCCTTGGTCTCCGCGTTTCGCGTAGATACCGCCACCGCGTGCGCCTCGCCTGTTTGAAAACGCCTAGCCCGCCGTGCCGCGCTCCAGCGCGCTGCGCGGGAAGATCGCCGTCTTGGCCTCGATGGGACCCTGGATGAAGCGCCGCACGAAGGGATCGGTGTGGCCCTTGATCTCGTGCGGCATGCCCTCCGCCACGATGCGACCCTCGTTGAGCACCACCATCCGGTCGGCGACGCGGAAGGCGCTCTTCAGGTCATGCGTGACGACGACCGAGGTCACGTTCATGGTGCGGGCCAGGTCCATGATCAGACCGTCGATGATGCCCGTCATGATGGGGTCCAGCCCGGAGGTGGGCTCGTCGTAGAACAGGAGCTCCGGGTCCAGGGCGATGGCGCGCGCCAAGCCGGCGCGCTTGGCCATGCCGCCCGAGATCTGGCTGGGCAGCAGGTCCTCGGCCTCGCGCAAGCCGACGAGCTCGAGCTTTACCTTGACCATCAGGTCGATCATGTCCTTGCTGAGGTCAGTGTGCTCCTTGAGCGGCAGCGCGACGTTCTCGCCGACGGTCATGCTGCTGTACAGCGCGCCGGACTGGAACAGGATCCCGAAGCGCTTGCGCACGTCGTCCATCTCGCGGCGGCCCAGCGCGTGGATGTCCTTGCCGAAAAGTTCGACGGTGCCTTCGTCGGGCGCATGCGCGCCCAGCAGGCAGCGCAGCAGCGTGGACTTGCCGCAGCCCGACGCCCCCATCACGACCAGGGTCTCGCCGCGGCGCACCGACAGGTCGATGCCGTGCAGGACTTCGCGGCCTTCGAAGCGCTTGATCAGGTTGCGCGTGCGGACGACGATCTCGGGCTCGGTCGTGGCCGTGCCGCTCTGTTCGGCTTCCTGGTTGCGGATCTGGCGTGTGGTCATGGGCCGGCGAGCGTCCAATTGAAGAGGATCGCGAAGCACAGGTTCGCCGCGATGATCAGCACGATCGAGATCACCACCGCGTTGGTGGTCGCCCGGCCGACGCCCAGCGCGCCGCCGGCGGCCTTCAAGCCCTGGCGGCAGGCCACCAGGGTGATGATCATCCCAAAGGCAAAGGCCTTCACCAGGCCCTTGGGAATGTCCCAGAACTTCACGGCTTCGTTGTTGATCGCGATGTAGGTGCTGCTGCCGATCTCCAGCATCGCGGTGCCGACCACGTAGCCGCCGAACATCCCCAGCACGTCGGCCACCAGCGTCAGGCACATCATCATCAGGCACACGCCCAGCATCCGCGGCAGCACCAGGAAGCGCACCGGCGACAGCGCGGACGCTTCCAGCGCCAGGATCTCCTCGTTCACCGTCATCGTGCCGATCTCGGCCGCGATCGCCGCGCCCGCGAAGCCCGACATCACGATCGCCGTCATCAGCGGCGCCAGCTCGCGCGTCACCGACACCGCCACGATCTGCGCCGTGCGGCTGATCGCGCCGAACGAATGCAGGATCTCGCTCATCGAGACCGCCACGATCATGCCGACGAAGAGGTTCACCAGGCAGACGATCGGGATCGCGCGGATGCCGAAGCGGATCATCTGCAGCGCCACCGGCTCGCTGCGCATCCGCGTCAACTGCCCCGCGGTGCGGCGCGCCAGCAGGCCCATCTGCCCCACTTCTTCGACCAATACCAGCGCGCGGTGGCCCATCGCGCCGATCAAACGAAAGACCATCGAGCGGTTCCTCGAGCAACCCGGTTTCCGGGGATTTGTAAACGGACGGACAGCCGATCTTTGTACGCTACCAAGGGCCCATAATCAAGCCTAGCAGGCAAACAATTACCCAACATGGTGCGTTAAATCGGGCGGGCTGAAGGGCCTACTTCTGGACCGCTCCGGGGGCCGGGGCCTTCAACTTTTTCAGCAGTGCCAGGGCTTCAATCAGGCGGAGGGGACCCAGGTTCACCTTTTCTTCATCTCTTGAAGAATCTCTTGCCAGTCCTTGTATTCAAAGCGGAGTTGACTGTTGTACTTTTCCACCTGTGGCGTGAGGAGATCGATAACCTTGAGCAGGACTGCCGTAGGCGGGTGGAGGCACTGGACCAGGATGCGCACGGTGTTGATCGAGGGGCGGCCGAATTCCTCTTCGAATTGTTCGGAGTTGATCGCTTCCAGGTAGTACTGGACCTTGGCCTGCAGTTCCGCCAAATGTTCTTTCGAGTCCTCAAATGGAGCTGTAAGGACCATGACCAGTTCGACATAGTTGTCGTCCTTGCAGCGGCCAAGGATGTCGATCTTCTCGATTTCCGTGAACAGTTTCATGGTCGCTTCCTCCAAAACATTTTGCTGGCGGCAGGTGCCCCTTCGGCGACAGGCGGAAGGCTACGCCCTACTTCCCATCGTTCCAAGAGGCCTTCAACTTCTCCAGCGCTTCGGCCGCCTCCGTGTCACCGGCTTTCGCGGCCTTCGCGTACCAGCGTTCGGCCTCGGCCAAGTCCTTCTCGACGCCCCAGCCCTGCTCATAAAAGCGCCCGATGTTGAACTGCGCGGACGGCAGGCCCAATTCGGCGGACTTGCGGTACCAGGATAGGGCCTCGGCGTAATCCTGCTTCACCGACCAGCCGAAGCGGTACATCGAACCCACGTTCGCCATGGCGCGGGCATCGCCGGCGGCGGCGGCCTTCTTGAACCAGAAGAGCGCCTTTTGGTGGTTCTGCTTCACGCCGAAGCCTTCGCGGAAGCTCCAGCCTATATTGTTCATTGCGCCGGCGTGGCCTTGGGCCTGCGCTTTGAGAAAAAGTTCCATCGCGGTGAGGTCGTCCTGCCGCACGCCCCAGCCGTTGCGGTAGCACCAGCCCAGGTTGTTCTGGGCGTTGGCGTCGCCGAGTTCCGCGGCTTTGCGGAACCAGCCGGCCGCCTGGGGGTGGCTCTGCTTCACGCCCCGGCCCTGCTGGTAAATAAGGCCCAGTTCGTCCATCGAGGCGGCGTCGTCCTGGTCGGCCGCGCGGCGGTACCACTCGACGGCCTTGGCGTAGTCCTGCGGCACGCCGTCGCCGTCGCAGTAGCGTTCGGCCAGGCGGCGCTGCGCTTCGACGTGGCCTTCCTGCGCTCCGGCGAGCAGCGCCTCGATGGTCAACTCGTTGACGTCGGTGGCTTTAGGCGTGGTCCTGTGCGCCTGCGCGGCCGGAGTCGCGGCTGCGGTGGCAGCGGGCGCCGAATCGCCTTCGGGCCCGGGTTCGCCGGCGGGCGAGGCGTCTTCGGGCCACGCAGCCGCGCTCAACAAGGCCAGGGCGAAGAGCATGGCTTTCGCGCGCATAATGGGATCCGCAATGAAAAGGAAGTGCCCGGAGCACAGGATACCCCATGCTGGCGCCGAGCCCAAATCAATGTGCGAAGGTGCGTTGAGATAAGGACTTAGCGCCATGGTTCTGAGACCGAGGCGCTAAATCCCTTGAAACAGGAGCTTACTTGATCGACGCGAGCAGCTGTCGGGCTTCGGCTGCTGAATCCGCCGTGGGGTAGCTCTCGAGCAGCTTCTTAAGTGTGGCCTGCGCCTGTGGATAGCGCTTGTTCGTATAGTACGACTTGGCCATGCTGAGCAGGCTTCGTGCGGCCTTGTCGTTCTTCTCCTGTTCGAGCTTGGTCATCAGGTCCTTGTTTCCCTTCAACTCGCCGACCTTCTTGGCGGCCTCGGCGCCGGCCTTGGTGGCGGGGAAGTCGGCGGCGAGCTTCTCGTAGGCGGCCAGGGCCTCGGCGGAATTGCCCTGCTTGAGCACGGCCGCGGCCTCCTCGAGCAGCCCCGCGGCCTTGGCCTCGTCGTCCTTGGCCTGCTGAGCGGCCACGATGGCGGGGTCCTGGGCGAGCTTATCGGCGACGGTGCCGGCGGTTGCGGCGGTGGGCGTGCCTTGGTAGGCCTTGGCGATGCGCTGAGCCTCGCGGTACGCGGTGAGCGTGTCCTTGCCGATGGCGGCCTTGAGTTCCTCGGCGGCGAGTTTCTCGATCTCGTCCAACTTGGCCTTGGCGTCGAAGGTGCCCTTGATCTCGGTGACCTGCTTGCTGGCCGACGCGGCGGCGGCGTAATCCTTCTTGGCGTAGGCGGCTTCGGCTTCGAGCAGCAGGGCCTTGCCGCGCGCTTCGTCCTCCGGCTGCACCAGCACCGGCGGGGTCTCTTTCACCGCGTCGGCGACGGCCTCGTCGAGGCCGTTCATCGGATGGCCGCGCCAGACGACCTTCCCGCCGGGCGCGACGATGACCGCCGTGGGAATGCCGCGCACGCCATAGGTCCTGCCGCTGCCGCTGTCCGTGCCGACGGCGTAGGTCATCTTCATCTTGGTGACGAAGCTCGCGATATCGGCCGCGCCTTCGTCCGTAAGGCCGATCACGACGACGCCCTTGTCCTTGTACGCGTCGTGGAGCTTGACCAGGTGCGGAATGCTGACGCGGCAGGGCGGGCACCACGTGGCCCAGAACTCGACGACGACGATCTTGTCGCGCAGGGCCTCGAGCTTCAGCGGATCGCTGTTGATCCAGCCGGCCGCCATGATCTCGGGAGCCTCATCGCCGGGCCCGATCTCCTTGGCCGAGGCCGAGTTGGAACCGGCGAGCAGGGCCAGGGCGGCGAGCGCCGCGAGCGTCGAGAAGATTCTGCGGACCGTCATAAAGGTGCCTCCTTGCGAGCTACTTTCGAGCGTGCGATTCGAGAAAATCGCGGGCGCGACTGGTCTCGCCTACGGACCTTATTGCGAGAAAGACGTGCGTCCCTTTGCGCAAAACCAGGAAAGCCATAACTTGTTATATTTAAATACTTATGACGGAATTCGCAAAATCTCGCGAGGTGCCGGGCGGGCTGGCATAGCTCGAATAAGCCTGTGCACCTTGCGAACCCACCGAATTTGCCCTACTTGGTGCATTCTCAGCATGTTTTTGTACCTTTATTGCACGGTGTGCAAATAGGATTTACGTGAACGATAAGGGGCTTCAGTCGTTCGGTTTTTACATCCTTCTTACCCCACTTCGCACGCTCTTCCTGTAAAACCGGGAAGGGCGATACCACCAACCTAAGGAGCTTCCCATGCGAACGCCACGAATGACGTGCCTGCTGACGCTTTGCGTATGTCTGGCCGCAGGCCCGGGCCGGGCCGGCGAGGCCCCCGTCGAGCCCGGAAGACTATCGCTGGCCACCGAACGGGTCGTCGTCTTCAAGGACGGCTTCGCGCTCTTCGTCAAGAGGGCCAGCGGCACCGCCGACGCCGAAGGCCGCGTCTTCACCGAGCAGGTGCCCGACGGTGCAGTGCTGGGCACGTTCTGGGCCGCCACGGAGGACGGCAAGGCGCTGGGCATGCGCGCGGAATGGGTCGAGGACGATGCGGTGCGCGAGACCGAGACCGCCTGCACCACCACCGTCGAACTGCTGCGCGCGAACACGGGCAAGGCCGTGACGCTGGGCCTGACGCGCGAGAAGGCCGCGGACCTGGTCGGCACGCTCGGCGAGGTCCTGGATCTGCCTCCCGAAGCCTGGGAACCGGACGATGCGGCCGAACTGCTCCGGCCGGTGCAGAACCTCAGCGGTTTCGTGCGCCCGAATCCCGCCCGCGCGGCCGGAACGGACGGCGCCGAACGCACGCGCGAACGCATCCCGCGCGGTGGGCAACTGGTCGTCGTCAAGACCGGGCAGGGCCAGGTGGTGCTGCCGGTCGCCGAAGTGCGCACGGTCTCCGGTGCGGACCTGGTCACGACGATGAAGCGCGTGGAAGACGTGCGCACGCGCACCAAGCGCCTCAGCTTCGACCTCGGCGCGGGCGCGGCCGGCAAGGCGGCTTCGGTGCGGGTGCTCTACTTTTCCGAAGGCGTGCGCTGGATCCCGACCTACCGCGTGGGCGGCGGCCTGGCGACCGACGCGCAGATCGCGCTGCAGGGCGAAGTGCTGAACGAGGCCGAGGACTTCGACGCGCCGGTGGACCTGGTCGTCGGCGTGCCCAACTTCCGCTTCAAGCAGACGGTCTCGCCGCTGGCGCTGGAAGCCACGCTGCGGCAGGCCCTGGCCAGCGCCGCGCCCAACCTGATGACCCAGTCCTACAGCAACAGCTCGTTCGGAAACCGCGCCGGGGAACGCTTCGGCGCCGGGGACGGCGGCGCCGCGCTGGACCTCGCGCCCGAACTGGCCGCCGCGCAGGCGCAGGACCTGTTCGTGTACAAGGCCAAGCGCCTCGCGCTGAAGAAGGGGGCGCGCGCCACCGTGCCGCTGTGGGAGAACACCGTTCCGCTGCGCCACCTCTACACGATGGACGTGGTCATCGTCCGGGACGGGCAGTCCGGCGGCGTGGTGCGCCAGGACCGCGACGGCAACGGCCCGGTCTCGCCGCTGAAGCTCGAGGAGAACAAGGTCTGGCACCAGTTCGAGCTGAGCAACGCCACCGCCGCGCCGTGGACCACCGGCGCCGCGCTGATCCTGCGCGAACACCTGCCGCTGGGCCAGGACCTGCTGACCTACACGCCCGCCGGCGGCCGGGCGCTGCTTCCGGTCACCGTGGCGGTGGACATGTGCGGGACGTACGCGGAAGAGGAACTCGCGCGCCGCGCCAACGCCAAGCAGTGGAACCACAACACGTACGCCGAAGTGCGCAAGCGGGCGGCGATCACCATCGCTAACCAGCGCGCAGAGGCCTCCCGCACGCGCGTGACGCTCTCGCTGGGCGGCCGCATCGAGAACGCTTCCGACGAGGGCAAGATCGTGGTGAACGATTTCCGCCACGCCGACTGGGGCGGGTCCGGCTACCGCGAGCTGAACAACCACAGCGACGTGAGCTGGGAGCTGGACCTGAAGCCGGGCGAGAAGAAGACCCTGACCGTGGAGTTCGCGATCTACGTGCCCTGACGCCGCGAATAGCGGAGGATGATCGAAGGGAGCGGCAATCCCGCCGAATCCGCCGAGCGCGAAGCCGCGCGGGAACCGCCGTCCCCTATTCCTTCTTCTCTTCCTTCTCCGCCGCCTCGATCTTTTCTTCCGTCTTTTCCTCCGCCTTCTCGGCGGTGAGCTTGAGGCTGTCCACCGACTTGATCAACTCGGCCTTCTGCTTCTCCCAGGAGGAATCGAGCGCGACGGCCGTAGCCAGAAAGACGGCGTCGCCTTTCTTGATCGCCTTTGCATACCAGTGCAATTCCCTACCCTGAAAGCCTCCCTTGTATTCGTACACGATCGCGTCCTTGCTGACGGTGCGCTTCAATACGGTCCACTTCATCGCCTCGAACTGCGAGACCGACAATTTGTCGTACGCCTCGAGGGTGTCCGCGTACGCCTGCTTCTGGATGCCTACGGTCGCGGCAAACTCATCCTCGGCGGGAAGGTGGAACGAGGCCACCTGAGCGGCGGGCGCTTGGCCGAACTTCGCGGCCGGGGGGGCCAGCGTGATCCCGAGTTCCGTGGACGTGAACTGCGTCTTCGGCTCGTTCTGCTCCTTCGGCTGGCTGGGCTCGGCGGCGTGCAGCGCCGTCGCCAAGAAGCCCGCCAGAAACATCGCGTGGATCGGTTTCATGGGATCCCTTTCCCCGGTGGCTCCGGTGGCGATTCTGAATCTCCTCAACATCTATTCAGGCTAAGGGGTAAAAGCTACTGATAAACGACAAGTGCATATCCTGAACCCGATACCCGGCTCCTTAGAACGCTGTTTCCTGCTACTCCGCCGCGCGTTCAGTTTCCCAGGCACACCAGCGTGCCGTCGGCCAGAGCGATGTAAAGGCGACCGTGGGCCGCGGCCATGCCGTCGAGCACCGGAGGCGCGGCGAGCGGCGCCTCGAAGAACTTCTCGCCGCTGCCGGCCCGGACGCCCCACAGCACCGCGCCTTGGGGCTCGGCGACGTCCGGCGCGCCGGCCACGAAGAGCGCCTCGCCGGCCAGCACCAGCGCGTTCGCCTGAATGGGCAGCTTCACCGACCACGCATCGCTGCCGCGCTCTTCGCCCATGCGCGCGAAGAGCCGGTAGTCGCCGTTCGCCGGGCGCGTGTACGTCCGCTTGTTGTCGTCTGTGAGGGCGCTGATGCCAAAGGTCCGCTTCTCGTCGAAGACCAGCAGCTGGCCCCGGACCGGGCCCTTGATCCAGGCGGTGCGGTTGGCCCATACGTTGCCTATGAGCGGCGAGATGCCGCGCAGGGCGCCTTCGTCCGTCTTGTCGGAGAAGGCCTTGAAGGCGCCGTCCTTCGGATCCAGACGCGCGCTGTGCGCGAAGAGGTGCTTGCTTCCCTTGACCAGCATATCGGCCAGGGCGCCGTCCCGGAGGCGCTGTTCCCACACCGGTTCGCCGGTCTTCAGGTCCAGCGCGCAGGCGGCCAGGCCGCCGTCCAGGTTCCCGCTGCGGCCGGCGACCGCGAACACGATCCCGTTCTCGGCCAGCACGCCGCCGGCCACCGGCCAGGGCGAGGCCAGGCGGCCGAAGGCCACGATGCGCTGCGTCCCGGGCGCGGCGCGGTAGCGCCAGGCCAGCGCGCCGCTTTCGGCGTCGAGCGCGTAGATCCAGCCGTCCTCGCTGCCCAGCAGGCAGTAGCCGCCGTGGATCGCGGGCGGCGCGGCGATGCGCCCGCCGGCGATGAAACGCCACAAGGGCTTGCCGGTGCCGGCGTCGAGCGCGTGGAGCACGTGCTGGTCGATGGACGCAGCGAAGACCTTTCCGAGCGCCGCGACCGGCGGCGTCAAGGCGCCGCCTCCGGCGAGCGCCTGCTGCCACAGGACCTTGGCGGCAGGCTCGACCTTCGCCGCCGTGGCCGCGCCGCGCTGTACGTCGCGGCGGTAGCAGGGCCAGTCTTCGGGTCCGGCCTCGGACGCCTTCACCGCGCCATAGGCCTGGCCGCGCTGAAGCCGCGCCTGCGCGCCGCTGTCTTCCGGGACTGCCTTCGGCGCGAGCGCCATGATGCCGTAGAGCATCGGGTAGCAGACGCAGTCGGTGGGGAAGGTGTAGACCAGGCCGTTCGCCGGCACGACGCCGAAGCCGCACGCGGCGCGCGCGATTCTTGGATAGTCGACCGCGCCGTCGGCGGCGTTGAAGAAATGCACACGGCCGGTGATGAGGTAGCGCTCGGTGGCCTTCCCCGGCGCGCACTTGTCCTGAAACTTCGCGGGAAAGGATTTCGCGAGCTTTCCGCTGGCCGGATCCAGGCCGATCCACACGTCGGGCCGGGCGGGGGTCTCGTCGCCGACGTCGTGGGCCCAGACCAGCCCGCCGGAAAAGAAGACGTTTAATGGGCTGCCGCGGCCCGAGGCCGTGTACGCGTGCGTCCAGCGCTCCTTCCCGGTGGCCGTGTCGTAGCCGACCAGTTGGGCCGACGTGCCCATCACCAGCGTCTCGCCGATCAGCCCGGCCAGCGCGGCGCCCTTGGTCCAGCGCGGGTCGGTGACCGTCCATTGAGTCTTGCCGTCGTTCAGGCCCAGGCACACGATCTGGTTCGTGCGCGTGCCGTGGACGATCAGGCGCCCGCTGCCGGCCGCCATGCGGTTCTCGTAGCGCCCCGCCGTGGCCGCCCACAACTCGTTTCCGGAGACCTCGTCGAGGCACCGCACCTTGTTGCGTTCCAGCAGGAACAGGCGCTTGTCCAGGAGGATCACCTCGTCGGGGGCCGAGCCTTCGTAAGTCCGCAGGAGATCGCCGGTGGCCGCATCCAGCGCGACCAGCGGCCCGCGGCTGCGCAGGACCGCGTAGACGACCTCGCCCGAAGCGACCAGCGTGCGTTCGGTGGGCCCGTCGTCCCCCTTGACCGAGCCTTCGACCGGCTTCTGCCAGAGGATCTTCCCGTTGAAGGCCGCCCGCGCCGTAAGGATGAACTGCGGAGGCGACCCGAAGTACGGCCGGCCCTCGTCGTAGAGATAGAAGAATCGGCCGTTGGCGCTGGCGGCGCCCATCGGGCGGGTGTTGTGGTTGCGCGCCCGGCCCGGGCCGTCGATCCAGCGCAGGCTGCGCGCCGGGCCGATCCCAGCGTCGCGCGAGGTGGCCGTGCGCGCCGGCCCGTAGCGGTCATGGTTCCACTCGTCGATCTCCGGCGGAACGGGCTTGGCCAGGCGCGCCCAGCGCCCGCCGGCCTCCACGAACGTGAGCGCCCCGGCGGCGCCGGCGAAGCGCTTGGCCTCCGCTTCGCTCCACGCGTCCAGTTCCAGCATGGCCACGCCGCGCGGCGCGAGCACGCGGAGGACCTCTCCTATGGTAAGCCCCTCCGCCGCGCGTGCCGGCAGGCCTCCGACCGCCAGCAGGTCGACCAGGTTGTCCGCGTACGGCAGGTTTGCGCCGCGCGCCTGTTCCAAGCTGACGCGGCCCTGCAGGCCTTCGTCCAGCAGCCGGGCGCGAGCCGCGGCGATCTTCTCGCCGTCGCCGTCCAGTCCATGGACCAGGAAGCGTTCATCCCGGCCCCAGGCCGCGGCCATCCCCGCGTCGCCGCAGCCCAGATGCACCGCCAGCCCGCCGCGCACGCCGGCCGCCGCGCGAACGGCCTCTGCGCGCGCGCCGGCGTCCTCGGCTTGCGCCGCCCAAACGCTGGCCAGCGCCAGCAGGCAACCCACGAATACGATTCCGGCCCGTTGCATGGCAGTCCCCCTCATTTCATGCGCCTTCCGCTGGGTGTCCCGTCGAACCGTGGTCGATCAACCGGCCGCCGACCGCGTGGCGCGCGCCCGGCGCGGAACGCACGGCGGGCCCGTCGATGCGCTGCACCAGCAGGTCGAGGGCACGATTCGACATCTCTTCCGGATCCACGTAGAAGCAGCTGACCGGAAAGTCATCCTCGAGGCAGTTCGGATTCATCGAGAAACTCGCCACGCTCAGCGCCCCGGGCAGCTTCAGCCCCGCCTGCGCCCAGCGCGCCTGAAGGCGCTGCGCCATGACGTTGCTGTCGCAGAGCATGGCGGTGGGCCTCGGCTGCCGGGCGAACAGGCGCTCGATCCCCGCGTCCCGTTCGCTCGGTTCGAGGCTGAAGCTGGGGACCAGCCAAGCCGGATCGGCCGGGCATCCGGCCTCCTCCAGCGCCAGCGTGACGCCGGCGCGGCGTTCGTGGCTGTCAGGGTCGATGACGCGTCGGCCGGTGACCAGGTCCTGCCGCCCCGACCCCACGTATCCGATGCGCCGGTGGCCCAGCGAAAGGAAGTGCCGCACGGCCGCGTAGGCCAGCGGGAGGTTGTCGACCACCACGCAGTCGACGGGCGGATTGGCGATCCACGTGTCCAGCAGCACGGCCGGCCTGTGCTGCGCCGCCGCGCGCACGAAACCTTCGTCCAGAACGGCGAACAGGATCAGCCCGTCGAAGTCGTCGAACGCGCCGCCCGCGCGGCTCTTAGGGCCTGTCTGTGCGGGACCCAGGGACCAGCCGCGCCGGTGTGCTTGTTCGGTCAGCGTGCGGTACAACCAGGCGTAGTCGGACTGGCTGGTGGGGCTGGAAGGCGTGTAGCCGCAGAGCCCGATGCGCTTGGTGGCTCGGATGGCGCTCTTGCGGCGCCGCGCAAGGGCGGACTCGGCGACGAAAGTGCCCAGGCCGCGCCGGGTATAGAGGAGGCCTTCCTTCTCGAGTTCCACCAAGCTGCGGCGCGTAGTAATGGCGCTGACGCCGTGTAGGTCCGCCAGCTTGCGCGTGCTGGGGATCTTCTCATGCGCCTTGAGCCGGCCCGCCTCGATCTCGCCGCGAAACCAGTCCATCACCTGCGCGTACTTGGTGTGCGGAGGCAGGGCCGGAATCGCTGTCGCTTTGGACATGGCATGGCTCCTTGGGGATATATACACCGCATATACACGATATGTACTAGGAATTATCGAATGACGCAACCTCTTGTATTGCAAACTGTTATATGGAAATTGGGCGGTCGGCGGCGGTGCGTGGAGGCGGATTCGCGTCGCAGCGGCACGTATCGACGCCCAATGACAACTAGATACCCGACACCTGATACCCGATACCCAGTCACTTGAACTGCGTGTCCTTCCACTGCGCGAAGCGCGGCTTGAGCTGGTTGCGCTGGTACTTGCCGGTGCTCGTCACGGGGAAGTTGGTGCCAAAGAGCACCACCTTGGGCACGGCGTGGGAAGCGAGTTTCTTCTTCAGCGCGTCGATCACCTGCTGCTCGGTCAGTTCCGCGCCGGCTTTCTTGACGATGTACGCGCCCACTTCCTCGCCGTAGTACTTGTTCTCGAAGCCCACGGCCATGCCGGCCTGCACGCCCACGACGGAGTTGATGGCTTCGTCGACTTCCAACGGGCTGATCTTCACGCCGCCGCGCACGATCAGTTCCTTGAAGCGCCCCGAGATGAAGAAGTAGGGCATTCCGTCGGCGCCCTTCTTCCAGAAGCCCTCGTCGCCGCTGCGGAACCAACCGTGCGTGAAGGCGCCCTCGTTGGCCTTGCGGTTGTTCGCGTAGCCGGGCATCACGTTGTGGCCGCGCGCGACGATCTCGCCCTTGGCGCCTTCGGGCAGGGCCTGGCCGTGGTCGTCGTGGATGGCCATCTCGTTGGCCGGCACGGGAACCCCGATCGACGGATAGCCGTGGTCGCGCATCCACGCCTTGTGCTCGGCGTCGCTCTGCTTGCCGGGGATGGGCAGGAAGCAGCTGTAGCACGTCGTCTCGCTCAGGCCGTAGCCGTGGCAGATCGGGATCCCGAAGCGGTCCTCGAACTTGGCTGCCAACTCGACGGTCAGCGGCCCGGCGCCGCAGATGATGTGCGACAGCGTTGGGACGCTTTCCTTCGTCACGTCCTTCGGCGCGCCGTCGAGCAGGAACTGCAGCAGCGTCGGGACGACGCTGACGACCTTGACCTTTTCTTCCGCGATGCGTTTGAAGAAGAGCGACGTCTGGAACTTGCGGTTGGTCACCACCGAGCCGCCGTAGAAGACCGGCGTCACGTGCGTCACTTCCAGCCCGTTGACGTGGTGCACCGGCAGCACGCACATCATGCGGTCGCCGGGCTGCAGGCCGTGCCACGTCGCGATCGAGTGCGCGTCGGCGATCAGGTTGTACTGCGTCAGCACCACGCCCTTGGGTACGCCGGTGGTGCCGGAGGTGTACACGATCAGGGCCTCGTCGTCGGGCTTCACGCCCTGCGGCTGCTCGTCCAACTCGCCGGGCTCCAGGCGCATGAAGCTGACCTCGCGCTCGTAGCTGATGTAGCGCCCCGAGGCGTAATTGTTCCCGCAGACCAGCGCGTGCCGAACGTTCGGTGCCTTGTCCAGCAGCGGGCGCATGCGCTCGGCGTACTCGTTCAGCACGAACAGCGCCTTCGCGCCACTGTGTTCCAGCACGTAGCCCAGGCGCCCGTCGTCCTCGCTCATGTTCATCGGCACCACGGTCACGCCCAGGTGCCAGGCGGCGAAGTCGATCAGAATGCTGTGGTCGTGGTTGTGGAAGGCGGTGGCGATGCGGTCGCCGCGCATCAGGCCCAGCGTGGTGGCCATCAGTTTCGCGGCCAACCGTACGCGGCGGTAGAACTCCCCGTAGGTGCGCTCGCGCCGCACGTTGCCGTCGCCGTAGTACACGGTGTACCGTTCGTCCGGCCGCTCGTGCGCGCGGCGGTGCAGGGTCTCGGCGAAGGTGGCGGGGTTGGCGAAACGCTTGGTATGCGGGCGCCCGGGCAAGTCGCGGGCCTGGGCGATCTTGGCGCACAGTTCGGGCGTGAGCGATTCGTCGGTGGCGTCGGTCATGGTCGGCTCCCATCCGGCGCGGCAATTGAAATATACCCGAGACTTGGCTTACGGGATTCGGCGTCCGACCGCAAGGGGATTGGAATAAGGCTTCAGGAATCGGGAGTCAGGAGTCTAGCATGGAGCGCCTCGCTCCGTCGTTACGCGCGAAATACCGAGGCCGGTTCGACGCGGCGCAGGCGCACGATCGAGACCAGCGACGCCGTGCCGCTGAGGGCGAACGTCATCCCCGCGACGCCCACGGCCAGGGGCCAGGGGATCATCACCGCCGTGCCCGCCGCGGTGGCCGCCGCGCCCAGCGCGTAGCTTAGCAGCAGGCCCGCCGCCAGCCCCGCCGCGCCGCAGACCAGGCTCTGCTCCAGGACCACGCGTGCGATCAGGTCCATGCCAGCGCCCAGGGCTTTCAACACGCCGAACTCGGGCAGCTTCTCGACGGTCATCGCGTAAAGTGTCTGCGAGACGATCACGCCACCGACCAGCACGCCCAGCAGGGCCGCCGCCAGGAAACCGATGCCGACGCCCATCTCGAAGAGCCAGTACATGCGCGTGCGGCTCGCGAAGGCTTCGCGCGTGTGCGCCTCGACGTCCGGCACTGTCTCCGCGATGCGCTGCGCCAGTTCGGCCGAGTCGACACCCGGCTGCGCCTTGACCAGGAAGTAGATCGACATGGGATCGGAACTCCGACCGCCCGGCTGAGTGGTCAGCCAGCCGTACTTCTCGGCGCGGTGCAGCGAGGTGAAAACGTAGGGCGTGGTGGTGAAGGCGCGCATGCCGTCGGTCAGGCCGACAACCGTCGCGCGGTACTCCATGATCTCGACCTGGTCGCCCACGCGCGTGCCGCCCAGCTTGGCGCATTCTCCGGCGTCGATGATCACGGCGTCGCGGTTGCGCAAGTCCGCGAGCCGGCCCTCGGACAAGTTCAGCGGCGGCGCCAGCTCGCCGTCGGGGTCGAAGCCGATCACCTGCACGTTGGCATTGCCGCCGCCCGGCAGCTTCCACAGGCTGTACGAGACGTTGAACTCCTCGACGCGCGCGACCCCCGGCACCGACTCGATCAGGTACTGCTTGCGCTGGTCGATGGGCGAGGCCGCGTCGAAACTCCGCACGTTCAGGGTCGAGATCCACACGTCGGCGCGCGAGCGGTCGATCAGCAAGCTGGCGTTCTGCGTCATGCCCAGCATCATGCCTACTTCGAGCGTGACCAGCACCACGGCAAAGATCACACCGAAGACCGCTACCGCCATGCGTATGCGGTCGCGTTTGAGGTTGCGCCAGCCGATCGAGAGCATCGCGCCTCCCGTGCCGCGGTCCTGCCCACCGTCGCACTTCCGACCCACCTGCGGCGGCGTTCAACTAGATAAAACTCGGATCTAGTCGAACATCGCAACTTCCAGCAGAAAAACGAGTTGCGTGAAGCGAGGAGCCTGGAGCCCGCCCGCGGTTCTAAAAGAGGTATCTAGGCTGGCGGGCCGCCCGCAAAGAATTCCGGGAAAAATCCGGCGGTCCAAAGCGGTAATAAAAGGGGGCGGGGCGGAGCTATTCCCTCAAGAGGTCCTTCACCTGCGCGTCGAGTTCCTTGGGGTCGGCGAAAAGCGCGTGGGGTTTGCCTTCCAGCGGCGCGAAGGCGGCCTTGAAGCGCTCGTTGTCGGCCTTCTCGTCCGTTACGTTGCGGATGAAGACGGCAAGGACCTGGTCCTGGTGGTCGCGCGCGAGCTTGCCGTAGATCTCGGGATCGGCCTCACCCGAATCGCCCACGAGCACGAAGCGGCGCTTCGGGTAGCGCTTCATCAGCCGCTCGATCATCGGCTTCTTAAACGACTCCTGGTCGGCAAACAGGTTCAGCACCGACTTGTCGGTCAGTCGGTAGTGCTTCAGGTGCCATGTTCCGCCGGGGAAGCCGGCCTCGGCGTGCCAGGCGGCGAGCGGTTCGTAGAGCTGCCACGGAGAACCGGAGACGAGGTGGAAGGCGGTGCCCTTCGCCGCGAAGCGCTTGTAGAGGTCCGCCATGCCCGGCGCGGCCTGGAAGGGTCTGAAGAAGGTGTTCTTCAGCATCTTGTCGCGATCCCGGACTTCGGTGATGCGGATCGTGTCGTCGACGTCGCTGACCACGGAAAGGCCCTCGGCGTCGAACCAGGCAAAGCGCCCGGCGAAGACGCGCTTGTCGTCGTCGCCGGTGACCGCCGTGAACGACGTCCAGCCATCCTTCGTCGCGGGCCCGTGGCGCATGCGCGCAGCTTCGTCGGCCGAAAGCTTCAGGGTCTCGGCGAAGTGTCCGTTGCCTTCGCTCTCGCCTGCGTCGTAGACGGTCCCGCCGATGCGCACCTGCAACTCCTGGTCCTCCTCGTCGTCGACGAGGAACAGGCGCGCGATGTAATCGAATCGCCTGCGTTCGTCCTCGGACCCGCCCGTGCCGACGACCTTTTCGAGGACTTTCACGATGCCGGCGCGCTTGATGGAATCGGGTTCGGGTTCGTAGATGCGGCCGTGGATCTCGGCCTTCCATTCCTTCCCGTCGAGCCACGCGCTGGTGGGATACAAGAGCACGTCTTCGTCGTCGTCGATGTCCGATGCCGCGCGCACCGAAGCCGCGGCGAGCACGAGGATGAGAACGGTCCAGGGGAAATGTCGGCGCATACGAACTCCTTGCCCGGTCGGATCAAAGACGGCCAGCATAGCCGAATCTTCAAAAGGTGCGAAGGAGGAAGGAACTGGGCGGGTTACGCGGACCAGCGTGTCAGGCCGCGGCGGTCGATGCCGAAGGGGATGAGTTTCCCGCCCAGCTTCACGCAGGCGGCCTCGAGCGCGCGGCGGTGACCGTCTTTCGCGTAAAAGATCACGCAGCCGCCGCCGCCTGCGCCGCAGGTCTTGCCGCCAACGATGTGGTCGGCGGCCGAGGCGTAGAAGGCACGCAGGCGCTCGCTGTCGCAGCTGTCGTGCAGGCGCTTGTGGTGCACCCAGTTCTCGCTCAGCAGTGCGCCAAAGCGTTCGGCGTCGCCGGCCTCGAGGGCCTTCGCGGATTCGTGCGCGATGCGCGCGAGGTTCTTCATCGCGTCGACGGTGGGCGAATTCGGCAGCAAGTAGCTGGTCTTGATGTCGGCATGGATCGAGCCCGAAAGGTGCACCTCGCCGGTGTAGATGAGCACGCAGCGGCGTTCGAGTTCCAACAGGCAGGCGACGGGGACGTTCAGCCTGCGCGGCGCCGTGCCGCCGCCTTTGTGGTAGATGAGCAGGTTCATGCCGCCCAGCGCCGCGCCGAAGCTGTCCTGGTTGCCGCCGGCGAAGCCCAGGTCGACGCGCTCGATCTCGTTGGCCAGGCGCGCGGTGTCTTCCTGGCTGCGCGGCGTGCCCGCGGCCTCGTCGAAAGCGCCCACGCACGCGACGCCGACCGCGCCCGAGCTGCCCAGGCCGCTTCCCGGCGGCACGTCGGCCTCGACGGTGAGCGTAAAGCCGTGCTCGGGGCTCATGCGCCGTGCGATGGCCTGCAGCAGCGCGAGCTTGCCGTCGCGCGGGAGTTCATCCAGCGACGGCGCTTCGACGGTGAGGCCCAGGTCTTCGCTGACGATCGCAACGCGATTGGTGTTCTCGTGGAGTTCCAGCCGCGCGTGGGCGTAGCGCGTGACGCCAAAGTTCACCACCGCGCCGCCGTGCTCGACATTGAACGGCGGGCAGTCGGTGCCTCCGCCGGCGGGGTCGACGCGCGCGGGAGCGCGGGCGATAAAAGTTCGGCTGCTCATCGTTCCACCGGGCCGCATCTAACCACAGGGATACCAGAGTACATAGTGAAAGAAACCTGTTTCGGAAACGCAAAACGAGCGCGAACCGGAAGTGCCCGGCTTGCGCTCTCTTTTCCGTCATTCATGCCCATGCAGATCCTCTGTGCTCTCTGTTTCCTCTGTGGTGAAAATCACTTTTCGTGCGCGTAAACGCACTCGGTCATCTGCAGCACGTTTTCCTTCGCCACGGCGGGCGCGACGCTGCACGCACTGCTGAGGATGTACTGCCCGCCTTCCGCGCCGACCTCGTAGACGGTCTCGATGTCCTTGCGCGCGTCGGCCGGGCCCTTGCGCAGCAGCGTGTTGACCGGGTCGATGTTGCCCTTGATGAAGAGGCGGTTCTTGAGCAGCTTCTTGGCTTGTGCCAGGTCCACGGTGCCGAGCGGCGGCGGGTCGAGCGTCTCGATGCCGTGGATGCCGCATTCGGCCATCAGGTCGAGGCGGTCGCCGATCGCGCCGCAGGTGTGCGTGTAGACGAAGGCCCCGGCCTCGCGTACGGCCAGCGCCAGCCGGCGCTCGTACGGCACGATCCATTCCTTGTACTGGTCGGGCGAGAGGAACCCGCCGCCGGCAAAGGGCGAGGAGATCTTGATCGCATCGCAGCCGCGGCGCACCTGCGCGACGGCCCAGGCAAGGGACATCGCGGTGGTGGTCTCCATCAGCGCGCGGGCCTCGTCTGGCTCCGCCAGCAGCGCAATCAGGCCCTCTTCCATGCCGGTGATGTTCAGGAAGTGGTCGAAGGGCGCGCGGACTTCGCCGTGCACCGAATGCGTCGCGCCGACGCTCTCTTTCACGACGTCGATGCAGTCGTACCAGTCTTCGGGAAAGCGCGCGGGTTCGACGATGAACGCTGTGCCCTTGTGCCGGCACCAGCGCACGAAACTCTCCGGCGCCCAGTCCAGCGGGTTGTCGGGATCGATCTCGCTGATATGGGGGCGCTCGAAGCCTTCCGGCGCGCGGTAGTACGGGTCGTCGTTGCGCGTACACTCGATCTTCGAACCGTCCTTTAGGTACAGCGTGGGCGTCTCCATGTCGCGGTCGAAGGACTCGACGAACTCCACGAAGTCGGCCTCGCGCCCGGGCTTGTGCATCAGCACGCCGTCGAAGCCGTACTGCGCGCGGATCGCCAGCAGGGCGTCGGCATAGGTCTTGCTCGAGAGGAAGAAGTCGACGGGATGCACGCCGGTCTGCAGCAGCGTGTGGCCGATGGCGAGCTGGCACATCACGGGCACACGCTTGGGCGCGCCCAGGCTCATGGCCTCGCGCATCAGGTCTTTTGAGGTCGTCACTTCTACGGCTGCGCTGGGCATGGAGGCCTCCTCGTTCCGCTGGAGGAATCATGCCCGGTTCATGGGGATGTGGCTACGCCGGGGTGTGCAAAGACTGATACTTTATTACCGTATGGATGGGCCGATGGAGTGAATTGGTGCCTATAGCGTACCCGTTTGGGTCAGTTTCCGTACCGCGCGCAGGACGGATTCGTCGGATTGCACGCCGTCGATCTCGCCCAGGTGCACCCACTTCGCGCCGTTCACTTCCGCACTGGCCTTGAAGGCCGCCGTGCGCGCGTCGAAGAGGAAGCGTACGTCGAAGTGCTCGTGCGCGGGCTCGCCCTTCAGCGGCGGGATGGGGTGGATGTCGGCATCGAAGATCCCGCCGCCGGCCAGCGCCAGGTCTGCCTCGGCCAGGCCGACTTCCTCGAGCACCTCGCGCCGCGCGGCCGCGACGATATCCGCGTCCTCGGGATCGACATGCCCGCCGGGCTGCAGCCACTTGTGGAGCTTCGCGTGAAGGATCAGCAGCAGCGACTTACCGTCGGGCGAGCGCACGAAGCTGCTGGCCGTGAAGTGTCCGGGCTCAAAGTGTTTGCGCGAGAACGGATCGCCGGGCACGGCGGCGAGTTCCAGCATCCGCGCGCGGTACGCGGCCTCGCGTGCGTCGTGGGGCTTCAGTTCGCGCAGGAGTTGCGCCAACTGTGCGCATCGGTCCATTCTTGGCATAAGGCCGATGATAGCGACCTTTCACGAGCGGAAAAGCTGCTATAGTGGTTAAGCCTATATTCACAGGAGGTGTTCGCCATGGCCGTCAAAGAGGTGCTGGCCGCGCTGCCGCGCGCGCAGGCGCGGAAGTTCGTTCCCGAGTCCATCGATCTGGGCGACTGGTCACAGCTCGAGCCGCTGTTTCTGAAGCTCGAGGAAGATGCCGCTAAGGTGAAGGGCGCCGGTGGCCTGGAGTCCTGGGTGCTGCGCGCGGGTGAACTGGGCGCGGCGTTGTACCAGGAGGGCTCGCGCCGCTACATCTGCATGACCTGCCAGACCGACGACAAGGAGGCCGAGGCCGCGTACCTCCAGTTCGTCACGGAGATCGAACCCAAGACCAAGCCACACTTCCAGAAACTCGACCAGCTCTACCTTGACAGTCCCTTCCGCGCCAAGCTCCCGCAGCGCCGCTGGATGGTCTTCGACCGGGACACCAAGAAGGACGTGGAGTTGTACCGCGAGGAGAACATCGCGCTGCAGACCGAGGACGAGAAGCTGAGCCAGCAGTACCAGAAGATTCGCGGCGCGATGACCGTTCACTTTCAGGGCGCAGAGCGCACGCTGGAGCAGACCGCCAAATTCTACGAGGAGACCGACCGAGACGTTCGGGAACAGGCCTGGCGCGCGGTCACCGAACGCCTGCTGCAGGACAAGGAGGCTATCGAGGACCTGTACGAGAAGCAGCTCAAGCTGCGCGGGCAGGTCGCGCGCAACGCCGGCTTCGCCAACTACCGCGACTACGCCTTCCGCGCGAAAGGGCGCTTCGACTACACGCCCAAGGAATGCGAGGACTTCCACCAAGCCGTCGAAGAACTCGTCGTGCCGGTGCTCAAGCGTCTGCAGCAGCGCCGCCGCCGCCTGCTGAAGATCTCCAGGCTGCGCCCGTGGGATCTGGCCGTCGATCCGCTGAACCGCCCGCCGCTGCGCCCCTTCGACGACAGCGGGAAACTGGTGGAATGTACGCATGAGATCTTCAGGAAGATCGACCCGGCCCTGGGCCAGGACTTCCAGGTGCTGCGCACGCACAACCTGCTGGATCTGGATTCGCGCAAGGGCAAGGCGCCCGGCGGCTATCAGTGTTCGCTGGAGGAGGCGCGGCTGCCGTTCATCTTCATGAACGCCGTGGGCCTGCAGCGTGACGTCGAGACGCTGCTGCACGAAGGCGGGCACGCTTTCCACGCGCTTGCGACGCGCAACGAGCCGCTGCTGCACTACCGCCACGCGCCGATGGAGTTCTGCGAGGTCGCGTCGATGTCGATGGAGCTGCTCGCGAACCCGCACCTCGAGGCCTTCTACGGCAACAAGCAGGAGGCCGACCGCGCGCGGCGCAAGCACCTGGAGGGCATCGTCGGGCTGCTGCCGTGGATCGCGATCATCGACGCCTTCCAGCACTGGATCTACACGCACGAGGGCCACTCGCGCGAAGAACGCCGAGCGTTCTGGCTGAAGCTGCAGGATCGTTTCGATCCCGGCGTGGTGGACTTCAAGGGGTTCGAAGAACAGCAGGCCAACATGTGGCACCGCCAGGGGCACCTTTTCGGCTCGCCGTTCTACTACATCGAATACGGCATCGCGCAATTGGGCGCGCTGCAGGTCTGGCGCAACGCGCAGAAGGACACCGCCAAGGCCGTAGCGAAGTACCGCAAGGCCCTGGCGCTGGGGCGCAGCCGGCCGCTGCCGGAGCTCTTCAAGACGGCGGGCATCAAGTTCGACTTCTCGGCCAAGGCCGTGCGGCCGCTGACGAATGCCATAAAGAAGGCGCTGCGCGAGTTGGAAGACGCCTGAGCAGCGCGAAAAGGGAAGGGGATTGGGACCCATGGCCAAGACGCACGCCGTCGTACTGATCGAGGGCGACGGGATCGGGCCGGAAGTCATTGGCGCGTCGCGTCGCGTGATCGAGGCCGCCGGCGTGTCTGTGGCGTGGAAGGTCCACTACGCGGGGGCCGAGGCCTTCGAAAAGCACGGCGCGGTGCTGCCCGCGGCGACCATCGAAGCCCTGCGCGAACACCGCTGCGCGCTGAAGGGCCCCACCGGCACGCCCATCGGCGGCGGGCACACCAGCGTGAACGTGCAGATCCGCCAGCAGCTGAACCTATACGCGGCCGTTCGTCCCGTGCGCAGCATCGACGGCATCGACACGCGCTACAAGGACGTCGAGATCGTCATCGTGCGCGAGAACACCGAGGGCCTGTACAGCGGCATCGAGCACCAGATCATCCCGGGCGTCGTCGAATCGCTGAAGATCGTCACGGAAGCCGCCTGCACGCGCATCGCCGAGTTCGGCTTCGCCTACGCGCGGGAGCACCAACGCAAGTCGGTCACCGTCTTTCATAAGGCAAACATCCTCAAGATGGCCGACGGCCTGTTTTTGAAGTGCTCGCGCGCTGTGCGCGAGAAGTCGTTCAAGGACATCGAGTACAAGGAACTGATCATCGACAACGGCTGCATGCAGCTGGTGCGCGATCCGTCGCGCTTTGACGTCCTGGTGCTCGACAACTTCTACGGCGACATCGTCAGCGACCTATGTGCGGGCCTGGTCGGCGGCCTGGGCGTGGTGCCGGGTGCGAACTTCGGCGACGGAATCGCGGTCTTCGAGTCCGTGCACGGCTCGGCGCCCGACATCGCGGGCAAGGGCCTTGCGAACCCGCTCGCCGCGATCATGTCCGGTGTGATGATGCTTAACTATTTGGGCGAGACCGCCGCGGCGGGCCGCATAAAGGGTGCCTACAACGCGGTGCTGGCGGCGCGCGACCCGGCCCTGCGCACGCGCGACATCGGCGGCAACGCCGGGACGCAGGCTTTTACCGACGCGGTCATCGCGCGGCTGAAGGGATAGGGGCGGATCGCACGGCGCTCGGGAGCCGGGTATGAAGAGATTCTGGCGGATGATGTTCTGCGTCCTGCTGGTTCCGGCGGGCGCGGGCGGGGCCAACGAGGCCGACGCGATGCTCGACATGAAGATGGACGAACCGGTGGTCGTCGCTCTATCCAAGCCGGGCGAGACGCGCTGGGGCCATCACCAGTTTCCGGCCTTGTCGCACCGCCCAGACGGGCAGATTCAGCTTCTCTATTCCAACAGCGCGGATGCCGTCGGAACCTACGGCGATTCCGATCCGGGCTTTGTCTCGAACGACGGCGGCAAGAGCTGGACACCTTTTGACGAGCCCGACTTTCTGCGCCGCAAGCCGCATCTGACCACGTTTGATGCGGGCGGGGGCGAATTCCTGTGCGTGCCGCCGGTGAAACCCCTGGATCTGAGGGCCGCGAGTCTGAAGCTGCCCGCGCAGGCGTCGAGCTTTTTTGAGTGCGGCGCGCAGTTCGAGTTGTACCGCTTCGCCGATTGCCCGAAGCAGGTGCAGGACTTCATCGCCGCGCCTGACGCTTGGCGCTGGACACCGGCGGCCAAGGTGTGGTCCGCTGAGAAGATTCGGATCGACACGCGCGGCCTGCTGGCCTGGAAGACCGCAAAGACGGGCGGGCCCGACTCCGCGCCTTCCACCGATATGCCGCGGGCGTGGTTCGAACACCCGCCGGTCCAGGTGGGCAACGAGCTCGTCTACGCCGAATACCGCACCATGTATCAGCAGCCGGACGGCGCGCTGCCGGCTAACATGAACACCGTCTGCATCGTCTCCGCCGACCGGGGAAAGACCTGGCAGTGGCGCGGCCTGATCGCGGCCGGCAAACCCAAGCAGCCGATGTGCGAGCCGATGCTCGCGCCGACTTCCGACGGCGGGCTGGCCTGTGTCCTCCGCACCGACCCGGGGCCGCTTGTGATCGCATTCAGCCGGGACAGAGGACGGACCTGGACTGTGCCGGCGCCGCTGCACAAATTTGGCGTCTTCCCGGGGCTGATCCTGCTCGAAAATGGCATGCTGGTGGTCTCTTTCGGGCGGCCCGGCGTGCATGTGAAGTTCTCTCCCGACGGCAAAGGGGCACAGTGGACCGAGCCGGCCGAGCTGATTCCCGCAACGGGGAAGTGGAACGAACGCACCTGCGGCTACACGTCCCTGCTGGCAGCCGGCAAGGACGAGTTCCTGATCGCGTACTCGGACTTCCAGCATAAAGATGCGCAGGGCCGGACCTGCAAGGCTATCCTGGTCCGTCGGATACTGGTCAAACCCAAGCCAGGGAAATGAAGCTTCCGTTTCGGCGGTCGATAACTCATTGCTTGATATTGAGTTATGAGTATGGACCGTACTCGGGGTGGCCATTTTTCGGCATAAGAACGCCGGCCTGGACACGTCCTATCTATAATGAACGGCCCACCTCTAAACCCTTTCCTTGTGCTTGGCTGGGCCTTGACGCTGCTGCTGGTGGCGGCTAGCGCTTGCGCCGAGGAGCTGGACCTCACGCGCATCGAGACCATCGACTGGGCGGCGGAAGACCAAGGCGGCGAGACGGGTGCTCACCTGCTGCTGTCGCCGACTGACGATCCCGCGGAACTGGCAGAGCTGATGCGCAAGCTTTACGGCGTGCGGCTTTCCAGCGAGGACCCGCAGCACGCCGTCGTGATCGCGCTCGGCCGCCAACCGGAAGGCGTCAAACTGGAGCTGACGCGCACGACCATGGACCGCTTTGGAAAGCTGGTGGAACTCGAGGCACTGATCACCATGCCCGAGCGCGCGCCCAACGCCGCCGGCGCGGCCAACGGCGAGAAGAAGGCGGACGAGGAACTGGTCATCGTGCCTACGCCGCCGGAGGGCGCGAAGGAGGCCAAGGCGCCGGAGGTGCGCGCGCGCCGGAACGGAGGGAATCCCGCGATCTTCCTGCCCACGGGGAAGCTCGAGCCTGGCACCTGGTACCTGCGCGTGAAATACACGCGCACGCAGGACGGCAAGAGCGAAGAACTGCCGGCGCAGACGGTCAGTTTCAGTGTGAAGGACAATCGACCTTACCAGAAGGGTGAGAAGGGGCGTAACACGCCCAACATTGGCCTGGAGCCGCCGAAGTCCAAGAGCGTCACCGAAGGCATGGGCGGCCCGTAGCTTCCGTCTGTTCCTGTTTCAAGGTCGCAATGCGCGCCGAGACGCCGCCTGCACGAGCGGGCTTGCGGCTTGCCAAGGGCCTTCGATTCTGGGAAATTGATGGTGTCGGCCACCGGGCTTATCCGGCGGCGGACGATGGTTTTCCAGGCGCCCCAATTCCGGGAGGCATTCCATGAAGTTTTTCGTCGATACCGCGGACGTCGCCGAGATCAAGGAAGCCGCGAAGCTGGGCATCCTCGACGGCGTGACGACCAACCCTTCGCTGGTTGCCAAGACCGGCCGCAAGTACCGCGAGGTGATCGAAGAGATCTGCGAGATCTGCAAGGGCCCGATCTCGGCGGAAGTGCTGCCCGTCGACTACGAGGGCATCATGAAGGAAGCGCGCGTCTGGGCCAAGGTCGCGCCCAACGTCGTGGTCAAGATCCCGCTGATCACCGAGGGCCTGAAGGCCGTGGTGACCTGCGCGGAGGAAGGCATCAAGACCAACGTGACGCTCTGCTTCAATTCCATCCAGGCCCTGCTGGCCGCCAAGGCCGGGGCGACGTACATCTCGCCCTTCGTCGGGCGCCTGGACGACATCGGACACGAGGGCCTGGACGGCATCCGCGAGATCCGGCAGATCTACGACAACTACGGCTACGAGACCGAGATCCTGGTGGCCTCGATCCGCCACCCGATCCACCTGCGCGACGCGGCGCTGTGCGGCGCGGACGTCGCGACGCTGCCCTTCGACGTCTTCAAGAAGCTGGTCAAACACCCGCTCACCGACGCGGGCCTGGCGAAGTTCCTCGAGGACGCCAAGAAGATCCCCAAGGGCAGCTGAATTCATCGTCATTCGGGAATCGGGCAAGGGAGCGCGCCGGAAACGGCGCGCTTTTTTTACGAATGCGGGTGGTTGCGCGGGGCGCCGCCGGGGAGGTACAGATCTTCGCGTTCGCGGGCGCCAAGGAACAGGAGCACGCGGCGCACGGGGCAGGCGTCGGTGAGCGAGGTCACGACGAGGTTGAAGGCGGAGAAGAGCGTGCCCGCGATCCAGTAAGGGTGGTGCAGCAGGGCCAGCGCGGTGAAGACCAGCACGGAGACGCCGGCGATCAGGCGGCCCCAGCGGTCCACGCTCCACGGCACGCACGCGCTTCGGGCGTCGGCGGCGTCCAGGCGGGACGAGACGGCGTTCGGAGTTTGCATGCGGTGCGTTCTCCCGTTCAAGGCTTCTTCGCCTGCTCCGTTTCCTTCAGGTGCTGCGCCAGCGGTTTGGGGTAGTTCGCGCCCCACTGGAAGGCGGGCATGTCCGTGTAGTCCTTCTCCCGCCCTTTGATTAAGGTGTCGAAATCGCGGTAGGCTACCGGGATGTCCTCTTCGCGCAGTTCCTGGATCTCGACGGATTCGATGGCAATGTTTTCCCCGCAGATATAGAGGCGCTTTCGGTCCACGTCCTCTGAATCCCTCCCGATGGTCCCGAGCTTGGCGCCCGAGCCGCCGACGGTGTAGTTCCGGATGAAATAGCAGAAGAAGTCGGTGCTCTTGCCCTTCCAGGCGGTGTAACCCTTCCCACTCCACTTCCGGGCCGGGAAGGATTGCAGGCCGTCGGTCCAGCCAATGCCGATCTGCATCGGGTCGGTTCGGCTGGTGTGGTAATACACCGTCACTTTGATGGGCAGGCGGTGCCCCAGTTCCGGCAGCATGAACACATTGGGGAATTTTGTCTCCTGTCCGATCAGACAGGGCTTTCCGCCGGCCTTGTCGGTGCCCCATCGCCAGGAGCCCTGGACGTACTCGAAGCCATCGCCGGGCATCTCCTGGAAGTCGAAGGACCACTTCCGCGGCGCGGCGGGCGGCGGCAGGGGCGTGTCAGACGCCGGAGGCGCGGCGGCGTCGGGCATCGCGGATGGGCTCTCCGGTTGCTGGCGCAGCGCGTAGGTGCCGGCGGCGATCAACGCGACCAACGCAGCGGCGACAACCAAGCCCGTCTTGGATCCGGCCCCTGCGGCGCGGCCCGAGCGCCGACTGGTCAGCCGCGGCGCGTAGGGCTGCTCGCAGCGCGCCAGCGTTCGTTCCAGCAGCCCGCCGGGGACTTTGGGGCCGGAGGAGAGCGCGTCGGAAAGCGTGGCGTCGGTCAGCACGGGTACGGCGGCGGCCAGGCCTGCGCCGGCCAGGCTCTTGCGGAGGCGGTCGAGCGAACCCTTCAGCTTGGCCGAGACGGTGCGCTGGGGCAGAGCCAGCGCCTCGCCGATCTCCTCCTGGGTCAGCCCCGCGCCGTAATAGAGCGCGACCAGTTGCCGCTCGATTTCGGGCAGCGCGCCGAGCATGCCTCGCAGCCGGCCGAGCAGTTCGTGTTCCTCGGCCTCCGCGCCGGGCGCCGGCTCGTCGGGGCGCGCCGCCCTTCGTTCGCGTTCCCAGTCCATGTCTTTATGCCTCTTGCGGTCTTTGCGCGCGGCCTTCAGCGCGCGGTGCGCGACGATGCCCAGAATCCATTTGCGGACGCTGCTGCCCGGCTGAAAGGACTCGGCGCCGAACCAGACGGCGAGCATCGCCTCCTGGACGGCTTCTTCGGCCAGCTCGCGGCGGTTGGTCAGGTGCTGGGCCAGACGGAAGGCGGGGATCTCGAAACGGCGGAAGAGCTCCGCGAAGGCCTCGCGGTCCTTGCGCTGGACGATGGCCTCTAACAGGTCTGCTTCGCCGATATCGGGCATCGGGGCGGGGCGCTCCGGGAATCCACTCTTCATCGTACAGCTTACCATTGGAAGGCCCCAATTCGTCCAACAAGACCCTTCGCCACCCTGTATGGCCTCATGGGCGCGCGGGTAGCAGCAGAATAGAAAGAAAAATTTACACGTGTAAGTGTATGTGAATTAAGGAGTTGCAGTGCTGGCGGGGAGCGTCCAGACGGCTCGGCAGCGGGCGCAGCCGATTTTGTCGCCGGGGCCCAGACGAGCGCAGTCGATCTGGCTGCCGCAGCGTCCGCAGGTGCAGACGCCGTTCTCGAAGCGGGTCTTTTCTTCCTCTCCTTCGACCGGCGTGAAAGGCTGTCCGAAGCGGCGCTTGGGCTGGGTCTTCTTGAGCGGGATGGTTCCGGAATGGCGGTCGATGGTGAAGGTGATGATCGTGGCGCCGACGTGGATCTTGTCGCCTGCCTTGATTTGGACCGGCTGGGTGCCGATGGGCTCGCCGTTGAGGAAGGTCCCGTTGCTGGAACCCAGGTCGCGGACGGTGGCCTGGAGCGTGGAGAGGTCGATGCTGAACCGGCAGTGTTCGCGGGAGATCGCCGTGTCGCCGGTGATGGTGATCTCGTTGGTCTTCACGCGCCCGACGGTGACGGTGGACTGGGTGACGGCGTACTCTTCGACGGGCTTGTCGGGGCGCTGAATGCTCAACCGGCCCGTATGCGGCATTCCCTGGGTGTCCGACACGTCTTGAACGAGCCTCCAGCCGTCGATTTATCGAGGATCTGTGCGGGCGCCGCCGGTTACTGTACCTGGGTGTCGCTCTCCGGCTTGGAACGCAGGAGGTCGCCAAAGAGCGTATCGGCGCGGTGGGCGATCTTCACGGACGAGTCGGCGCTGCTTCCGCCCCCGGCGACCTTGGCCTCTTTCGGATCATGGCCGTCGGCGGGCTTGTTGAGGAGCTGCTCCTTCAGGTAGTTGCCCAGGGTGACATTCGTGGGCCCGTAGCCCTTGTGGTACATGTGGTATTCGAGGTCGAAGCCCATCTTGCCGGCGGTCGCGTAGCGCTTGTTGAGGTCCCGCTCGAGGCTGGACATCAAGATCTTGACCAGGTCTTCGGGTAGGTCTTTGCGGAAGTCCCTGGGGTTGGGGATGGGCTTGTTCTTCACGTTGCGCAGGGTTTCGTAGATATCCTCGGTCTCGAAGATGTGCCGGCCGGTGAGCAGCTCGAACATTACGATCCCGAGGCTGAAGAGGTCGCTGCGGCAGTCGGTCTCTTCGTAGCGCGCCTGTTCGGGCGACATGTACTCGACCTTGCCCATCAGCACTTCGCCTTCTTCCTGCTCCATCAGCATGCGGGCTTTGGCAATCCCGAAGTCGGTCAGCTTCACCACCCCTTCGCTGTTGATCATGATGTTCTTGGGCGAGACGTCGCGGTGCACGATGCCCAGCAGTTGTCCGTCGCGGCCGCGCTTGTTGTGCGCGTATTCCAGCCCGCGGCAGACGCGGCTGATGATGAACGCGCACAGGTCCGCCGGGGGCAGCCGCTTCCGGTCGAGGTGCCAGTTGATGAACTCTTCGAGGTTGATGCCGTCGACGAACTCGAGCGCTATGTAGTAGATCGGCTCGGCTTTGCCCAGGTGGTAGACCTGGACGATGTTCTCATGGACCAAGTCGGCCACGAGCTTGGCCTCGCCGATGAACAGGCGCACGAATTCGGGGTTGGTCGAGTAGCTCTCGAGGATCGTCTTGATCGCGACGGTCTTCTCGAAGCCTTCCGCTCCGAACTGCTTGGCCTCGTAGACCGCGCCCATGCCGCCTTCGGCCAGCAAGCGCACCATCTCGTAGGTCTTGGCTTCGGAGAGGGTCTTTAGTTCTTTGGGGTCGGACATCCAGGGCCTCCGGTCGCGCCCGGCTGCCGCAGGTGCCGGCGGCGCGGGAACGATCCAACTCCAGGTTGCGTAAGGAGTTTGGGCCTTGGCGGCGGCTTTGTCAATGCGATTATGCCGCAGGCAATGCCCCAAAAAGGCCGGGCTCTTGCGAGCCCGGCCGAAAAGCGCCCAGAGGTGGTGCGGGTTTAGCCCGGATTGGTCAGGCTGCGCGGGCTGGTGCCCGTGCCGGTCGTACCCTTCGTGGAGGTGTTGTAGATGAAGCGCACCGTCTCGATGATCGCCCCGACGTCGTTCAACAGCGGATCGACGATGCCGGTGGTCGGCGGCCCGGCTGAGAAAGTGCCAGTGATGGTGAGGCCCAAGTCAGCAACGCCGTTAATTACGGAAGGGTTGGCAGAATTTGTCTGCCCCAGCGGTTTTCCCTGCGTTAACAGCGAGATTAGGTCCTTGAAGTCGGCCTTTCTCACCTTAATGGCGATCAGGTTTTGCTTGGCATTGTACTTGAACGAACTGTTGTTCACTGTGTCCCTGAATCCCCTAGCCTTTGGGCCAACATTTCCAGTAGCCAAAACGACGTCTGCTAGGGCAGGAAGAAGGGGGTTGATGTCATTAAGCGTTACGGTGATATCGGTGTTGGGCAGGATCGTGAGCCCGTTCAGCAGTTGCAGCGTGATGGTCAAAGTATCGGTGCCCGTGGTCGGGAAAATTCCGATCTTGAACTTGCCCTTGAGCGCCTTGACCGGGCTGAGCACGCGGATCTTCAGGGAGTCCTGCCGCAGGATGGGCCGAATGTCCATACCGAAGCCGTTGAAGAGCCCCGGCTGCTGGCCCACCAGCGTGAACTGTACGTCGTCGCCGACGGCGATGGTGTCGGCAATACCGTTCGGGCCAGCCATGACCGCATTTACGCCCAGGATTGCCGAGAATCCGATCACGTCGTCGCCAGGCGGGTTGACGTTGTTCGGCGGCGTTTCGATGGTTGGGGGAATGCCGGGGCCAGGTCCAGGCGCAATGACGATAGACTGGATCGCGCCGTTCAGCGCGATGACCTGAACGTCGTCTCCGGCGGCGGTCGTGTTCACAACGCCGTTGCCACCATCCAAAATGTATTCCAGCCCCGTGTAGCGGCTCACGTGCGCGAAATCGTCGATCGTTGGGACCGTATCGAGCACGCCGTTGGGACCAGGAGTAATAGCCACGGTTCCAGTCACCGGGCCGACAGGCAGGCCCTGGATGTCGTCGCCTACCCTGGTGGTCTCGACGATGCCGTTGCCGCCGTCGAAGATCACGGGGAGGAGGGAGACCGAGTCGACGCCCAGGAAGTCGTCGCCCTGCGCGTTATTCAGGAAGGTGGGGGTAACGGCCGGTTCAAGAATCCCATCAGGGCCAGGGCCAACCACCGGATAAGCGGCCGACTGCCCGTTGATGGCCAGATTCAGGATGGTCGACGGATCGTTCGCCGGAACGCAGGGACTCTCGAGCGTGTTTGCGGCCGGCAGACCGACCGTCGCAACGGCGGCCGGAGGCATGCGCCCGTTGTCGATGATCGACCACGTGATCACGTAGTCTCCCGGATCGACGTAGGTGTGCGGAACCAATGGTCCTTCGCCGTAATCGCCGAGCAACTCCGGGAGCAGGGCCAGGTCCGCGGCACTCAGGATCGTGCAAGTGCCGTCACCCCAGTCGATGTGGCCGTAGATCAGGAATCCGTCCTGGTCGTACGAGCGGTCCATGTTCAGCAGCATGTCCAGCGGCCCCATGCCCGTATTCGTGAAGGAGGGCGCCAGATCCACGTTGGCCACCGGCGGGAAGTTGACCAGCGAAAGGTGGACGACGCGTTCGTAGACGCTGGTCGTTTTGCCCGTGCCGTTCACATCGTTGGCGACCATCAGAGTCAGGCGCACGCAGACGACCTGTTCGATCTTCAGCGGCACCTGCAGGTCTTCCGGGATGGTCATCTCGTAAGTGACGATCTGCGGTGCCAGCGCGTTTGCCAAGGTCGTGTAACCGGTGTCCGTGCCCGGGTTCTGGGCGCTGGGCTGCTGGCCGGGAATGGTGACCTGGATGTCATCGGTCATGCGGTAGGCGCGCGCCTGGATGCTGGCGGCGTACAGGCCTGGCGTGCCGCCGCTGACCAGGACGTCGTCGGGAAGGACGACCGTGTCCAAGGCGCCGTTGGGACCGAAGACCACCACCTGGCGGCCGGCAGAGTCGACGGTCAGAACGTCGTCGGCGAGGAGCGGCAGCGAGTTGATCGAGCCGTTGGCGCCGGGATGGATGCCGATGGTGACCGGGCTGACCGGCGCGGCGACCACCGGGCGCACCAGAGTGGGCACGGGAGCAGTGGCGCCGGGGCCAAGGACCTGAACGTCGTCCGGACCGACGGCCAGGACCTGCGCGCGGTTGTCGCCGCCCGTGGTGATGACCAGACGGCCCATCTCGTCCATGCCCAACATGTCGTCGCTGGTGATGATCGGGTGCGGCGGGAACGGTGCCGCGGTACCCAGAGCGCCACCCTGCCTGAAGTCGACGACGATGTTGGTGTCGCCAGTCTTGCCGTCGGCACCCACCGGTGCCATCTGCACGGCGTCGCTGGGGGTGCCTCCGATGGCTACCAACTGGTCGTCGGTGGCCGCTACAATCGTTTCCGCCACTCCGTTGCCGCCGTCGATCAGGACCGGGCGGCCGGTGTCAGGGTCGCCATTGGGCACGATGAAGTCGTCTCCCACGGGCGGGCCGGACTGCAGAATGCCGTCTGCGCCGGCACGGGCAATAATGGCGGTAAAGGCGAAGGTCTCGGCCACGAAATCCGGCCCCGCGGTGATTACGGGCTCGCCGAAGGTCGGACTGAGCGGATTGGCGTCGACGGTCGCGAGGTCGTCGCCCACGGGTGAGGGCAGCGGCAAGGCCTTGTTCAGGCCTTTGGCCACGACGATGTTCTGGCGCACCCAGGTGTCCGCGACCAGGTCGACGCCGGTAAGGATCTGCGGCGGCTGCAGGGGCGGATTGTCCAGGTCATCGTTGAGGTGCTCGATGGTCTCCAGCTTGTTGTTGTCGCCGGGGTCGACCACCAGGTCCGGTGAGGAACCCAGCGGCACTACGAGGGCGCCGGTCACGTCGACGTTCGGATTGGGCTGTTTGCCCTGGCAGACCGCGTTGAACTCCCAGACCGCGCGGTAGAAGAGGTTCGGGTTGGCCACCGTCGGCGTCGAGCACGACGGATCGAAAGTCACCGTGATCGACGGGTTGGCGGGGTCGCCGCCGCCGACGTCGAACGAGAAGCAGGCTTCCGGCACCTCGTTGGCTGAGGCGGCTCCGAGGGCCAGCAGGAGCCCCACCGCGAGTGCCGAACGGCCGAAGCGATGCGAAATGCGGCGCACCATGTACCTTACCTCCGCTGAAGAAACCGCCTGCCTCTGATTTGCCGGGCGAACCCGGCCCGCCTTGCCGGCGGCGCAGGGTTCAGGATGCCCGGTCCGGTTGTCACGCCCTGTCCGATTCCCTTACTTCTTGAACGTCGTCGTGCCGGTCTTGAAGAGCAGCACTTCCGTCTGCCCGTCGAAGTTCTGGAACCCGGTCACCGTGTCGTTCTCGTGGCTGATGTACAGGCGCACCGGACAGACCTGCGTCGTCAGGACCGGGTCCAGGCCGACGCCGCCTTCCAGCAGGCCGAAGTCCAGGTTCGCGATCGGATAAGTCTTGATCCGGAAGTCGCCCGCGCGGCTGGCCCAGCTCAGCGACTGGATGCCGGTCTTGTTGAGCAGGTTCGTGTTGCGCTTGAAGGTGAAGACATCGGCCGCGCCCTTCTTGCCCTTCACCGTCCAGACCGGGTCGGTGATGAAGTTCAGCGTCTCCGAGAAGCCCGATTCGGTCGGCAATAGCCCCGGGCCGAAGGCCGGACCGATCTGTACGGTGACGTCGGACGACGGCTGCGGGCGCAGGTCGTCGGCGCCGAAGCGCGCCAGCCGCCCGCGGATGTCGGCCGTCACGTAGGCGCCCTTGAGGTTCATCTTGGCCTTGGTCACGATGAACGCGCTGGAGACCAGCAGCGTCTGTCCGCCGGTCGGCACGGACAGCACCGTGCCCGGGCCGGGCGAGACGGTGAAGATGCCGTCTATGGTCGAGCGGCCGAACTTGTATTGGCCGCTCGCGTTCCCGCCTCGCAGGGAGCGGTAGTCGTAGCTGATGATTGCGCCCCGCTGGTCCGGCGGCAGGGTGGCGTCCTCGGGCGTGGGGTAAATGCGCACCGGGTTGAACGGATCGGTGAGGTCCAGCAACTCGATGCGGATGTGCACCGGCAGCAGCCGGAACTCGTCGAAGTTGAAGCAGCCCAGGGCGCCGTCCAGCCGCTGGTTCTTGGCCACGATCCTGAACTGGCCCGACGGCAGGTTCAGGGTGAAGGAGCGGAAGCCGCCCTTTTCCGGCAACTCGTTCACGGTCAGGTTGCCCCTGTCGTCCAGGAATCCGTCGCCCGGCTCGAACAGCTGCAGCGTCCCGTTCAGCGCCACGTGGATGGCCATCCTCACGGCGCCCAGGCCGGAGGGCGGGAAGTTCGGCAGGTTGAAGCGCCCGGCGATGGTGATCGTGTCCTTGAACGGGTCGTCGTCGAGCAAGTCGGGGTCGTCGCTGTCGAGCTTGCCGGCCCACGGAATCGTGAAGGAGGAGGACTCGATGAGCATGTTGTCGTCGACGACCGCGTTGGGCTCCTCGACGAAGATGAAGATCGAGTACCGGTTCTGGGTGGGCAGGTTGGTGGCGATGTCGATGCCGGTATAGATCACGGTGACCTTGTAGATGCCGGCCTGGGTGAAGATGAAGGACGGCGTCTTGTTGCCGGAAGGCAGCATGGCCACGAAGGACGGCTTGGACTGCAACTGCTCCTCGATAAGCTTTTCGATGATCCAGGCCGGGGTGTTAGTGCCCGAGGTCAGGGTTCCGGGCGCGAGCACCTGGATGTCCGGCGGCACGGCGGTGGTGTCGGCCACGTTGTTGGGCCCGGCCACGATGGCCACGCCGACCAAGCGGTCGTCCGGGTCCGGCGTGGTCACCAGCGTGTCGCCAAAGCCGTCGCCGTTGGTGTCCACCCCCGGAGCGACGACCAGCTGCTGCCCGTTGGTGGCGGGCGTGTCGTTGATCTGGTTAGGACCGGCCACGATCACGCGCCGACCGCCGCCCAAGTCGACGATCTCGTCGTCGCCCAGCGGCAAGGTCTCCAGCAGCCCGTTCTCGCCATCGGCCGGATTGCCCGGGTCGACGACCACGAAGAATCGGTCGCCGACGAAGGTGCCGACCGGGACCGTGTTGAAGTCGTCGGCGCCCTGGTAGGCGATGGTCGTGGACTGGCTGTCGGTCGAGAACTGGACTTCCAGCGGCGCGGTGCCGCCCTGGGGCGAGGCCGCGAGGAAGATACGGGGGAAGTCACAGACCAAGTAGGTGAAGGGGCCGAAAGAGGAGGCGAGGCCCGTCGAATCCTTGACCTGCAGGAAGACCGTGTAGGCCCCGGGTGTGGCGAAGCGGTGGCAGAAATCCTTGGTGAAGAACTTCAACAGCGGCGTGACGCTTCCGCCGGTCGTGTCCGGCAGGAAGAAGGTCCATTCGAACCCGAAGGCGGGTACGATGGGCGAGGGGTTGTTGCCGCAGTCCAGGTCCGGGATCGTGAGCAGCGCCTGGAAGCAGGAATTGACGGGAATCGCACAGTTGTCCGGGTTCGAGACCTGCCCGCCGGCCGTCACGACCTGGTCGTCCACGATCACCGAGAGGTTCGCGGCGACCGTGGGGCGGAAGCCGACGCTGGTGCCAGGCACGATCGGCTCCAGCAGGCCGCCTTCGTCCGCTTCGTCGACCTGGCCGTCGGAGTCGTCGTCGATGCCGTTTCGGTTCAGCGGGGTGCCCAGCGAGCTGTCGAAGTCGAACTGGATGCCGATGGCGCCCGAACAGTTCTCGATGCCGACGGAGGCCAGGCCGGGGTCGGACTCGGTCGGGTCGCTGTCGTCGCCGATGATGATCTCGATCGAGTTATCGCACTCGCGCAGCACCGCGTTGAAGCTGATGCGCGCCGCGCCGTTGCCGCCGACGAACGCCATCTTGTACCACTCGACGACGAACACGCGGTTGCCCGGGATGCCGGTCACGGCCACGTACACGCCGCTCTGCGGATCGCCCGAGAACTTCAGGTCGTCCCAGTAGGCGAAGATGCAGTTGTTCGGCAGCGTCGGGTTGGGAATGTTCGTGTTGAAGTGGTCTCCGCAGGGATTGATGATTGGGCACGGAGGCAGCGGGAAGTTTATGTACCCGTCGATGTGCACCACCGCGATGTTGAACGGCACGCCGTAGAAGACGAACGTGAACGGCAGGCCTACCACCACGAATCCGTTATCCGGCTTGGCCCCGCAGCGCGTGAACTGGTTGTCCCGGATGCGGAAACCGATGCCGGCCGGCAGGGGCGACTGGCCCGCGTAGTCCGTCGCGCCGGTGTGCAGGTTGATCAGCGTGCTGCCGCCGCCGCTGGCCGCCGAGCCGGTGTAGATCGGCGAACCGTTGTTGAAGATCGCGTCGCTGAGGCCGCCGGGGCCCAGGTTCGGGTCGACGACGACCGGGTACGCGCGCTTCGGGTCGTTCAGCCACGTCGCCGGCACCGCCACCGAAAGATCGGCCACGTGCCCGTCCGCGCTGACGCAGACTTCGTAGCGGCAGGCCACCATGCGGCCTTCGGGGTCCTTCGCGAGCTGCGCCGAGTACGAACCGTCGGTCGTGGTAACCTTCTTGTCGTACGCCACGGCTTCCGAGAGATCGAAGACCGCCTGGCCTGCGGGATTGCGAATCAGCAGCTTGCCGGTGGTGCTGTGGGCCTTGCCGGCCTCGATGCGCTTCTGGCCGTCGTAGAGATACAGCTGCGGGCCCAGCTCCAGGCGGCCGCTGAAGACCAGCGACTCGGCCTGCTCGGCGCCTTCCGGCTTCTTGTCCAGCGTCCAGAAGTGCTCGACGCCGCCCTGGCCGGTGATCTGGTAGCGTTCCTGGATCCCCGCCGGCGCGCCGTCGTACAGGTAGGTGTCGCCGGCCTTGCCCTTGACGATCTTGCCGCCGCGCCCCGCTTCGACGTCGCTGATCTTCTTCACGACCTCGCCGCCGCGCTGCAGCGTCGTGCCGCCCGGAACCCAGCGAACCATGTCGTCGTTGCGCCACATGACGTTGCGGTGCTCGACGCCGCCCGCGTAGTCCACGGCGAAGGTCGTTTCCATCCTCTGGTTCTTGTTTTTCGCGCCCTGGGCGGTCATCTCGATCTGGCGCTTGATTCCGTCGCGCTTGAGCATCTCTTCCCAGCCGGCCTTGCGCTTGAGCTGCTCGTCGCTCAACACGGCCGCGGGCTCCGAAGCCGGCGTGGCCTGAACCTGCGCGCTCGCCGCAGACGGATCGGACGCAGCCTTCGCGGCACCGGACGCGCTCGAACGCACAACCGGCTCGGCGCGGAAGACGCACCAGCCCAGAAGCAACGATGCGCAGAATCCGAGCACAAGCTGAAGGGCGAACCTTCGACCACCCATGGATGAATCTCCTCTTCGCGAAGGCGCTTCCTTGTGAATTTCGAACCCTAGTTTCTTGATCCCGCAATGCCCCACCAACCAGCCGCTCGTCTTGCATGGAGGAGCTGGAATTGACAGGACTTACGTAATGTTAGGCCTCTCAATTCCGCGATTATGTCGCACATGAGCGCCCCTTCAATAGGAAAAATATCCCTCGAACCTGCAAAGAAAATTAAGGCCCACGGCGCCCCCGCCTTAGGCTTGCACTTGGGTTACCTGCCATTCTGTAACACATTTAAAATAAACACGTTATGATTTCAATTCGACGCCGGGCCGGGGGCCTACCCGACGCTACCCTCCGGCCGACCCAAAAAGGGCAGCACTAAAATTCTTTTGGGTCTTTGCCAACTTGTGCAGAGGACGCGATCTGCTGGGGATTATTAGCGGCTATTAAAAGGCTAAGAGGCCAACCGCGCGCTACGGTATGCTTTGAATCAGGGGAGCAGTTCGATCAGGACCTCGATGACTTCCAGCGGTTCAGAGGGTGCGGCCGCTGCCGGGGCTGTGGGGCCTTCACCAGGTCGAGGCTCCTGCGCCGCCTGTCGAGCGGCTTCCCGGCGCGTTTCCTCATTGACTTGGGGCTGTTCGCTGGAGTCCACCTTGCTTCGCTCTTGCTTGGGCGCCTCTGGTGCATGTCCGATGCCGCCGCCCAGCGTCTCCGGTCTGCCGCTTCGGCGTTCCGAGCGGAGCCGATTGGCCTCCTGCTGCAGGGCGGCAATCAGCGCGGCCTTCTTCGAGGCAGGAACCTGAAGGACCAGTCGTACAACCTGCGCTTGGCCGGTCGGGTCCGCCGCGGCCCGATCCAGGATCTTGGTGCCCTCCTGTTTCAGGGCCTTCCGTTTATCTGTGGCCTCGGCATCCGCCTTGGCATCCTTGCGATCCACCGCCGCCAGCTCCGCGGGCGGCTCGGCCCCCTTCTCGCCATCGACAGCCTTGTTGGCGCTTTCTCCTTCGGTCGCGCCTGCAGGTGCTTGGGGCTCCACCGTCTTCGACTTCTCCATGGCTCCTGCGACCAAGCGTTCGCCGGCCTTCTGGGCATCGTCGGCCTCTGCCGTCGTGCCTCCGATCTCGCGCCGCAGCCTGGCCTTGTCCGCCTGCTCGTTCAGGGCGAGTTCGCGGCCGCCCTGTGCCGCGGCCAGGGCCAGGAGCTCCGCGCGGGCCTTCTCCGGGTCGTCTGCGCGCATGCGAACCACGGTGGGCGCGGCGTGCACGGCTTTCTTTGCGGGGGCGTCGGCCGTAAGCACGCTGTCCTTGGCCTCGGCATTCTTCTTGAACTCGGCTTTCAGTTTGGCTTCTCCATCGTCAGGTTTGTTGGCGGCCGCCTTGGCCATGGCAAGTTGCTCCCGCTCCTCACCGCCTTCCGCCAACTCCTCTTTCATCGCTCCCGCGTTCGCCTTCGGCTTGGTCGTGGGGGCAGCTTTGGGCAGGTCGGCTTGCGCGAGTTCCTGCGCAGTCTTGGCTGCGGGGGGCGGGGGCGGTGCTGCGGGCTTCGCCATGCCTTGGGCGCCGGTATCGAGTCCCTGGGCGACCGCGCCATCCCGTTCCTTTGCAACGGCGGCGAGTTTGCGCGTCGCTACCTTCGTTTCGTCCAGAGTGCGGGCGGGCTGGCCGGCTCCGGCGCCTTCCGCCCCTCCGAATCCGCCCGGCGCACCGGCCTTGTCGGGTGCAGCATTGCCGCGCTGAAGGTCCTTCGCCTCGCCGCCGCCGGTTGCTTCCGCCTTGGCCAGGGCCGGAGCCTTCTCGGCGGCCGCCTGAACGCGGTTGGCCACCTTTCCTTTATGCTCCATTTCGGCGGGCTTGCCGGTTGCGTAGCCACGCGCATCCTGCACGCGCGCATTGGCGGGCGGTTCGGCCGCCGGTACCGCGGAATCGGCCAGGACGTTCCGGTCCAAGGAATCGGCCTCTTCGACGGCCTGGGGCAGATCGGCCTTCATCCCGGCCGCCTTGCCTTCCATGTTCCTGGCGCGCTCTTCCTCTGCTTTGGGGCTCTGCGTGACGGCGGCCGGCGCGGGTTCCGTCGCCTGGGCGGACATCTCCTTGGCACCATGGAGCAGTGAGGCTTTCACGGCCACGAAGATCATCACGCCGACGGCCAGCAGGGCCGCCACGGAGATCAGCCGGGTGCGCCATGGGCTGGGCCGCGCCGCGGGCATGAACTGTTCGCCGGCGCGGATCACCTGGCCGCTGCCTTCGGCGCTTCGGGCGATCTCTCCGTGCACGGCGGCCAGGATCGAGGCCGGGGCTTTCTTGCGGGGCAGGCCCTGGACGGCCTTGCTGGCGGTGCGCAGCGCTTCGAGCTGCTCGCGCAGTTCGGGCTGGGCGTCCAGGCGTGCTTCGACCTCGCGGCGTTCCTGGGGTTCCAGTTCGCCGTCGAGATAAGCCGTCAGGATCTCGTCGTCATGCGCCATCATGGCTGTCGTCCTTGTGCCGCAGCGGAACATTCCGCCGCACGCGTCATCCCCCAAACTCCGTTCAGCCGGCGGGCTCCAGGTCCTTCAGGATCCGCGCCAACTCCTGGCGGGCCCGGTGGAGCCTCGACTTGACTGCGGCGCGCGAGATCGAAAGGGTCTCTGCGATCGCCGAGTAGTCCAAGCCCTCCATGTCCCGCAGCAGCAGCACGGTGCGGTAGTCCTCTTCCAGCTCCGCCAGACCTTCCCGCACCCGTTCGCGTACGTCCTTACGCGCCATCTCTTCGTCGGGCCGCGTGGCTTCGGGCGCTTCCGCCACCCGTCCCACCGCCTGGCCGTCGTCGCCATCTCCGTTGCCGTGCGCGCCGTCCAGCGAGACGCCTTCGACGCTGCGGCGGCGCGTCACCTGGCGCCCGCGCGAATAGCCGGTGTTGACCGCGATCCGGAAGAGCCAGGTGTAGAACTTCGACCCTTGCCGGAACGAGCCCAAGGCCCGGTAGGCCTTCAGGAACGTCTCCTGCGCCAGGTCCTCCGCTTCTTCCTCCGCGCCCATCATCCGGTAGAGCAGGTTGAAGACGCGGTCCTGGTAGCGCACCACCAGCGTCTCGAAGGCCGCGCCGTCACCTGCAGCCGCTTTCGCCGCCAGCGCCTCGTCGTCGGGACTTCCGAGACGGGCCGGGGCGGCGGCCGGAGCCCGCTGTTCCGGGCCCGAGGACTTAGACTCAGGGCGTACCACGGGAGATTCGCAGATTCCCGAGCGATTCGGCGGTTCCGCGGCGGGTTCGCCCGCCACCGGCTGCACAAGTCCCTACCTCTGTAAGACATGACGCTCCGCCGTGCAAGCCTTGGGAACTTGCCCGGAGGTGAAGATGGCTGGGTACTATAGCCAGTTTCTAACTGCTTGCCAACTCGAACGTTAGAAGTTCAGCGGGCGGGGGTGGGTGAGGCGGGGCACTTCGCAATGCCTTCCGGATGCAGTGCTCCAAGCCAAGGCATGGCGCTTCCGAGTCCGCTGGCCAAGCTGCACCGAGCGGACGTGCCGAGAAAAAGATTGAGAAAAGGGGTGCTGCGGGACCGGACGTGCTTAGCTGTCGCTGCCGCCGGCGGAGACGCCTTGTTCCTTCAGGGTCGAGGAGACGCGCTCCTCCATGATCTTGCCGGCCTTGAAGGTGACGACCTTCTTGCTGCCAACCATAACCTCATCGCCAGTGCGGGGGTTACGGGCCTTGCGGGGCTTGCGGGTGCGGACTTCGAAGACCCCGAAGTTGCGCAGCTCGATGCGCCCTTCGCGAGTCAGGATCTCGATGATCCCATCCAGCGTGAGCTGAACGATCTGCTTGACCTTCTGCTGTTCCAGCCCGGTCTTCTTTGCGATCTGGATCACCATGTCGTTTTTCGTTACGGACATTGGTCCTCCCTGCTGGCGATGCCTAAGGGCCAGATGAATGGTCTGAAGCGGCCTAACGACGTACCGCCTTTACAACAAACGAGTTGGGTGATCCTGATAACATTCCTTGGCCGAGTGTCAAGCAAAACTGTTGGGGGTGCTGAAAAGGGAGTTACGTGTCGCGCCGCGCACACAAAGGGTTTGAGTCTTGGGTTTTGCGAAAACCGGCGTCGTTTTAGGCACGTTACATAGGGAGATTAGGGGGTAGGCGAGGGGTCGGGGCGGGGCGGCCTGGGCCGACTTGCACCTCGTGGGCCCCCGATTATCATACGGGAACGGTAGTTAGAAAAACGGGAGAGCCCTCTTACGGCCGCCAACGATTCCGAAGTCGAACTCTACCTCAGCGAGATCAGCAGGTACCCCCTGCTGAAGCCCCACGAGGAGCGCGATCTCGCCCGGCGCATTGCCAAGGGCGACATGGAAGCCCGCAACCAGATGGCGCGGTGCAACCTGCGCCTCGTCGTCTCGATCGCGAAGAACTACAACCACCGCGGCATGCCGTTGCTGGACCTGATCGAAGAAGGCAACCTGGGCCTCCTTAAAGCGGTGGTGCGCTTCAGCCCCGACCAGGGCTGCAAGTTCAGCACGTACGCGTCGTGGTGGATCAAGCAGACGATCCGACGCGCGCTGATCAACAAGGTCAAGTCCGTGCGCGTGCCTGCCTACATGGTGGAGATCATCACGCGCTGGAAGCGCAAGTCCGCCGAACTCGCGCAGAAGCTGGGCCGCGAGCCCAGTGCCGAGGAGATCGGCGCGGCGCTGGAGCTCAGCGCCAGCAAGATCAAGGCGATCCGCCAGGCGCTGAACGCCGCCGGCAGCACCAGCCGCGGCACCGACCCCGACAGCAACGTCGACATCGAGGACGTGCTGAGCAGCGTTCCCGAGCGCGAAGGCGCCGGCGGCCTGGGCGATTACGACCGCGAGGCGCTGAACCACGCCCTCGAGTTCTCCCTCACCGACCGCGAGCGGAAGATCATCGAGCTGCGCTACGGGCTGGGCGAGGAAGAGCCGCTCACGCTCGAGACCATCGGCGAGCGCATCGGCCTCACGCGCGAACGCGTCCGCCAGATCGAGAACCAGGCCCTCCACAAGCTCGAAGTCTTCATGATCCAGAAGGACGAGCGCGACGAGCGCGAGCGCCAGGAGCGCCGCCGCCAGCGCAAGGAGGCCGAACGCGCGGGCGTGCCGTTCCGCCCCACCAGTTCCGCGCTGCTCGCCGCCGTCCAGATCTCCGCGCCCAAGGAGCCCAGCGCGCGCAAGTCCGGCAGCGCCAAGGCCGTAGACGCCCAGGCGCCCCGTGCCTCCGGCGCTAATAAGGAGGCGGTCCCCGCCGCCGAGCCCCCGCCGCCCGCGGCCCCCGCCGCGCCTGCAGCCCCGGCACAAGAGGCGGCGCCCGAGCGCGCCGGCCAGGCCGAGGCCCCCGGCATGGCCAAGAAGGCGCGCGCGCCCAAGAGGCCCGCTGCCAAGGCTGCCCGCGCCACGAAGCGTTCGCCTGCGCCCAAGAAGACCCGCAAACGCGGCTGAGTGCCCGCCGGAAAATTCATCAACGCACGAAGTGCAATGAAGTCGCGAGATTTCGCGACTTGCCTGTTTCAGATTTGCGAAATTTCGCGAGCCGCAACGTGCAGCACCACGTGCTGGAGTGCACATGGCGATTTGTATCGATCTTTCCTCAATTCCAACAAGGTGCAGCAACTCTCTTTCTTCGGAATCATTGGACTTATGACGTTTTTGCACGCCGTGCACTAAGGACTTACGTGAATTTTGCACATCGTGGATGTGTTACGTTGCACGAAGTGTTTGATACGCAAAGCGTATTACCTTGGGACCGCCATCCGGGTAACGGCAAACGGCAAGAACCGAAAAATCGGGAAAACGGCGAAAGGAAAAGCAAGCGCGAGGCCCGAAGTGTTACGCCAATGAACAGGGGGCGAGGGGCGAGGAACGGCAAACGCCAAACTGAAAACGGCCAGACAAGGCAAAACGCGTGAGCGCGTGGCGCGGGTTGTTAACCCGCGCATGAGTGGCGAAAAACGGATCTGCATCGGCGGACGGCCAAAGCCAAACCAGCGCCCAAGCCCTCCTCCGCGGACTCACCCTGCTCTGCGGTAAAACGCGCTACGCCGCGTCCACCTCGATCTCGCCGCGCAGGTACTCGACCGCCGCGCCGCTTAAGAGCACGCGCTCGCCGAGCACCTCGCACTGCAACTCCCCGCCGCGCGCGGATAGCTGCCGTGCGCGGAGCTTCGTACGCCCCAGCCGCGCGGCCCAGTACGGCGCCAGCGAGCAGTGCGACGAGCCCGTCACGGGGTCCTCGTCGATGCCCTGCTTCGGCGCGAAGAAGCGCGAGACGAAGTCCACGTCCGAACCCGGCGCGGTCACGGCCACCGCGAAGGTCTCCAGCGCGGCCACTTTCGCCATGTCCGGCTTCAGCGCGCGGACCTGCGCCTCGGTTTCGAAGACGGCCAGCAACTCGCGCGCGCCGAGGACCTCGCGGGGGCGCGCGCCCAGGGCCTCGACGAGCGCCGCGGAAACATCCGCGGGCCGCGGCGGCCGGGCCGGGAAGTCCATGCGCAGCCGTTCACCGTCGCGCGCGACCGTAAGCCTTCCGCTTTGCGTATCGAAGGCCAGTTCGCCGCGACTCTTCAGGTAGTGGTTGAAGAGGACGTGGGCCGTGGCGAGCGTCGCGTGGCCGCACAGGTCCACTTCGACGGCGGGCGTGAACCAGCGCAGCTTGCAGGGGGCATCGGGCCCGCGCGCAGGGATCACGAAGGCGGTCTCTGCGAGGTTGTTCTCGGCGGCGATATCTTGCAGCGTCGCGTCCGGCAGCCAGCCAGAAAGCACCACCACGGCGGCGGGATTGCCGGAAAAGCGCCGGCTCGTGAACGCGTCGATCTGGTAGATGGGCAGCTTCATGGCGAATTCCAGTCTCCTCCGATGGCTCGGTAAGACAGGAATAAACCCCACGCCGCCGGAAAGCGCAAGGCGTGCCTGCGGGAAACGTTAAACATTGACACGTCGCGAAATTTCAATTACCACAAGTACCTAACTAGACCGCTTGGAAGCGGTCCATTACCTGTTAGCCAGACAAGGGAAGATCGTGGGGTCGAGCTTCGTCGATTATCGTGGCCACGGCTTCTGGTCCCGAGACGGCTTCATCGAGGAGTTCCTCGAGCGTCTCGCGAAGGAGTTGGAGTCCCTGCCGGCGGCGGATTGGACGCGCGCGGCCGTGGACCATTGGCGCCTCCAAGCCTCCGGCATCTTCAGCGGTTGGGTCCACCCGAAGTTCGATGAACTCCTAGCGAGCGATGACCGCCGCGACGAGATCGTGAACCTGGTCGCGAGAATCAGGGCCGGTGCCGGATCGTCGCAGCATCTTCGGGAGACGTGCGACCTGGTCGAGCGCCTTCTTCGTGGCGAGCTCACCACGGACGCGTCGAGCCCCCTCGACTACATGGTCGGGCGAGACCAGCGACCAAGTTAGGACGATTCGGTCCCCTGACGACGGGCTGGCTAACAAGCCGCTGCAGCCGAGGAGCGGCGGGGAGCGCCTGGAGAATCCGGTAGCATAGGAGTAGGCCGCTCGCGGCTGAGCGGCAAGGCGTTAGGCGGTATCAGCTATGCCTCACATCCACAAGCCGCAGTTGTACCGAGACGTCATCGACGCACTGGTCAAGAATTGCAGGTCGGGACAGGGCCAGGTTGGTCCGAACCGGGCGCGGAAGGGTTTGTGGAATCGGAACGCCACAGCTGAGTCTATGCCGGACCAGTACCGCTTCAACGAGTTGCTTGCGCGTCTGCCGCAGAGAGATCGCGACGTCATTGCGGAGATGCTCGCTCAGGAGTACGTGGGTGGTGTATTCGCAGCCCTGAGTGTATTGAACGATTTTCAGGTCGCGCCCTTCGAGGAAGGGTACGAGGGCGCTGCTTATAACGACTTCATAGGTCGAATGGACGATTGGTCGTGGCTCGAAAAGTAGTCCTCTCATGCGGCCTAACACCTCGCGCTTGCGATTCCGCGCATTCATGGTGGCGGCGCGGCCGGGCCTCCTTAGCCCAAGGGCATACATCTTTCAAAATTTGACATGTCGCGGTATTTCAACTACCACAAATACCTAACTAGACCGCTCGGGAGGGGTCCGTTACCTGTTAGGCGAACTTGATGAGCTCCGATGCTAATTACGTCTCCCTCCTGGTTCGCCGTGAACTCGATCGGATCACGGACATTAAGGTGCGGACCGCCGTGCAATCTCTCCTGGTCGCGCGGTACTCGGTGGATCGGGATTGGGACTACGGTCCACCCGGCCAGACGTTTCCGTGCTGGACTGTCTTGGAGCACCCGCCATCGTCGACGGCGATCGCCTACTGCGAGCAGGGCTTTGGTCCGAGTTGTCCGTGGGGCTTGGTTTGGCTATCGGGAGACTACATGGGCATCGGTATGGACTCTGGCTGGTTCGTTTCACTCCAAGATGCTTTTCGGCAAAGTCACGCGTGCGATTGCCCGGCGCCGGATGGATACGAAGTCGCCTAGCCACCCGCTGCACCAACGACGCGTAAAGTGCACGAGCACGTCCGGCTCTTCTTGCTTTGCCTACGCGCACACGCGCTTCCACGCTTTCCGGGCGGCGGTGGCGCGGCTATCCTCATGCTCCCATGAACGCGCCAAACGCTTCGAACGCGACGAACGCGCCCGCTTCCGGCGGGAAGCCCGAGAAAGTACGCCCGGCCTACGACCCGAGCGCGTACTGGAACGAGCGCCTCAACAAGGACTTCTCGCTCGCCGGCGTGGGCCATTCGGGCGTGGGCCTGCGCTTCAACCAGTGGGCCTACCGTGCGCGGCGCCGCGTGCTGCTGCGCACGCTGAAGAACCACAACATCGAGATTCAGAGCGCGAAGATCCTCGAGCTGGGCTTCGGCACGGGCTTCTACCTGGACCTGTGGCGCGCGCTGGGCGCGGCGCACGTGACGGGCTTCGACATCGCGCAGGTCGCCGCCGAGGCCGCGAAAGGACGCTTTGCGGACCAGAACTGGGCGCTGGCCGTCGGCGACATCGGCAAGCCGCTGCCGATGGGCGATGCGAAGGGCGCCTGCCGCGTGGCGACGGCCTTCGACGTGCTCTTTCATCTCGTCGACGACGCGGACTGGAACGGAGCGCTCGACAACCTCGCCGCGTCGCTTTGCGACGGCGGCCACGCGATCGTCTTCGACAAGTTCCAGCAGAAGGCGAGCGCGCTGAGCCACGTCAAGCGCCGCACGCTGGAAGAATACGAGGCGGCGCTGGTGGCGCGGGGTTTCGAGGTGCGCTCGATCCGGCCGCTCTTCGTGCTCATGAACAGCCCCACCGACCGCGCGGGCCTCAGCAAGGTCTTCTACAAGACGCTCTGGTCGCTGGTGAAGCTGCCGTACAAACTCGGGAAGATCGTGGGCCTGGGCGAGGTCTTCGGCGGGCTGACCGGGGCCCTCCTTTATTGGCCCGAGCTGGCGCTGACGCGGCTGGTCCGCAACGGCCCCAGCACGAAGGTGCTGGTCGCGCGCAAGGTTCGCGGGTCGTAACCCTCAACGCCGGGAGGAGTTGGAAGGCAAACTCTGCGCTTGTCTTGGGCGGGCCATCTGGTATATACGTGCCTTCCTTTGAAGCGGGAGACGAGTCATGCGTAAGGGCATCCATCCGAAGTATACGGTCGTGAAGATCCGCTGCATGGGCTGCGGCACCATCGTTGAGACGCGCTCGACGAAGGGCCAGGACTTCTCGATCGACGTGTGCAGCCACTGCCACCCGTTCTACACGGGCCGCCAGAAGTTCGTCGACAGCGCCGGCCGCATCGAGCGCTTCCAGAAGAAGTGGTCGCGCGGCGGCAGCGAGAAGGCCGAGAAGGCGTAAGCCGCTCACCCATCTCAAGCGAACCAGCAAGGCGGTCGAACGACCGCCTTTTTTATTGGCGCAAAAAGCTATCGGCAGATGCGCTCGGCGGCGATCACTTTGAGAGCAGGCAGCGCCCGTCCATCTCCTTGGTCGGCGGGACGCCCAGCAGGTGCAGCACGGTCGGGGCGAGGTCCGCGAGGCGCCCATCGGAGATCAGCTTGGCCTTCTTGTGGCGTTCGCTGACCAGAAAGACCGGTACGGGGTTGGTCGTGTGCGCGGTGTGCGGGCCGTTGCTCTCTTCGTCCCACATCTGTTCGCAGTTGCCGTGGTCGGCCGTGATCAGGACCTCGCCGCCGGCGGCCAGCATCGCTTCGCACAGCTTGCCGATCGCCGCGTCGACGGTCTCGACGGCCTTCACCGCCGCAGGAAGCACGCCGGTGTGGCCGACCATGTCGCCGTTGGCGTAGTTGAGCATCAGGAACGCGAACTTGCCGCTCTTTATCGCGTCCACGGCGTGTTGCGTCACTTCCGCGGCGCTCATCTCGGGCTGCAAGTCGTACGTCGCGACCTTGGGCGAGGCGGCCATGTAGCGCTCCTCGCCGGGGAAGGGTTCCTCGCGCCCGCCGTTGAGGAAGAACGTCACGTGCGGGTACTTCTCGGTCTCGGCGCTGTGGTACTGCTTGAGTCCCGCGTTGGCGACGGCCTCGGCCAGCGTGCCGCCGAGCGGGTTGGCGTCGAAGGCGACGGGGCAGTCGAAGCCGGCGCGGTAGTCGGTCAGCGTGACGAGGTGGATCTTCGGCGGCGTGCCGCGCGCCCAGCCGGGGCTGGGGTCCTTCGCGGTCTTCGCTTCGAAGTCCTTCTCGATCAGCGCGCGCACGATCTGGCGCGGGCGGTCGCTGCGGTGGTTGAAGCTGATGGCCGCGTCGCCGCCGCGGATCAGGCCCTGCGGCTTGCCGCCGGCATCGACGATCACCGTCGGGCGGATGAACTCGTCGTTCTCGGCCGGATACTTCGCGCCTTCGGCGTGCTTGGCTTCGCGCGCGTAGGCGTTCTCGACGGCTTCGAGCGCGGACTTCGCAGTGAACTCGGCGGTGCCGTGCACCATGGCCTCGTAGGCGAGCTTCGTCCGCGGCCAGCGCTTGTCGCGGTCCATCGCGTAGTAGCGCCCGATCACGGTGCCCACGATGCCCACGCCGGTTTCGTCGAGCGCGGCCTGAAGCTCGCCGACCCACTGCTTGCCGCTGTGCGGGGCGGTGTCGCGCCCGTCGGTGAAGAGGTGGTAGACGACCTGCTCGCGCTTCAGCCCCGCGTCCTTGGCCAGCCTCGCCAGGGCGACGTAGTGGTCCTTGGCGCTGTGCACGAAGGCGCCGCTGACGAGCCCGAAGAGGTGCAGGCGGCTGTTGTTACGCTTTGCGTGCTCGGCGGCGCCCACCAGCGCGGGGTTCTTGAAGAACGAGCCGTCTTCGATGCTTCGCGAGATGCGCAGCAGGTCCTGCCAGACGACGCGCCCGGCGCCGATGTTCAGGTGCCCGACCTCGCTGTTGCCCATCGTGCCGCCGGGGAGGCCGACGTCGGCGCCGCTGGTCTTGAGCGTCGCGTAGGGATACGCCTTCGTCAGGCGGTCGTAGTTGGGCTTCTTCGCCACATGCACGGCGTTGTAGGGGCCGGGCGGGGCGAGGCCCCATCCGTCCATGATCACGAGCATTACGGGTTTGGGCGCGGCGGGCATGCAGGTGTCCTCTCGAGCGGTTGCACGGCAGTGCCGAGCGTAACGCGTCGGGAGAACATCGGCAAGAACGGCATGGAGGGACTCAGTCGTTCAGCGGTTCTAAGGTCACGGCGGGCCGGGTGTAGCTGCGGCGTTGGTGGCGCGTGGCGGCGGCTTCGCGGACCGGCGCGGGGATCTCGTCCTCGCCGATCTCGTCGAGCGTCACGCGCGAGAGCCCGAAGTTGGCGAGCGAGAGGACCAGGGCGCCGGACGGGTAGGGCGCGTCGTACGCCAGTAGCGAGTTGATCTGCCCGTTGCAGGACGAGACGGCGACGCGGTCGAAGAGGTACATTTCGACGACCATGCGGCGTTCCGCGAACTTCAGCTGGGACTTCACTTCGTAGAACGTCCTGCGCGGGACCGTGCGGCCGTGGATCCAGGAGATGCCGTATTCGCCCCGGTCGGCCTGGTTCGTGAGCCGGCAGAACTCGAAGCGTACGCGCACCGGACGCGGGGGGATCGCGACCTTGAGCAGCGCCCATGCGTCGTCGGCGGTGGCGACGTGACCGGGCAGGTTCGTGTCGGGGGTATGCCAATTCCACCTGCCGCTGATCAACCGCAGGTCGGAGGGAATGCCCTTCTCGAAGGTCCAGATGCGGTGGAGCCGGGCCGTCTCTGCCGTGGGCGCCTCCTTTATAGGGTGCGTATGCGGCGTGTCGGCACTCTTCGCCTCGGGTGCGCCGGGCAACGATGCGGCGGGCGGCGGCGCGGCGGGATCGAGCGCAACGTACGCGCCTGCGGCGAGCGCGGCGGCGGCGGCCAAGCCCAACAGCGCGCGAGTGAATCCGAATCCCGCGCGCGCCGTGGCGCGGAGGCTCTCCCTCGCCGCTTCCCTGACGCCCGCGCGAACCGCGGCGGAAAGGCCCGGCGGCGCGGACTGGCCGGAGGTGAGCGCTTCGGCACAGAGCCCAGAGCCCAGCAGCGGCGCGGCGGCGGCGAAACCGCCCTGCGCGAGGTCCTGGCGCAGGGACTCGAGCGCCCGGGTCAGGCGTCCGGAGACGTTGCGCTGGCTGATGTCCAGTTCCTTGCCTATTTCGGCCTGCGAGAGTTCCGCGCCGAAGTACAGCGCCACGATGCGGCGTTCGGCATCGGGAAGCCGCGCGACGGCCGTGCGCAGCGCGAGCAGGAGCTCGTCGCGCGCGGCGCCGTCCTGGGCGGGCGTGGGCGCCGGCGGCAGCGGCTCGGCGGCGTCGCGTTCGCGCTTGCATTCGGCGGCGTTCTTCTTGAGCAGGGCGATGCAACTGTGCGCCAGCGTCTGCATGATCCATCCTCGAGCGTTGCCGCCGGGTTTGAAGCCGCCCGCGAAGCGCCAGATGCGCACCATGGCGTCCTGCACGGCCTCCTCGGCGGTCTCGCGGTGGCCGGCGATGTTCAGGGCCAGGTTGTAGCAGGGGGTCACGTAGCGGCGGTGCAACTCGTCGAAGGCGTCGCGGTCCTTCGCCGATGCGATGGCGAGCAGCAGGTTGCTGTCGGAGGGTGCGGCTTGCGCAGCCGGAGCGGGCTTCGTGCGTACGGGCGATTGGGTGCGGGCCAGCGAGGCGGCGTGCATAGGGCGCTTTTCCCCGGTCTCAACTTCTCTATTGAGCCGCCGCGGGGATTAGAACGGAATTTCCGAAAAAAAGGGGCGAGGGAAGTTAAGAGATTACAGATTAGAGATAATAGTTAATCGATCCCGGCCTCCGGCCGGCCAACTCTCATCTGTTATCTCTTAACTCTAAACTGTTGTTTCTCGCCCCTGCTGTTACACGCGGAAGACCATCGCCGGTTCGACGCGGCGCAGGCGGGAGATGGGCATCAGTACGCTGCCGAAGCAGGTGCCCATGGTCAGGGCGATGACAAAGGCGACCAGCGGCCAGGGCATCTCGACGAGCGTCCCTGCGGCGGAAGCCGCCACGCTGAGCGCAAAGCTGATGCTTAAGCCCACGCTCAGGCCCACGACGCCGCAGATGGCACCCTGTTCGAGCACGATGCGCGAGAGGTCGCCCATGCCGGCGCCCAGCGCCTTCAGCACGCCGAACTCGCCGATGCGCTCCAGCGTCATCGCGTAGAGCGTCTGGCTGACGATCACGCCGCCGACCAGCAGGCCCAGCAGCGCGGCGACGATGAAGCCGATGCCGACGCCGGTCTCGACCAGCCAGTAGATCCGGGTGCGCCAACTGAAGCCCGAGGTGGTGTGCACTTCCACGCCGGGGATGCGTGCGGCGATGGCCGCGCGCACGGCTTCGGCGTCGGCGCCTTCCTCGGTCTTGACCAGGAAATAGATGGCCGTCTTGCCGCCCTCGGTCACCCAGCCGTAGTCGTGGCTGCGGTCGAGGGAGGTGAAGATCAGCGGAGTGGTGGTGAAGGTGCGCATGCCCTGGGTGAATCCGACCACTTTCGCGCGGCGGCCCATGATCTCGACGGTGTCGCCCAATTCGACGCCGCCCAGCTTCGCCCGTTCGCTCTCGTCGATGATGATCGCGTCGCGGTTGTGGACGTCTTCCAGGCGCCCTTCGGCCAGGTCCAGCGGCGGGAACTGCTGCCCGCGCGTGTCGATGCCGACGACCTGGACGCTCATGTTGCCGCCGCTGGGCAGGCGCCACATCGTGTATGAGACGTTGAACTCCTCGACGTCCGCGACGCCCGGCACCTGCTCGATCAGGTACTTATTGCGGCGGTCGAAGGGCGTGGCGAAGTCGAAGGTCTTGACGTCGACCTTGCTGACCCACAGGTCGGCGCGGGAGCGGTCAATCAGCAGCGAGGCGTTGCGCATCAGGCCCAGCAGCATCCCGACCTCGACGGTGACCAGCACCACCGAGAAGACCACGCCGAAGACGACCATCGCCATGCGCGCGCGGTCGCGCTTCAGGATGCGCCAGCCGATGCTCAACATGTCAGCGGCCCGTTCGGCCGGCGCCCTTGCGGCGTGCGGCGCGGAAGCAGATCGCGTCGCTGGCCAGCCACGCCAGGTTGACCGCCAGCAGCACCGGCAGCAGCGCCAGGCCCAGCAGGCCGCGCAGCAGGCCGCCGCTCGCTTCTTCCGGTGCGGCCTCGTCGGCGGGCAGCGTCAAGGCCACGGTGCGCGCGGGGGCGGCGGGCGGGGTCTCGAGGAACCGGGTGCTGGTCTTCATGAACGGTTCTCCTCTATCTTCGCCGCGAGTTACTCGGCGCCTTCCATCGCGGGTTCGGTGGCGTGCTCGCGCCCGGGCGGGCGCAGGTGCAGCTCGCGCTTGCGGTGGCTCGTCATCTTGTACCTGGCCTTCATGCCTTCGATGTCTCGCACGAAGGCGGGGATTTCCGATTCGGCGATCTCGTCGAGTTCCAGCTTCTCCAGGCCCACGCTCCCCAGCGAGAAGTGCAGCCCCTCGCTCGGATACGCCGCGTCGAACTCGGTCAGGGAGATGATGCCCTTGCCGTCGGTGGCGACGACGTAGTGGTCCCAGACGTAAATGCGCATGACGGGCGTGAGGCTATGGAAGGTGGGCTTGTTCACGGTCGGGGAATAGTTAGTCCGCGGCAGCAGCGAGCGGCCTTTCGACCAGTTGATCCCGAACTCGACGGGGCCCTTGCTGCCGGGCTCGACGCACAGATGGAAGGTGCCCACCAGCGGGCGCTTCGGCGCCGGATCCGGCAGGCGCACCCAGACTTCGAAGCCCGCGCTCATGTATGCGGGGCGTTTGCCCTGGGCGGGCACGAAGTCCCACCAACTGCTGTCGGCCTTCAGGTCCGCGGGTTCGCCGTTCTCGAAGGTCCACCTGCGGTGCAGGGGCGCGGGCGGTTCGTTCTTGGCCACGGCCTCGGCGAGTTCCGGCGTCTTCTTCTCGAGCGACGAGGTCGGCGCGACGGCGGGGCGTTGCTGCGCCGACTGCACGGAGACGTACAGGATCCCGCTGCCGGCGGCCGCGATCAGCGCGACGATGCCGAGCGTCTGGGGAACGGAGAGGCCCTTCGCGGCGGCCAGGCGCACGCTCTGTTCGGCGCCGCCCTTCAGTACCGTGGCCGTGACGGCGGCCTTCAGCGCGGCGGGCGCGGCGTGGCCGGTGGCCAGCACGTCGTCCAGGCCGCTGCCCAGCAACGGCACGGCCGCGGCGTAGCCGCCCTGCTCGAGTGTGCGGCGCAGGCCGGTGAGTACGCGCTCCAGGCGCCCGCTGACGGTGCGCTGCGGGATGGCCATTTCGCGGCCGATCTCTTCCTGCGAGAGGTCGCAGCCGTAGTACAGCGCGACCAGGCGGCGTTCGAATTCGGGCAGCGCGTCGATGGCGTTGTGCAGCGCGCGGGTGATCTCGTCGTGCGCCAGCCGCTCCTGGGGCGGGGCGCCGGTGCTGGATTCGTTCACGGTTTGCTCTTCCCTCCGGCGCTCGGCGGCGCGTTTCTTGAGGTTCCTGAGGCAGCAGCGGGCGAGGGTCTGGAGGATCCAGCCGCGCGCGTTGCCCGCGGGATCGAAGGTGCCGGCGGAGGTCCAGATGCGCAGCAGGGCGTCCTGGACGGCTTCCAGCGCCGCTTCGCGGTTGGCGGTGATGCGCAGCGCGAGGTTGTAGCAGGGGGTTTCGTAGCGTTCGAAGAGCGCGGAGAAGGCCGCGTGGTCCTTCTCTTCGGCGATCGCGTACAGCAGTTCGGCGTCGGAGCGTTCGCCGGCGGTGGTCGGGGCGGAATGCGATCGGCTCATGGTGCGCGTTCTCTCGCGGTCCAGGGTCTTGCTTGCCATGGTAGCCGTGCGCCTCCGTCCATCGCCACCTTTTCTATCGAGCCCCTTCCATCCTTAGCTCCCGATTCCGCAAGAATTTTTAAATACACAAGCTATTGATATGGATGGATTTGCAGAATTTCATGCGCGCTGCACCAGTGCCTTGGAGCGATAAAATCGGACTCGTGCCGAAGGAGGAAAAGCCGGCCCCTGCGGATGCGTTACCGTGTTAGGCGCACCTTATGTAAGGGCGAGGTCCTCGCGGTGGGCTTGAGCAAACTGTTGATCGCGGTGCTGCTGGCGCTGGCCTGCTGGGGCGGGCCGGGCGTGCGCGCCGCCTGGTGCCCTTTCCGGCGGACGCCTATGCCTGGTTCGCTCTCGGATTCGTCCTGATCGCCATCGGCCTCGCCTGCGCCTGACCGCCCCGTTAATCCATACGCAATGCGTAAGTCATCCGCCTGAATGGGCCCGCGGCGGCGGCGAGACTCGTGCCGCAACTGGGCCGTTCGCCCGCCCATTACCTAATAATATTATAACTATATGAGGGATATATCATTATGGTTTATATTATATATATTTGGTAATTCGCTGTTGACGTTGCGGCCTGAAAGGGCTTTAATGCTCGTAACACCGGGCCAGGGCGTAAGCCACCTCGCAGTGCTTGCTCCCCCTGATCCTGGTGCCAAGTGGCCAGCTTGGAGGGTCCCGGCAAGGGCCGGGGCTAAGACCCGACGGTGTGCATCTATGGGCTGCGTATGCACGGACCATCCGCAAGGGTGGCGCCGGCGTCACCACCTACCATTATGGGGACTCAAACATGCGAAGTTGGCATAAAGAAAGGAAGTCGAAGGCGTAGCTCCCATACCTCAATTGATTCCCCGACAATTGAATAGATGAGGCGCGAACGGCGGCGGCTGCTCGAGTCCTGAGTCCTGAGTCCTGAGTCTTGAGTCTTGCGGCTTGAGTCTTGAGCCCGGCTTTGCGAGAGCCTCTTGAGATACGCAAAGCGTAGCAACGGCGCGGCGCCCCAACGCGAAGCCGCTTGCGCGTGACGCGGGTTGCTTGTCGCGCCGTAACGACGTGCAGGCGGATCAACCCGCGCACATCTGGTGCAGGCTGTGCCCTCGCTTTGCATCCGGTCAAAAGATAAGGAGGCACCCCGTCGCCAAGCCAGGAGAGACAGGGTAAAATGGACGAGCGACCGCGAAGCCGTGTAGCGGGTTGTGGGTGCCACGGTCACGAAGTGCCGTGCCGGTTACGCAAAGCGCAGCGCTTCGACGCACATCACTGGCGTGATATGGCACTCGAAGGAAAGGGCGACACGGAGACCGGGAGCGAAGGATTGTGCCGGGCCACCCGCCAATCCATTTGGATAGCTTGAATGGAAAACTCGAACCTAACTATGGAGGCAAAGATGAGGCGAAATCCGCTGCAATGTCAATATTTCCTGGTTTTCTTCTTGGCTATTTTTTCAACTACAATCTACTCCGAGGATAAACCAATAGGAAATTGGGACCAATGCAAAGATTTGCTCTACGCCGGGTATGATCGAGCAAAATTCCTCGAAATCCTTGAGCGAAAGAATTTTGACATTAACTATTGCGATTCCCAGAAGTCCAATCTATTGCATTATGCAGTAATTTGCGACAACCATGATGCAATAAAGACTCTATTGGATCGCAATTGTTCTGTCAGTCAGGCTGACGACCACGACATGCTCCCTCTTGACTACGTTCGATCAGCAACGGCATATGAATTACTCATTAACCGCAATGCTGCGTGGGGAAAGAAAGCGTACGCTCTTGGGCTTGCATCGGACATCAAGAATAGGTTTGGTATTCGCAAAATGATAGAGTGTAAAGTTTTTGACGTTAATGAGAAACTTAATTATGGCAGAGGATATTTTCGAGGAGGGACAATCTTGCATGGTTGGGCCTCCGATTGCACGGCAGACAAAGAAGACATTTCCCTGTTGAACTGGTTGCTGGAAAATGGAGCAGATGTAAATGCGGTTAATGATGCAGAACTTACCCCAATGGATTGCGCGACAGAGGTCGCCGCCTCAGTGCTTGAGAAGAAGGGGGGCGCCTTGGCAAGAACATTAAAGGCAGACTTAGCATGGCATATCGCTCTAGTAATTTGAAGAATTTTTCCGAGTCTAGCGCAAAATTAAGTAAGGACGAAATTATTGAAGTAGGGGGAGAAGATATGCTCTATGAGGTTGGCTTTTGCGCCAATCATTTGGAATTTGCTAAAATCCTACTTGCGCGAGGTATAAGCCCCAACAAAAAGTCGATTTACGGCCGAACGGGATTGCACCATTTGGGAATAAATGGCAACAAGGAAATGTACGATCTTTATGTAGCGAATGGCGCTAATGAGACAATTGTTGACGAACTTGGATTTACTCCCAAGGAATATCTTCTCCGAAGTATCATTAAGGATTTCTTGCTCTGTTGAAAACAAAGGCAGAAGTAGAGCGAGGATCATGAGGTTGTAGGTGAGGACGGCGATGAAGGTCTCGC
>JAKLKQ010000032.1 GCA_023150555.1 Planctomycetota bacterium
GGCGCGCAGGGTCCCGCAGGTCCGCAAGGTCCTGCGGGCGCGGACGGCGCGCAGGGTCCCGCAGGTCCGCAAGGTCCCGCCGGAGCGGACGGCGCGCAGGGTCCCGCAGGTCCGCAAGGTCCTGCGGGCGCGGACGGCGCGCAGGGTCCCGCAGGTCCGCAAGGTCCCGCCGGCGCGGACGGCGCGCAGGGTCCCGCAGGTCCGCAAGGTCCTGCGGGCGCGGACGGCGCGCAGGGTCCCGCAGGTCCGCAAGGTCCTGCGGGCGCGGATGGCGCGCAGGGTCCGGCCGGTCCGCAAGGTCCTGCCGGAGCGGACGGCGCGCAGGGTCCCGCCGGTCCGCAGGGTCCTGCGGGCGCGGATGGCGCGCAGGGTCCGGAAGGGCCCCAAGGCCCGGCCGGCGATCCGACGCTGCTGCTGCCGATTACTGCCGCCGAGATCAACGCGGAGAGCGCTCCCGCCGGCACCGTCCTGGGCGTGACCGACGCTGCTACGGGCATGGTGGGCTGGGTTCCGTTGGCGACCGGGTCCTGGAGCACGTCCGGCAACGCCGGCACCACGCTGGCGCATTTCGTGGGCACCCTGGACAACGTCGCGCTGACCATGCGGGTGAACAACATTCCCGCGATGCAGATCGTTCCCGGCGGGGCTACCGGCGGCGGCGTTGCGAACCTGGTCGCCGGCTTCAACGGCAACGGCGTGGCTGCGAACGTGCAGGGTAGCCTGGTCTTCGGCGGCGGCGACGGCGCCGGCGTAAACTCCGCGGCCGCGGACTTCACGACGGTGCTCGGCGGCCGGGCCAATTCGGCCATGGGGTTCGCCTGCACGGTGGTCGGCGGCGAAGGCAACGTGGCCTCGGGCGGCTACTCGTTCGCCGCGGGCCGCGGCGCGCAGGCGATCCACGGCGGATCGTTCGTCTGGGCCGACTCGATCAACGCGTCGTTGGGCTCCTTCGGGCAGAACTCCTTTAACGTGCGCGCGTCCGGCGGCGTGTACATGTACTCGAACCCCGGTTCCACCGTCGGCGTCACGCTGCGCCCGAACTTCAACAGCTGGAGCAGCATCTCGGACCGCAACAAGAAGAAGGACTTCCAGGCGGTCGACGGCGAGGAGATCTTGGGCAAGATCGCCGAGATGCCTATTACCCGGTGGCACTACCTATGGGAAGGCGCCGAGGAGGTTCCGCACATCGGCCCGATGGCGCAGGACTTCAAGCACGCCTTCTACCCGGGCCGCGACGACACGCAGATCACCACCTTCGAGTCCGACGGCGTGCACTTTGCCGCGATCAAGGCGCTGGAAGAGCGCACGCGCGAACTGGGCAAGGTGAAGGAGGAGCTGAAGAAGACGCTCGATGAACTGAAGGACCTCAAGGCGCGCATCGAGAAACTCGAAAGCAGGTAACGCGGCAGGCTCGGGAAGCGTGTGAACGGCGGGCTGCTTCGGCAGCCCGCTTTCTTTTGCGGGCTGCTAAAAGAGGTCGCTCGCCTGCATGCCCCAGCCGGGGCCGTCGGGCACGCGCATCGTGCCGTTCTCGACCAGCGAAAAGCACGGCATGCGTCCGGGATCGGTCGCGAAGGGGTACTCCACCGAGGTCACCGCCTTCGAGACTGCTGCGGCGTGCACCGAGGCCAGCGTCGCGACCGGGCCGCTGGGATTGTGCGGACTAACTTCCGCATTGCGTCGTTCGGCAGCGCGGCAGGTCTCGACCAGCGGGCCGAAGCCGCCGACGTGCTTCACGTCGGGCATGATCACGCTCGCCCAGCCCTGCGCGAGCACCTTCTCGAAGGCCGCCGCGCCGAGCAGGCTCTCCGCCGCCGCCAGCGGCACCTTGGCCGCTTCCGCCGCCAGGCGCAGGTCCGCGTAGGCCGGACCCAGCGCGCAGGGCTCCTCGATCCACGCCGGCTTCGCCTTGAGGATGCGGGGGAGGATCGCGAGGAACGCCTCCTTCTCGAAGCGGCGGTGGAAGTCCACGCGCAGGCTCAGTTCCGGGAAGGCCGCGCGCAGGGATTCCAGGATGCACAGCCCGTACGTTGCCGCGCGCACCGGATCTTTGCCGGGCTCGACCTGCTCGAAGGGCGCGCACTTGATGCGCGTAAAGCCCATCGCCGCGGCGCGCCGGGCGATGTCGTGGTAGTTCGCCTCGGTGCGCGAGGTCAACGCGCGGTTGATCGTCGCGTAGAGTTCCACGCTCGTTCGCGCGGCTTCCTTGGTAAAGAGTTTCCAGACCGGCACCTTGGCGCGGCGTGCGGCGAGGTCGTAGAGCGCCTGATTCAGGCCGCTGATGGCCGTCTGCGTCAGGAAGTCCGGCGCCGCGGCGAAGGCGCCCCGTTCCAGTTCGCGGATGCCCTGCAGCGTGGGGCGCACGTCCGCGACGTGGCGCGCGAAGAGCTCTTCCATCTTCGCGACGCAGCGCGCATCGTCGCCGCTGTGCGTGGCCTCGCCAAGGCCGGTGTGAATCCCGTCGGTGATGCGCACGAAGACCCAGTCGCCTTTCAGCAGCAGGGCCTTGGCGTGGCCGGCCGGATCCGGCACGCGGGTGAAGCTCAGTTCGAGCGGCACGTTCGAAGCGCTCCTTCCAGGTGCGGAGCCTGCGCAGCCAGGGCCTCGTCGGCGCTGAAGCGCGCGGCGAACTGCATGCCCAGCGGCAGCCCGGACGCGCGCCCCGCCGGAAGCCCCAGCACCGGCAGGCCGGCATGCGTCCACGGCAGGTTCATCGCCGGATCGCCGGTGAAGCCCAGCCCGCGCGGCGCGGTACCCGTCGCGGACGGGCAGACCCACGCGTCGAGCTTCGCGTCGGCCATGAGTTTCTCGATGCGCATGCGGAAATCCTGCTGCATTTTCCGGAGTTCGGCCAGTTCCGTGTCGCTCACCGACTGGCCCAACTCGATCCGCGCGCGCGTCTGCGGCCGGTACGCGTCGCGGTGGCGCGCGAACCACGGCGCGTGGTAGCGCGCCAGTTCGGCGCCGATCAGCCGCGTGTGGCGTTGCTCCAGCGCGTCGAAGTCCGCCATAGATTGCACGCGGACGATGCGGTGGCCCGCGCGCGCAAGAACCTCGACGGCCGCGTCGAACGGCGCGCGGGCGTTGGGTTCAAGCCGTGCCAGGTACGGGCCTTCGGGCACGCCCAGGTTGAGCGCTCGCTGCGGCGCGCTGGCGGCCTGCGCGTTCCAGCCGTCGCAGAGTGCCGCGAGCAGCGGCTCGAGCAGGCCCTTCGCTACCGCGCACAGCACGCCGACGTGGTCGGCTGAGATGGAGTAGGGGATCACGCCGTCCGCCGGGACGCGGCCGAAGCTGGGCTTGAAGCCTACGACGCCGCAGAAGGCCGCGGGGCGGATCACCGAGCCCACCGTCTGCGTGCCGAGCGCCGCGGGAAAGAACTCCGCCGCGACGCCGGCCGCCGATCCGCTGCTCGACCCGCCCGGCGTGTGTTCGGGGTTGTGCAGATTGCGCGTCGGCCCGGGTTCGCTGAAGGCGAACTCGGTGGTGACGGTCTTGCCCACGGCGATCGCGCCGGCGGCCTTCAGCCGCGTCACGCTCGAGGCTTCCGCGCCGTCGAAGAGGTCGTGGGGCAGGGCCGTTCCGCAGCGGGTCGGGAAACCGTCGGCGCGGAAGATGTCCTTCACGCCTACGGGCCAGGCGAAGAGCGGCGGGCGCTTGTCCGGGTCGGGGTACTTCGCACAAAGCGTATCGGCGTCGCGCAGGATGCGCGCGCGGTCGAAGGTGCCGGGGACGAGCGCCTGGAGGTGCGGCTCGCGCGCTTCGATCGCGTCGCAAAGCGCCTCCAGGCGCCGGCGCAGGGCGGCGGCGTCGAGTCCGGCGAGCGAAGTCCAGCCGGCGCCGTCCATGCGCGGCTAGACGTCCTTATGGGGATAGTCGATGGACCACTTGCCCCGCGTGTTGGGGTCGGGCTTGTCCAGGAAGCCCTTGATGCAGCGTTCCGGCGCCTTGTGCTTCCTGAGATAGTCCAGGAAGCGTGTGTGCATCTCCTGCAGGGCTTTGGGGTCCTCCTTCGCGACGTTCTTCGTCGCCAGGGGATCCTTGTCGATGGCGTACAGTTCCGGGTCGCCGTACTGGCCCACGGGCGCGTAGCCCCACTTGTCCGTGACGGCGAAGGGCGTGCTGCTCCGGCGCGGGATGCCGTCGCCGTCGCCGCTGCGGTGGCAGCCGCTGACGATAATGTCGCGGTGCGCGCCGCCTTCGCGCAGCGCGCCGGCGAAACTCTTCCCGTCGAAAGGCTTGGGCGGTTCGACGATCGCGCCGGCCAGTTCGGCAAGCGTCGGCAGTATGTCCATGGGCTGGGCGAGGATCTTGCGGCTCTGGCCGCGCGGGACGTCCGGCCCCGCGATGGCGAGCAGTGCGTGGCTGAGTTCCGGGTACAGCGGCCAGTAGCGCGGGTCGCTCTCGCAGAGGTTCGACTTGCCGCAGCCGCCGTGTTCGCCGATGGCCATGCCGTGGTCGCTCAGCACGGCGACGACGGTGTCGTCCCAGAGGTCCAGGTCGTCGAGTTTCTCGAGGATGCGCCCGATGTGGCGGTCGACGAGTTCGGACTCGGCGGCGTAATGCGCCCACAGGTTCTTCAGTTCGGCCTCGCTGTAGATCGAGGACGGCCCGTAGTTCGGGTGCAGCATCGGCGGGCCGTCGTAGTCCGGATCGTAGCGCTTAACCAGGTACTCGGGCGGATCCCAGGGCTCGTGCGGGTCGAAGAGGTCGACCCACAGGTAGAAGGGCCCGGCCTTGTAGTTCTCCTCGAGCCAGCGGCAGCCGGTCGCGGCGGTGCGGGCGCAGAAGGTGTCAGCTTCGCACTCGTAGTAGCGGTTGGTCCAGCGGTGCAGGTTGGGCAGCGTCTGGCCGTTGAAGACCGGCACCGCGCGGGACTTCTCGTTGGGCTGCACCGTCTCGATGGGGTGGTTGAGGTGCAGCAGGGGCTTGTCGCCTTCCTGCCCGCGGTGCTGGAAGCTGCCGTCGAAGGCGAGGTTGAAGCCGGCTTTGAAGAGGTGCGGGCAGTCCACGATCATCTGCGTGACGTAGCCGGCCTTCTTGAGTATCGACGCGATGTGGTTGGGCCCGCACTTCTCGATGTGCTGCCACGGGTAGTGCGGCCAGCCGCAGGTGCCGGTGGCGAAGTCCGTGCGCATCGGGATCGTCGGGAAGCTGGCGATGTAGAAGCCGTGCACCTCGGCGGCGCGCTCGGTAACGAAGCGGTCCAGCGCCGGCGTGCGCACGGGGCGCTTCGCGCGCGCGCCCAGGTTGTCGTAGCGGAAGGTGTCGGTGACGATGGTGATGATGTTCTTGGCTGGCATGCGCGCTCCTTGGCGGTGGCCGGCAATAGCGTTGCGGCGAGGAAGAATAGTATACGCCCGGCCACCCGAACCTGCCGGGCAGGATCGTGAGGGGCACGACGGGTAAATAAAGGCGGCGCTGCTTTAAAGGCCGGCGGCCCGCAGGGTGCAGCGGGAAAGCAGCTCGGCGCGTGCGCCTTCGTCCAGGGCCTGGTCCAGGGCGGGGAAGAAGAGGCTGCGTTCGCGCTGGTCGTGGTGGTCGAGGATGTGCTTGTGGCGCGTCTCCTCGTCCAGCAGCGCCAGTAGCTTGCGCTGCCAGTCGGGTTTGGACGCGTCGAGGCCCTCCATGCGCGCCTCGTACTCGTCGACGGACTTCAGCAGGTTGACGTGGTCGCCCTTGAAGAGGCGCACGTCGCCGCCGGGCGTGATGCGCGCCTTGGCCTGGTAGACGGGCATGAGGAACTCTTCTTCGTCCAGGATGTGGCGCGCCAGGGCCTTGCGGTAGGCCTGCAGCGCGGCGCGGGCGGCGGGCACCTTGCCGTCCAGCAGCGCCGTCTGGTGCCGGAAGAAAAGTTCGGCCAGGTCTTCGTGGTACTTGGCGAGGTCCAGGATACTGGCCATAAGTGGGCTCCTCACAAAGGCCTACAAACCGGCAGCCAAATCGCACATGGGTATCCTTATATCGGCCCGCGCGCTAATTTCAATCCCGGGAAACGGGCTGCTTGGGTCTTGGGCTTTTGAAAAGTGTGGTATGGTGACCTCTGCCATAGGGGCATTGGACAACGGGGCAGGGGGAAGGCCGGCTTGGCGGCGGGGACGCTTTCGAGCGTGCCGCCGGGCCGAGTAGCCGGGAGAGACGCAATGGGCAAGGCGGCGCCGTACGAGGAAGTGGAAGCTCGCATCCGGCTGGTGATCATGCGGGTGGGTCTGGAAGCAGCGCTGGACTGGGCCCGAAAGGCGCTCACGAACCTCGAGAAGCACCCCGAGATGAGCGACGAACCGGCCGTCCGCGCGGTGCGCGAGTTCGTCCATCGCCACGAGGCGATGTCGTTCGACAACCACTAACGCTTTTCTTGTAGTTCGAGCTACCTCTTCCGCCGCCGCCGGCCGTAGGGCGCGGGGGCTTCCATGCCGCGGATCGACTGCGCGGGCGCGGCACGCGCGCCGCGGCGCTTCTTGCGGCTGCTGCGCAGGCCCCCGATGCCGCGTTCGACCTTCTGGCCCTGCACTTCAAGGATGCGGTCGCGCAGTTCGGCGGCTTCCTCGAAGCGCAGTTCCGCAGCCATACGTTCCATCTCGGTTTCGAGATCCTTAACCAGCGCGGCCTTGTCGATGCGGTCCAGATCGATACCGCTGGCGGCTTCCTCGGCCTGCCGCACGTTGACGATGGCCTCGATACCCTCGCGGATCGCCTTGCGGATGGTCACCGGCGTGATGCCGTGTTCCTTGTTGTACGCGAGCTGCTTCTCGCGGCGTCGCGCGGTCTCGTCGATGGTCTTCTGCATGGCCTCGGTGGTCTTGTCGGCGTAGAGGATCACCTGGCCGTGGATGTTGCGCGCGGCGCGGCCGATGGTCTGGATCAGCGACGACTGGCTGCGCAGGAAGCCTTCCTTGTCCGCGTCGAGCATCGCGACGAGCGAGACTTCGGGCAGGTCGAGGCCCTCGCGCAGCAGGTTCACGCCCACGAGCACGTCGAAGTCGCCCAGGCGCAGGCTCTTGAGGATCTGCACGCGTTCGATGGCGTCGATCTCGCTGTGCAGGTAGCGGCACTTCAGGCCCGCCTCGCGCAGGTACGTGGCCAGGTCCTCGCTCAGGCGCTTGGTCAGCGTGGTGATCAGCACGCGCTCGCCCTTCTTCGCACGCGCCTGGCACTCCTTCAGCAGGTCCGGGATCTGGCCCTCGGTGCTGCGGATCTCGATGGGCGGATCGACGAGGCCCGTCGGGCGGATCACCTGCTCGACGTACTTTCCGCCGGCGCGCTTGAGTTCGTACGGTCCGGGCGTGGCGCTGACGTAGATCGTCGGCGGCATCACCAGTTCGAACTCGTCGAAGCGCATGGGCCGGTTGTCGAGGGCGCTCGGCAGGCGGAATCCGTGCTCGACCAGGGTCGTCTTGCGCGCGAAGTCGCCGTTGTACATGCCGCGCACCTGCGGCACCGTGACGTGGGATTCGTCGAGGAAGAGCAGGTACTCGTCCTTGGGGAAGAAGTCCATCAGGTTGAACGGGCGCGTGCCGGGGGCGCGGCCGTCGAGGTGCCGGCTGTAGTTCTCGATGCCCGAGCAGTAGCCGACTTCCTGCATCATCTCCAGGTCGTAGCGCGTGCGGGCTTCCAGGCGCTGGGCCTCCAGCAGCTTGCCCTGCCCGCGCAGTTTCTCGAGCTGCATGTCAAGTTCCGCCTGGATGCTCTCCAGCGCGTTGGCGAGGTTGCCCTCGGGCATGACGTAGTGCTTGGCGGGGAAGACGGCGACCTTGTCGTGCTCGGCCTTGATCTCGCCGGTCAGCGGGTCGATCTCGAAGAGCCCGGTGACGGTGTCGAAATCGAGTTCCACGCGGATGGCCGTCTCGTCGTACGCGGGGAAGATCTCGATCACGTCGCCGCGCACGCGGAAGGTGCCGCGCTTGAAGTCCAGTTCGGCGCGCACGTACTGGACCTCGGTCAGCTTGCGCAGCGCGGCGGTGCGGTCCAGGTCCTGGCCCTTCTGGAACAGCACCACGCTCTGGGCGTAGACGTCGGGCGAACCCAGGCCGTAGATGCACGAGACGCTGGCGACGATGATCACGTCGTCGCGGGACATCAGCGCGCTGGTGGCGGCCAGGCGCAGGCGGTCGATGTCCTCGTTGATCGAGGCGTCCTTCTCGATGTAGATGTCGCGCGCGGGAATGTAGCTCTCGGGCTGGTAGTAGTCGTAGTAGCTGACGAAGTACTCGACCGCGTTGTTCGGGAAGAACTGCTTGAACTCGCTGTACAGCTGCGCGGCCAGCGTCTTGTTGTGGCTGATCACCAGGGCGGGCTTCTGCACCGCCTGGATCAGGTTGGCCATCGTATAGGTCTTGCCGCTGCCGGTGACGCCCAGCAGCACCTGGTGGCGCTGGCCCGCGTTCAGCCCCGCGAGGAGCTTCGCGATGGCCTGGGGCTGGTCGCCCTGGGGCGTGTAGTCGGCCTGGAGTTCGAACTTGGGCATGGGCATCCCGTCAGATCGTTCGGTTAAGGATACCTCGCGCCCGCGAGGCTGTCACGGGGATTGCGCGCCGACTATCGCGGCGGATGGGAAACGCGTAGAATCCGCCCCCATGGCCCGCTTCGACGCGATCACCTTCGACCTGGACGACACGCTCCTGGACCGGCGCAAGACCTTTCGGCTCTACGCCGAGGCGCTGTTCACGCAGCTGCGTTCGCTCTGGAAGACCGAGGTGCTGCCCGAGGAGTTCGTGCGGCAACTGGCCGTCTTCGACCGGCTGGGCTACGCGCTGCGGCAGGAGTTCGTCGAGCGCATCGTCGACGAGTTCGGCCGCGAAGGGGCCGTCGCCAACCGCGGGCGCATCGTCAAGGAACTGCTCGACAACTTCTACGAAGGCTTCGCCGCCTTGGCCGTGCCCATGCCGGGGATGAACGAGGCCCTGCAGGCGGCGCGCGGCGCGGGGCTGAAGATCGCGCTGGTGACGAACGGCTCGACCCAGAACCAGCGCGCGAAGATCGCGGCCCTGGGCCTGGAGGCGCACGTCGACAGCATCCACATCTCCAGCGAGGAGGGCGTGCACAAGCCCGACCCGGAGATCTTCAAGCGCGCCTGCGACAAGCTGGACGTGGCCATGGCCCGCGCGCTGCACGTCGGCGACCATCCGATCAACGACATGGCCGGCGCGCGCGCGGCGGGCTTTGGCGAGACGCTGTGGCTGACGCCAAGCGACAAGCCATGGCCCGAGGAACTCGGTAGACCAGAACCCCCGCGCATCGAGAGCCTGCGCGAGTTCCCGAAGTGGCTGTTCGGGAACAACGGGTAGTTCTGCGGGGTCCGGGAACCGGGCGCCGGTAATGCTCGGCGCTAGTAGAAGAATTTCGAAGCTAGCGCGAGCCATGCGCCGACCAGCGCAAAGACGACGTACGACAGCGCCAAGGGTCGGCCTATACCTTCCAGGGGCCTGTGGTTGAACATGACTACCGAGGTTACGGAGTAAAAAACGAGAAGATGTATGAATACGACCGAAAGGCCAATGATCGCCTGGCGAGATTTATAGAAGGTTGGCGATTGGTATTGGTAGATGGCTTTTGAAACGCCCAGGGACAGGCCTATTCCTGCAATCAGCAGGTCAAGTATTCGATAGTGAAAGTTCTGCTCCTTCCAGATGGTGATCAACAAATAATACGACAGGATGAGGAAGAGCACGCATAGTGTGAAGGCCGTGTAGGCGATGATGTTGGTCGTGCTGGTTGGTCCCGAGGGCGCCAGTACAACCACGCCGATGATTGCAAAGGCATATGCGACGATTTGAAAGATCATGGCGAGTTTCATGGCGCCAGAGTCCCAACGCTACTTCACCGGCACGGCCTTCGTGCCAGCTTTCGTCTTGCGCGCCGAGTCCTTCTCCTTCTCTTTCGCCTTCTGCTCCAGCGGGTCGGGGAGTTCGGGCGTCCAGCAGGTGACACGGTTGCGCCCGCCGTGCTTGCTGGCGTAGAGCGCGCGGTCGGCGCGGCCGATCAACTGCTGCCCGTTCAGGCCGCTGCGGAAGAGGGCCACGCCGATGCTGAGCGTGATCGGGATCGCCTGGTTCTTCTCGCCGCGGAAGACGGTGCGTTCTACGGCCTGGCGCAGCCGTTCGGCGGTCTGCTGCGCGGCCTCGGGCGTGGCGCCGGGCATCAGGATCGCCATCTCCTCGCCGCCGTAGCGGAAGGCCATGTCTCCGGCGCGCAGCCCCGAACGCAGCACGCGCGCGACGCCCTTCAGGATCAGGTCGCCCGAGAGGTGCCCGTGTGTGTCGTTGACCTGCTTGAAGTGATCAATGTCGCACAAGAGCAACCCGAAGGGCCGCGCGCCGCCCCCCACCTCGGCGCGCAGCAACTCCAGGTGCGACAGGAAGTGCCGCTTGATGAAGAGGTCCGTCAACTGGTCGGTGATGGCGCGGCGGTCGTCTTCGTCTTTCTTCATCGCCAGCGCGATGTGCTTGGCCGACTCGACGAGCAGTTCCTCGACGGCCTCGAGCCCCGCGTGCGCGGGGTCCATGTCGTCGGCCTGCGCGCGGATGCGCAGCACACCGACGGGCTTCTGGTCGGCCATCAGGGGCACGCAGACGATCAGCGCGCTCTCGCCGCCGCCGGTGCGGTGCAGCGCGGCGGGGATCTTCTGGCGCAGCGTGCGGCGCTGGTCCAGCGCGCGCGCGGCATGCCTGCATGCGGAAGGCCCGTAGTCGAGGCGTTCGAGCAGGGCTTCCAGGGCGGCGTCGGGGTTCTGGCGCGCGGCGTCGGCTTCGGGGCTGTTGGCGGCGCGCAGCCACTGCACCTTCGCGACGGGGAACTCGCCGGCGGCCAGGTGGGCCTCGAAGCGCAGGCGTGCGCCTTCGGCGCTGACCTTGGCGTCCTTCAGGTCCGGGCCGGCGGCGTTGTCGCCCAGGCCGCCGGGTTCGAAGCAGAGGAACGCTTCCTCCTGGCTGCCGGTCTTCAGGTACGCGGCGGGCTGCACGCCTTCGCGGCCGTCGCCGCTGGCCGCAAACAGCGCAACCTCGCGGGCCTCGAAGAGTTCGCCCAGCAGCGTCAGGATGCGGTGCAGGCGGTCGCCGCGGTCGGGGATGGCCGTGCTGCGGTGGATCTCGCGCATCAGGGCCAGGCCTTCGGCCTGGATGCGCAGCCGGCGCGCCTGCAGCAGCGCCATGTCGCGTTCGGCGGCGGTGCGCGCGGCGTCGCGGCGCGCGGCGTCGGTGATGCGGCGCATGCGCAGGACTTCCCAACTCGCGAGCAGGATCCCAATGCCGGCCCCGGCGATCAGCAGCGCGGCGGCGAGCGAGGTATCGCCCAGCGGCCCGGCCGGCCAGCGCCCGATGCCCAGGATGTGCAGCGCCGAGAGCCCGCCGCAGGCGAACAGCAGCAACCCGGCGCCGAACGGCGCGAAGGCCTCGAGGAGGACCAGCGGGCGGGGGAGCGCGGCGCGGCGGCTCATGCGCCGCTCCCGTATGGAAAGAGCGGAATTACGGTCGCGCGGCGGACGGCGTCTGCAAAGTGGAGGACTCGAAGGAGAGCAGCGGCGCCAAGCGTTCGGCCAGCGCCGGACTGAGGCCCTTGATCGCGGCCAGATCCTGAGCATTGCGGAAGGGCCCGTGCTCCTCGCGGTGCTTCACGATCGCGGCGGCGCGCTTGGGGCCGATGCCCGGGAGCAGTTCCAGCTCCTTCGCGGTGGCCGTGTTGGGGTTCAGCTTGGCTGGAGATTCTGGCGCGGAGAAGCTTGCCGAGGCCGCGGATGCCGGCACCACGCGCACGGCTTGGCCGGGCGCGGCCGGACCCGTCATGGCGCGCATCGCCAGGAAGAGCGCAGGAATGCCCAGCACGACCAGCAGCCATACGGTCAACTCGCCGCGAGTGAGGGTCCACGGTCCTGTAACGGAGTCCCGCTTCTTAACATCGTGCAGAAGCGCGGACGACTTTAGGGGAATCGAAGGCGGCGCGTCCAAATTCTTGCTCCACAAGTGCAGCGGTAATAAAAAGTTACGGCTGTCATGATACCGCTGCTCGGTACCCGAACAAGTGTGGGCTCAAAGGCCCTGTTTGCCTGCCATCGCGATGCCCATCAGTATTCCGGCCCACACCACGTAAAGCAGCAGTTGCATCAGCGAGAAGCGCAGCTTCCCGCCGTCGTCGCTGAGCGAACCGCGGACGCCCAGAACAAAGAAGGCCCCGGCCAGCCAGGCAAACAACATCAGGCCCGACCAGCGCGCCATGCCGGCGAAGAGCACGCTCGCGAACATGCAGAACCCCAGGACCACCATCTGCGTGGCGTATTCTTCGTCGTCGTGCTGTGGCGGCGCGTTCATTGCTGCGCCTTGCGCATGGCCGCGCGCAGTTCGTCCTTATGCATGCGGATCGCGCGCAGCGGGAAGAGGCTGCGGGGGTTGACCGGCCCGGCGGGAGTCATGACGATCCAGTCGGTGAGGCGCTCGATGGGGTGTCTGGCGCGTTGGCCGGCCTTCATGCGCGCGATGTTGAACGGTTCGCTGGCCAGCGTGGCGTCCAGTTCGCCGCTCTCGGTCGCTTCGTGGACCTCGAACCAGAGGTGCTCGCGTTCGTTCTCGCCGCCGCCGTCGATCTCGTAGCCGAGTTTCGCGATCGCCGGGCACTGGAACTCTTTCAAGTCTTCGGCCACGGCGCTGAAGACCGCATAGGTTTTGCGCGCGCGGTCGGCCATTACCTCGGTGGCCGCGCCGGTGAAGTGCATGATCGTATGGTCGGAGATGGGGCCGGACAGGAACTTGCTGGGGCGCACCTTGCCGCCGCCGAAGAGGCGCCCCACGAAGCCGGTGGACTCGGGCTCGCAGAGAATCGAGCGGTCCTTGCTGTGGGAGGCGTCGTCCGGGCCGTCCCGGTACTGGTGGACGTATTTCGCCTCGGCCAGGCGGTTGAACTCGGAGACCTCGACCAGGCGGACCGCGCCGCCGGGATGGCAGACCTCGTAGGCGTCCATCGACGGCTGGATCTGCTTCTCGAGGATCAGGAAGGCCAGCAGGCGCAGCAGGTCCGCGCCGCCGAGTTGCAGGAGATCGGTAGAAGGATCCAGGATGTCGTAGTCGAATCCGCCGATTTCGGCCAAGCCGTGGGAGTGCAGCCAGCGCACGGGGTGGCGCTCGTCGCCGGCTTCGCTGCGGATCGCGTGCAGGCAGAAGATGGCCTCGACGTCCAGGTCCGCGTCGTGGCTGAGTTCGTCGTCGAGCCACGCGATCGACCACATGCGGCCCGAGATGTGGTCCGCCACGCCGACGCCCTCGCGCCCGGCCGCCGCGCGCAGGAAGCGCAGCGCGAGCTTGCGGTCGCGCAGGACGTGCGCCTTCTCGCTTTCCATGCGCAGCGCCACCATCGAGCGCGCCGAGAGCAGGGCCTCCTTCTCCTCGGGCAGCAGGCCCACCGAGTACTCGAGCAGCTCCGGCGGCGGCATGAGTTGCTCAGGCGGGCAGAGGATCGTCGCGCGGCCCCACTGCGGATGGCGCAGCGCCATCTCCCACGACGCGCCGTCCTCCCGCTTGATCTCGGCTTCCATTCCGGCATCGCGCAGCGCGAGGAAATCGGCCGGGCGCGGCGGCAGCTTGCCGCGGAAGAAGGCCGAGCCCAGGAAAGGGACCTTGCGTTTGAGCCAGTCGAACATGGTGTGGCCTCCGGGCTTGCAGGCGATTGTACGTGGGACGCAACGGGGAGCAACCGCTGGCGGGATTTGGCGGATGCGCTGGCGCGCGCGGCAAACGGGCATACGATAAGGGCAGTCCAACGCATTCTTCCCAAGGCAACGCCGCACGAAAGAGGGGACTTCCATGGCCAAATCGAAGCTCACCGGACCCGTCAAGACCGCCATCGCCGGCCTGGGCCGCGCGGGGTGGGGCATCCATGCGCGCATCCTGAAGACCCGGCAGGACTTTCAACTCGTAGCCGTGATCGACCCCGAAGCCGAACGCCGCGCCGAAGCCGAGCGCGACTTCCCGGGCTGCAAGGGGTACGCCGACTGGAAAAGGTTCCTCGACGATCCCAACGGCGCCGAACTGGTCGTCATCGCGACGGCCTCGATCGCGCACGTGCCGATGTCCATCGACGCGCTGAAGAAGGGCTTCCACGTGATGACCGAGAAGCCCATGGCGACGAACCTCAAGGACGCCGACAAGGTCCTAAAGGTGGCCAAGAAGGCCAAGGGCCTCTTCACGGTGCACCAGAACCACCGCGAGGACGCGGACTTGCATCACCTGCTGAGCATCTTTGATTCGGGGCTGCTGGGCCGGGTCTTCTACATCCGCATGTTCAGCGCGGGCTTCCGGCGCCGCAACGACTGGCAGACGCTGCGCAAGTTCGGCGGCGGCACCCTGAACAACACCTGCCCGCACAACATCGACGAGTGCCTGCAACTCCTGCAGAGCCCGGTGGTTGACGTGTGGGGCGACCTCCAGCAGGCCGTCAGCGCGGGCGACACCGAGGACCACGTCCAGGTCATGATGCGGGGCAAGAACGGCCGCGTCATCGAGATCGTCGTCACCAGCGCCTGCGCGATTCCTCAGCCGCACTGGCTGGTCTTGGGCACCAAGGGCACGCTGATCAGCGAAGGCAAAGAGTTCTACATCAAGCACTTGGACCCGGCGAAGCCGCTGCCCAAGCTGAAGGTCAATGCCGCTCTCGCGGTGCCCGGCCGCAAGTACGGCGTCGTGGGCGGCGAGGAACTGAGCTTCCTCGAGAAGCGCGTGCCCGCCGCGCCTCCGGAGATGGCGAAGAACCTCTACAGCGAACTGTACCGCTCGATCCGCGAGGGCAAGAAGGCTTGGATCACGCCGGAGAGCGTCCGCGAGCAGATCCGCGTCATCGCGGCGGCGCGCAAAGGGACCAAGTTCAAGGGCTAGCCTGACCCGGATAACGCCTAATGCTCGACGTGCAGGCGGGAAATTTTTCATGCGGTGAAGCGGATTATCGGACGATACAGCCCTTGCGGGGGCAACGAGTTGCAGCGGAAAGGAGCGCGTGGAAGGTCTTGCGCACGGCGGGCTTGCGCACTGTGCAGCATGGAATTCGCGAGCAAATCAGGTACTCTTTCCCGAATCGTTTTGGACGTTGCCCGTCTGGCAATTGTAGGGGGGAGGGCCTTTTGGAGGCTTTCAACATGTCGAAGCATAAGACGTTGCGCCGCTTGGCCTTCCCTGCGTTGGGAGTGCTGGTGGTGCTGGTCGCAGGAAGCGTTGGCCGGGTGGCCGGCGTCGCTGAAGGCAAGTACGTCGAGTCGCTGCCGAACTTCGAGCTGAAGGATCCGGCGGAGGCCGTGCACACCGACGAGTCGCTGGCGGGCCACGCCGCGGTCTTCATCGTCACGATTCCCAACGTGAAGCACGGCGAGCTGCAAGGCCAGTGGAAGCGCTACCTTACGAAGAAGGAAGAGTGGCCCGCCGAAGGCCCCAAGCTGATCATTCTGGAAGACATGAGCCAGTCCGAGTTCAAGGACAAGGCGCTGGCCAAGATGAAGGAGAAGTACAAGGCCGGTGCGCAGCCGATCCTGCTGCTGGACAACGACGGAAACGCGCGCCGGAGCTTCCGTATCATCAATGATGAGACGGTCTTGCTGATCTTCAACAAGGAAGGCAAGCTCGTGAAGGCCTACGACGAGAAGCCCACGATCGAAGACGCGCGCGACATCCGCAAGCTGGTGGACACGCTGAAGTAACTGCGGCTACCCGGCGAACTGCGGGGGAAACGGAAAGGCGGGCTCTTCGGAGCCCGTCTTTTTTGTTGCCAAATTTTGGCAACAAGATTTGTCACTTCGCGTGGTCCAATGGCGCTTCGAGTCACAATGACCGGATTTGTTACCATTTAGCACGATTGCCGCAACGTGCAGGGATTTTTCCGCATCCGTTTTATTGGAGTTACAAGATCACGTTCTTGGACTTACAAGATCGGATTTAAGGACTTACGGGAGCGAAACCTGGGGCCTAGAATGCCGCGCCGCAGCCCGAAGCGGCACCGTCGGGAATTGGAAGGGTTGACCGTAAAGATGTAAAATGGCGTTAGTAAAAGAGCCGAAGCGCGGTTTAACGCGCCCCGTTGGGGCTCGGCTCCTTAAAGGCGATGCTTTCCAGGGGCGTTGCCCCTACGGCTACTTTAGCGTCGCCTTTCTGGCGAGTTGATTTCGCCTCGAAATCCTGCCCCAATTCCGTTCTCTATGCTCTCTGTGGCGAATGCCGTTGTTGGACTCACTTCCCGCCGCGCTTGGCCCAGACCATCCAGCCGAACTCGAGTTGATCGAGCTTCTGGCCGTAGGCTTCGCTCAGCGCGTCGGCGCTGCTCTTGCCTTCCGCGAAGAGCCCCGGGAGCTTGGCGAAGGCCAGGCCGTCGCGTTCGTAGAGGTACTTCGCGATCGCCCAGCACTGCTGGTAGTCGAGCGCCGACATGCCGACCTCGTCGAGCGTGAAGACGGTGGCCCATTGCCGCGCCTTCTTGGCGTTGAGGGCCTGTGCGATGGCCTTCGTCCAGTCGGCTTCGAAGGCCACCTCGTTCTGCTCGTAGCGCACCGAGTAGCAGACGGGCGCGGCGAAGACGAGCGACTCGCAGAGGCTCGAGAAGCCGCCCGCGAACCACAGCGGCACCTTGTTCTCGGTGCTCTGCCGCACCAGCATCTGCCCGAAGCTGAAGACCGCGACGTGTCCCAGGCCGAAGCCCTTGGGCGGCACGACCAGGTCGCGACGGATCACGGTCAGGTTGCGGCTGCCGAAGCTGCTCGTCTTCTTCGCCAGCGCCTTCCAGTTCTCGTCGAGGTCCTTGTTCGAAGGGTCGGCGGCGACGTAGTCGAGGTACTTCAAATAATTGGCCTCGTTCTCGACGACGGCAATGTGCAGGTCTTCCGGCGTGCCGCGCAGGAAGGCGGCGCCGGTGCGTGCGCGCAGTTTCTGCGCGACCTGCTCGAACAAGAGCGCCGTGCCGCGCGCTTCGCTGGGGCTGGTCTGGAAGTGTCCGGTCACCTGGCGGGTCTCGAAGTCGATAAAGCCCATGCCGAGCTGCTTCTCGCGCAAAGCGTAACCCTTGTGCCGCGCGTCGCGGTCCAGGCGCTTGCCTTCGGCTTCCAGGCGTTCGATGTGGGCCTTGCCGCGCACGCATTGCGTGCACGGCAGCCAGCCCAGGCTCGCCTCAGCCGGCGGGGCTTCCTCGTTCTCGAAGAGTACGTACAGCAGCTTCAGGCTGGGCGAGACGGCGCGCCCGGTGTTGTTGCAGGGCGCGCAGTCGGCCGGGGGCGGCTCGGGGCGCTGGGCGATCTCCAGGCCGTCGTCGCCGGCGGGCGGCTTGGGTTGCACCGGTGCATCGCCGGGCGTGGCGGGGCCGGGTTCCTCGGCGGCCAGCAGCCCGCTGATAAGGAGGCAGCTCATCACGAGTGCACGGGTGCAGGTCGAGGAACGAAGCACGCGGCGGATCTCCATATCGGCCTGAAATCTTAGACGATTCGGAAGCATGCGTGTAAGGATTTTAGTCGTACAGGAGTGCCCTGCACCTTGCGTGGGCCTGGGAACCGGGTAAAAATAGGTTTCTGCTTCCCACGCGGCAGCGGAACACGCAGGGCTGCACACGCCGCATCCGATCCCGGATGCCGGCGGCCTCCTGACCACGGAGAGCGCCATGGCCGAGTCAAAACGCGGTACGGCTCCCAACGGCGAAGACGAAGGCGGCGAACTCAACCGCGAAGACGAAGCCAACGAGGCGCTGCTGGCGATCCACGGCGCGCACGACTTGAGCGGCTTCCGCGAGGTCCTGGAGGACCAGGCCAGCGCGCTGGTGGACTGCGAGCGCACGGTCTTCTTCCAGGCCGAACGCGAGGATTCCGTCACGAACCTCGTCGCGATCCGCGAGAAGGACGGCAGCCGCATCTGCTTCCCGTTCGGCGAGGGGATCGCCGGGACGGTCGCGAAGGACAACGGCTACTACCTGACCAACACGCCGAAGGAAGACGACCTCTACACCGCCGCGCTGGACGGCCTGCCGGAGATCCAGGTGCGCAACGTCCTGAGCGCCGCGATGTTCGACGGGGACGAGACCGTCGGCGTGCTGCAGTGCCTGAACAAGCGCGGCGGGGGCTTCGAGGAAGACGACGCGTTCTGGCTGCAGCGCCTGGCCGAGCACGGCGCGCTGGCCTTCGTGCGGCTGAAGCGCGCGGCCGACGGATGGAACTTGGCGCGGGACTTGGCCGAGGCCGTCGCCGCGTCGGTGGACGACAAGCACGTCAGCACCGTCGGCCACGCCGACCGCACGCGCCAGGTGGCGCTGGCCATCGGCCGCGATATGAACCTGCAGGACGACGAACTGCGTGAGCTGGAACTGGCCGCGCTGCTGCACGACATCGGGCGCCTGGGCCTGAGCCCCGAGGCCTTCGAGTGGGCCGGGGGACCGGGCAGCGCGGCGCAGCGCTACGCTGCGCCCAACGAGCGCCTGCACCTGGTACTGACCGAGGCCCTGCTGCGCAACCTGAAGCTGCCGGAGTCGCTGGCGAACCTGGCGACGATCGCGCTCAGCCACCACGAGAAGGCCGACGGCACCGGCTTCCCGCGCGGGAAGAAGACCGCCGACCTGCCGCGCGGCGCGCGGATCCTGGCGGTGGCCAACGAGTTCGACCTGCTGACGACGGGCCGTTCGGCCTTGAGCAACGGCAAGGTAATGAGCGACGAGCAGGCCGTGCGTTCGCTGAAGGAGCGCGCCGGCAAGGAGTTCGACCCCGCGGTGGTCGACCGCCTGATCCGCAACAAGCTCTACGAGATCGAGAAGCGGCGCTTCCCGCGCTGCGCGTACGAGACCCCGCTGGAAGTCACCGTTCTGGGCGGGGCGAAGGGCGAAGGCAAGGCCGGGCCTCAGGTGCTGCAGACGCAGGCGCTGGACCTCTCGGAAGGCGGCATCCTCTTCCGCAGCGAGACCAAGCTGCCCGCCGACGCGCTGGTGAAGCTGAAGATCCACCTGCCGACCGAGGTCCTGGACGCCGTCGCCCGCATCGCCCGCGTGATGCCCGGCGACGACGCCAAGACCTTCAAGATCGGCGCGTACTTCCTGTGGTATGGCTCGCAGAGCTGAGAAACGATAAAGGGCACCCGGACGGCGCATGGCGAAGCTGATTCTTCATAGCGAAGAGACGTCCCGCGAGTTCATGCTCGACGGCGAAACCGTGATCGGCCGCCAGTCGGCCAGCACCATTCAGATCAACGAGAAGAAGGCCAGCCGCCAGCACGCCAAGGTCGTCCGCGTCGGCGCCGAGTTCCTGGTCGAGGACCTGAACAGCTCCAACGGCACGCGCGTCAACGGGCGCAAGATCACGCGCTGCACGCTCCAGCACGGCGACACCATCCAGATCGGCGGCACGCGGCTGGTCTTCGAGTCCGAGAAGAAGGCCGACCCGGCCCTTGCCGCCGGCGAGACCGGCGGCGCCGGCATCCCGACGTCCAGCGGGCGCACGCGGACGGGTTCGTCCAGCGACCCGATGATCGGCAAGACGCTGGGCGGCTACAAGATTCTCTCGAAGCTCGGCCAGGGCGGCATGGGCACGGTGTACCGCGCGCAGCAGATCTCGATGGACCGCGTCGTCGCGCTGAAGGTCATGAAGAAGGAGCTCTCGCAGAACAAGGAATTCGCGAAGGGCTTCCTGAAGGAAGCGCGCACCGCGGGCCAACTGACGCACCCCGCCATCGTGCAGGTCCACGACGTCGGCGAAGAAGACGGCACGCTGTACTTCTCGATGGAGTACGTCGAAGGCGAACCCGTGATCGCGATGCTGAAGCGCGAAGGCCGCCTGGAGATCGGGCAGGCCCTGGACATCGCCATCGGCGTCTGCGAGGCCCTGATCCACGCCGGCAACCACCGCATCGTCCACCAGGACATCAAGCCCCACAACATCATGGTGGAGAAGCGCGGCAACGTGAAGGTCGCCGACCTGGGCCTGGCCACCACCGGCGACCGCGCCAGCGACAAGGAGAAGAAGGACAAGAAGATCATGGGGACGCCGCATTACATGGCGCCCGAGCAGAGCCAGCGCGAACCGATCGACGGCCGCACCGACCTGTACGCCCTGGGCTGCACGCTCTTCTACATGCTCACCGGCCGCGTGCCCTTCGACGGGCCCAACAGCCTGGCCGTCATCACCAAGCACATCACGCAGGAGCGCCCCGACCCGCGCGAGGACAACGCCACCGTCCCGAAGGACCTCGCCGAACTCGTCATGCGCCTGATGGCGATCAAGAAGGAAGACCGCCCGGCCAACCCGAAGGAAGTGCTCGACGAGCTGAAGGTCCTCAAGACCGACTGGTCGCGCGGCGCCAAGGCTCCCGAGAAGAAGGCCGGCCTGGTCAAGAAGCGCGCGCGTCGTTCCCGCGGCGGCTTCCGCATGCCCAGCAAGCCGCGCATCACGCTGCCGGCGCCCGCCGCCAACGGGCCCGCCGTGGCCACCGCGCCCGTGGGACCTGCGGCCAACGCCATGGCCGACGGCAAGACGGAGTCGGACTTCGAGATCGAGACCGTCGCGCGCGACACCGGCCGCATGCCGACCCGCCGCCGGCCCCAGAAGCAGGGCGTCAGCACCGGCGTGCTGGTGCTTTTCCTGGTCTTCGCGGCTTACATGGCCTTCCATTTTCTCGGCGGCTCCCGGCGCCCGGTGCAGACGCGGCGCCCGCCGCCCCCGCCGAGCGACGGGACTATTCCCATCGTGCCGATCCCGCCCTCGCCGACGCCGGCCGGCAAGACCGAGGCGGCGGGCAACGGCGGCAAGACCCACACGCCCGCCTCGAACCCGGCCGAAGACGCCGCCTGGCAGGACCTGCGCAAGGCGATGGACAGCCGCGACAAGCTGATCGCGTCGGGGAACTTCGCCGCCGCGCGCACGGCGTTCCGCGACGTGATGGACAGGCACCGCGGCACCGCCGCCTCTGCCGAGGCCATGCAGGAGCAGCGCAAGACCGAGGACAGCATCACGAAGATCCTCGACGGGATCCTGCAAGACGCCAAGACCGCCGCCGGGAAGAAGAACTACCGCCTCGCCACCGCCAAGTGCACGCGCCTGATCTCGGCCGACGACCGCAGCCGTCACGCCGGCGAGGCCAAGGCGCTGCTGGGCCAGATGGACGCTGAGGCGCAGCCGCGCTTCGACGAATTGATCAAGGCCTCCGGCGATGCCTTGGCCGCCAACAACCTCAAGGAAGCGCGCGCGAAGATCGACCAGGGCCTGGACGAATTGGGCGGCACGAAGTGGACCGAGAAACTCAGCGCGCGGCAGCTTGAGCTGATCCTCGCCACCAAGTTCATCCGCGCCATGGACAAGGCGCGCGGCCGCCAGACCGTGGACGGCAAACCCCCGCACCTGACGATTACCTGGTTTGGCGACAAGCCCGAAGACGTGCTGGTGGCTGGTATCGCCGACCTGAACCTGAAACTCAGCGACGGCAAGGCCACCGTCTCGCAGCCGCTATCCAAACTCGACACGAAAGGCCTGGAAGACTTCGTGCGCGCCCTGGGGCTGCAGAACGACCACCTGGGCTTCGCCAACCTGCTGCTGGTGCTGGGGCGCGGCGACGACGCGCAGCGCGAACTGCAGCGCAGCATGGAGGACGACACGCAGTCCGAGACCGCCGCGCAGCAGGCCGCGGCCTTCGCCGGGGCCAGCAACCTGCACGTCTTCGACTTCGGCAACTGGCAGCACCAGCTCGCGTGGGAAGCGCCCTACGGCGCCTGGTCGATGGACAACGGCCGCTACGTCCTCGAGAGCCCCGAAGGCGGCGACACGTTGCTGAAGACCGAGGCCATCGGCGGGCCGTTCAACGGGCGCAACGGGCGCATCGCGTTCGAATTCTCCGCGCAGGAGCCCAAGGACGGCTACTACGTGGCGATGGAGTTCGGCGGCGACCAGCGTAACGTGACGGTGCTCTTCAACGCCGAAGGCTGCCTGCTGCAGGCCAACGCGGGCCAGGTCGCCAGTGCCAAGAGCGACTGGGGCTTCACCGCCGGGCACACAACGCGCGTGGAACTGGCTATCAAGAACAACGCCGTCACCGTCACCGTCGACGGCAAGGCCGCCTCGCCGCTGCAGGCCAGCGGGCTCGACGATCTGCGCGGGACGATCGCCTTCCGCATCCGCGAAACGAAGGCCGTGCTGGACAATATCTCGCTGCGCACGATTAAGGAATAGCGCGGTAGCGCGGCCTGAGGACCGCTCGCCCATCCATTTCACCGCTATCCAGGCACAGTGTGCATCCCAGGAAAAACAAACAATTCCGGCCCGCCGGCTTGACGCCCGCCGAACGCGTGGGGTATGGTTTCCTCATGTCCTCAATTCGGCACGGCATAGCCTTCGCCCAGAAGGCCAAGAAGTTCTTCGGCAGGTGGTGGAAGCAGGCTTCCACCGTTCCGCCGAATTCCCATTTCTGAACCCAACACGAAATTGGAAGAGGCGGAACGGAGCGGCTCAAACCGCTCCGTTTTTGTTTGGCGCAACATTCGGGAGTCACGGCGATGCGGTGGGATGCGACGACGAGGGGGCTGGTGGGGCTGGCGCTGGCGCACGCGGTGCTGGAATGCAATTGCGGCGTGTGGCCGGTCTTCAAGCACCTCGCCGGGCTGGACCTGTACTGGGCCGGGGCGATTGCCACGGTCACGATGGCCACGGCGTCGATCCTGCAGCCGGCCTTCGGGCACTGGGCCGACGGCGGCCGCGCGCGCGCGATGGTGGTGTGGGGCACGGGCCTCACACTGCTGATGGCGCTGCTGGGCCCGCTGCACCGCGTGCTGTCGGATGCGCATCCGGCGTTCCTGTACGCCGCCTTCACGCTGCTGATCCTGACGGCGCGGATGGGGCATTCGATGTTCCATCCCGCCGGCGCGCTGCTGACGGGCGACCTCTTTCACGCCAAGCGCTCGGTCGGGCTGGGCTATTTCGCGGCGCTGGGGTGGGCGGGCTACGGCTTGAGCCAGGTCACGTTCAGCGAGGTCTACGTCGCGTCGGGCGGACATTCGGAATGGCTGCTTTTGTTGAGTGTGCCGCTGGTGGCGGCGGTCGCGCTGTGGTGCCCGCGCGACAAGGCGCACGAGGACTCCAACCGCGACAGCATTCGCACGAAGGCGCGCGCGTTCTGGGGCATGCGCCGCAGCGTGGGGCTGCTCTTCGCGGCCACGACGCTGGTCTGCGCGGCGAACATGGGGCTGTTCTTCCTCTTCCCCGAATTGCTCGCGTCGAAGGGCTACGCCGGCTGGGTGGTGAACGGCGGCGCGTTCGCCTTCCTGGTCGCTGGCATGGCGGCGGGCGTGCTGGTGGGCGGGCATCTGGCCGAACGCTTCGGCATGCGCGCGCTGCTCCTGCTGTCGGTGGCGGTGAACTTCGCGGTCTACGAGGCCTTCGTGCAGGTGGGCGCGGTGCCGGTGCCGCTCTTCCTGGCCATCTGCGCGGCGGCGGGCACCTGCATGGGGCTGGTGCAGCCGCTGCCGGTGGCGCTGGGGCAGGCGCTGGAGCCGCGCAACGCCAGTTTGGTCAGCGGCCTGCTGATGGGCTGGACGTGGGTGCTGGGCAGTTTCTCGCCGCTGGTGGTGGCGTTCCTGGCGCGGGAACTGGGCACCAGCGACGCGCTGTCGGTGTACGGGCTGCTGAACCTGGCGGCGCTGGGCTGCACGATGGCGCTGGTGCGGGGGCTGCCAGGCCCTGCGGGATGCATGGAAAATACAGGATAGGAGTTCTATCGATGGTGGCAATTCGATGGGCGGAAGACCGTGCGGACTTGGCCAGGTGCTACCCGGTCATGAAGGAACTGCGTACCCACCTTGCCGGCGAGGCGGCCTTCGCCGAGCAAGTCGAGCGGCAGGCGCGCGCCTACGGCTACCGCGTCTGTTTCCTGGAGGCCGATGGCCAGGTGGCGTGCGTGGGCGGCGTGCGGATCAGCGAGTGCCTGTGCGATGGCCGGTTCCTCTACGTCGACGACCTCGTCACTGGCACGGCGCTGCGCTCCCGAGGCTACGGTGCGCAACTGCTGGACTGGATCGTGGCGTACGCGCGCGCCAACGGATGCCGGGAGGTCGGACTGGAATCCGGCGTCCAGCGCTTCGGCGCGCACCGCTTCTACTTCGCACGGCGCATGAAGATCAGCAGCTACCACTTTTCATTGAAGCTGGAATAACGCCGGTCACTTCGGCATGGGAAGATCGACGACGGCCCAGTAGAGGCGCTCGCGGTCGTGTAAGGCGCGGGCGGTCTCCAGCAGCGTGCGGCGTGCGGGCGTGAAGGCGAAGGAGCGTTCGGGCTTGCCGTTCAGCGCCACGCGCAGGGGCTTGTGTAGGTCGAAGCGTTCGCGCGCGACGTACACGCGCAGCCCGCGCGCGTTGGCGACGGTGAGCGTCAAGAGATTGTTCTCGCCGGCCGTGGCCTGCGCGCGCACGTACTTGCTGCGGAAGCCGCCGTCGAGTTCCTCCAGCGGGTCCGCGGCGGGTTTGCGCTTGTTGACGCGCTGATTGAGGATCTCGAGCCAGAAGGCGCGCGCGGTCTCGATGTCGGCGCTGATCAAGTCGATGCGCGCCGGCGCGCGGGCGATCTCGTGTCCGGCCATCCAGTCGAGCACCGCCGGTATCTCCTCGGGAAAGGTCCCGCGCCCGCGCTTGCGGTAGCGGCTGAACTTGAGGTGTGCCTCCAGGCCGGCGGCCAGCAGCGTTTCGCGCACGCGGCCGGTGACCAGCGCGACGCGTTGGTCGCGTTCGCCGAAGACCGCGTAGCCCGGCACGTGGATCAGGTGCGTGTAGTAGTTCGCCGAGAGCCCGTTGATTACGCCGCTGGCGGAGGCGAAGGCCGCGAAGCGGTCCGGATGCGTCAGCGCCACGTCCCAGGCCATGTCGCCGCCCATGTCGAAGCCGGCCAGGTACACGCGCGCGGGATCGGCGGCGAAGTTACGCGCGCAGTCGGCGGCCGCGCGCAGCGCCATCTTGCGTTCTTCCAGCGTCGAGAGGTACCCGTTGGTCCGCCCGACGGGCAGTTCTGGCGCGGCGACCAGCCAGCCGCGCTTGCGCGCGTCGGGGCCCCACAGCCGCAGCGCGTCGAGCGCTTCCTCGCCCTTGCCGTGCAACGCGACCAGCAGCGGGCGCCGCTGCGAAGGGTGGTAGTCCTCGGGCAGCAGGACCTTGTAGGTCACGCCCAGCTCGAGTTCCTCCTTCGGGGCCTCGTGCGTGAAGGGCCCGCTCTTCGAGCGCCCTTCCTTAGGCGCGGGCGCCGGCAGCGCGCGCTTGCCCAGGCGGACGAGCGCCTCGAAGGCCTCGTCGGTCAGCCCCGGGAACGAGAGCGCCAGTTCGAGCCGCTGCGCCAGCTGCGGGTCGCCGGCGGGCGCTTCCAGGTAGGCGTTGATGGCCAGTTCCGCGTCGAAGAAGGCATCGATGCCGTTGGTCTGCTCCTTTTTCAGCGCGCCGCCGTAGCGCACTTCGAACGAGAAGGCCTTCAGCGCGTCGATGGCCTGCGAGTAGTTGATGCGCTGCGCGTCGGCGACGTGCACGGAAGCCAGGATCGCGCGGCGGCGTTCGGCGGACAGCGGCCCGTCCAGGTCCGGGAGCAGGCGGCGGATCAGCTTGGCCTCGTCGCCCAGCGCGCCTTCCATCGCCTTCTTGATCGCGCGCACCTGCACGCTCCAGGCGTCCATCGCCTGCGTCTCGTCGCTGATGCGCTCCTGCAGCTTGTGCGCTTCGGCCTGCAGGCGCTTCAATTCCTCGGTGCGCAGGCCGCCGTCCTCGGGCGCGGCCATCTTCGAGAGCGCGTCGGCGATCAGGCGCCCGGCGTCCTCGTACTGGTGCAGGCCGACCTGTTCGCGGGCCAGGCGCAGGCGTTCGGCGATGCGCCCGGCGCGCAGTTCGCCGGCGAAGCCCTGGCGTTCCTTCTCGGTGAGTTCCGGCAAGCCCACCAGCGCGGCCTGAGCCTTGCCGTGGTAGCCGGCGGCGACCAGGAAGCGCACGTACTGCGCGCTGCGTTCCGCGTCGAGGGGCTCGCCGAGCAGCCGGCGCTTGGCCTGTGCGACGCGCTCGGCGAGGGCTTCGTCCTCGGCGGGCAGGAGTTGCGTCCATTCGTAGTCGGTGCCTTCGGCGGAGAAGGTGCAGGCCTTCTCGTTGACCTCGCTGATCGCCACCGTGAGGGTCAGCTCGCCCAGCACCGCGTCCTGGATCTCGAGCGTGAAGCGGCTGCCGTCCTCCGCCCAGCGCGGCTCGCCGAGGCGCTTGAATGGCACCGTGATGTGCTTGAGGTCGGCCGAGGCCGCGCCGCCGTCGCCGACGAGTTCGGCGCGGGCCTCAACGCAGACGGCGCAGCAGAGGGCCACGGCGAGTGCCAGGGCGAGGCGGGGGCGGGGTAGCGGTCGGCGCATCGATACCTCTAGTGTAGGACGAACCGGAGGGCGAGTCCTTATGGGAAAAACGGGCGCCAGCCGGGTTATAAGGCCTTGCGCGGCTCCGTCTTGACGCCCCCCGGCCAAAGACGGATACTGATTGGTCGCAGTCATCCGAGAGTCCGGAAAAACGCGCGTGGCGACGTCCTCCATAGAACCGGCTGTGGGCAGCGACGAGGCCCTCAGCAGCGACGCCAACCTCATCACCGAGGTCCTGGCCGGCAAGCACGAACGATACAGCGAACTGGTGCGCCGGTACAAGAGCCTGGTGACCTCGTACGCCTTCAGCCGCGTGAACCAGCGCGAGATGGCCGAGGACCTGGCACAGGAGACCTTCGTGCGCGCCTTCGTGGCGCTCGAGAACCTCAAGAAGCCCAGCGCCTTCTCGGCCTGGATCCTCTCCATCGCCCACAACGTCTGCATCGACCACCTGCGCAGCAAGTCGCGCACGGTCTCGCTGGAAGTGCACAGCGAGAAGGACAGCCAGGGCGAGATCGTGCTCGAGAACAAGAAGGACCGCTCGGTGGTGGACCGCATGGCCCACGCCGAGATGCGCTCCATGATCCTGCAGGCCATCGACGGGCTGGGCGAGGAATACCGCGTCACGCTGCTGCTGCGGCATGTCAACGGGCAGAGCTGCGAGGAGATCGCGCAGACCCTGGGCGTCAGCCTGGGGACCGTGACCAGCCGCCTCAGCCGCGCGCACCGCCTGCTCCGAGACCGCCTGTCGAAGCTTCAGGAGCCCGATAAGTAGTTTTCTGTAAAGGGGTTGCGTTAAGCGAAAGGTTGCAACAAAGCCGGGCTTTGCACGTCATAACGGAAGGAGCTTTTGGAGGCAGTCGCTGCGAAAATGTCGGCTTCGGATCTCGAACTTCTGATCGACGACTACGTCGACGGCAGCCTGGACCCCGCCAAGCGGAACCTGGTCGAGGCGCGCATGAAGGCCGATGCGGAATTCCGCGAGAAGGTCGAGACCGCCACGCAGTCGATCAGCATGATCCGCCAGGCGCTGTCCAAGGTTGAGCCTGGGCGCGACTTCGAAGAAAAGGTCAACAGCCAGATCATCAGCATCACGCAGAGCAACCAGCACCTCCGGCCGTTCAACCGCGGCGCGGGCGGCCAGCTGACCGCTGGCGACCCAGACGCGCGGCTGCTGCACGACCCCGAAGCCGCCCGCGAAAAGCGGCGCCTGATGGGCATCGCCGCGGCCGCCGCCGTGCTCTTCGCCATCGCAGCCGCCGCGCTGGTGATCCTGCTCTCGAATCCGCCTTCCGAAAAGGAAAAGCAGGACGTGCCGCCAAAGCCGCCCGCCGCCCAGCATCGCTGATCTATTTTCCGGTCGTCTTGCGCACCCAGAACTCGTAGAGCACCGCCGAACCCTGGCCCGGCCCAAAGCCTTTGCGAGGTGGAATGCCCATCGTCATGCCCTGAGCCGGCACGAAATAGAGCGTCGTTTCCAGCGTGTAGGCATTCTGTTGGAGATCGGCGAGGCGAGCCTCCAGCCACGTATCCATGCCTTGTTTGCGGATCATCGAGTACGATGTGTGCACAAAGACCAGGTACTTCGGCCTGGTTTCCTCGATCTGCGCCCAAACCCGCTCTTGGAACTCGCGCTCGCGCTGGATGGCGCCGGTCAGCGGGTAGGCGTTAACGTACGGGTTGGCGTTGCGGCGCTGCGCCAGAAGCGGGATCTGCGGCTCGCTGCCGTAGATGAACATCCATTCGTCTTCGGCCATGTGCTCGCGCAGGTAGTCCGCGGCCATCGCGGAGCCCTCAAAGCCCTGCGCGCCGAGGAGGTTCAGGGAGATGTGGACGGGATTCGGGCGCCAGTAGTACCAGGGGCTCCAGTAGGCCGGCAGCAGCGCGGCCATGCCCACGACCCAGACCGCGAACGTGCGCGCGCGCAGGCGCGACCCTCCGGCGGCGTGTTCCTGGAGCTTGTCGATCGCGTAGCCCGCGCCCAGCGCCAGGGCGGGGCAGAGGATCGCGAAGTAATGCGCGTAGAAGTAGCCCGACTGCACGGTACTCAGCGCCGAGAGCAGCAGCAGCGCGCTCAAGGTGCCCGCGTACCGAAAGCCCTTGCGTACCGACCAGGCCAGTCCGAAGAGCGTCAGCGCCAGGATAAAGCCGTGATCGTAGAGCAGTTGCCGTCCCACCAGGATGAGGCGCTGTCCGGCGATCGACCAGCCGGCCGCTCCGTAAGCAATGCTGTGCGTGAACGACCAGTAGAAGAACTCGCCGAAGTTCCCCGCGATCGCGAAGCCCGCGCAGACCAGGGCGCTTAAGCCTACGCCGCCGAGGATCCACCACGCGAAGCCTAGCAGTGCGGGCTTCACCCGCGCGGCTCCCGGCGGACCGGCCAGCAGCAGCGGCACGCACAACAGCGGCAGCGCCGCGGGCTGCTTGATCCAGCACGCCGCAGCGCCGCAGGCCCCCGCGGCCAGCAGCAGCAGGACGCGACGGCGACCGTCGGCAGGCCTTGCGGCCAACACTAGCCTCATGCTCGCAACCAGCGGCAGCAGCAAGAGCAGTTCCGTGCTGGCCGACGGTCCTTGCACCGACGGCGTGGCGCTGGCCAACGCGTAGACGAAGGCGGCGTACAGCCCCGCGCGCCGGCCGCTCAGCACGCGCGCGACGGCGGCGACCAGCAGCAGCGCCACGAAGTTCCAGAGGTGAGGGAAGATGTGGATGCCGCGCGGCGTCGCGGGAAAGATGCTCAGCGCCAGCGCGTAGAGGTAGAAGACGCCGGGGGGCTTGTGGTCGCACAGGTCGCGGTACGGCAGCTGGCCTTCCAGGATCGAGCGGCCGATCAGGCCGAAGGCGCCCTCGTCGCGGTCCAGCGGCACGTCCAGCAGCGGAATGCGGATCCAGGCGTACAGCGCGGCGATGGCCAGCCACGGCAGCCAGCGCCCAACGGCGGAGCGTTCGTCGCGAAGTCCCTGCGCGGCCTCGCTCATTTCTGCAGGGCGTCGATGTGCGTGCGGCCGAAGCGCGCCAAGCAGGCCGCCCCGTTGTTGACGTAGTGGCGGTAGGTCGCAGCCAGGCGTTCGCGCTGGCGCGCGTCGAGTTCCTTCACCTGCTTGGCGGGGCAGCCGACCCACAGCGTGTGCGGCGGGACCTGCGTGCCTTCCAGCACCAGCGCGCCGGCGGCGACCAGGGCGCCTTCGCCGACGACGCAGCGGCTGAGCACCGTCGCCCCGATGGCGATCAGCGCGCCGTCGCCGATGGTGCTGCCGTGTACGATGGCCTTGTGGCCCAGCGTAACGCGGTTGCCGAGGACGCAGGGGTAGCCGCGGTCGACGTGCAGGATGCTGCCGTCCTGCACGTTGGTCTCTTCGCCGACTTCGATGTACTCGTCGTCGCCGCGCAGCACGCAAGCGTGCCAGACGCTGCTGCGGGCCTTGAGTTTAACGCGGCCCCAGAGGACCGCGTCGGGCGCGACCCAGGCGCTGGAGTCGATGATGGGCCGCGTGTTGATGGCCGCCCAGTCGAAATGCTCATCGGGGTAGGGGACTTGCGGGAGCGGCGGGGGCTTCACGCCCCGCCATTCCGGAGGAAGTTCATTCTTCATCGTGGGAGCATTGTGCGCGCCCACCGCATTATTGCAACCGTTAGAAAAGTTCGCTGCTCAGCGCTTCCACTTGGTGGAGCTGATGTCGCTGCGCTTGAGTTCGACCGAGGTGAAGAACGTTAAGTCGCCGTCTACGGCCGGAATGAAGATGGTGATATCCAGGTTATCCTCCGTGAGCGTGCCTCCGGCCGGGTCGATGCCCACTCCGGTCAACTCGTTGGTCGCGAGCTGGAACTTGCCCTTCAGGTTGCTGATCGTGAACTTGGAGAGTTCCGGCACCGCGCCCTTGACCAGCGTGATGGTGGTATCCACCCCTGTGCCGGTGACGATGAAGTCCGTGGAAGGGCTGAGAACAATCTTGGTCGCGCCGCCGATGGTGACCTCGATATCGCCGATCCCGTCGGGCTCGATGTTCGTCCCCAGGTCGCCGGCGATGACGCCGCTGGCGCTGATCTTGTGGCCGCCGGTGTCGGGGTTCTCGACACCCGAGGTCTTCAGCGAGACGAAGGTGCCGGTGGCCGTGGCGTTCTTGCCGAAGGTGAAGCTGGCCTTGGCGCCCTTGCCCTTGGCGGACGTGTAGAGCGCATCCATCTGGGCGATGCAGTCGTCGTTGTCCACCGTGACGGTGCCCAGCACTACCTGTATGGCGATGGGCAGCGTTTTTTCCTCGGTCTGGTCGACGACGCCCAGGAATCCGCGCAGGTCCAGGAGGCTGCCGGCGATCGAGTAAGTGCCTTTTGCGGCATTGAATGCGATCTTGAAACTGGGCGAGGAGCCCGCAGGCGACGCGAACTTGCCCTTTTCATCCAGCGTCGCACCGGTGGCGACGTTCTGGCCGTTGATGAATAGGGCCACGTCCAGGCCCGTAAGGTCGGCGGGGAATCCGGCCGGGTTCCAGACGCCCGAGATCTTGAACTTGTCGGCGTCCACGCCGCCGGCGTGCTTCGACCAGCTGATCCCGAACTGGGCCTTCTTGACGTACATGCGCCCGTCGCCGGTGGTTCCGCTGCTGACCAGGATGGGCAGGAAGACGGTTTCGCTGGTCAGCGGAAGATCGTCCTTCACGGTCAGGCTGGAAATGTACAGTCCGTCGGCGCCATAGGAATGCGAGGTATTGTTGGTCCACCCGGTGTCGGAAGTAGCTCCGTCGCCAAATTTCCAGATAAAGTGGTCGAGGGTCGCGCCGTCTCCGAGGGTAGATCCGCTGCCGTCGAAGTTGACGGTGACGCCCGTGCCGACCGTCGTGTCATCGGCGGTAATGACCGCGACGGGCGCGTCGGGCAGCTTGCCGTTGTTGGAGATCGAAATCACGACGGTGGCGACGTTTGAATCGTTCGTGCTGTCGTTGGCCTTGTAAGTAAACGTGGTGATGTAGGTTGTGTTGTCACTGGGCGTGAAGTCGAAGGAACCGTCCGAAAAGAAGTTCAAGGTGCCTTTGGTATCGGCAGGCGAGGCGCTGACGAGTATTGCAGTGAGCGAGTCGTCCTGCGGATCGGTGTCGTTGGCCAACACGCCGTTGGCCGCGTCGACCGTCAGGGTCTTGTTCCTCTGCCCTCCGTACACATCGTCGTTTGCCGTGGGTGAAACTGGAGCTCTCGGCCTCGCGTCCGCCGCGTGAAGCGCAACCGGTGCGGCCAGGACCACCGCCAAAATCGCAAGAAGCCGGAAGTGGAGGTTGGCCAAACGGGCTACCGCGCCCAGTTTGTGCTCAGGTGTCATGCCCTATCTCCTTGCTGGGTACAATGTTATACCAATCGCGAGCGCGCGATCGAAGGCAACTATTTATATGTAAACGAGTTACGGGAAAATGCGTTGGGCAAAAAGCGCACCGTTTGGCGCTCTTTTAGTGCGGGTCGCGGCCTTCCATCTTGGGTCCGCGGGCCAGGGCCAGGCGCCCGGTGCGCGCCATCTCGATGATGCCGAAGGGGCGCATCAGTTCGAGGAACGCGTCGATCTTCTGCTCGGGCCCGACGAGTTCGACCATCAGGTCCTTGAGGCCGATGTCGACGATCTTGCCTTCAAAGACCTCGACGATTGCGAAGATCTCCTGGCGGCTGCCGGCGGGCGTGTGGACCTTCACCAGCGCGAGGTCGCGCTCGACGTGGTCCTTCCCGGTGAAGTCGAGCACCTTTATGACGTTGACGAACTTGGAGAGCGCCTTTTTCAGCGCGTCGACGATGGCCTCGGGCGCGCTGACGGTGATGGTCAGGCGGCTGAACTTGGACTCCTCGGTCTCGGCGACGCTCAGGGACTCGATGTTGTACCCGCGCGCGGCGAATAGGTTGGCGACCTGTGCCAGCAGGCCCGGCACGTTCTTGACCCACAGGCTGATGACGTGGCGGTTGACGCGCTGGCCCGAGAGGACTTCCTTGCGGGACAGGGGCGTGGGGCCCGCGCCGGACTCCGGCGTAAGCGTGTAGCCGGCGATCCCCGACGGCAGCCCGCCGTCGACGGCGTCCGCGGGCAAGCCGGGAGTGCTTCGGGGTTGGGCCTTGGCCATGGTCGGGCTCCCTGGTTCTCGATGCTTTTAGCGCTTCTTCTTCGCGGCCTTCTTGGCCTTCTTCTTGCGCGTCTGGGCGGCGGCCTTGCGCGGCGCCTGCTTGCGGCCCTTGCGGGCGGGCGTGCTCTTCTTCGCTGTGGCACTGCCCTTCGCCGCCGCCTTCGGATTCTTGGCGCCGGGCTGCCGTTCGGGGCGCAGTTCGCGAACGATCTTGCCGATCTGCCACATTTCGTCGGCATCGACGGCGGCCAGTTCCTTCTGCAACTGTTGGTGGTAATCGGGGCGGCTGTTGGCGTCCAGGACGCGCGCGGTCTCTTCGCCCTGCTTGACCTTGCGGTAGAGTTCCTCGAAGACGGGCTTGCTGGCCTCCTCGAACTTCTTGAACCAGTCCAGGGCGCCGCGCTGGGCGGTGGTGGAGCAGTTGGCGTACATCCAGTCCATGCCCTTCTCGGCGATGAGCGGGTAGAGGCTCTGCGTGGCTTCCTCGACGGTCTCGTTGAAGGCTTCGCTGGGGCTGTGCCCGTGTGCGCGCAGGACCTCGTACTGCGCCCGCCACAGGCCGTAAATGGCGCCCATCAGCACGCCGCGTTCGCCGGTGAGGTCGCTCAGCACTTCCTTCTCGAAGGTGGTCTCGAAGAGGAACCCGCTGCCGATGGCGATGCCCAGGGCCAGGCAGCGTTCGCGCGCGCGGCCGGTGAAGTCCTGGTGCACGGCGAAGCTGCCGTTGATGCCGCGGCCTTCCAGGAACAGGCGGCGGACGGTGGTGCCGCTGCCCTTGGGCGCGACCAGGATCACGTCGACGTTGCGCGGCGGAACCACGCCGGTCTGTTCGCTGAAGACGATGGAGAAGCCGTGTGAAAAGTACAGCGCGGCGCCTTCCTGCAGGTTCGCCTTGATCACGGGCCAGCTGGCCTTCTGGCCGGCGTCGGAAAGCAGGTACTGGACGACGGTGGCGCGGCGCACGGCCTCGCCGAGGTCGTCGAAGAGCGTCACGCCGGGCTCCCAGCCGTCCTGCTTCGCCAGGTCGTAGCTCTTGCCCTTGCGCACGGCGACGATGACCTTGACGCCGTTGTCGCGCAGGTTCAGCGACTGCCCGCGCCCCTGCACGCCGTAGCCGATGATGGCGACGGTTTCGCGGCCGAGGATCTCCTTGAGCTTCTTCGGCGGGAAGTCGGTGCGCTCGACGACGGTCTCGGTGACGTTGCCGACGGTAAACGTTTTCATCTCTTCTCCTTTGGGGGGACCGGGATCAGATGAGCTCCGGTTCCTTTGGATAGTGCACGATCTCATCCAGGCCGGCGCCGGCGGGCACCATCGGGTACACGTTCTCGGCGTGGGCGCAGTGGAAATCTATGATGACGGGCGCGTCCTTGAGTTTGCGGGCCTGTTCGAGCGTCTTGTCGACGTCCCCGCGCTTCTTGCAGGTCAGGCCGTGGCAGCCGAAGGCCTCGGCGACCTTCGCGAAGTCGGGGTTGTCGCTCAGGTCCACTTCGCTGTAGTGCTTGTCGTAGAACATCTCCTGCCACTGGCGCACCATGCCCAGATGGAAGTTGTTCATGATCGCGATCTTGACGGGCGTCTTTAGCCGGCGGCCGGTGACCAGTTCCTGAATGTTCATGATGATGCTGCCGTCGCCGCTGATGCACCAGACCTCGGCGTCGGGGCAGGCCACCTGCGCGCCGATGGCCGCGGGCATCCCGAAGCCCATGGTGCCCAGCCCGCCGCTGGTGAGGAAGTGCCGGGGCTCGACGAAGGTGTAGAACTGCGCGGCCCACATCTGGTGCTGGCCGACGTCGGTGGTGACGATGGCGCGGCCCTTGGTCATGTGGCAGATGCGGTCGATGACGTACTGCGCCTGCAGGCCCTTTTCCGGGTAGCGCAGCGGGTGCTCGCGCTTCATCTTCTGCAGCGTGTTGTGCCAGTCCTCGCGCGGCTTGGCCTTGAGGTACTTGAACAGGAGCTTCAGGCTCTGCCGCACGTCGCCCTGCACGGGGAACTCGGTCTTCACGTTCTTGCCGATGCAGGTGGGGTCGATGTCGAAATGGACCTTGCGGCTGCGCGTGGCGAACTTGTCCAGGCGGCCGGTGATGCGGTCGTCGAAGCGCGCGCCGACGCTGACCAGCAGGTCGCAGTTGTCCACCGCGTAGTTCGCGTAGCTGGTGCCGTGCATGCCCAGCATGCCCAGCGAGAGCACATGGTTGCCGGGGAACGCGCCCAGCGCCATGACCGTGGTCGTGACCGGCACGTTGGCGCGTTCGGCGCTCGCGCGCAGTTCGCGGTACGCGCCCGAGATCACGCAGCCGCCGCCGACGTAGAAGAGCGGGCGCTCGGCTTCGTTGATCGCCTGCGCGGCGGCCTCGACCTGCGCCTCCTGGCGCGGCAGGGGCTCGTCCAGCGGCGGGCGGTAGCCCGGCAGGTCCATGGGCACGTCGAGCGGCCCTTCGTACTGCGCTTCCTGGATGTCCTTCGGGATGTCGATCAGCACCGGGCCGGGGCGGCCGGTCATGGCGATGAAGATCGCCTCCTTGATCACTCGCGGCAGGTCGCGCACGTCCTTGACCAGGTAGTTGTGTTTGGTGATGGGGCGGGTGACGCCGGTGACGTCGGCCTCCTGGAAGGCGTCGTTGCCGATGAGGTGCGACTTCACCTGCCCGGTGATCGCCAGCATGGGGATGGAATCCATGTAGGCGGTGGCGAGGCCGGTGACGAGGTTCGTGGCGCCGGGGCCGCTGGTGGCCATGCAGACGCCCAGCCGGCCGCTCGAACGGTAGTACCCGTCAGCCATGTGAGCGGCGCCTTGTTCGTGGCGCGAGAGGATGTGCCGGATCTCGGGAAAGCTGTAGAGTTCATCGTAGATCGGAATCGTCGCGCCGCCGGGATATCCGAAGATGTGCTCGACGCCGTGCCTGCGCAGGCAGGTGAGCAGAAGGCGTGCGCCGTTCATTTTGACGTGCGGGTTGCGGGCCACCACGGGTTTCCCCCCGAAAAGAAAGGTCCCGGCGCGTGACGCCGGGGCCATGGGCACTGCTTCAGATCGAAAACGATGCTAGCGAAGGCATCTTCAAAATGCAAGTATATCGATTTTAAATTTTAAAATCACTTGCATATATCGAAAACATCCTAATTTTAAAATATATGCGTCCAATATGAACGCGCAAGTCGTTTGCTTCGTGGACTCTTCGCGATCGAAAAGACGGCCTGCTAGTGCTGCTCGGCGAGGTACCGCTCCATCTCCAGCGCGGCCTTGCAGCCCATCCCGGCAGCCGTCACGGCCTGGCGGTAGCGGCGGTCGTGGCAATCGCCGGCGGCGAAAAGCCCCGGGACGTTGGTGCACTGGCGCTCGTCGGCCTTGATGTAGCCGTCCTCGTCGAGGTCCACCAGACCCTTGAGCACGCCGGTGGTGGGGATGTGTCCGATGGCGGAGAAGACGCCCTTGATCTCGAGTTTCTTAGTCTTGCCGTCCTGGGTGCTTTTCAGGCGCACACCGGTGACTTTCTTGCCGTCGCCCAGGATCTCGTCGACGACCTGGTTCAGTTCCCACCTGATATTCTTGCGGCCGCGGGCGCGTTCGACCATGACCTTGCTCGCGCGCAGACCCTCGCGGCGGTGCACGATGGTGACTTCCTTGCAGAGGTTCGACAGGTAGATGGCTTCCTCCATCGCGCTGTCGCCGCCGCCGACGACGATCACGGGCATGTTGCGGTAGAAGTTCCCGTCGCAGACCGCGCAGTAGGTCACGCCGCTGCCCTTGGGCGGCTGGTATTCCAGTTCGCCGGGCGCCTGCATGAAGCGCGGCGCGGCGCCGGTGGCGAAGATGATCGTGCGGCTCTTCAGGACCTTCCCGCCGCCGATTGTGACGGCGAAGTTCTTGCCGTCGCGTTCGATCTTCTCGGCACTCTCCCATTCAAGCTCGGCGCCGCAGCACTTGGCCTGCTCGATCATCGCGTCCATCAGCTTGGGGCCCAGGATGCCTTCGGCGAAGCCCGGGAAGTTCTCGACCTCGCTGGTCTTGGTCAGTTGGCCGCCGGGCGTGGTGCCGGCGAGCACCAGCGGTTCCAGGCGCGCGCGGGCCGCGTAGATGGCGGCGGTGAGCCCGGCGGGGCCCGAGCCGATGATGATCGTGTTTCGCAAGGCGTTATCGGACATGGGTTCGGATCTCCGTGGTCGAGCGAGGCGTTGGCCGTACGGCCGCCCTCGTCTTTACAGGGTAGGGCGCGTGGCGGCAAGCGAAGGGTGACCCCACCAGGACCGTGCGGGTATTTTGAGGGTGGCGGCGGGCGAGTTTGGAGCTATTCTTTATAGTGCAATTGCCTCTTTGGTGTGCCGTGCCGGCTTCGCGGCATGCCGCGAAGGAAACCGTTGGCTGCGAGGACCTCCACGTGGACATCTCGAAACTCCTGGAGAAGGCTCGGGAGGCCGCCGAGCGCCGCAATTACGACTATGCCATCGCGTTGTACAAGCAGGCCTGCGAGTTGGATCCCAACAGCATCGATGGGCGCCGCGAACTGCGCGCGGTCCAGATCCGGATGTCGAAGGAGAAGCCGGTCAGTTTCATGGGCAAGGCCAAGCTTATGGCCAACATCACCAAGGCCCAGGGGCTTTTCGCGGCCAAGAAGTACGACGGATGCATCAACGCCTGTGAAGACGCGCTGGTGATCGACCCCGGCCACGTCGGCATTCAGGTGCTGCTGGGCAAGGCGCTGGCCCAGGCCGGACACCTGGACACCGCGATCCAGACCTTCGAGGACGTGCGCAAGACCCGAGCCGGCGGCGACAACAAGGCGCTGGTCGAGGCCAGCCGCAACCTCGGTTTCGCCTACGAAGGCAAGGGCGAGATCATGAAGGCGCTGGATATCTGGTCCGAGGTCTACAAGATCAACCCCGGCGACCGTGACGCGGGGCAGAAGATCCGCGACCTCAGCGCAAGCGACATGACAAAGAAGATCGAGTCCGGCACCAAGGACGCCTCGAAGGGCAGCCTCGCCCGCAGCATCGCCAAGGACAGCAAGGTCGTGCAGCGCCAGGAACGCGACCACCAGGAGATCCGCAGCGAGCAGGACTTGCAGGCTGCCATCCAGGATGCCAAGGACGACGTAGCGAAGAATCCCGAAGACCCGCGCTACATCTCCAAACTCGGCGATCTGTACCGCAAGGCGGCCAATTACGCCGAGGCCAAGGCCGCGTACGAGAAGGCCGTGAGCCTCGAATCGGTCAACCCGCAGTGGAAGTTCAAGCTTCACGACCTCGACATCTGGAAGATGACCAACGAGATCAACGAGTTGATCGGCAAGGTCAAGGCCGGCGAGGTGAACCTGAAGGACGACGTGGTCAAGCGCCGCCAGGCCCTGCTGGAGTTCCGCCTGAAGACCTACATCGAACGCGAGAAACTCTATTCCACCGAATCCGGCATTCGCCACACGCTGGGCGGGATCTACTTCGACCTCGCCGAGGTCAAGAAGGACCGCGCGCTCTACGACGAGGCCATCAAGCGCTACCAGCAGACCTTCCGCGACCCGAAGTTCCGCATCGAGGCCGGGCTTCGCATGGGCCTGGGCTTCGCGCGCAAGGAGCAGTACGACTTGGCGCTGAAGCGCTTCGACGAGACGCTCGCCACCCTGGAAGTCAAGGACGAGCGATGGAAGAACCTGCAGTACGCCAAGGCCGACACGCTCGAGAACAGCAAGAAGCCCCAGGAGGCGCTCGCGGCGTTCCTGGAGGTCTACGAGGTGGACGTGGCCTTCCGCGACGTCTCCGCCCGCGTCGAGAAACTTCAGAAGTCCGCCGGCGGCGACGACGCCAGCGCGGCGGGGTAGCCAACGTCAGGGGCGAGCGGCAAGGGGTGAGGGGTGAGGAACGGAAAACTGCAAACGGCAAAATGCAAACGGCAAAAAAACGGCAAACTGAAAACGAAAAAACGGCACATAGGCTAAAGCCAACATCACCAGACCATCCGGAATCATGTGCGATCGGAGCGCGAGCGATCCTGGAACGGGGCAAACCTTCCTGGGTGCGTTGCTGTTTTCGACGCTGTCGTTAAACGCCTTGATGGGCTGGTATCAGCTCTTTAATCCGAACAACAAAATGTCCGGCATCGACCTGCTTGTAGTTTTAGCGAAGCTCACGCTGACAGGCTGTATCCTGGCGATTCCCAGCGTCGGACTTCTCTTCTTCACCTTGCGCGCACGCTATCGGCGGAAGAAATCAGACACCCTGCAAACAATCTTTGGCCCCTGCTTAGCTTACGGCGTGGGCTTCAGCCTTATGAACTCTTGGGCCATCTGGATGTCCGGTGCGGATCGCTATAACGCGGCCGTTTTTGTTGAGATACCCTTGCTGTTTGTGGTGTCGGGCGGCAGTGCGGGGCTTTGGATGGCTTGGCTGTTTGCTCGGGCAAGAGGCGTCAAAGTTCAATTCAGACTGTCCTATCTGCTCGGTGCCGCCTGCTTCCTGGCGCTCCTGCTTTTCGCTTTTTCTGCCGATAGCACCACGGGTTTGGGCAGGGGCTTTGTGTTTGGGTTCTGAAGTTCCCACCCGCCTCAGCGCTTCCACTTGCCGCTGTCGATGTCCGTGCGCTTCAGTTCGAGCTGTTGCTCGAAGGTGATGGTGTTGCCCGAGGCTGTATCCCACACGAGGGTGACGGCAATGATATTGGCCGTGGCGCCGGCGCCCGCCGCGTCCAGCCCGGCGCCGATGTTGTTCGTCGTGATTGAAAAGGTGTGCTTGGCGTTGTTGATCTGGAACTTGGCGAGTTCGGGCACGGCGCCCTTGTTCATGGTGATGATGCTCAGGGGCCCGTCGTCCTTGATCGTGTAGTCGGCGGGCGTGAGCGTAATGGTGCCAGACGAACCGATGTCGATGTCGATGTTTCCGGCCGGCGTCAGGTCCAGGTCGCCGGCGGAGACCACGCCGGTCAGCTTGAGCGTGTGCAGCGGCGTGGGGTCCTTTTCTGTGGCGGAGGACTTCAGGATCAGGAAGGCGCCGCCCGAGGTGGCATCCTTTGTAAAGCTGAACGAGCCGGAGGCCGTCTTGCGCAGCGCGGACTTCAGCTGGAACTGGAAGACGTTGATGAACTGGCTCGTGAGCAGGCTCGAGCCGGTGAAGCGCATCCCGAAGGTCACCTCGACGGTGCCCACGGCGTCCGCGTCGGCGACGTCGAGGAGTTCGCGCAGGTCCTGCTTCTTCGCGCTGAACGAATACTGGCCGTTGCTGGGCTTGATCGAGAAGGAGTAGGTGCCGTCGTTCAGCGGCAGGTTCTTGTTGTTGCCGCTGGCGTCCAGCGCATCGTCGATCAAGGTCTGGTCGTTGACGAGAACCGTAATCTGCACGCCCGAAAAGGTGTCTTCGATGCCCGCCGGGTTGATGTTTCCCGAAAAACTGAGGGAATCGGCACTCTGGTTCTGGTCGTGCTTGGCGAAGTTGATCGTGAACTTGCCCTTCTTTACGTACAGCCCGGCGTCGAAGACCGAGGCGTTTGTCGGGGAGATCTCCGGCGAGATTTCCGAACTGTTCCCGGTCGTTTCGTCGATCAGAACGGCGACGACGGTCTCGTCGAGCCCCACGGGGCCCAGGGTGGCGGGCGTGGAGCCGCGATTGCCGGTCCCGTCGGTGGTGACGCCTGTCTGGCGCGCCAAAAAGCGCATGCGGTTGGACGACGTAATCGCGAAGAACTCGACCGTGAATTGGCCGCTGGCGGTGGTGGCCAGCGTGTAGGTCAGCGAGGCGCTGGTGCCCGCTTCCAGCGTCGCGAGGTCCGGGAAGTTCTGCAGCCCGTTGGGGCCGGCGTCGGCGTCGCCCGCGCCGTCGTTGCTCGTGGCGCCGTCGTCGCCCAGGTCGATCCCGATCCCGCCGTTCCCGAAGATCAGGTTTCCATACCACTCGATGCCCGCCGACGTTCCGCCCGTAACGGTGATGCCGTCGCCGGCGTTGAACCCGATGAAGTTGCGCTGCCCGCCCAAGTCGCCGCCGATGGCGAGGCCGGTCGGAGCGGTGTCGCTGACATGGATGCCCGATCCACCGTTGCCCACGTCCAGCACGCCCTGCGGCCCGGTGCCGATGGCGTTGTTGAGAATCAAGAGCCCCACGCCGTCTGCGTTTTCCACCGAGATGCCGTGGCCCGCGTTGCCAGAGACGACGTTCCGGCCGCCGGCGGTCGAGCCGAGAATACCGAAACGGGCATTGACCACGGTGATGCCGTTCTGCTGGTTGGGCAGGGGCGCCTGGCCCGAAATGTCGGTCCCGATCAGGTTGCCCAGAATGTTACCGGTGCCGGTGCCCAGAACGACGCCGTGCTCGCCGTTGCCCGAGATCATATTGGTGTCCTCCGCCCCGTTGCCGCCCAGGATGGTGCCGGTGTCGCCCGTCAGCAGCACGCCGAACTGCGAATTGGGCAGCGCGGCCAAACCGGTGATGTCGCCGCCGATCAGGTTATGGGTGATGACCGTGCCGTCGGCGGCGGATTCGACGGAAAGGCCGTTGCCGGTGTTTCCGGAGATGAGGTTCCCCTGCACGGTGTTGTCCGCGGCGAGGCTTCCGGTAATCCTCACACCGCCGTTGCCGTTCGGGAGTGCCGCCAGGCCGGATACGTCCGTCCCGATGAAATTGTTCTGGACCAGGGTGTCGAACGTGTCCTCGGTAGCTCCATTGACCAACAGGCCCACGCCGGTACTGCCGGAAATGATGTTCCGTTGAAGGGCGTCGGGGCCGCCGACGGTCTCGCCGCTGATGTCGAGGATCCGGATGCCGACGCCGTTCGCCACAGCCGAGGTCCCCGCGGCGTCGGTGCCGATGCGGTTGCCTTCGATGCGGTTGCCGCCGGTCAAATTCCCGGTGGCTCCGTCGTTAATGCCGAATCCCGTGTTTCCGGAGATCACGTTTCCCGCGTTCTTGGCGATTCCGCCGACAAGCGTGTTCGTGGCATTCACCAAGCGGATGCCATCGATGTTCCCCGCGGCGGCCGTGCCCGCGGCGTCGGTGCCGATCAGATTGCCCTGGATTACCGTGCCGTCGGCGCCAACGACGCTGATGCCGTTGTCGCAGGTGGAGACCAGGTTGCAGTCCGCGCGCGAGATCCCGCCGACCGTTACGTCGACTGCGTTGCTACGGATCACGATCGCGTCGTCGCAGAGGGAGAAGAGATTCCCCGAAAAGCGGTGGTTGCCGGAGTTGTCGGCGGAAACCGCCGTGGCGCAGCCGGTGAAGTCGATCCCGCGCATGGTGCTGCCGTCGCTGCCGGCATCGAACAACAGCGCGTTGCCCCCGGTGGTGGTGATTTCGATCATCAGCACCGCGTTGGTGCCTTCGATAAGGGTGTTCGTGCTGCTTCCGGATTGCGTGTAGCCGTCGATGGTCAGCGGCGAAGTGACCGTCGGCAGGGGGCTGGTAAGCGTGATCGTGAACGGCCCCGTTCCCGGGATGGCGAACTTGACCGTATCGGCCCCCAGGGCCCCGTTCGCCAGGTTTATCGCAGCGCGCAGCGAGCCGAGGCCGCCGTCGGCGTTGTTGGTGACGGTGAACGTCGCCGCGTGCGCCGCGCCGAGACTCAGCAGGTAGGCGCAACTCAGCAGCAGGGCGGGCATCCGGAACCGGGGCATGAACAGCCTCCTCAAGATGGTCGTTCGCGTGCGGTCTTCGATTACGGCTTTGGCGGATTTCGAACCCATATCGATTGGGCGCGGGGAAACCGCCGGTGCTGCTACGATTATGGAGAGGGGATTTTCGGGCAATGCCCGATCGATGCAAGCGCTTTCGTGGCGGATTGCGGAGCCGAATGGCGGTGCCTCGGGTGCTTCGCTCGGGCCTCTATTCCTCCGGCACGATGGCCGTGCCGTTCTCGATCGCGTCCTTGGTTGCGATCTCCTTCCAGCGTTCGATGCGCCCCTTCATCCACTCGGCTTCCTCGGCCATCTCGTGCTTTGCGTAAAAATCGCGCAGGGCTTCGTAGCGCTTGTTGGCGTCGAATCCGATGTTCCACTGCAGTTTGCGGTGGCAGAGCGGGCAGAAGTGGATTGGCGCGCGGTCGGTCTCGGCCAGGCTGTTCGAGCCGTTCATCGAGCAGTGGTAGAAGACGCAGTGGCTGAGCCCGAACATGTGTCCGGCTTCGTGGTTGAGCACTTTGCACGAGCGCCGCAGGCCCATGATCTCGTCGCCGTCCTTGCGCACCTTGCCCCAGAACTCGGGGTAATAGCGGGCAAGGCTGTACACGCCCACGCGGCGGCCGAAGCTGCCCAATCCAAAGACGAAGTTCAGGTTGTCGGCCCACAGGTCCTGCATCGTCACGCCCAGGTACACGACGGCGTCGTCGGGGAGTTTCTTCGCCAGGATCTCGTCGAGGATCTTCTCCGCGTCGTACTGCGTGTCGTAGGTGCCGTGGCGGTTGCCGAGCGGGATCTTGCGCGTCAGGGCCTCGCTCTTGCCGCCGATCTCCAGCGGCAGGGAATCGGCGACGCGCGCCGGAAGCTGAAAGAAGATCTCCGCGTAGTCGCGCATGGCCTCGACGACCTTCGTCTGTTCCTCGTTCATCGGGCCCAGCGGCTGCAGGACCACGGTGCGGCGGTCCTTGGTCGGGCGGACCGGCGTGCTGAGGCGGTAGCGCCCCATCGACTGCGGCGTCTCCTGGAAGCGGTCCAGCCAATCGCCGGGCTCGGGCTTGCCCATGCGCGCGAAACCGGTCTCGTCGAGTTTTCCGATGGATGCGTAGACCTGGGCCTTCACTTCGTCGTCGCTGCCTTCGCCGGACAGCGCGCGCGCGCCGTGGATTGCGAAGTAAATCGCTCCGCCGAAGCAGGTCACGTAAACGAGCCAGGCCAGCCAGCCTCGGCGGCCGCGGTGCGGGGCGGGGGGCGTCAGCATGGCGGGCGGGGGGACTCCGGGGCCAGGGGCGGCTGGGGCGATTTCGTCCATCGCGTCGTCCTTATCAACGTACCGAGGGGCGCCGGGGTTCCCGGAAATCCCGAAACGAATTCCTCTGGGGGGGAATTACCGGTTTCGGACCCCTTTCTTTACCTCCAATGGTGTCAAAAGGACGTAATAAAAGGATGCGCCCCTGTAAACTTAAGGGGCGGGCGAGATTGACACCCTTTGGGTAACGCTTAATAATAGCCTCGCTGATTTGGCCAGTCCCGTTAGACCGTTGTCAGGCAAGGACTTGGCTCCGGCCGGAGGTTCTGCTTCCAGTGGCAAAGCTGGTCGTACGCAAAGGCCGCAACGTGGGCGCCGAGTTCAAGCTCAACGCCGACCGCCTGATCATGGGCCGCCGCAGCCAGTGCCCCATCCCGGTGCTGGACCCGAAGGCCAGCCGCGAGCACGCCGTCATCACGCGCAAGGACGGCAACTTCTTTCTGCAGGACCTCAGCCGCAACGGCACGTACCTCAACAGCCAGGGCGCCAGCAAGAACGGCGAAGAGCCGTCGCCGCTGAAGTTCGGCGACAAGATCCGCATCGGCGACACCATCATGGAGATGGTCGACGAGAAGGCGGAAGTGATCGACATCCAGATCCCCGGCTACAAGATCCTCGAGAAGATCGGCATCGGCGGCATGGGCACGGTCTACAAGGCCAAGCAGCTGAGCATGGACCGCATCGTCGCGCTGAAGGTGCTGAACGAGAAGTACAGCAACGACCGCGAGTTCGTGGACCGCTTCGTCCGCGAGGCGCGCGCGGCGGGCAAGCTGAACCATCCCAACGTCATCCACGTGCACGACGTCTCCAAGGCCGGCGGGCGGCATTACTTCTCGATGGAGTACATCGACGGCAACTCCGTGAAGGAAGAGCTGCGCATTCACGGGAAGATCGGCACCGACAAGGCCCTGGACATCATGCTCCAGACCGCGAAGGCGCTGGAGTTCGCGCACGAAAACGGCATCGTGCACCGCGACATCAAGCCCGACAACATCATGCTCACCAACGACGGCGTGGTTAAGATCGCGGACCTGGGCATCGCGAAGACCTTCGAGGAAGTGCCGCGTTCGCCCAACGACAACCGCCGCGTGATGGGCACGCCGCATTACATGGCGCCCGAGCAGGCCCTGGGCAAGGACATCGACCACCGCGTCGACATCTACAGCCTCGGCGCCACCTTTTACCATACGCTCACCGGCACCACGCCGTTCTCGGGTTCCACCGCGCACGAAGTCCTGAAGGCGCACATCCAGGAATCGCTGCCGGCGATCCAGACCGTAAACAAGGGCGTGCCCGACCCGGTCTGCTTCATCGTCGAACGCATGATGGCGAAGCTCCCGGAGAAGCGTTACCCCAACGTCACGCGACTGATCGAGGACCTCGAGCGCGTGCAGCAGGGCATTCACGACGGCATCGAACAGATTCCCGCCGGCGACAGCACCGTCATGCGCGCCGTCGATGCGCGCGGCGCCGCCGAGAAGGCCAAGGCCGCCGCGGAGGGCGTCGTCGAGGAACTGACCACCGGCCTCCAGCAACCCGTCAAGAACGCGCTGCTCTATGCCGGGCTCGTCGGCGTCTTCCTGCTGGTCGTGGTGCTGGTCGTCGTCATCGCGCCGAAGTTCATGGGCGGGGGCGGCGGTTCAGGCAACGGCGCGAACCCCGGGCCGGGCGAAGTCAAGACTTCCGGCGGCACGGCCGAGACGCCGCCCGCGGCGAAGACGGAGTCGGGCGAACCCGTGGTCGCGGTGAAGAACGACGGCGCCGAAGCCGAGAAGATGCTCGCCGACGCGGCCGCGCTGCTGAAGGACGATCCGGTCTCCAGCGCCGCGGGCCAGATCCTGCAGGACGTGGTGAAGAAGTTCCCCGCGCTGCCCGCGCGCGACAAGGCCAACGAGATGCTGAAAGGCATCGCCGCCGAACGCCGCGCGCGCGAACGCCAGGTCGCGAAGAAGGCCTTCGACGACGCCGCGCAGTTCGAGGCCGCGAACCAGAGCGATGCCTCGAAGTGGCCTGAGATCGCGGCGCGTTTCCAGGCTGTGCTCGCCAGCGCCCAGAACGTCCAGGACATCTACGACCAGGCCAAGGGCAAGGCCGAGGACTGGAAGAAAAAGCACGAGGGCGCGGTCAAGGAAACGGAGCAGGCCGACTTGGCCAAGGCCCTGGCCGCCGTCGATACGGCACTCGCGGCGAAAGACTTCGACGCCGCGCGCCAGACGCTGAAGGACTTCATCGGCAACCACGCCGCAGGCGCCGCGAAGGACGCCGCCGACGCGCGCCTGAAGGAAGTCGACGCCGCCGCGGCCAAGGCCTTCGAGGCCGCCAAGGCCGACGCCGACAGCAAGGCGAAAGGCATCGCCACGCCGCTGCCCGATACGCTCGCCGTCTGGAAGGGCTACCTCGCCGCCGTCAAGGACGCCGTGCATCGCGGCCAGGCCGAGACGGCACAGAAGGCCGTCGAGGAAGAGGCCGCCAAACTCTTTGCCGACGAATCGGCGAAGACCGCCGAACTCGCCAAGAGCTACCAGTACGCCGACGCCCTGCAGCGCTTCCGCCGCCTGCGCAAGCAGCTCGGTTCGATGGGAGTCGCCGCCGGGACCGAAGCGCGCGAGAAGGATCTGCTGGCCGAGGAGAACCTGCACGAGCGGGTGCTCGAAGCCATTCGCGCGAAGACCGCCGGCGGCGCCGTGGCGCTGCCGTTCGAGTACGTCGACGAGAAGTACAAGAACATCGAGGCGCTGAGCAAGATCAAGACGTGGGCCGTGACGAAAGTCGACGAAGGGCAACTGGAACTCGACGCGATCCCCAAGAACAGCGCGCCCGGCATGCGCCGCAAGTTCGACGTCTTCACGCCGAAGCAGCAGTACCAGCTGCACCTGCACTTCCTGCCGCCGGCAACGCCGGCCGACCACTTGGCCTACGCCGCATTCTGCAAGGAGCTGGGCCTCAACGAGGAAGCCGCCCTGCACGAGGCCAAGGCCAAGGGCGAGTGACCGGAGCGGCTCCTTCCGGGTGGTAACGATTCAAGGCGTGGCCGGTTGAATGCCGCCGCGTTTCGCGCGTCTGAAAGGAAGTCCGCGGAAGCACCAATATAAGGATGTTTGCGCCGCCCCGCCGTGCCCGCCATTACCGGAGAGACCCATGACGAATCGCCGCCGACCTTCGCCCGCCGCCCTGGCCTTCGCGCTGCTGGCCTTCCTGTCCGCGCCGGCCTTCGCCGAGGACGCCGCGGGCGAAAAGCCCAAGCTGCCCGAAGGCGTCAAGGCGCTGACACCGGAGATGCAGAAGGAACTCGACGTGCTGGTCCAGGCCGCCGCGGCGCGGCGAGGCCTGAAGCTGAAGAACGCCGTCGCGATGGGGCAGCTCGACGAGCCCAAACTGAAGCAGAAGGTCCTCAAGATGTTCGACGACGAACTGCCCGCCGCGAAGATGGCGCCGCTCGAGAAGTCGCTCAAGAGCTTTGGCTACATTCCGGAGGAGATGAACCTGGGCGAGTACTACCCCAAGCTCCTGACCAGCCAGATCGGCGGCTTCTACGACCCGAAGGAGAAGTACCTGGTGCTGATCGACCGCGAGGGCGGCCCGCTGGGCCCCCAGGGCGAGAAGATGTTCGGCAAGGAAATGATGGAGCTGATGTCCAACACGATGATGGTCCACGAGATCACGCACGCGATCCAGGACCAGCATTTCGACCTCTCCAAATTCGGCCACGATGCGGTGCTGGACGACGCCGCGGCGGCCAAGACGGCGCTGATCGAAGGCGACGCGACGCTGGTGATGTACGGCTACATGCTGAACAGCGACCTGGAGCGCGTGCCCATGGTCGCGCAGCAGATGAAGATGTTCTCCTCGAACCCGGGGCAACTCGCCGCGATGATGCCCGACATGCCGGGCGCGAAGGAACTGGCCGAGGCGCCCGCGTACCTCAGCGAGAACCTGATGTTCAGCTACATCCAGGGCATGGTCTTCGCGCTGGAGGTCAAGAAGGCCGGCGGGCAGAAGCTGCTCGACCACGCCTTCACCAAGGACCCGCCGCGCAGCACCGAGCAGATCCTGCATCCGGAGAAGTGGCTCGCCAAGCGCGACGACCCTGTAAAGATCGAGCTGCCCGACCTTACGCAAAGCGTTCTTCAGGGCTTCGCGCGCATCCAGGAAGGCACCTGGGGCGAGTTCAACATCCGCCTGATGCTGGAGGAAAAGCTGGGCGCCGCAGGCAAGGCCGAAGCCGCCACGGCCGCCGAAGGGTGGGGCGGCGACCGCTTCGCCGTCTACGAGAGGGACGGGGCGCGCGTGCCGGTGTGGTGCGTCGACTTCGACACGCAGAAGGACGCCGAGGAATTCAAGGCCGCCGTGGCCAAGGCCCTGAAGGACGCGGCCGTGACGTGTCCGCCGGAGAAGAAGCGCTGCACGGTGGTGCTGGGCGGCAAACTGGAGGCCAAGGCTTCCGAAGAAGTCAACGCGAAGTTGGCCGCCGCCGCGGCCACCGCGCCCGAGAACAAGGCCCTGGACCTCGCCGCGCTGGGCATCACCGACGCCGACAAGCCCAAGCCGCTGGGCATGGCCGAAGCGATGCAGATGATGAACAGCCCCAATCTGAAGTCGCTGATGGGGGCGGGCATGGAGACCGCGGACCTGGACAAACTCGTCGACACCATGTTCGACGACCCCGACATGTCGAAGGCCCTCATCGACAGCGTGATGGACATGTACAAGCAGATGGGCCTGAGCATGCCGCGCGACCAGGTCGAACAGGTGATCAAGAACCCCGCCATGCGCCAGATGATGAAGTCCATGATCAAGAACATGATGCCCAAGCAGCCTGCGGCGCAGCCCGAGAAGGAAGGCGCAACGAAGACGCCGGCGGACAAGCCCGAACCTTTAAAAGAATAGTTTCGATTGCGGAGTGCGGATTGAAACTGCGGAGCATGCGTCGACCGGCTCAAATCCAGGAAAGAAGTTCCTCGGTGCCCGCTGTGATCTCGGCAGTTAACGCCGTTTCGTGTTCTTCTCGTAGTACGCGATGAACTCCTTCGCCGGCACGCGCGCGATGGCCTCGCCGATCACGTCCAGCGCGAGGTCTTCCACCTTCTTGAAGCGCACGCACGACTTGCCCATGTCCAGGCGCTTGCCGGTCTTCGCCCAGGCCTTCTTGAACCAGGAGAGGTGCTTCTTGTCGCAGTAGAGACACATCATATACAGCGCCATGTGGTTCTTCTGCGAAGCCAGGTGCGCGAAGGGCAGCGGCTGCTTCGGATCGGCGTGGTAGCCCGCCGGGTACAACTTGTGCGGCACGAAGTAGCCGATCATCCCGTACTGGATGCCTTCTTCATACGCTTGGTCGAGGTTCTTGCGGATCACCTCGCGCACGGCCTCCAGCGGCTTGCGGCGGTCGTGCGGCAGCGCGGCGAGGTATTCGGCGACGGTGGCGGCTTTGGCCTTCATGCGGAACCTGCGGGTTCTGGTGTTGCGGCGTTCTCCCGCAGGCGGCGGGCGCGGCGTTCGAAAAGGCGTACGACAAACCAAAGAATGGCCAGGTTGCATCCGGCATCAAGAAGCAGCGGTATGGGTTTCCATCCGTCGTGATAGCTGTAACCGGTCATGGTGTCACCTTCGTAGTGGACGCCGAATTCAGGATGAACCGAAAACGGCCACCCCATGCCATATTCTCGCTCAAACCCGGGCATCGGATCGAGCCACGCGGCGGGAGTAAGGCGCACGGGTGCCGGTAGGAGATTTAGGGCCAGCAGTACGCCGATCGTGACCGAGGCGGCCAGCAGGGTCGAGAGGCGGAATTGAAAACGGGGAGAGGGCTTCACGCGGAGGCTCCGGGTGTTATCGAGCGTTCAGAGAATAGCGCAGGGCGGGAAAATTGGGAAGGGCAGGGACATACTTACGCAATGCGTTAGCATGGAATCCTGCGCGGCGGGATACTTCAAGCTCTCAATTTGTTTCTCTTATCTTTTTTCTCTTAACTCTTATCTATCTTTCCTTCCTTTCTGTTCCCTGAATCCTCATTCCTGTTTCCTGAATCCTTCGCGTTTAGAAGTTTTGGACACCACCCAGGTGGGTCACGAGGGGTCGCTCCGCCACCTGTCGAATGGCGACGCGCTGGACCCCCGTCCCGAGCGACATGAGCGCTACTCAGTCTATGGGCTGACTTCCCCCGCCGGTCATGTCGACGGGATACTGCCTCGGTACCTCGGCCTGCAAGGAGTCCTCATAATTAACGGGGAGGGTGACCATTCGACCGCTTCTCCCCCGTCCTCGCAGTCACTATAGTAGACGCCAGAGACATCCATTTATCAACTTAATTCTATCTAAAATACTTAAATTTTATAGGAACTATGAGACGTTTTAGTGTCACATATGTGACGTTTTGTCATATATCGCGGGGGCCGGGGCCGGTATCCGGACCGCAGGGGCGAGGAGTCACAGGGGGTAGGGGCGAGGAACGGCGTTTCGTGTTTCTGGTTCCGGCTTCGCGCTTGCCCTGCTGGCAAACGACGAATCAAAATGGCCGATGTCGAGGACCAATGGCCAATCGCTTACGCACCAGTTTCGCTTTGCGTAGGGAGCGGACCTTTTGTGGCCTTCGGCCACCCAAGAGTAATCCGCCGTGGGCCTCTGCGTTCTCCGAGTCTCTGCGTTGAAGTCGGTCGGCCAAGAGGGCGTTCCAGCCAAAACTACGCTTTCCGCTCGTCACGGACCGAATACGCTCGGGGTGCCAACACGTAGGACGCGACTCCATAGAGATCCGCCCGATGCCGACCGAAAAGATAGACTTGGCGCATGCCATCCGCATCCGCGGTGCGCGCGAGCACAACCTCAGGAACATCGACGTCGACATCCCGCGCGACAAGCTCGTCGTCGTCACCGGCCTCAGCGGCAGCGGCAAGTCGACGCTCGCCTTCGACACCGTCTACGCCGAAGGCCAGCGGCGCTACGTCGAGTCGCTCAGCGCGTACGCGCGCCAGTTCCTCGAGCAGTTGCAGAAGCCGGACGTCGAGTCCATCGAAGGCCTGACGCCGACGATCGCCATCGAGCAACGCAGCGGCCACGGCAACCCGCGCTCCACCGTCGCCACCGTTACCGAGATCTACGACTACCTGCGCGTGCTCTACGCGCGCGTCGGCACACCGCACTGCCCCAAGTGCGGCCGCGCGATCACGGGCCAGACGGCCGAGCAGATCGTCGAGCACCTGCTCGCGCTGCCGGAAGGCAGCCGCGTCGAGGTCCTCGCGCCGCTGGTGCGCGGCAAGAAGGGCGAACACCGCGACATCTTCGCCGCGGCCAAACGCGAGGGCTTCGTGCGCCTGCGTGTGGACGGCCAGACGATCGGCGCCGCCGACGCGAAACCGCTCGACAAGAAGCGCAAGCACAGCATCGAGGCCGTCGTCGACCGCCTGCGCGTGAAGCCCGACGCGCGCACGCGCTTCACCGAGTCCGTCGAACTGGCGCTGAAGGTCGGCGAGGGCCTGCTGATCGCCAGCGTGCAGGAGACAGAGAGCGGCAAACCGGCGGACCAACTTTTCAGCGAGCACTTCGCCTGCCCGGTGCACGGGCTGGGCCTGGAGGAACTCTCGCCGCGCATCTTCTCCTTTAACAGCCCCTACGGCGCGTGTTCCGCGTGCGCGGGCCTCGGAACCAAGAACGAAGTCGACGCGGAGCTGCTGATCCCCGACCGCACGCTTTCGATCCAGGACGGCGTGATCAAGAACCTGTACAAGCTCGGCTACAACTACGGCATCTGGTACGGGCAGGCGGTGCGGCGCTTCTGTCACCGCGCGAAGATCTCCGTCGAGACGCCCGTCGAGAAACTCGCCAAGCCTTTCCTGAAGACGCTGCTGAACGGCAGCGCGTCGCCGGGCGGAAAGGTCTACGGCGGCAAGCCCTTCCGCGGGCTGATCCCGTCGCTGACCGAGCGCTTTCACGCGACGCAGAGCGAGCACATCAAGCAGCGCATCCACGAGTTCATGTCGAACCTCTCGTGCCCCGAGTGCAAAGGCGCGCGCCTGCGCCCCGAGGTCCTGGGCGTGCACGTCGGCGGCAAGAACATCATGCAGGTGACGGCGCTGCCGATCGACCAGGCGCTGGCCTTCTTCGCGGACCTGCCGCTGGAGGGCGAGAAGAAGAAGATCGCGCACGGCGTGCTGAAGGAAATCCGCGAGCGTCTGGGCTTCCTCGTCGACGTGGGCCTGGGCTACCTGACGCTCGACCGCACCAGCGGCACCTTGAGCGGCGGCGAGGCGCAGCGCATCCGCCTGGCCAGCCAGGTCGGCAGCAAGCTCGTCGGCGTGACCTACGTGCTCGACGAGCCCACCATCGGCCTGCACCAGCGCGACAACGACCGCCTGCTGAACACGCTCGTGAAGTTGCGCGACCTCGGCAACACCGTGCTGGTGGTCGAGCACGACGAGGACGTGATCCGCCGCAGCGACTGGCTGGTGGACCTGGGGCCGGGCGCGGGCGAGAAGGGCGGGCAGGTCGTCGCCAGCGGGCACGCGGAGGATTTGAGCGCCTTCCCGGACTCCCTGACGGGCAAGTACCTGCGCCGCGAACTGGAGATCCCGCTGCCGCGCAGCCGCCGGCCGTTTTCGAGCGAAGTCATTTCCGTGAAGGGCGGCGCCGAGAACAACCTCAAGAAAGTGAACGTCGACTTCCCGCTGGGCCGCTTCGTCTGCGTGACGGGGGTCTCGGGCAGCGGCAAGAGTTCGCTCGTCAACGAGATCCTCTACAAGTCGCTCGCGCGCAAGCTGAACAACGCGCGCGCCAAGCCCGGCAAGTGCGAGAAGGTGACGATCAAGGGCGACGTCGACAAGGTGATCGAGGTCGACCAGAGTCCCATCGGGCGCACGCCGCGCAGCAACCCCGCGACGTACACGGGCGTCTTCGACGAGATCCGCACGCTGTTCGTGAAGCTGCCCGAGGCCAAGATCCGCGGGTACAAGCCCGGGCGCTTCAGCTTCAACGTCAAGGGCGGGCGCTGCGAGGCCTGCGAAGGGCAGGGGCAGAAGGCCATCGAGATGCACTTCCTCGCCGACGTCTACGTCGAATGCGAGCAGTGCAAAGGCCGCCGCTTCAACAAGGAAACGCTGGAAGTGAAGTACAAGGGCCACAGCATCGCCGACGTGCTGGACCTGTCCATCGACGCGGCGGTGAAGCTCTTCGAGAACCACCCCAAGATCCGCGACGGGCTGCAGACGCTGAAGGACGTGGGCCTGGGCTACGTGCGGCTGGGGCAGAGTTCCACGACGCTGTCCGGCGGCGAGGCCCAGCGCATCAAACTCGCGTTTGAATTGTCGAAGCGCGCGACGGGCCGCACCGTGTACGTGCTCGACGAACCCACCACGGGCCTGCACTTCCACGACATCGCCAAGCTGCTGGACGTGCTGCAGCGCCTGGTCGAACGCGGCAACACGGCCGTCGTCATCGAGCACAACCTCGACGTGATCAAGCAGGCCGACTGGATCGTGGACCTGGGTCCCGAAGGCGGCGACGCCGGAGGCACCGTCGTCGCGCAGGGCACGCCCGAAACGATCGCGGCGTGCAAGGAAAGCTTCACGGGGCATTATCTGAAGACCGTGCTGCGCGCGCAGGAAGTCGCCGCCGCCAAGACGGGACGCAAGCGCGCGAGTTGATGGACGTCCGCTACTTGCCGTGCACCAGCGTTGCCGCCGCCAGGCGCACGCCCACTTCCGCGGGCACCAGCACCACGCGCCCCGGGCTGTCCGGCAGCCGGCAGACGACCAGTTTCCCCTTCACGTACCAAGGCGCCGTATCGGGGGCCATCTGCAACACGTGCCAGCGCGGGTCGCCGGGCAATCGTGCGAGATAGATCACGCCCAGATGCAGGCGCAGGACCATCCACGCGCGCCCGACGTTCAGCCAGTCGGTGATCTGGTCGAAGGCCTCGCTGCGGAAGATCTCGATGCGGAGGGCTTCTTCGGCGAGCACGAAGTCTCCCTTGCGGTAAATACGCAGCCGGCGCTCGGAAAGCAGCCGGTGCAGCACGAACGCCAGCAGCCCGCCGGCGGCCAGCAGAACGGCCTGGATCGCCCAGTCCGCGGCCCGCGATCTGGACTCCGGGTAGGTCAGGTCGAAGACCGGGTGAATCAGCATCACGAAGAGTCCGCCGGCGAGCAGGAAGAATCCCGCCGCGAACAGAATGCCGCGGTGCACGTGGTCCTGGCGCAGGTAGGCCTCGCGCACGGCCTCGGTGACCGGGCGCGGCGCCTTGGGGTAGCGGTCGAGCACGTGCGGCGGTTCGGGTTCGGGCGCCTTGAAGGCCTCGAAATCGGCGCAGACCGCGCACATCCGCTTGTTGCGGAAGGTGCGCATCTCGTTCCATTGCGTCGGAAGGTTGCAGCAGGGGCAGAGCAGGCGCGGCATTGGTGGTCCCATTCCCGCCCGTCTCCCACTCAATCCATATCATATCCTGCGATGCGCGGCGGCCATTCTTTGCCGGTTTTGCAGACTTCTTACATTGTCTTCGTATTCACATATATGTGCGAAAGAAAATACCAAAATAGTACCAATCGCAATGGCGCGTGGCGCAGAGGTCGCTGCTATTCCTCGCGTTTGCACTCAGGTTTTGGGTGCATTGTTCCAGCAGGACCGGTGTACAAACAGGTGACGGATAGAAAAGGTTTAATTAATACCAGAAGAATACCGATTCTCGCTGGCCGGATTCCAACCCGAAGGAGTTTTCGCATGATTCGAACTGCCCGGCACCTGCTTCCAGCCCTGCTGTGGGCGGCCTGTTCGGCCTCGTTGGCCGGCGAATCGGCGTTCGACGAATTCAAAATCAAGCGCGAGGCGGTCTTCGAGTTCGCGAAGGCGCCCGCCGTTACGCGCGACGGCGATCAGATCGGCATCGCGTTCGAATCGAAGGGCTTCTGCGACGTGACCGTGGTGCTCGAGGACGCCGACGGCCGCATCGTGCGGCACCTCGCCAGCGGCGTGCTGGGCGACAACGCGCCGCCTCCTTTCCAGAAGAACGCGAAGGCGCAGCGCATCGTCTGGGACGGCAAGGACGACCAGGGCAAATACGTGGACGACAAGAACGGCCTGACCGTGCGCGTCGCCCTGGGGCTCAAGCCGCAGTTCGAGAAGAACCTCGACTGGTCGCCGTACAAGCGCGTCAGCGCGCAGTGCCCGCTGCTGGCCGTGTCCAAGGACGGCGTGTACGTCTACGAAGGCGAGGTCGTGGACAGCCTGCGCTGCTTCTCGCACGACGGCGCGTACAAGCACACCGTCTATCCCTTCGGCGCGAAGCAGCTGCCCGGAGTTCAGGGGCTTCACGAAGGCGTCTTTCCGCAGGAGGGCGCTCGGCTGCCGATGAAGGAAGGCTTCCACCAGGCCACGCTGCTGGGCAGCGGCACGAACGCCGGCTTCGACGAGAAGAGCGGCTATGGCGTAGACAAACACAACAACCACCACGGTTCGGTGATCGGAAACGCGGCGCAGGCTCTGGCTGTGGGCGGGGGGCGGATCGCGCTCGCTCGGCTTAGCCTGAACCGCCTGGCCGAAGACGGCACGACGGGCGGCCTGCCGCTGCACGGCCCCGAGGTGACGGTCGCCGCGCGTTCGCAGCAGTTCAAGTTTGGTAAGGAAGCCTTCCCGGTTTCCCCCTGGAGCGCCGCGCTGTCGCCGGACGGCAAGTGGGTCTACTTCGCGGGGTACGCCTACCGGAACCACGGCCACTGGGACTGTCTGGACGTGGTGATGCGCATGCCCTTCGACGGCGAGAAGCCGCCCGAAGTCTTCGCCGGGGACCTGGACAGCACGAAGGGCTCGAAGAAGGACGGTAGCTTCCGCGGGGCGTCGTCGGTGGCTTGCGACGCCGCAGGGCGCGTGTACGTGTCCGATTACACCAACGACCGGGTGCAGGTCTTCGACGCAAACGGCAAGTTCCTGAATGCGATCCCCTCCCAGAAGCCCGCGGCGGTGCAGGTGCATCCGAAGACGGGCGAGATCTACACCTTCTCCTGGCTGCTGCACTGCCGGCACTTCGCGAACGAACTGGCCGCGCGCGAGAAGCAGCACGAGAAACCGTATGTGATCGATTCCAAGATGCGGCGCTTCGGTGCGTTCGACGATCCGAAGCCGAAGGCGGAGTTTGACCTGCCGCTGCCGAAGTTCAGCGGCAACGGGTACCTGGAATGGGCCTCCATCATGCCCGGCCCGATGGCCAGCGTGGCCTTGGACGGCTACACCGAACCGCCGACGGTCTGGCTTGCGCAGATGAACGCGAAGTCGCTGGCGGTTTCCGGCGGGCACCTGGCCCACGGCGCGCAGCTGATCGGAGCCGCTCGAAAAGAAAACGACACGAGGTGGGGCAGCAATTCGATCGTGCTGATGCAGGAGAAGAACGGCAAGCTGGCGCCCGTGCGCAATTTCGAGGACGAGGTCAAGGCTGCGGTACTGCGCAGCACCCCGCCCAAGACCTCGCGCCAGCGCCTGTACGTGCATCCGGTCACGGGGCGGCTGTACGTGGGCGAGGGCGACAGCGGTATCGTCGAGAAGGCCGTGCAGCAGCTGCTCTGGTTCGACCCGGACTCGGACAAGAAGGGCCTGCTCGAGCTGCCGCTTTCGGCGGAAGACATCGGCTTCGACCGCGAAGGCCGCCTGTACTGCCTGGGCTTCAACGAGATCGGGCGCTTCGAGTTCCCCTCGATGCGCGAGGTCCCCTGGGACTACGGCGAGGAACGCGGCAAGGTGGCCTTCGGCGACGGGCGCACCGCGAACCTGATGGCCGGCCTGGTCATCCCGCACAACGGCGGGCTGTGGCACCGGCCCGGCTTCGGCATCAATGCGAAGGGCGACATCGCCATCGGCAGCCTGGTCACCGGCGGGATGATCGAAGCGCGGGTGCTTACGGAAGGCAACGTGGGGGACCGTGCCGCGCGCAAGTGGATGCCGCCCATGTACCCGGGACGCATCGTTGACCACCGCGCCACGACCGCGATCAACATCTGGAACCGCCACGGCGAACTGATCAAGGAAGACGCCGTGCCGGGCCTAGGTGTCGTCGACGGCATCGGACTAGACGAGGACAACAACCTCTATTGCATGCTCGGCACCACGCGCATGCTGGACGGCAAGCCGTTCGTCACGCACGCCACCGGGACGATGGCCTGCTTCCCGGCCGGGCGCGCGAAGCTGGTTACCTCGGGCAAGGGCGCCAAGATCCCGCTGCCGGAGGCCGAACGTCCCGGCCGCAAGCCCGACTTGGACCTGGGCGGCGCCGCGTGGGTGCAGGGCACGTCCTGGCTCTATGGCGGGGTGGGTTGGGCCGGCGGCATGGCGGCAGGGTCCAGCGGCTGCTGCTGCTGGAACAACCGCTTTGCGTTCGACTACCTGCGGCGCAGCTTCGTGCCGGAGACCAGCCACTACAGCGTCGCGGTGCTGGACGCGAACGGCAACCTGATCACGCGTGTCGGGCGCTTCGGCAACGCCGACGACGGCCTTCCGCTGGCCAGAGAAACCGCCGCGCCTCAAGCGCGCAGCATCGGCGGCGACGAAGTGGCGCTCTTCCACAACAACTACGTCGGCACCTTCACCGACCGGCGGCTGTTCATAGCCGACGGAGGCAATTTCCGCATCCTCAGCGTGAAGCTGGGCTACCATCAGGAAGCGAAGATCGCGCTCAAGGACGTGCCGGAGGGCGCGGGCAAGTAGCAATCCCGCCGCCTTGACGAATTCGCGAACATGGGGTATCGATACCCCCATGGCAACGCTACCCGTCCACACCGCGAGCTTTTGGGCCTGGCGACGGGCCGCGGGCACCGCGTTCGGAAACGCGGCGGCCGTGGCCCTCTCGTTTACGGGGAGTTGACCGAGGGTACTTTCAGTCTGCGCTAACGTAGCGGCCCCGGGACGATGCCCGGGGTTTTTTGTTTCGGAGAATTTTCAAAAATGCCCGTCCGCATCCTTTCCGGCGTTCAGCCTTCTGGAAAGTTGCACCTCGGCAACTACTTCGGCGCGATCAAGCAGCACATCGAGCTTCAGGAAAGGCCGGAGCACGAGCCCTACTACTTCATCGCCGACTTCCACGCCATGACCACGGTTCAGGACGCCGAGCGCATGCGCGAATACATCCGCGGTGTCGCGCTGGACTACCTTGCCCTGGGCCTGGACCCCAAGCGCGCGACGTTCTTCCGCCAGTCCGACGTGCCGGAAGTGACGGAACTGGCGTGGATGCTCAGCGCCGTCACCGGCATGGGCCTGCTGGAGCGGGCGCACAGCTACAAGGACAAGGTCGCGAAGGGCATCAAGCCCAGCGTGGGGCTCTTCTATTACCCCGTGCTGATGGCCGCCGACATCCTGATCTACAAGCCCAAGTTCGTGCCGGTGGGGCAGGACCAGGTCCAGCACATCGAGATGACCCAGGACATGGCCCAGTACTTCAACAACACCTACAAGTGCGAGGTGCTGGTGCGCCCCGAGCCGCGCCTGGACAAGGGCGCCAAGGTCCCCGGCACCGACGGCGAGAAGATGAGCAAGTCCTACGGCAACACCATCGACCTGCAGCTCGAGGGCAAGGCGCTGAAGAAGGTCGTGATGGGCGTGAAGACCGACAGCACGCCCGTCGAGGACCCCAAGGACCCGGCGAAGTGCAACGTCTTCGCGCTGTACCAACTCGTGGCGAGCGACGCCGAGCAGGCCGCGCTGGCCGAACGCTACAAGGCCGGCGGGCTGGGCTACGGCGAGGCCAAGAAGCTGCTGCTCGAGAAGCTCGACGCGTATTTCGCGTCCTACCGGGCGAAAAGAAATGACTTGGAGCAGAACCTCGACTACGTCGATTCCGTTCTAAGGGACGGGGCCGAACGCGCCCGCAAGGTCGCGCGCGCGACCCTGGACGAGTGCAAGAAGGCGGCGGGACTGCTTTGATCGGCGGGTGACGCATGGCGAATCCACAATCCGAAGTCCGCACTCCGCAACCGTTCTGGCGCCGTCTCTTCGGCGCGCCGGCCGATACGGGCGATGCGGACGTCGTCTTTCCGCCGGGCTTCCTCGAGGCGCTCGACCGCTTACGCATTGCGGCACTGAAGGCTGCCGGCGGCGGCTTGAAGGAAGGCCACCGCCTGGGCGCCTACCGTGGCGGGCAGCTGGAGTTCCACGACCACCGCGGCTACTCGCCCGGCGACGACCTGCGCTACCTCGACTGGAACCTCTACGCGCGCCTTGGAAAGCCCTTCGTCAAGGAGTTCGCACGCGAGGAAGCCGGCGCGATCCACCTGCTGCTCGACGCTTCGGCCTCGATGGCGCTGGGCACGCCCAGCAAGTGGACCTTCGCGCGGCGGCTGGGCGCGCTCTTCGCCCACGTGGCCTGGAGCGCTCGCGACCAGGCGCGGACCTTCGTCTTTGGGCATGGCGTGTTGGCCGAAGGCGAACGCCTGCGCAGTTTCCCGCCGCGCGGGAGCAGGCCGGGCACCGGCGAGTTGCTCGAATGGTTGCGCAAGGAACGCGTCGCGCCGCCGGCCGCGGAACGCGACGCAGGAGAGGAAGGCGAAGGCACGCACGTTAATACCGAAGGCGGGATCCTGATGAACGCCGTGCGCGCGTTCCTGCGCGAAGCGCCGACGCGCGGGCGCGTCTTTATCGTCTCGGATTTCTGGTACGAGGAGCGCGAGATCGCCGCGGCCTTCCAGGCCTTGTCGGCGGCGGGCTTCGACACGGCGGCACTGCACGTGCTCGCTCCGGAAGAATCCGCGGTGCCCGAACCCGGCGAACTGCGCATCCTGTCGCTCGAAGAGACCGGCGAAGTGGAGCTGAACCACACGCCCGCGGCGGCGGCGCGTTACGGCGAGGAGTTGGACGCGCACGCGGCGGCCGTGGAAGGCGTGCTGCGGCGGCGCGGCGGGCAGTATCTCTTTGCGCCCTCCGACGCGGCCTTGGAGAAGGTGCTGCTGCAGACCCTGCGCCGAAGGCACTGGATCACGTAAACGTCAACCGTTCTTGCAAACCGGCGGACTGCTATTTAGGCAGGCGCGCGCTCTGCGTGCGGCGCTTCTGGTGTTCGACGATGGCGCGCTTGGCCTCGTCCATCTGTCGCATGCCTTCGAGCAGCAGCTGCATCGAGTTGCCCTGGATGGTGCGCTTCTGCACCGGCTCGCCGACATCGAAGCGGAACTCCCCTTTGTTGAGATGGAAGATCAGGAACAGCGCGTCGGGGCCTTCGATATCGGCGATCGCGGCGTGCCAGACCTGGCCGTCGACGAAGAAAATCTGGCCGTCGTGCTTGCCTTCGTTCAGGTGCAGGGAGCCGGTGAGATTGAGCGACTCCAGCATGCTCAGTATCTTCGCCACGTCGATCGCGCCCAGCTGCCCCGCGAAGAGGCCCAGTTTGGCGTTGCTTTCGTGGGCGGAGGCGCGCTTTGAAGCCATTTCCGGCGCGGGAACGTCGCCCACGGGCGGCAGCGCGACGGCGGGCGTCGGCAGACCGGCGGTCTGTTCGTCGAGCATCGGAATCGCCAGGGTGCTGGACGATGCGCGCAGGTCGCGGACCAGCGCCACCAACTGGTGGCCGGGGCAGGGGACCTTCAGGAACGCGTCCCTGACGCTCTCTTCGCCCAGCGGCGCCAGTTCGGGCAGCAGCAGCCCGGCCTGGGTGAGCCCGATCACGGGGATGCCGTTGGTGCCGATCGTCGAACGCAGCGTGCGCAGAAAGAGCAAGTCTTCGGCCTGGCACGCGGTCAGGTCCTGCACGACCACCCCGATGCCGCCCATGCGCACGCACTCCCAGGCGTCCTCGATGGAGCCTGCGGTCAGCACGCGCTCGCCAGCGCCCTGCAGCACCGCGGCCAGCGTCGACAGCACCTGAGGGCTGCGGCAGATGACCAGCACGGTCATGGCCGGCGAGCCGTCGAAGACAGGCATCGCGTTCATCGCGTCCGAGAGCCCCGTACCATTTTCAACAGTCCAAGCCCCCATGCTACACCTCCGCCGAAAGACGGTCTAGCAGCCCGGGCATTCCGCGCGCAAAAATTGGCCTGCGGGAAGGCACGTGTGCGCCGGCGATCCTCGCTTGCGGGAAAGGGCTCCCCGAGCGGAGAATGGGTTCATGCCCAGACGAGGACCGGGAAAGGGAAGGCGCGAGCAGGCCCCCAAGCGGCGCAGCAACCGCGACGGCGACGATGCCCGCAGCCGCGGCGGCGCGCCCCGCCGCATCGGGACCGGGCGCAGCCGGGCCGAGGCCCCGCAGCGCGAGCGCGGCTGGACCCGGCTCCACGACGACGATCTGGACGAAACCGTCAGCTACGAACGCCTCAAGGTCGGACGCGACCGCGTCGAATCCCGCGCGGAGGCCGACGGCTACGGTGCGAAGATCGAAGGCCCCGCCGCCTCCGGCACGGTAGTGGAAGTCCAGAAAGGCAGCTTCCTGACGGCGCTCGACGCGCCGCCGGAACTTCCGCCGAACAGCGCGCCGCTGCCGGACTTCCTGCGCACCTGGCCGCGCGGGACGATGAAGCACTACGAAACCGGCTTGGCGAATCTCGTCGCCGCCGGCGACCGCGTCGAAGTGATCGTTCCGCCGGTGCACGGCAACGAGGAATACGAAGGCCTGCTGACGAAGGTGGCGCCGCGGCGCAGCACCTTCCGGCGCCTGCACCCGTCGGGGCGCTCGATCCAGACCCTCGCCGCGAACGTCGACCGCGTCGCGATCGTGGCCTCGGCGCTGGAGCCGCCCTTCCGGCCCGGCTTCGTCGACCGCGTGCTGGCCTGCGCGGCAAGCTGCCAACTGCCGGCGGCGCTGGTGCTGAACAAGATCGACCTGGGCGTGGACGCGGAGACCGAGGCGCTGCTGGAAGTCTACCGCGGGCTGGGCGTGCCGATCTTCCGCGCCAGCGCGTTGACCGGCGAGGGCCTGGAACCGCTGCGCGCGGCGTGGACCGAAGGGCGCACGGTGCTGTGCGGGCACAGCGGTGTGGGGAAGTCGAGCCTGCTGGTCGCGCTGCGCCCGGGCCTGGCCGAGCAAGTGCGCGTCGGCGAAGTCTCCGGCGTCACGTCGAAGGGCACGCACACCACCACGCACGCGCGGCTGTACCGTTCGGCGGAAGGCGAGATCATCGACACGCCGGGCGTGCGCGAGTTCACCCCCGCGGACACCGACAAGCAGAACCTGTGGGCATGGTTCCCGGAGATCGCCTCGCGCCGCGACGGCTGCGCCTTCGCCGACTGCACGCACACCGTCGAACAGGGCTGCGCGATCCTGGCCGCCGTCGCCGCGGGCGAGATCCACCCGCGGCGGCACGAGAGCTACGTGCGCATCTTGAAGTCCCTGCCGGAGTAGCTGCTACCTCCCGCTCTTTTCCAGCACCTTGCCGGTGCGGTTGCCGCAGATCAGGAACGCCGCCTTCGCGAAGTCGTAGCTCAGGTCGTCCTGCGAGACGTCGCGGTAGGTCGGGATCAGCGCCCAGCGGTCGCGCCCGCTGGTGTTCTTGTAGCTGGCGTGAAGCGTCAAGTCGTGGAAGAAGACCGCGGTGCCGGCCTTGGCCGCGCAATCGACGGCCTTCGACTCGTCGACGTCCTCCTGGCGCAGGCGGTTGCCGAACCCGATGCCCTCGCTGTCCTTCCCGCCGTGATTGAAGATGGTCTTGTGCGAACCGGGGATGAAGCGCAGGCAGCCGTTCTCGGGCGTGGCGTCGTCGAGCGCGATCCAGATCGAGTACTTGTTCGCGCCCTTCCAGTACTGCCAGTCCTGGTGCCACGGCGACCCGAAGTCCACGTTGGCGGATTTGTAGACGACCTTGTCGCTCCAGAACTCCAGGTTCGGCCCGGCGATCTCCTTCAGGATCTCGACGGTCTCGGGCCGCGCGTTGAAGGCCTTGAACCAGGCGCTCTGGATGCTGAGGCCCACGAAGACGCCATTCTCGCGCCCGCCGCGGGACTCGGTGCTGGCCTTGCCCTTGTTGACGATGTCGAGGACGCGCCGGACTTCGGCCTTGGCCTCGTTCATCAGCGCCTTGGAAAAGAGGTCCGGGACGACGACGTAGCCCTCGCGCTTGAACGCCGCTTTATAGTCGGTCTTGACCAGCATGGTGCCTTCTCCTTTGTCCTCGAAAAGTGGGAACGTTCCCAACTCCAATCCCTAATGAACGCGGCCCGTTGCCGCGTCCCCGTGCATCAGTTCTTCGAGCGGAAGCCCAGCGTCGAGCCCCGCACGCGCAGTTCGCCCGGAATCGAGCGCGCTACCGGCGCGGGTTTGCGGGCGCCCAGCAGTTTCGCCATCTCTTCGACGGCTGCCTCGCCCATCTCGTACGTCGGCTGTGCGTACGCCGTGCACGGCGGATCCAGGTACGCGGCTGCCACCAGGTCGTCGAAGGTCGCCACCGCCACGTTGCGGCCGGGTTCGAGCCCGCGCACGCGCAGCATCCTGTACCCGCGCATCATGCCGGCCTCGAGGCTGAAGATCAGCCCGTCGGGCGGGTGCTTCGCATCCAACGCGCGGGCCAGGGCCGCTTCCAGCGCCGGGCCTTCGGCGAACTCCGCGCCGCTGTGCACGGCCAGATTCTTCGCCGGCAGCGCGTGCTGCGTCCACGCCGCGCGCAGGCCGTCGCCGAAGGGGCCGTACGCGGGCGAGAGCCAGTCGAAAGCCACCACGCGCCGGCAGCCCTGCGCGACCAGGTGCCCGGCCAGCGTGCGCCCGGCGTGGTGGAAGTCGGTCCAGCAGTGCGGCTCGTCGCCGCGCTGCTTGTGGCGCCAGTTGATCCCGATCCAGGGAATCCCGTAACGCGCCAGCAGATCCAGCGTGGCGGGCGGGGTGGGGGCGAGCAGAAAGACGCCGCGCACGAACTTCTCGGCGGCCAGCCGTTGGAAGGCCTTCGCGTCCGTGAAGTCCTCGACGAAGATCTGCAGGTCGTAGCCCAGCCGACGCGCGCCGCGGGCGATGCCTTCCAGCTTCTGCGCGGCGATGGCGTGGCTCAGCGAGCCACGGCTGGCGCGGTCGGGCACGACGATCCCCAGCAGGCGGTTCTCGCCGCTGCGCAGGGCGCGCGCGGCGGTGTTGGCGCGGTACTTCAGGGCGCGGGCGGCCGAGAGGACTTTCTCCCGCGCGTTCGCGCTGACGGCGCCGTGCCCGCAGAGTGCCCGCGCGGCGGTGGACTTGCCCACGCCGGCGCGGCGCGCGATATCGACGATGCCCGGTCCGGCCATACGCCCTCCCGAGTGGGAACGTTCCCAACTTTAGCGCCCTTGCGCGCGGCGTCAACGAAAATCTTTAGCCGCGGAGCACGCAGCGGTTTCACGCCGTTCCTGCCGCTTGCCGTAAGGGCGGGGGCGCGGATATGGTTTGGGCGGCAGGCGTTGCGGCACCCAACCCAGTGGAGAGCCCATGGCTACCGACACCGGCCAGTTCGCCCGGCACATGACCACCATCGAGCGCCACATCCTCGACCAGCAATCGGCCTTCCCCGACGCCAGCGGTTCGCTGACCAGCCTGCTCTACGACATCGCGCTCGCCGGAAAGCTGATCGCGAGCAAGACCGTGCAGGCCGGGCTGGTGGACATCCTGGGCCGGCAGGGCGCCACGAACGTGCAGGGCGAGGACGTCCAGAAACTCGACGTCTACGCCGACCAGACCATCTTCCGGCTGATGGACCACACCGGGCGCCTGGCGGTGATGGCCAGCGAGGAGCACGAAGGCCTGATTCCGATCCCCAAGCAGTACCCCATCGGCAACTACGTGCTGCTCTTCGATCCGCTGGACGGTTCTTCAAACATCGACGTGAACGTCAGCGTCGGCACCATCTTCTCGATCTTCCGCCGCGTGACTGCCAAGGGCCCGGGCACGATGGAAGACTGCCTGCAACCCGGGCGCAAGCTCGTCGCCGCCGGCTACGTGATCTACGGCTCGAGCACCATGCTGGTCTACACGACGGGCAACGGCGTGCACGGCTTCACGCTCAACCGCAGCGTCGGCGAGTTCTTCCTCTCGCACCCCGACATGCGCATGCCGTCGAAACCCAAGTACTACAGCGTGAACCAGGGCTACGAGCGCTATTGGAGCCCTGGCGTGCTGCGCTACACGCGCTACCTGCAAGGCGGCGACGACGCCAAGTCCGTGCCGGGGACGCCGCAGCCGCCGGGTTTGTCGCTGCGCTACATCGGCTCGCTGGTCGCCGACTTCCACCGCAACCTGCTGGCCGGCGGGATCTTCTTCTATCCGGCCGACCGCAAGGAGGCCGACAAGCCGCACGGCAAACTGCGCCTCCTTTATGAGGCCGCACCGCTGGCCTTCATCGCCGAGCAGGCGGGGGGCTACGCGTCCGACGGTCGCGGCAACATCCTGGACCTCCAGCCGAAGGAACTCCACCAGCGCGTGCCGCTCTTCATCGGCGACAAGGGCCTGGTGCAGGCGGCGGAGAAGTTCGTCGCGCACTACGACGGAGTGAAGTGATTGCGGATTTCGGGTTGCGGAATGCGGATTGAGGAACAGCAATGAAACCGCTGCCTGTTGAAAAGCTCTCGCCCGATGACTTTGCGAAGCACCCTGTTTGGGAATTTTGCAATGACGAGGAGGGTGTGAAAGGCCGCGATGAGACCTGGGTGCGGCCGGTTAAAAAGCTGCCGGTAGACTCGATTGACAATTGCGTCGCGGGGATTCAGGTCACGCTTTCAGATGGCAGCAGATTATGGGCGTTGATCGGCAATGTTGATCCCCAATCGCAGAAATCAACCGATGAATTTGTTACGCTCTCCTTCTTCTTGGGTAGAACCAAGTTTCACCTTTCGCGCTATTTTGATGCAGATGTGGCAAGATTCGGACCAGACCAGCTCGCAAACGCATTGAGCAAGAAGTTGGACGAAATTTTTCCCATTCGATGGGACATGTCGCACGTGTTTTCGCCTAAATGCAAATGTGTTTCCGGTGAGGTATTTGCTAAACCCAAGAAGAAATTGACTCGGTCCGCGCGTATGAGACTTATCTTTGAGAAGTGATCTGTTCTGCAAGAGTGGTGCGGCCTTCACGTAGCGCGTGCCCTGCACCCTAGACCCAATGCCCTGCCTTTAAACCCCCGCTTCCTTCATCAACTTGCGCGTCGCGCTGTAGGCTTCGGCGACCCAGTCGCGGATCTTCGCGGGGTCGGGCGAGTATTCCAGTTCCAGACTGATCGTATCGCTGCCGATGCCGACCGCGCCGATGGCCTTCAGGTACGGCACGAAGTCCACCACGCCGCGGCCCGGCGGCAGGTCGCCGTGCACCTTTCCGTCGCAGTCGCTGATGTGGACGTGCGCGGCGCGGCCCTTCAGCGCGGACAGCGCCTTGGGCGGCGTATTGCTCAGCACCATGTGGCTGATGTCGATGTTCGCCTGCACGGCGGGGTGCTTGACGTCGTCCAGGAAGCGCACCATCTCGCCGACCGTGTTGAGCAGGCTCAGCTTGAACGGTTCCAACTCCAGCGCGATCTTCAGGTCCTTCTTCGCGGCGTAATCGCCCAGTTCGCGGCAGGCCTCCACGCCCCAGTCCCACTGCGCCTTGGGCGGGATGACCTCCTGCTGCCAGATGTACTCGCCCAGCACCAGCAGGTAGTTGTGCCCGCCGAAGGCCTGGAGCATGTCCAGATAGCGCTTGCAGCGCGCGAGGTGGAAGCGCCGCACCGATGCGTTGAAGTCGACCAGCCCGACGCTGACGCCCGCGACGCTGACGATCGGCAGCTTGAGCTTGTCGCAGGTCCTGCGGATCGAGGCGACCTTGTCCTCGGCGCCATCGTCGAGCGGGTCGAGGAAGATGTCGACGGTGTCGAAGCCCAGTTCCTTGGTCCACTTCAAGCCCTCTTCCGTGGGCTGGCCGGTCTGCTCCCAAGCCGAGTTGATCATTCCCAAGCGCATGTTGAAGGCCTCCAGATTATATGAAACTTATATGATTTGCTCTTTTGTACACCGCTCCGGCGGGGCTTCAAGCCCTATCTGTGCGGAACCTCCCTGCACATTGTGCGCGGTGGGTTCGAGCGTGCAATCATATTGATTGTCCCACCCTGAGTTACGTCCCCGTCCAAGGGAACGAGGAGAACGATGACCGCGCTGCGCCGCCGGCTTCTCTATCTGCTCGTTCCGGCCCTGCTGCTGGCCGTGGGAACGCCGTGCTTCAGCTGCGGGTTGCATGCCAACTACTTCCGCAACGAATTCTTCGACGACTGGCAGAAGCTCAAGCCGGAGGTCGAAAAGGACCTCACGCTGAAGAACAAGGGCACGCAGGCCTACGCGATCGTGCAGGAGCTGATCACGCTGCTGCGCTTCGTCGGCCCGACAGCCCGCCGTGGATGGCCAGCGAGGCGGGCCGCGAGCACGCCCGCGAGAGCGCCATCCTCATCCTGCATGAGATCGGCGCCAAGGCCGCGCCCGCCGTCTGGGAGGCGCTGGAGAACGACCTGCGCTTCACCGGCGACAACGCGCTGAAAGCGCTGGCCGCCGCTCGCGAAGCCCGCAACGAAGTGCTACAGGCCCAGGCCGCGATACTCTCGCGCATGAACGAATACCCGAAGCTCAAGGCCGCGCTGGAGGACTACGCGCGATTGGATTCGGGCCGCGAGATCCTGCAGGGCTGGGCGCGGCTGGTCGCCGAGGGCCGCATTCCGCAACTTCTGCCCAACCAGCCCCTGCCGCAGGGCGGCGCGGCCAATGCCGTGCAGCACCGCCCCATGGCGCCCGAACAATGGACCAAGGCCATAGCGCTGCAGCTGCTGGTGAACTTCGATTCGCAGCTTGGGATGCTCAGCCAGGACCCCGAGGCTCAACAGGATCCGAAGATCGCCGGATTGCTGAAGAACTACCGCGACGCGCAGGGCAAGACACAGCAGCAGATGAACGCCTACAACCAGGCCATGGCCGGCGCGCGCAACTACGTGGCCGTGTCCTCCGACATGCTGCCGTGCGAGGAATACCACCAGGCGCTCAAGACGGTGCTCGCGCGCATCGGCAAGGGCGCGCTGCCGGTGCTGAAGGCGCGCCTTCGCCATCCGAGCCGCAAGGTGGCCGCCGCCGCGCAGGAACTGGTCAATTCCATCGAGGCGCAGGCCGAACCGCTTCGCGTTCCGGAACTGAAGCCGCTTGGCGGCGACCGCGCCGCGCGCATCGTGGACGTGGCGCTCGAGGCCTGGGACCTTGGCGCGCCTCCTTACCTGCAGCACGTAAGCGACAAAGCGCTGAAGGCATTGAAAGCGCGCGGCGAGGCCGGCTGGGCCGATCTGTTCACGGTCATGTCGATCGACGAGATGGGCCTGAAGGCCGAATGCCGCCACGCGCTGGAAGTGCTGACCGGCGGGCAGGCCGGGGACGACGTCGCGGCCTGGAAGAAGTGGATCGACGGGTTTGCCGTGCGCAAGCGCGAGCAGGCCGAGGCCGAACGCGTGGCCGCGGTCCAGAAGATGGTCGACGAGATGGAGATCGAGATCGAGCCGCGCCCCGGCGCGCGCGAGGAAGCCGAAGCTCGCGAAAAGGAGCAGGAAAAGGAAGAGAAGAAATCGCCCCAGGCCGCCACCGACAAGCTGATCGGCAAGCTCAAAACGCCCGTCGACGAACTGAAGAAGGACCCGAAGCCGGAAGCGCCCATGGTGGAAGAGGAGGAGTAATCCCGCGTTGACCGGGCGCGGGCTTCGGATGAAAATGCGCCTCCTCTAATAGGGGAGGCACCGGTTGGAACGTAATACCCGCCAGCGCGAAGCCATCGAAGCCGTCATGGCGCGCACCCAGCGTCCCCTGGAGCCCGCCGAGGTCCTCGCTAAGGCCAAGAAGTCCGTCCCGCGCCTGGGCATCGCCACCGTCTACCGCGCGCTGAAGCTTCTCGTCGAAGAAGGTAAACTCAAGCGCGTCGAACTCCCCGGACAGATCGCGCGCTACGAGCGCACGGGCCTGGCCCACCATCACCACTTCCACTGCCGCGGCTGCGGAAAAGTCTTCGATATCCCGGGCTGCCCCGATGGCCTGCGCCGCCTGACCCCGCGCGGCTTCAAACTCGAAGGCCACGAAGTGATGCTGTATGGGACTTGTCCGGAATGCCGATAGCCGCCCGTTCCGATTGACGTTTGCCACGTGCGGTGAATAATCGAGTCATGGCTACCAAGAAGAACCTGCAGACGCTCTTGTGCGCCGTGCCGGCGGTCAACGAGTTGATCGGCGAGCCCGCGCTTGCGAAGGCCAGCGAACGCTGGGGGCACGACGCCGTCGTCGCCGCCGCACGCGAAGTGCTCGACGAACTCCGCGGCGAGATCCGCCGCCGCCATGCTGAAGGCGACGGTGCGGACACGAAGATCGACGCAAAAGCCCTCGCGACTTCCGCCGCCGAACGCGCGGGCAAGCGTTCGTCCGGCGGCGTGCGCCGCGCGATCAATGCCACCGGCGTGATCCTCCACACGGGGCTCGGCCGTGCGGTCCTTCCCGAGCAAGTGCTAAGGGACCTGGCTGCCGAGTGCGCGGGCTACGCGGCCGTGGAAGTGGACCTCGCCACCGGCGCACGCGGCAAACGCGACACCGCTGCCGCCGAACTGGTTCGCACGCTGCTGGGCTGCGAGGACGCCACGGTCGTCAACAACAACGCCGCCGCAACGATGCTGGCGCTGGCCGCCCTCGCGCGCGGGCGCGAGGTCATCGTCAGCCGCGGGCAACTGGTCGAGATCGGCGGCAGCTTCCGCATGCCGGACGTAATGAAGGAAAGCGGTGCGACGCTGGTGGAAGTCGGCGCGACCAACCGCACGCGCGTCGAGGACTACCGCGACGCGATCACGCCGCAGACCGCGCTGCTGCTGGCCGTGCATCCCAGCAACTTCCGCATGATCGGTTTTACCGAGGAAGTGCCCGTCGCGGAACTGGTCAAGCTGGGCCACCGTTACAGCGTGCCGGTCGTCTACGACGTCGGCAGCGGCGCGCTGCTCCCGAACCTCGCGAAGGAATTGAAGGAAGAGCCCGTCGTGAAGTCGGCGCTTGACGCCGGCGTCGACCTGGTGCTCTTCAGCGGCGACAAGATCCTCGGCGGCCCTCAGGCCGGCATCGCCGCCGGCAAGAAGGCCCTCGTCGAGAAACTTCGTTCCCATCCGCTTTACCGCGCCTTCCGCCTCGACAAGCTGATCCTGCGCGCGCTCGAGAGCACCCTCGCGTTGTACCTCGACCCCAAGCGCCGCAGCGAAGCCTTGCCGACGCTGCGCATGCTCACGCGGCCTTTGAAGGAGCTCGAGGGAGAAGCCAAGGCGCTGGCGAAGAAGATCGCCGCCGCGAACAAGGCGCTCGCAGTGGACACCGCCGCCGACAGTTCGCGCCTGGGCTCCGGCAGCCTGCCCGAGCACGAGATCCCCACCGTGGTCGTGCGCCTCAAACACAAGAACCTCGGCGCCGAGGCCCTCGCCGCGCGGCTGCGCGCACACGAGCCGCCCATCCTGGGCCGCATCCAGGACGACCGGCTACTGCTGGATCCGCGAACGCTGCAGGCGGGGGAGGCCGACGAGATCGGCCACGCGCTGAAGGGCATCAAGTAGCTCGTTCCGTGTCGCATTTCCTGACGCTGGCCTCTGGCCAATTCCCTGTACAATCGAACTTCGTGCGAAGCGCCGCCGGGGCGCTTCCCTCCGGCAAGAAGGAGGACCGGCGATGGGTGGCCGCAAGAAACGGCTGACCAACTACGCCTCCTGCGCGGGTTGAGCCGCCAAGATCCCCGTTGGGGACTTGGCGCAGGTGCTGCGCGGGCTGCCGCAGGTGACGGACGAGCGTCTGATCGTCGGACACGGCACGTTCGACGACGGGGGCGTCTTTGTCCTCAATCCCGAGCAGGCGCTGGTGCAGACCGTCGACTTCTTCCCGCCGGTCACCGACGACCCGAGACTCTTCGGACAGATCGCCGCCGCGAACGCGCTCAGCGACGTCTACGCCATGGGTGGCACGGTCCTGACCGCGATGGGCCTGGTCTGCTTCCCCGTCGGCGACCTGCCGATGGAGGACCTCGGCGAGATCCTAAAAGGAGGCGCGGAGAAGGTCCACGAAGCCGGCGGCGTGGTCGTGGGCGGGCACTCCATCGTCGAGAAGGAGTTGAAGTTCGGCCTCGCGGTCACCGGGCAGGTGCACCCCAAGCGCGTCGCCAGCAACGCGGGCGCGAAGGCCGGCGACGTCCTGTTTCTCACGAAATCGCTGGGCATGGGGCCGGTGACGACGGCTTACCGCGCGAAGAAGATCGGCGAGAAATTGATGGGGCTCGCCTGCGCGCAGATGGCGCAATTGAACAAGGCCGCAGGCGAGGCCATGTCGGCGGTCGGCATCAACGAAGAGCGGGGCGTGCACGCGGCGACGGACATCACCGGTTTCGGGCTGCTCGGCCACGCGCGGAACATGTCCGAGGCCAGCGGCGTGACGCTGCGCTTCGAGGATGCGAAGTTACCTGTCTTCGAGGGCGCGGAGGCCTTCGCGGCGAAAAATCTGGTCAGCGGCGCGATGGCGAGCAACGCGCAGGTGCTCGGCGGGCAAGTCGAGGTCGCCAAGGGCGTGCCGGAAGCGCGGCGGCGCATCTATTTCGACTCGGAGACTTCCGGCGGGTTGCTGGTCGCCGTTTCGCAAGACGGGGCGGGGCGCCTGGCCGCGGAACTGAAGAAACGCGAGGTGCTTGTCGCGGAAGTCGGAGCGGTGGAAGCACGCGGCGCGAAGCAGCTGCGCGTGGTATGACAGTACCGAATGCGTAGGACGGGAGTGGAGGTCGTCTGGTGACGGCCGCGGTCTTCAAAGCCGTAGCGACGTCCGCAAGGGCGTTGGGTGGGTTCGA
>JAKLKQ010000033.1 GCA_023150555.1 Planctomycetota bacterium
GCTCACGCGTTTTGCATTGCGACACATGAGCCGGAAACTGGAAACTGGAGACTGGAAACGATTCGTTCCGTTCTCTGTGGTGAACTTCGTTCGTCACACCTTCGCGAAGACCACCGCCGCGTTCGTGCCGCCGAAACCGTACGACGTCTTCAGGATGGTCTTGAAGTCGCCTTGCAGCGGAGAACCGGTCGGCGCCAGAAGGCCGCACTCGGGGTCCTGCTCGGCCGGGTCGAGGCCCAGCACGGGCGGGATCTTGCCGTCGCGCAGGGTCAGGAGCGCCGCGATCGATTCGTGAATCCCCGCCGCGCCCATGGTGTGCCCGATGGAACTCTTCACCGAACAGACCGGGATCGACGCGCCGCGTTCGCCGAAGACCGAGAGGACGGCCTTGGTCTCGATCTTGTCGTTGTACGGCGTACCGGTGGCGTGGAGGTTCAGGTGGTCGATCTTTTCCGGTTCGATGTTCGCGTCTTTCAGCGCCGCGCGCATCAGCGCCTGGATGCCGCGCGCTTCCTGTTCGGGCGCGGTCATGTGGTAGGCGTCGTTGTTCATCGCGCGCCCCAGGACCTCGCCGTAGATCTTCGCGCCCTTGCGCTTGGCCGCGGACTTCTCGCTTTCGAGCAGCATCACGCCGGCGCCTTCGCTGAAGAGCGTGCCTTTGCGGCGCTTGTCGAAGGGCCGGATCGTCTCGGGCGTGATCGCGCGCAGCGCCGAGAGGCCCGCGTAGATGAACAGCGACAGCTCGTCGTAGCCGCAGGCCAGCGCGGCCTGCGCGCGGCCGGCCTTGATTGCATCGCAGGCGACGCCGATCGCCGCCGCGCCGGAGGCGCAGGAGAGCGAGAGGTTCATTCTGGGGCCGGTGAGCCCGAAGGTGGAGGCGACGCCTTCGGTGGCGGCGCCGAAGAGGTACTCGCTGAGGCTCGCTTCGCCGGGGTCGGCCGCGCCCAGGGTCAGCGCGCGTTCGGCGGCGGACATCCCGCCGAAGTTGGTGCCGGCGACGATGGCGGCGCCGCGCAGCGAGAACTGCTTCATCAGCGCGCCGGCGATCTCGCCGTCGCCGCAGGAATCTTCCAGCGCCAGCGCGTCGCGCAGGCAGTCCGTCGCGGCGTTGTGCAGCATGCGGAAGGCGCGCGGGCGCCCGCCGGGCAGCGCGGGGTAGCCTTCGACCTCGCCGGCCTGCGCGTTGCGGAAGGCCTCGGCCTCGAAGAGCGTGATGGGCTTGAAGGCGCTGCGGCCTTCCAGCAGGCCGCTCCAGAGTTTATCGACGCCGCGCCCATGGGGCGAGACGGAACCCAGGCCGGTGACGAAGACGCGCGTATCGCTCATGCAGCCGAGTCTAGCAGCAAGGCGGCGGGGAACGAAAGTGCAGACAGGCGCAATATAAAGGAGGCGCTACTTGGCGTCCGGCGGCGGAGGCAGGTCGGTTGCGTGCGGCTGCAGGCCGTCGCGTTCGATGACCTTCTTCGGATCGCGGTACTCGGCGGGAACCTCGTCCATCGTGATCGTCCGCACCTCGATGCCCTGCGTGACGCGGTTGATGAAGTAGACGATGACGGTGTCGATGGGGTACGGATCGGCAAATTCGCGCACCGACCCGACCGCTCCGTCAACGGTCTCGACGACCCACTGGTCGAAGAAGTAGATCTCGCCCGTGCTGCGCTTGGGGACTTCGGTCAGGTACATCTTGCGCGCGTAGGGCACGTGTCCGGGCACGCCCTTCTGCTCGCCGGTGCCCCACACCGCACCGGCCCGCCCGTTCTTTTCCGGAACGTTCCACTGGTAGCGCAGCGTCACCTTCAGCGGCTGCCTGGGGAGCTTCACCGGAAGGTAAATGTGCGCGAAGCGGTCCAGCGGCCCGGCCATGCCGGCGTCGAGGCGCCCCTGCTGCGGCTGCCAGGTCCACGACCCGTCGAGCACCTTCAGCGAGTCGTCGGGGCCTTTGGAGAAATCCCAGGTGCGATTCACACCGGCGGATTCGGCCTTGCCGGCCTTCGCGGTTTCCAGGGCTTCGACGGGTGGCGGCGTCTTCGCGAGATCGACGGGCTGCGGCGCGGGCGCGGTTTCCACCTGCGGGGCGGAACTTTCTTCCTGATTCAGCAGCACGTAGGCGCCGGCGCCGCCGGCGATCAGGGTGGCCGCCAGCACCGCCGAGCCGGTGCCGAAGCCCACGGGCGCGGCGCGGCGGGAGAGTTCGCGCGCCGACGTCTTCGCGGCCGACGATAAGGCCGATTGCAGCGCGCCGGCCTGGAGCCCGTGCGGCACGGCTTCGCCGGACGTCAGCGCGGCGTTGAACATTTCCATGTTCAGCATCGGCGCGGCGGCGGCGAAACCGGCGGTGGCCATGCGCGAACGCAAGAGTCCGAGCACGCGCTTGAGGCGGTCGGAGACGGTGCGCTGCGGCATCTCCAGTTCTTCGGCGATCTCGTCCTGGCTCAGCCCGCTGCCGTAGTACAGCGCCAGCAGGCGCCGGTCGCTCATCGGCAGGTCGCTCATGCTGCGCCTCAGCGCGGCGTGCAGTTCGTCGTGTTCGTTCGCGTCGGTGTCGTCGCGAGCGGTCGCGGCGCGTACCATGTCGTCGCTCTCCGTGATGACGGACCTCTTGCGCTGGGCCTTTTCGACCAGGCGATAACTCCGGCGCGCGACGATGCGCAGCAGCCACGCGCGCGCATTGCCGGACTCGTAGCCGGACGCGTTCTTCCACACCACCAGCATGGCCTCCTGCACCGCCTCCTCGGCCTGGGCCGGATCGCGGACCAGGAACTGCGCGAGGTTGTACGCGGCGGACTTGTGCCGGTCGAAGAAGAGCGTGAAGGCATCGTGGTCGCGGTCGCGGCCAATGCGGGCCAGCAGGTCGTCGTCGCTGACGCCGTCCTGCGGCTGGAGCCTGGTCCGTGGGGCCATCTCGATCCGCCGTCTCCGAGTAACCGATGCCTGCCTGCACCCCATCCATACCTCCGGATGGGAGCCCAGCGGAAGAAAATCAGGAATATCTTAAGCGCCCCCGCCTCTATTGTAACCCTTTTCTTTTCAACCAGATGGAAGGGCGGCGAAGCCCGGCGCCCAGGCGCTGTCTCCTTATTAGACGCCCCCGCCCCGTTGGAGTATATCTCCCGTATGACGGCCCCCCAGCCGATCCACTCGCTGCATCTTTCCACCGCCCGGACCTGGCGCGGCGGCGAGAACCAGCTGCTGCTGCTCTGCGCCGGCTTGCAGGCCCGCGGGCAGAAAGCCACCATCGTCGCGCCCAAGGAGAGCCCGCTCCACGAACGCGCCCGCGACGAAGGCGTCGCCACCCGTGCGCTGACGATCCGCGGCGAAGTCGACCCCGCCGGCACCTGGCGCCTGGCGCGGCTGCTTCGGCAGGTGCAGCCCGAGATCCTCCATCTCCACGATGCCCACGCGGTGCTGCCGGGGCAACTCGCCGCGCGCGCGCTGCCCGCCGGGAAACTCGCGGTGATCGCACACCGAAGGACGGTCTTCAAGGTGCGCTCGAAGTGGAAATACGGCGGGCGCGTGGACCGCGTCATCGCCATCAGCGCCGCCGCCAAGGAACAGCTGCTGCTGGCCGGAGTGCCCGAGGCCAAGGTTGCGGTGATCCACAGCGGGCTGCGCTTCCCCGAGGCCCTGGACCGGGCCAGCCCCGAAGTCGCTAACCTGCGCAAGGACTTGGGCTTGCAGGATGGCGACGTGCTGGTGGCTCACGCCGCAGCGCTCTCCCCCGAGAAGCGCCAGGCGGACCTGGTTTCGGCCCTGGGCGCGATCTTTAACTTCCCAAAAGGCAAAGAGTTAGATAAGGTGAAGGGGTCCGAAAAGCCGCGCGTCTTTTTGGCTATTGCCGGCACCGGCGAATTGGAAGCTGATCTCAAGCGCCACGTGCGCGAGGCCGGCCTGGAAAACTGGGTGCGGCTGCTGGGGTTCCAGCGCGACCTAAGGCCGCTCTGGGCGGCCGCCGACGTGGCGGCCTTCGTCAGCGAGTCCGAAGGCCTCTGCACGGCGCTGATCGAGGCGCAGGGCGCGGGCCTGCCGGCAGTGGTGACCCGCGCAGGCGGCATGGTCGAGGTGATCGCCGAAGGCGAGACCGGCCTGCTGGCGGACGTCGGCGACGTGAACGGCATCGCCGAACACCTGCGCCGTTTCGCCGAAGACGGAGCGCTGCGCGCGAAGATGGGCGCGGCGGCGCGCAATCGCGCGCGCGAAAAATTCTCGGCCGACGCGCTGGCCGACCAGACCCTGGCGCTCTACCGCGCGGTGCGGGGCGTGAAGCAGACCGGAGCGTAAGCCTTTACGTGAGCGAAGAGACTCCGCGCATCCTGCTGGTGAGACTCTCTGCCATCGGCGACTGCTTGCACGCGGTGCCGGCGCTGGTGGCGTTGCGCGAGCGCTTTCCCAAGGCGCACATCGGCTGGGCGATCGAGGACGCGGCCCACACGCTGTTGAAGGGCCACCCGCTGGTCGACCGGTTCCACATCTATCCGCGGCGCGCCTTCAAGCGGAAAGAAGGCCGCTTCCTGGACCGCGTGAAGGCGCTGTCCAACTTCCGCAAGGAACTGCGCGAGGCCAAGTACGAGACGGCCATCGACCTGCAAGGGCTCACCAAGAGCGGCCTCGTGAGCTGGTGGAGCCGCGCGCATCTGCGAATCGGATTCAAGGGCGAGGACAGCCGCGAGTTGAACCTCGTCTTCGCCAACCGACGCGTCGCGATGCCCGAGCACGCGGTGCACGTCGTCGAGCGCAACCTCGCGCTGCTCTCGCCGCTGGGCATCGGCCTGCCCGACCGGCCCGGATGGATGATGCCGGCGTACGACGAGGAGCGGCCGTACGTCGAGAAGTTCCTTGCCGAAGCCAAGCTGATGGACGGCGCGGCGCCCAAGCCTTTCGCCATCGTCAACCCCGGCGCGACGTGGGTGACCAAGCGCTGGCCGCCCGAACGCTTCGGCGAAGTCGCGCGCCAATTGATCAACGATCTCCATCTGCCCGTCGTCGCGACGTGGGCCGGCGACGAGGAGAAAGCCGCGGCGGAAGTGATCGTGAAGGCCGCCGGCGACGGCGCGGTGCTGGCGCCGCCGACGAGCCTGCGCGAGCTGGCGGCGCTGACCGCGCGCGCGCACCTCTTCGTCGGCAACGACACCGGCCCGCTGCACCTGGCCGTGGCGCTGGGCGTCGGATGCGTGGCGGTCTTTGGCGCCACCGACCCGCTGCGCAACGGACCCTACGGCACGGGCAACCGCATCCAGGCGGCGGGCCCCGAGTGCCAGCCGTGCTGGAAGACGCAGTGCGCGCACAGCGAGCCGCTCGCGTGCCTGAACCGCGTGCAGTCCAAGCAGGTCGTCACCAGTTGCGCATCGATTCTCGGGCGGAGGGCGCTGACGTGATCAAGGCCTTCCGCGCCCGCGTCCTCCACTACTACGTCGCCCGCGAGTACCTGAAGAATCTCGCGCTGGCGCTGGTGGCAGTGACGATCGTCTGGACGGCCTTCCTGCTGATCCTGAAGGCTACGGAGGTCGAGGACTTCGGCATCTCGGTCGGCGACCTGATCCTGCTGACGCCGTTCATGATGCCGTGGGTGATGACCGGCGCCTTCCCGCTCGCGTGCATGATGGCGGCGATCACGGTCTTCGGGCGCATGGCCAGCGACAACGAGATCCAGGCGGCGCACGCCGGCGGCGCCTCGGTGGGGCTGCTGGCGATGCCGGTGCTGTTCCTGGCCTTCGTCATCTCCAGCGTCTCGCTGTGGTGCAGCGACCAGGGCATGGACTGGGGCTTCTCGAAGATCCGCAATCACTTCCTGACGCTTGAGAACGAAGACCTGCTCGAGAAACTCGAGAAGCCCGGCTCCACCTTTCCGCTGCAGATGGACGGCGGCCGCGTCGCGGTGATCAGCATGCTGCCGCGCATGCCCGAGCGCGAAGGCAGCCAGCGCATCCTGCGTCCGATCCACATCGCCTTCTTCGACGGCGTGCAGCTGGTCGACAGCCTCTACGCGCGCGAGCACGAGTATTCCGCACCGTCGGCGGACGAAAGCGGCAGCCTGAGCATGGGCATCACGCTTCAGGGCGCGCAGACGCTGAGCGAGAACCCGATGTTCTTCGAGCAGCTGGAGCTGACCCTGCCGCTGCCGAAGCTCGAAGAGCAGATCACCCTCTTCTCGGGCTCGGGCAGCGAGCCGCTGCTGATCAACTGGCGCGAGGCGCGCGAGTTGCGCGCCAGCATCCCGGTGCGCCAGGACTTCATCCTCGACCGCGCCGCCGAACTGGTCGCGCAGGCCGCGGCCGGCTCGCCCGCCGACCCGTCCATGCCGCTCTTGGCGGGCAAGCAGTGGATGGAAGTCCGCACGGCAGCCGCGCAGGTGGACGGCGCGCGGAACAAGGCACAGAAGAAGCTGGCGGAGTTCCACCGCAAGCTGGCACTGGCGTTCCTGCCGCTGAGCCTGGTGGTCCTGGGCATCGGGCTGGGACTGCTGGTGCGCAAGGGCAACCGCGCGGTCGGTTTCGTGCTGGGCCTGCTGGCCTACCTGCTGACGTTCTATCCCCCAATGGTGATCTCGAAGGAGTTCGCCAACGCCGGGGCCGCGCCGCCGTGGGTGCTGTGGGCCCCGAACCTTCTGATCCTGGTGCTGGGCATCGCGCTGTGGTGGTCGCACAACCGCGGCTACTTGGACGCGTCGCTGCCGCAGTGGATGCGCCTGGGCTGGCTGGTGCCGTCGCGCAAGGTGCTGTACGGCGCGTTCTACAACGCGATCTGGCAGCGGCTCACGCGGCTGGAATGGTGGCGCGCGCTGCCGTTCCGGCGCAAGGCCGAACGCCACGTGGCGGCGTCGTTCCTCGCGCCGCTGCTGCTGATCGCGCTGGCGGTGGCGCTGCTGTTCGTGCTGCTGGACTTGGTCGAGCACGGCGGCGAGGTGATCAAGGGCGTCCAACTGCACCTGGAACCGCTGGGCAACATGGAACCGCGCAGCCTGCCGCGCGCGCTGACCGATGTCGGCGTCTACTACGCCATCCGCGGCCTCTCCATGCTCTTCGACCTGATGCCGGTGGTGATCCTGATCGCCGGCGTGCTGGCCGTCACCATCATGGTGCGTAACAACGAGCACCTGATCTTCAAGTCGGTGGGCACTCCGCTGCAGCGCGTCTTCCGCCCCATCCTGCTGACGTCGGCGCTGCTGGCGCTGGGCATCACGCTGGTGCGCGAGACCGTCCTGCCATCGCTGATCATGGAGCGCGACCGCCTCAAGCCTCTCGTCTACCACCGCACGCCCAAGTCCAAGTCCATGGCCGGGCAGAGCGAGGACGCGCAGGGCCGCCCGATCATCTACGAGATCGAGCGCTTCTCGCGAAACCTGCACCGCTGCGAAGGCCTGCGCATCTACATGCCGCAGGAGGCCGTCGACGGGCGCATCCCGCGGCTGGTCGCCGACCGCGCCGACTGGGACCACGAGTACCAGTGCTGGAACCTGAAATCCCGCAAGCCGCACGTGCCGGCCAACAGCGAAGACGACGAGCATTTCACCGCCGGCGGACGCCTCGTCAAGCCCATCCCCACGCCGCCGGAGCAGCGCAGCCAGCGCGGGGCGTTCTTCATGCATGCCGAGGATAAGCGCACCTTCGACGGCGTGCTCTCGCCGGCCTTCCTCGAAAGCGAGAAGCTGGGCACCAAGGTCATGCGCCTGGGCGAACTGTGGACCCTGCGCAGCCGCCCGGCCTTCGGCGCCGAACTGTGGCGCCGGGCCTGCGAGTGGCTCACCGGACTGCTGCTCCTGATGGTCTGCATCCCGCTGCTGGTGCGCAACGAGATCCGCAACCCGCTGATCGGCATTGCCGTCTGCATGGGCTACGGCGCCGTCTACCTGGGCCTGACGCTGGGCGTGACCGAGGCGGCCAGCCGCGCGATGCTGGGCAGCACCGCGTTCGTCGCGCTGCCGCACCTGCTCTTCCTCGCGATGGCGATGGTGAGTTACCGGTACAAGATGGAGACGTGAGCGTCTCCCGGAACTGAAGAGAACCGATCGACCATGCCCCTGCTGGACGCCTACACCGTCGCCGACCTGCTCGACGAGATCGGCGCGCGCCTGGAACTCAGCGGCGAGTCGCCGTTCAAGGTCCGCGCGTACCAGAACGGCGCGGAAGTCCTGCGCGCGCTCAAGCTCCCGCTGGCGGGCCTGGTCGAGGACCGCAAGCTCAAGGCGCTGCCCGGCATCGGCGAGGCCCTGGCCGAGAAGATCAGCAAACTCCACCGCACCGGCTCTCACCCGCTGCTGGAACGCCTGCGCGAGGAAGTGCCCGACGGCCTCCTGCGCCTGGTCGCGCTGCCCGGCCTGGGCCCCAAGAAGGCCCTGCGCCTCCGCGAAGACCTGGGCATCGACGACCTCGACGCGCTCGAGCGCGCCATCGACGACGGGTCGCTCGCGAAGGCCAAGGGTTTCTCTGCCAAGGCCGCCGAGAAACTCAAGCACGCCCTCGGCTTCGTGCGCGCCTCGGCCGGGCGCCTGCGCCTGAACGACGCCGACGCGCTGCTGTCCGTCGCCGCCGCGGAACTCCGCGCGCAGCCCGGCGTGACGCAGGTCTGGCCCGCCGGCGAGGCCCGGCGCCGCTGCGAGACCGTCGGAGAACTGTGCGTCGTCGCCGCCGCGGATAGACCAGAGCGGCTGCCCGCGAAGGCCGGCCCCGGCGAACGCGTGCGCGTGCTGGCCGTGAAGCCCGGCTGCTTCGGCGCCGCGTTGCTGTGCGCGACGGGGTCCGAGAAGCACGTCGCGGAACTGAACGCCCGCGCGAAGAAGGAGGGCCTGGCGCTCTCGGAGGACGGCCTCACTCGCAAGGGCAAGGCCGTCGCCGCGCCGGCCGAGGCCGACATCTACGAGAGCCTCGGCTTGCCGTACATCGAACCCGAACTGCGCGAAGGCCGCGGAGAACTCGACGCAAAGGACCAGAAGGCGCGCGGGAAACTCGTCGCCGACGCTGACCTGAAGGGCATCGTGCACTGCCACAGCACCTACAGCGACGGCGCGAACACGCTGGAGCAGATGGCCGAGGCCGTGCGCGCCATGGGCCTGCAGTACTTCGGCATCGCCGACCACAGCAAGAGTGCCGGGTACGCCGGCGGCCTGAAGGAAGACCGCGTCAAGCGCCAGCGCGAGGAAGTCGACGCGCTCAACGAGCGCTACGCGAAGGAGAAGGCGCCCTTTCGCGTCTTCCACGGCATCGAGAGCGACATCCGGGAGGACGGCAGCCTCGACTACGACGACGAGGTGCTCGCCAACTTCGATTACGTCGTCGCCAGCGTGCACAGCCGCTTCGACCTCGACGAGGCCGCGCAGACCGCGCGCATCGTGAAGGCCATCTCCCACCCGGCCACCACAATCCTGGGCCACGCCACCGGCCGCCTGCTGCTGCGGCGCGAAGGCTACAAGGTGGATCTGGAGCAGGTGCTGGCCGCCTGCGCGAAGCACGGCGTGGCGGTGGAGGTCAACGCGCATCCCGTGCGCCTGGATCTCGACTGGCGCTGGCACGCGCGCGCCCTGGAACTGGGCGCGTGGCTCTCGATCAACCCCGACGCGCACAACACCGAGGAGCTGAAACTGGTGGCCTACGGCGTCGCCGTCGCGCGCAAGGGCGGCGTGCCCCCGGACAAGGTGCTGAACGCGCTCGACGCGAAGGCCTTCGAGAAGCACCTCCTGGCCCGCAGGAAGCGCTGGAAAAAGTAGAGAAGAAGGCGCGGGACGAGCCGTCTAGTAGGCAGCCCCGGAAAACGGATCACGAGAGGAATGGACGTGCCGAAGCGCAAGAGCGTCAAGACACGCCGGGCCGCGCCCCGTCCTGAGCAGAACGGGACGCGCCGGCTTCGCAGCTTCTCCTCGGCTTCGTCGCGCGCGCGCGGCGTCGACCTGGGCTTCGCGCGGCAGGTGATCGCCAGCGAGGCGCGCGCGGTCGCGGCCCTGAAGCGCTGCGTCAACGCCGACTTCCGCAAGGCCGCCGAGTGGATCCTCAAGCAGGGTGGCCCCAACGGCGGGCGCGTGGTCGCCACCGGCATGGGCAAGGCGGGCATCGTGGCGCAGAAGGTCTGCGCGACGCTGGCCAGCACCGGCACGCCGGCGCTGTTCATGCATCCAGCCGAGGCCATGCACGGCGACCTGGGCATGGTCACCGGCAAGGACGTGCTGCTGGCGTTCTCGAACTCGGGCGACAGCGAGGAAGTGGTGCGCCTGCTTCCGACGGTGAAGAAGATGCGCGCGAAGGTCGTCGCGATCACCGGCAACCGCAACTCGCCGCTGGCGCGCACCGCCGACGTGGTCCTGGACCTGGGCAAGATCGTCGAACCCTGCCCGCTGCGCCTGGCGCCCAGCGCCAGCACCACCGCGATGCTGGCCCTCGGCGATGCGCTCGCGCTTTGCGTACTGAAGGCCCGCGGCTTCACGGCGAACGACTTCGCCCAACTGCACCCCGGCGGCGCCCTGGGCCGCAAGCTCCTGCGCGCCGCCGACCTGATGCGCCGGGGCCCGCGCCTGCCCCTCGCCCGCCCCGCCGACAGCGTGCGCTCAGCCATCGCCAAGATGACCAAGGCGCGCGGCGGCGCCGTGGTGATCGTCGACGGCAAGAAGCGCCTGCTCGGCATCCTCACCGACGGCGACTTCCGCCGCACGGTAATGGACAACAAGGGCGCGGTGGACGAACCCGTCGCCAAGCACATGACCAGCCCCTGCACCGCGATCCGCGACGACACGCTGGTCGCCGAAGCGCAGGAGATCGTCGCCGAGCGGCGCATCAACGCGCTGCCGGTCGTGAACCGCAAGCGCGTGGTGGTGGGCCTGCTCGACATCCAGGACCTCGTGGCCTGGCCGGTGCTTTAATGAACGCGAACGACAACGCGAACGCCCACAGCGAGATCCGCCCCGGCGGGCGCGGCCTGCCCGCGGCCGAGGTCTACCGCGGCATCAAGCTCGTCGTCTTCGACGTCGACGGCGTGCTGACCGACGGGCGCATCGCCATCGACGGCAACGGCATCGAGACGAAGTTCTTCGACGTGCGCGACGGCACCGGCATGACGCTGCTGGACCTCGCCGGTATCAAGATGGCCATGCTCAGCGGGCGCTTCTCGCCCGTCACCGACCGCCGCGCCAAGGACGTGAAGGTGCCGACCGAACGCGTCTTTCAGGGCGTGAAATACAAACTGCCGGTTTATCTGGAACTCCTGAAGTCCCTGGGCGTCCAAGACCACGAGACCGCCTACATGGGCGACGACGTGATCGATCTGCCGGTGCTGGACCGCGTGGCCGTGGCCTGCTGCCCCGCCGACGCGCGGCCCGAAGTCCGCACCGCTTGCCACGTGCAGGCCACGCTGCCCGGCGGGCGCGGCGGCGTGCGGCAGGTCTGCGAGCACCTGCTAAAGGCGCGCGGCGACGGCGCCTGGGACCTCGCGCTGCGGCGCTACCTGCGGGAGGACGCATGATGGCGCACAGCATGCGAGTCGCCTTCGCTGCGGCGGTGCTGCTCGCGGCCGCCTGCCCGCTTAGCGTCCTGCGCGCGGGCGAACCCAAGAAAGACCCCGCCGAAACGGTGGTAATCGACCCGCCCGAGGCTGCCGCCGAGAGCGCCATCGTCTCGAACACGCTCTTCCGCGTCTCCGACAGCGAACAGATCTGGAACGCCGCGCACCGCCGCGCCACCGAGACGACCGAAGGCCAGGGCCAGGGCTTCTTAAGCGCCAGCAGCATGATGGTCGCGAACTTCCACCGCATGAAGGGCGCGCGCATCGAACGCTACGTGCGCGGCACGCCCGACAGCGACCTCGCCTTCTCTCTCGTGGCCGACGAAGTCGCCAGCGACGGCGAAGTCGTGAAACTCTCCGAACTGCGCATCACGTATTACGGTGGCACCGAGACGCTGCAAACGGTGCTCTCCTCCAGTGCTAAGGACAAGGGACAGGACAAGACGGAAAAGGCCGGCAAGGCGGAGAAGAGCGAAAAGGCCGCGAAGAGCGAGAAGCCCGAAAAGACCGCGGGAGACGGGCAGCAGAAGAAAGGCCCAAAGGACGGTGAGGAAGTCGAGATGCCGGCGCTCTTCACCATGATGAAGAAGAGCCGGGTCGAGATCTACGCCAAGAGCGGCACATACCGCCCCGAGACGGCCGTCGGCGAAGCCGAAGGCGGCGTGCGCATCGAGATCTACTCGATGGACCTGCATAGCTCCGGTGCCGAGCCCGTCGCCGTCATCAGCAGCGAACGCCTGCGCTGGCGCGCGTGGACCAACCCCGCCGTCGGCTCCAGCGAACTCTCGCTGTACGTCGTCTCCGACGATCCCGACAAGCCCGATCCGGTCGTGCAGGCCAAGCTCACCACCGTGCAGCCCGACGGGCAGCGCTCGATGATGGAACTCCAGGCCAACGGCATGATCGTGGAACTCGCCGTGCTCGACCACCTAACCGAAGTCACCGACGAGACCGGCCGCCTGATCGGCAAGACGGATGTGAAGCGCCGCCGCGTGATCTTCCACCGCGACATCCGCTTCACCTCCGTCGGCGCGGCCAGCACCGCGCTGATCCCGTTCCAGCAGCAGCCCGATGCCGCGGAGAAACTGAACGCCAAGGATGCGGCGAAGCCGCCGGCCGGCGAACTGGCCGCGCCCAAGGCGCCCAAGAAGCCCTCCGCTCCGCCGACGCTCACCAAGATCCGCTGCAACGGGCCCGGCCTGCTGGACCTGGCCACGCGCCCGCGCATCATCGGCGAGATCGCCCCCGACAAGCAGATCCCGCTTTCGCTGCGCTTCGAGTTCCTCAACGGCGTGCTGATGGTCACGCGCGCCGTCACGCCCGATCCCGCGGCCAAGGGCAGCGACGGGAAACTCGAATGCCGCCACCTCTGCCTGCAGTACCCGCTCGGCAACGCCGGCTCGTCGCTGCCGGAGTTCGCGGAGGCCATCGGCGGCGTGGTCGTGGAAGGCACCAAGAACACGCAGGCCGCGGTCGCCGACGCCAAGCCCTTCCGCATCGACGCGCAGCGCATGTATTACGACGGCGTCAGCGACTCGATCTTCCTCGAAGGCCTGCCGGGCACGCCGCTGCGCATGACCGACGACCTCGGCGACCTCGGCACCAACCTGCTGGTCTACAGCCGCCGCGAACAGCGGCTCTCGATGCCCAAGACCGGGCCCAAATGGTTGCGCATCAACCCCGCGGCGATGGCCGCGCTGGCCGCCAGCAAGGATCCGGAGAAGGACCCCAAGAAGGAACCTCCCCCGGACGAAGGCGCGGCGATGCTGGACCTCACCAAGGGCGGCGAGCTCAAGGTCGACTGGTACGACAGCTTCACGCGAATGATCACGCGCATTCCGGTGAAGGTCGGCGAGCCGCTGCAGGAGAAGGAGATCCTCACCTTCAAGGACCGGGTGAACATCCGCCAGCCCGAGAAGGACCTGCAACTGAAGGGCGAGGACATCCGCATCGTGCGCGACACCAAGACCGGGCACGTCGAACGCATCGTCGGCTCGGGCAAGGTGCTGGTGCGCGTGGAAGGCATCCAGGTGAAGGGCGAAGACCTCGCCATGGACCTCGCCTACGACGCGCAGGGCAAGATCACCAAGAATATGATCATCGTGCGCGGCGATCCCAAGACGGGCGCGAAAGCGATCCTGTGGGAAGGCGAGAGCGCCATCGCGGGCGAACGCTTCGAGATCGACGTGCTGAACAACAACTTCATCGCCGACGGCGGCGGCGTCGCGCGCTTCAACCTGCCCGCCCAGGACGCCGGCACGAACCGGCCCAAGGAAGTCGCCGGAAGCGAAAGCATGATGCCCAAGTTCGACATGGCGCCCGGCGGCAAGGTCACGCTGCAGTTCGACGGCAGCCTGAAGTTTGCCAGCGCCGACGGACAGCTGCACGTCACCGACAACGTGCTGATCCACCAGGAAGGCATGCAGATCCTCGCCGACCACCTGGTCCTGCGCCTGGACCCGCCCAAGCCCGACGCACCGGCCAAGACGGAGAAGAAGGAGAAGCCCAAGGACGGCAAGAAGGAAGACCCGAAGGACAAGAAGGGCGAGAAGAAGGACCCCGACGTGAAGCCCGGCATCTTCGCCGGCAGCGTCCGGTCCGCCGAGTGCACCGGTCGCGTCGAACTGAAGACCGACAGCCACTACATCCGTTGCGACCGCATCTTCTTCGACATGAAGAACCAGCAGCACCGCCTGGCCGCCGACGATCCGTCCAAGGCCGTGCGCATCTACATGAAGGACCCGTCGTCGGGCAGCAAGCTCCTGCAAGTCCACGCGCCCGAGATGGAACGGCTGATCAAGCTGCGCAACGATCTGCAAAGCGCCTCGCCCACCGAAAAGATCGCGCTGCAGTCCGAGATCGGTCAGGTCGAGCGCCAGATGGCCAAACGCCCGCCGCCCAGCCTGGACTACGACGGCAAGACCGGAAAATTCACGCCCACCGGGCGCTACCTGATCATGCCCTACCCCAAGCACTCGCCGGAGGAAGGGCCATGAGCAAACGCATTGCGTATGTCGTAGCAGGGACGCTCCTGCTGTCCGCCTTCGTCACGCGCGCCGGCGAAGGCGGCGGCGCGGGGGAAAAGCCCGCGCCCAAGTTCACCATCAAGGAAGAGGACCTGCAGCGCGTGGCGGTCCTGCGCGGCGGCACCTTCCCGTGGCTGGCGAAGGGCCAGTCCGAGGCCACGCCCAAGGCCGCCCCCAACACGGCCGAGACCGCGGGCGGGCTGATGGACGTCTCGGGCGGCGACATTTACCTGCGCGGCGACGGCAGCTTCTCGCGCTTCGAACGCGAGGAGGAACTCGACAAGAAGGAAGTCTTCGCGCTCGTCGACCACGTCCAGATCGACCAACTCAGCACGCGCACCATCCTGCGCGGAGAATCGATCGAAGTCGTGCGCGATATCAAACGCGGCAACATGGAAAAACTCTCGGCCAGCAAGGACGTCGAGATGAACATGCCGGGGCGCAGCGCGAAGGGCGCTAAGCTCGAATACATCACCGAGTTCAACGACAACGGGCAGCTGATCCTCCACATGGTGACGCTGGAAGGCGACCGCGAAGGCCGCAAGCCGGCGACCCTGTGGTCCGAAAAGGATGCGATTCAGTCGTACAAATTCATCATGGACCTGCGCCTGGATACCTTCCACGCGCTCGGTGGCGTGCTGGTGAACGTCACCCTCGCCGACCCGGCGGCCGCGCCCGCGGGCGATGCCGCCGCGCCGGCGCCCGCCGCGGGCGGAATGCTGCCGTCCCTCGCCTTCGCTGGAGGCATCGTCTCGATCTCCTGCGACGGCGAACTCCGGTACGAAAGCTTCTCCGGCCAGCTGCAGCTGAAACGCAACGTGGTCATCACACAGGCCGGCCTGGTGATCCACGCCGACGAACTGCTCGTCAAGATGGAGGCCGGCGGCGGCGAGGCCGCGCCGGTGCCGGGCGGCGTCTTCTCCGGCGCGATGCAGTCGCTGGAATGCACAGGGCGCGTGGAGATCCAGACAGGCTCGCACATTATCCAGTGCGACAAGATCGTCTTCGATCTCGCGGAGACGAACCTGAAGCTGGAGATGGACGACGCGGATAAGGACGTGAAGATCTACTTCCTCGACACGGCCCATGCCGGCGGCCGCATGGCCAAGCACCTGACCATGGCCAAGCACCGCATCGAGATCGTCGGCGGCAAACAGATGTCCGATGTCGCCGTGAGCCTGAAACTCTTCAACGGCGAGGTCCCGCGCATCCGCCAGGAACGGCAGCCGGTCATCCCCGGAAAGTGATGCCGCGGCCGCGGAACGGATGTGGAAGGAACTGCCATGGCGCCGGACATCGAGCAGCGCATCGAAGCCGACTTCGGCCCTGGCGCGTTGAACGGTATCGCGCCAGTGCTTGCGTCGCTGCTCCAAGGGCCCGGCGGCGAGCGGATCGCTCGGTGCGTCCTTATCCTGGCCGCTGGGGACATCGCCAAGCTGCGCCATTTCGCCACGCAGGCGAGGCAAGACTTTCGCGACGTGATCTATTGGGCCGAATACGATGCCAAGGGCCGCGTCCGGGACTGCGGCAAACCGTTCCCTTGCCTCATTTGAAGACCTTTGCGGAAACGAATAGTATCTCCATCATGAGCCCCAAGGCCGCCGCCACCGCCGAAACGCTCGCCGCCGCCACGCGAAACGGCGACCGGCGCGCCGCCAGCAAGCTGATCTCGCAGCTGGAATCCGCCGAACCGGAAACGGCCCGCGCGGCCTCGCGCGCGGTCGCGGCGCTGCCCCTGCCGCCGCACACCGTCGGCCTGACGGGCCCGCCGGGCGCCGGCAAGTCGACGCTCGTCGATTACCTGACCGCGATCCTGCGCAAGCGCGGAAAGCGCGTCGGCGTCGTCGCGGTGGACCCGTCGAGTCCCTTCACCGGCGGTGCGCTGCTGGGCGACCGCATCCGCATGTCCAGCCACCGCAGCGACACCGGCGTCTTTGTGCGCAGCATGAGCAACCGCGGCGCGACCGGCGGCCTCGCCGCCGCTGCCAGCGATACGCTTCGCGTATTGGGCGGCGCGGGCTTCGACGTGGTCTTCGTCGAGACCGTCGGCGCGGGACAGGCCGAGACCCAGGTCGTGGCGCTGGCCGACACCGTCTGCGTCGTGCAGGTGCCGGGCCTCGGCGACGACATCCAGCTGATGAAGATGGGCATCCTCGAGATCGCGGACCTCTTCGTCGTCAACAAGTCCGACCGCCCCGGCGCGCGTGAGCTGAAACTCCAGATCGAGCAGGCGCTGGGCGAATCGCCCGGCGAAGTCTGCCGCGCGCTGCGGCAACTGGGACGGGATTTCGCCACGGGCTACGAGGGCCCGAAGTGGATGCCCGAGGTCCACCTGCTCTCGGGGCTCGACCAGAAAGGCGGCGACGAACTGGTCGACGGGATGCTGCGCCACCGCGCGTTCCTGAACCAGCCCAAGCTTGCCGCCGAATTGACGCGCAACCGCCTCGCGCGCGAGATTCTCTGGCGCGCCACGCGCCGCGCCGGCGACGCCTGGGAAGCGAGCCTGGCCCCCGGCGGATCCCTGCGCAAGCTCGTCGGCGACTGCGCGGACGGCAAGATGGATCTCGAGAGCGCCGTCGAGAAAGTGTTGAAAGCAAAGGTGAAGCCGTGAGCGACCCGCTGCGCGACGCGGCCGAAAACGCTGAAGCTTGGCGCAAGGCCAACCACGACGCCGCGGCGCCGGGCAAGGGCTACCGCAAGGAGATCGGGCCCGTCCCGCCACGCTCGATCAGCGGCGACGAATTGAAGCCGCTCTACACGCCTGCCGACGTCGACGCCGCGAAGTTGGAGGCCGAGGCCTTTCCCGGCGCGCCGCCGTTCACGCGCGGGCTGCATCCGGGCATGTACCGCCAGCGCCTGTGGACCTTCCGCCAGTACGCCGGCTTCGGCAGCGCCGCCGAGACCAACGCGCGCTTCCGCAAGCTGCTCGCCGCGGGCCAGACGGGCCTATCGGTCGCCTTTGACCTGCCCACGCAGCTGGGCCTCGACCCCGACCACCCGCGCGCGTCGGGCGAAGTCGGGCGCGTGGGCGTCTCGATCGCCAGCGTTGACGACATGCTGCGGCTCTTCGAGGAGATCGACCTGGGCCGCGTCTCGACCTCGATGACGATCAACGCGCCGGCGGCGGTGCTGCTGGCGTTCTACCAGGTCGCGGGCGAAGAACGCGGCGTCGCGCCTGAGAAGCTGCGCGGGACGGTGCAGAACGACATACTCAAGGAGTACGCCGCGCGCAACAATTACATCTACCCGCCCGCGCCCAGCATGGCGCTGACGGTGGACGTGATGGCGCACTGCGCGAAGACGCTCAGCGGCTTCCACCCGCTCTCGATCAGCGGCTACCACGTGCGCGAGGCCGGCTGCACCGCGCCGCAGGAGATCGCTTTCACGCTCGCGAACGGCATTGCCTACGTCGAGGCCGCGCGAGCACGCGGGCTGAACATCGAACGCGTGGGTGAGCAGCTGAGCTTCTTCTTCGCGGCGGCGACGGAGTTCCTCGAGGAGATCGCCAAATTCCGCGCGGCTCGGCGCATGTGGGCGAAGCTGATGGCCGAACGTTTCGGCGTGAAGAACGACAAGGCTCGGCAGCTGCGTTTTCACGTGCAGACCTGCGGTTCTCTGCTGACCAGCCAGCAGCCCGAGAACAACCTCGTGCGCGTCGCGATCCAGGCCATGGCCGCGGTGCTGGGCGGTTGCCAGTCGCTGCACACCAACGCGTACGACGAGGCGCTTGGCCTGCCCGGCGAACTCTCTGCGCGCCTGGCGCTGAACACGCAGCAGGTGCTTGCGTACGAAACCGGCGCGGCGCTGACCGCCGACCCGCTGGGCGGCAGCTTCGCAATCGAGGCCATGACCGACGAACTGGAAGCGCGCGCGACGGCCATCATGGCCGAGATCGAGAAGCGCGGCGGCGCGGTCGCGGCCGTCGACGCCGGCTACTACCAGCAGTGCATCGCCGAGGCGGCTTTCCGCTACCAGCGCGAGATCGAACGCGGCGAGCGCAAGGTCGTCGGCGTGAACGTGAACGTCAGCGGCGTCGAGGACGAGAGCGGGCCGTCGTTCCAGAAGATCGATGCGTCGCTCGAGAAGGAGTCCGTCTCGCGCGTGCATGCGCTGCGCAAGAAACGCGACGGCGCGAAGGCCAAGGCGGCGCTTTCCGCCGTTCAAAACGCCGCGCGTGAGGACAAGGACCGCATGGGCGCGATCCTTTCCGCCGCGCGGGCGCGCTGCACCGTCGGCGAGATCTGCGGCGCGCTGCGCGAGGTCTACGGCGAATACAGGGGGAGGAAATGATGTCCGGCCTCGACGGGTTCCCCCTCGCCCATCTCGCGATCGCGGTCGAATCGCTGAAGGCCGCGGCGCCCACCTACGTGGCGCTGGGCTTCAACGTCGGAGAGCCGGAGGAACTGGCACGCGAAAAGATCCGCGCGCGCATCGCCGAGAAGGACGGCTTCCGCATCGAGTTGCTGGAACCGCTTGCGCCCGGCGAAGGCCCGATCGGAAAGTTCATCGCCAAGCGTGGGCCGGGCCTGCACCACGTCGCGCTGCGCACCACGGACCTCGACGGGGACTTGCAGCGCCTCGCCGCGACGGGCGTCGTGCCGTTGAAAGGCTATCCCGCCTCTGGGCTTCACGGTACCCGCGTGGCGTTCCTCGATCCCAAGACCACCTGCGGCGTCCTGTACGAGTTAGTGCAAGGGTGAGACCTATTTGAACCACCAAGACACGAAGGCACCGAGAAATTCATGAAGCAACTTACGGCCGCAGCGAAGGTTTATCAATGGTGAGCGCTATATCGATGCGCGCCTTGCCAAAATCAAACAAGCAGGAAACAACCCAGTCGCCCCAAAACAGAAGAAGGCAAGATTCTGGCTTCAATTCTTTCGAAAAGGACGAGGCATACTGCCTGAGCGCTAATTCAAATTTGTCGAACTTGAGGCTTTCGCCGTCGGCCCGAACCCAAACGAGCTCTTCTTTTGAACCCTCTTGGTATTTGCCGTACCACATCCCAGAAGGACGCTCCACCCGAATAAACTGCATGCGGGACCGCAAAACATCCATAACCACTACATTCAACACGGTAATCCAGGGGCGAGCTTCCTCTGGCATGGCCAGCAGAGCACGTTCGATATCCAGTATCATCTGCGTGGGAAACTTCGGTGCAGGGTGGTACTTCTTCAATGCCCAATCAAGCGACTCTTCCGTTACTAAAATGGGCTCTATCTGCGTCCCTAATAGGAACTCGATGTCAATGCCTACCACAAGCCACGCGTCCCCTTCTTCTCGGTCGGTAGCAAACTGAACTTTGCTTTCGGTCCTACGGACGACAGGTGCGCGCAGGGTGTGAGATTGCGCTGCGGTCAATACCTGCGTTGCGCCTGTGTCGATTGGTAGATTTCTGAGGTTTTCGCGCATGTAGCTGTAGCCCGTAACACGAGCCCTTCGCCCATAGGATCTGAACCCGTTTCGTTCGAGCGAGTCACATAGCAGTATGGGCTACCGTTTCAGCGTATTGAGCGCCCGGTAGGCCGCGTTGCGCACAGCGATGTGCTTGTCGCGCGTGAGCCGATTCAACGCGGCGCGCGCCTTGACGGCCTTGCGCGCGCCCAGGGCGTCGGCGGCTTGCTGCCGCACGTACCACTTTTCGTCGCGCGTGGCCTTGATCAGGGCGGCTTCGGACTTCGGCACCTTAAAGCGCGCCAGCGCCTGCACCGTTCGCGCCCGCACGCCGCCGGATTCGTCCTTCACCAGGGGGAGGAGGTACTTCGCCATCGATTCGTCGCCCAGGCGCACAATGCCGTCGACCGCGTGCAGGCGCACGGACATGTGCGAGTCCTTCAACGCTTTGCGTATGGCGGTGCGGGACTCGGCGCCGCCGATATGCCCCAGCGTTTCGGCCGCCCAGCGCCGGATGCGCGCATTGCGGTTCTTGGCACAGGCGTGCACGAGATCCGGAACGGCGCGCTCGCCCAGCGCGGCGAGCTGCTTCACCACCTTGCGGACCTCGACCTCGCCTTCCTGGTTGAGCTCCAGGATCAGGCGCTCGGTCCGACTCGGAGGACGCGGAGCCGACTTCTTGACGGCTCGTGCGGACTTGGCGGTCGGCATGGCAATCTCCTATGCAAAAACGCCCAGCTTCTCGAGTTCGCCTGCGACTTCCTGCGCGGCGATCTGCGTCAAACAATTGTAGTGCCCGAAGCGGCAGGTGCGCTTCAGGCACGGACTGCATTCGATGGCGTGGTAGATCGTCTTCGTTTTCGGCCCCAGCGGGCCGGTGCGGTCGGCGCGCGTGGAGCCGTAGATTCCCACCGTCGGCAGCGAGAGCGCGCCGGCGACGTGCATGCTGCCGCTGTCGTTGCCCGCGAAGCCGCCGCAGAGGCTCAGCAGCGCCAGCGCTTCGCCGACGCCGGTCTCCCCGGCGGCCACCAGCGCGCCGGCTTTGCATTGCGCGGCAATCTCTTCGCTCTTGCGCCGTTCGCTCGGCGCGCCGACGAGCACGCACTCCGCGCCGTGCTTTTCGGCGAGCAGATCGATCAAGGCCGCGAAGTGCGCCGCAGGCCATTCCTTGGCCGGTCCGTACGCCGCCGCCGCGGCCAGCGCGATCAACTTCCCGCCCGGGCGCTTGCGGCGTTCGTTCAGCCACGCCTGCATCTTGGCGCGGTGCGGTTCGTGGACGTCCGGCGCGAAAGCGCTGGCGTCGCCGTCCAGGCCCAGGGTCTCGTGGAGCATGTGCAGGTAGTAGTGGACCTGGTGCGTCTCGAGGATCTCGGCGGTCGGGCGCGTGCCGTGCGTGAGCATCAAACCGCGGCCGTCGCGCACGTAGCCGGCTCGGCGCGGCACGCGCGCCAGCAGCGACCAGAAGGCCGACTCGAAGCTGTTGGGAAAGAGCACCGCGAGATCGAAGCGCCGCAAACGCAGCTCGCCGATCAGCCTGCGCCGGTCGCCGATGCCCGCAAGGCCCTTGCCGACGCGGTAGGGAATCACCTCGTCGATCCACTTCGAGCCGTCGAAGAAGCCAGCGAGTTCCTTCTTGATCAGGAGGCTGAGCTTCGCCTTGGGCCATGCGGCGCGCACGGCCTTCAGCGCGGGGAGGCTCATCACGATGTCGCCGAGCCAATTGACTTCCTTCACGAGCACGCGCTCGGGCGATTCGCGACCCACGCTGGCAGTCGGTGCGGCGCTCATGGTTGCCTGGATCATCCCGTAGGCCCTAGGCTCGACGATGATACGGCGCGCGGGGAATGACCGCCAGCGCGTTGTGCGCTGAAAGGTCCCGGCGTTCTAAATGACGTTCCGACCTGGCTTTCGTGCTACAAAATATTCAAAAATAAGGGCTTATGGTTTTTGAGTATTTATTAACGGCACCGTTGACATTGCCTGAAATCCGGTGTATCAAGGGGCAGGATTAATAACGGGACTGGGATTAAAATGCTCGACCTAAGCACACCGCAGAACGTCAACCAGACCCTCAAGCGCGCCTTCAACCGCGGCTTGGTCCTGGACGCCCTGCGCCCCGGCCCAGCCTCGCGCCTGGCCATCCATCGCCGCACGAGGATCCGCCTGACCACCGTCGGCGAACTCGTCGACGAGATGCTCGGCGCGAACCTGCTCACCGAATGCGGCAGCCTCCCGCGCGGCGAAGGCGAGCGCGGGCGCCCCGAACTGCTCGTCGGGCTGAACCTCGACGGCCCCTACGCGCTGGGCGTTTCGATGGATCGCGAGCGCCTCCGCGCCGGCCGCGTGAACCTGGCCGGCGAGATGCTCGCGAGCCACGAACTCGCCGTGGCCGCGCCCGACCAGCCTTCGCGAGTCGTGCAGCAGATCGCCGAGGCCGTCGCGGCGGTGCTCCCCGGCGGTGCCGAGCCGCTCTACCGCTGCCTGGGCCTGGGGCTCTCCGTGCCGGGCATCCTCGACACGGATGCCGGGCGCGTGATCCAGGCGACGGCCTTCCGCAGCCTCGACGAAGGCGCTCCGCTGGTGCAGCGTGTGCGCGAGGCCACCCGCATCGAACACGTCGTCATCGGAAACGTCGCCAACGCACACCTTTCGGCCGAGCGCCTGTACGGCGCGGCGGCGGGCGTGAAGGACGCGGTCCTGGTGCTGCTTGAGCCCGGGCAGATCGGCGCGGCGATCCTGGCCGACGGCCGCCCGCTGCGCGGCGCGATGGAAGCCAGCGCGGAGCTGGGACACTTCAAGATCGAGCCCGGCGGCCCGCTGTGCGCGTGCGGCGGACGCGGCTGCCTGGAGACGTTCATCGGCTGGAGCTATTTGCGCCGCGAGCTGATCGACCGCGGGCGCTGCGACCTGGCCGAGGCCAATGCCGAGGGCGGTTTGAACGAGTTCTGGAGCAGCCCGAAGGCCGCCGTCGCTTCCCTGCGCGACGGTGCGCTGCAGCGCATTGGACGCGCGGTGGGCAACCTCGTGAACCTCACCCGTCCCACGCTGGTGCTGCTGAGCGGCTCGCTGGCCGCGCACTCCGACGCGGTGGTCATCCCGCTGAAGCGCCAGATCGCCCGCGAAGCCATGCGCCCCTTCGCCGAGCGGCTTGAAGTGAAGGCCTCGGCGCTGGGCCCCCACGCCGGGGTGCTTGGCGGCGCGTCGCTGGTCTTGCAGCAGGTCTTCGCCATCCCGCAGGTGGCAGCCGTCTGAATCGAACGCGATTGGACCCGAAAAGGAGCCCGAGCATGAGTCCGCAAAGCGTATCCGCCGAACCGAAGACGCCCGCCAAGGCCAAGACGATGACCGGGCGCGAGCGCATGGCGCTGGCGATGCGGCACCAGAAGGCCGACCGCGTGCCCGTGATGTGCCAGCTGAGCATCGGGCACTACATGGTCAACACCGAGTTTCCCGGTTACGAGATCTGGCATTCGAGCGAGGTCTTCGCCGAGTGCCTGGTGCGCCTGGCGCGCAAGTACCGCTTCGACGGCGTGATGATCAATCTGCCCGGGCGCCCCGAGAACTGGAAGAAGAACGTCGAGCGCCTGGTTGTGTCGGACGAGAAGGAAGGCGAGGATCTGATCTTTTGGAAGAACTACCCCGGCGCGACCAAGTGCCCGCACGACGACAACGCGCACCACTACGTCCCTCTCCCCGGCGCCGACCCCAACGACGTCGAGAAGCTGGTGAAGGACAACGACATGGCCGTGCGCCCGGAACTCGACGACATCGACCTCGACAAGATCTACTACGACGACCCGCACACCGAGGCCGGCCTGAAGTACCCGTATTTCTTCGGCAACGACAAGTACGAACCGCCCTACGGCGACGCGGACAATTATTTCCCGCCGCACGAGTACCGCACCATCGAGCTGGTGCGCAAGATGGCGCCGGACCTGAGCGTGCACGGCGAGTTCTTTAGCCCCATGAGCCAGATCATGGAACTTTTCGGTTACGAGCGCGCATTGATGGGATTCATCGACAACCCCGACCTGATGAAGGAGATCCTGGCACGCTACGCCATCGGCTGCATCGACAACGCCGAGCGCATCGCGAAGCGCGGCGTCGACGCGCTGCTGATGTCCAGCGCCTTCGCCGGAGGTGGGTTCTTCAGCAAGGAGCACTACGAGGAGTTCGTGCTGCCCTGCGAGCAGGCGGTCTGGAAAGGCATCCGCGCGCGCGGCGTGGACATCCCCTTCTACGTCCACACCTGCGGCGCGATCGGCGACCGCCTGGACCTGATGGTCGAGACCGGCGTGGATGGCATCGATACGCTCGACCCGCCGCCCCTGGGCAACACCGACATCGAAGAGGCCAAGAGGAAGTACGGCGAGAAGTTCTTCTTCAAGGGCAACGTCGACAGCGTCTCGAACCTGCTCCAGCAGCGCGGCGGCAAGGAGGCCTGCGAGAACGACATCAAGTGGCGCCTGAAGGCCGGCAAGCCCAACGGCGGCTTCGTGCTCTCGACGGCGTGCTCGGTGGCGCCCTACGTGAAGCCCGAGAACATCGTGTGCATGGTCGAACTGGCCGAGGAGTATGGCCGCTACGACGGGTTCGGCAAGGAACCCGGCGACGAAGTGAAGCCGCTGACCGTCGTATAACGGAAATCTTGCGGGGACCGGGGGCCGGGATCCGGATGCCGGGATTCTCGACCGCAGGTTCTGACAGTTAGCCGTCTTTGCGGGCGAGGTCCGTCACCAGAAGCGGATTGGACTTGCGGCGCGCGTCGATCAGCGCCTCGGCGGTCTGTTTGGTGTCCTTGAACGATTCCAATTCCTGCTTCGTGATGCCGAAGGCCTGGATGAACTCCACGCGGCCGTGCGGAGTATCGATGCCGCCCAGCACGGGGTCCAACAGGAACGCCAAGCCCACCAGGTCGGTATCGAAATCCGCCCGGATGGGGCTGTTGGTGGGAATCCAGTGGTAGGGCTCAAACCAGCGGCCGCTCTTGAAGACGTACCGGGCCAGGTTCTGGAGCAGGTTGCAGACCCATAGCGGTTGTTCGGCCGGCGGAAGTTCGCTGGCCAGCCGGAAGGTCATCTCCAATCCGTACCGGCTGAACTCGCCGCCGGCAGCTTCCTCGTCGTAGTACAGAGACGAGTATCCATAAGTGACGAAATGCAGATGGCTCTTCCCGCCATCCCTGCATTCGAACGCGCTGATGCCGTCGAGCGGGTCCGGCCCGCCGAGCATGTGCTTGATGAGCGTGCCCCAGTGCTTGGGCTCCTGCGCGCCATACACCTGTTCCAGCCGCGCGTTGATGGCGTCCCAGCCGGGCGTGGCATCCTTGCCTTCGTAGCGGCGTCTGTATTCGGCGAGATCCATAGCGAACCACCTCTTTCTGAAATTCGCCTTCATACTAGAATTCGGCGCGCTGAGGTCAACTTGGCCCCCGGCGTCCGGAGCCCGGTCCCCGCTGCGCGTTACTTCTCCCGGTCGGTGCGGTGCAACCGCACTTTGATGGCCTGCTCGAGGCCTTCGGGATCGTCGGTGCCGATGCGCAGGCGCTTGCCGCTGGCCAGGTCCAACTCGACGGCATTCAGCCCCGAGACGTTGTACAGCCAGCCGCGGCCGATGTAGCGGATGCCCCAGCCGTACAGCGGGGTGTTCCGCACGCGGCGGCAGGCCTTCACGTCGGCCAGCGGGACCGTCTTCCGCAGCAGCCCGACGCCGAAGCGCAGGCGGATGCATTCGGCTTCGACGTCCACGTGCAGGTCGTGGAAGAGCAGCAGCACGAAGGCCATCAGGCCGCCGATGCTCCCCGCGATGACCCACTCTCCGGCCAGGCCCGCGGCGATGAAGATGCCGGCGCCGATGAGGCCGAAGAGCACGCGCATCAGCGTGCCGGCTTGAGTATGGCGATAGGCGTTCTGCATGCGGATCGTGGCGTTCATCATAAGGCTCCTTGCGAGGCGGTGGCTACCCCCTACAGGTCGAATAATAATTCGCCCCGCGTGCGCCTTTTGGCGAATCGGCGGATACCCGCAACTTGAAGCAGGCGAGGCACTTACGACGCACGAAAAGGTCTTGGATTGAAAATGAATCGATCTGAGAACAAGACGGCGGACGGGATTACATGTGTTCGATGTCCCAGATCATCTGCTCGAGTTCCGGCAGGTTGTTCTGGAGGTCGATGGTGAACTTGCCCTTCGCGGGCGGCTGCGTGTTGACGTACTTGATCTTCTCGGGGCCGATCTTGGCGTAGAGCGCCTTGTAGCGCTTGTTGACCTTCAGGCGAATGGGTTTGATCTTGGGCCGCAGGTTGGGCTTCGGCGGCTTGCTCTGGATCGTCACCAGCGCCTGGCCCGAAAACTGGATCATGTACCGGAACTTGGTGCCGTAGAAGGTCTCGGACTCGCCCTCGACGGTGGCGGTGCCGCCTTCGCCCGTTTCCTCGGCCTTCGGGATCGGGATGGTGATGTTCATCTTCAGGCCCTTGGACTCCTTGGGCGCTTTGGACGCCTTGGGCTCTTCCTGGTCTTCCTGATCTTCCAATTCTTCCTCCGCTTTGTTTGACGTGGCACACTCTCCTTTCTTCATTTTAAGTAACTATAGAACAGGACTTACGCTTTTTCAATACCACGTGAAAAGCGCTCCCTGAGCATGGGGTGCACATGTGCTTTTTCGGCGAAATTCAGGCGAAGAACCGCACGCTCAGCGCTTCTTGGCGTTCTTCTGGGCGGACTTCTTCTTCGGTTTGGTCTCGACGGTCTTCCAGCGCACACGCTTGGCGGGCTGCCTGAATGCGTTTTTCTGCGCGCAACGTTCGCGGGCCTGGCGGCGTTGCTCCTTCAGATCTTCTTCCGCGCGCGACTTCGCCGCCAGGTCGGCGGCCGCCATTAACACTTCCGCGCGTTCTTCCAGAATGCCGCGCTTCTTAGCCGGCGCGCCCTTCAGCAGGCCTTCCACCGCGAGTTTCTGTTTGGCCTGTTTGCCTTCCTCGCTCCGGGCGTTCTTCGCCAGCGCGACCAGGATCTCGCGCCCGAACTCGCGGCCGCTCTGCATTCGCTCCGCGAAGTGGTGGCCGACGTAGTACTGGATGCGGCGGCTGAGCGTGCGGTCCTTGAGGACCTGGCGCGCCAGTTCCTTGGGCCTGAAGGCCGAGCCGGACACGGCTTCCTCGAGCAATCGTAGGTTCGGATCGGCGGCGCGGGCGGTGCGCGAAAGGTCCAGTGGCGTGACGGCCAGTCCGGCCAGCGCCTGCTCGACGCGGTGCTCTTCGTTCCAGCCTTCTACTCCGGCGACCGAGCGCAGCAGGCTGAGTGCACGCTGGGGCTCGCCCTTCGTGCGTAGAGCGCGGGCTTCCTTGAGCGCTTCGGAGGCGAGCGTAGACTTGCCAGCCGCGCGCAGCACCAGCAGCAGCGCGCCGCGCCGCGCGTCGGCGTTGCGGCGCAGGTCGTCTTCGCTCTCGCCGGCCTTGGCCTTGCGCTTGGCGCCGGCGGCCAGTTCCACGTACGCCTGGGCAAGACGGGTAACGACCCGGTCGGGGATGCCGTCCGCCATCTCGCGGAGGACGTTCGCGATGGTGCGGCTGGCCTCGCCATCGTCAACCGCAGCGAGCTTCTCGCTCAGCGGGACGGCGGCGTTGGGCGCGCGTGCCAAGGCCTGGGCGGCGTCCTCCCGAACCGTGCGGTCGGGGTCGTCGAGGCACTTGATCAGTTCGGCCAGCGTGCGCGGTGTGGCGTGCACGGCCAGCGCGCGCATGGCGAACTCGCGGACCTCTGGGAAGGTGGAGGCGACCAGCTTCTCGAGCGCCCGGCGGTGCTCGCCGCCGATGTCGGCGCCGTCGAGGGCGCGCAGCGTGGGTTCCACGGTGTGCGAGAAGTCGGTCTCGTGCAGCAGCGGCAGGAGCTTGCCGGCAAGGCGCCCGCGCTTGTCGGCATCGAGGCGCAGCATGCCGATGGAACGCAGCGCGGCGCCGCGTGCGCGCGGCGTGGCGTCCTTCCCCGTGTGCTTGAGCAGCAACTGCAGCGCATCGGCGTCGCGCAGGTCGCCGACCATCTCCAGCGCCGCGACGGCAGCGGACTCGTTTTTCACGAAGGTCGCAGCGCCCAGTGCACGCGTAAGCTGCGCCAGCAGTGCGCCGCGGGCCTTTTCGTCCAGCCCGGAGATCGCGTGGCGCACGCCTTCGCGGATGGCACGCGCCGTTTCGGGCTCGCGCAGTTCCTCAACGACGGCGGCGAACCCCTGGCGTTCGCCCGTGCGCACGATGGCCTCGGCCAGTTTCGGCTGAAGGTCCGGCGGCGCCTTGGGGAGCATTTTCGCGAGGGGCTTCAATGCACCGGCGCCGGCGTGGGCGACCGCGCGCAGGGCTTCCTCGCTGACCGGCCCGCCGGCCTGGATGCAGGGCACCAGCGCGTCGGCGGCCTGCGGAGTGCCGATACGGCCCAGCGCGTCGATCACGAAGCTGCGCAGGGTCCCGTCGCTCTTCTCGAGCGCCTCTTTCAGCGCGGAGGTGACGGCCGGATCGCGCGGCGCGAGTTCGGCAAGAATCACCGCCGAGGCGCTGGCCAGCCGCATGTCCTTGCCGGCGACCAGATGTGTCAGACGGGTGAGCGTGGCATCCAAGGGACAGTCTCTCCTCTGGTGTTCGCTTAAGGGACCTTCGGCGTATCGGTCTTGGAATCGTTTTCGAGCGACGAATCCATCACGATGGCATCGGGGAAGGACGACTGGTCTGCGCGCAGCTTCGACTTTTCCCTGTCCTTGGGCTTTCCGACGATGCCGCCGGAGATCACGAGCTTGATCGCGTCCTGAACGGAGATGGGCAGCTCGAAAGCCTCGCTGCGCGGCAGTATCAGCGTGAAGCCTTGCGTCGGCAGGGGCGTCGTGGGCACGAAGACGGTGATGATCTCGTCGGCCGGCAGCCCGGCGGCCTCGGTCTGCTTCTTCAGCGATTCGCTGAGCGTCTTTCCCAGCAGGCCCGCCTTGCCGGTCACGAAGCCGATCACCCACGTGCCCTTGATCGGGAACTGCACCAGCACGGCACTCTGGAACCGCGTCTCGCCCTTGTCGTTGACGAAGGCCTCGCCTAACTGCTTGACCGAGATGTACAGCCAACCGACCAGCGGCACGCGCGCCACCAGGCCCTCAAGCACGCGCAGCAGCCAGCGGCCGATAAAGCTGCGGATCACGATGCCCAGCACAAGGACCAACAGGATCAGCAGCGCCAGTCCAAGCAGAGGAATCAACAACTGCTCGTAGTCGGATTTCTGGATCGCGTCCACAACGCGCTCGTAGGAGCCCCCGCCAACCCCGCCGACCTGGCTGAGGCCGAAGACGAAGCGCAGCGGGCCGTCCATGGCGTTCCAGAACCACAGCAGCACGACCACCGTAATGGCGGTTGGCACCGCGACGAACAGGCCCGCGATAAAATTCGAACGAATGAAGGCCCGAATGGGTTTAACGATCTTAGCCATGAGCGTCGTTGCGCCGGTTGCCGTCCACGGTACGGTCCCGGACCACGCGGCCTGTCCTCCTCTTATCGACCGTTGCAGCCGTCCAAGTATAGACGCGCGAGGCCGGTCCGCCTCCTCGAAAACCGGTCTTCTTGCGCTGCGTCAGCCGCCCAGGTAGGCCTTGCGCACGTCGGGGTCATCGGCCAGAGCGCGGGCCGGCCCATCCTTGACAATACGCCCGGTCTCCAGAACGTAGCCGCGGTCGGCCACCTGGAGCGCCTGGCGCGCGTTCTGCTCCACCAGCAGGATCGTGACGTGCTCCCGCTTCAGGTTCGCCAGCACCTGGAAGATCTGTTCGACCAGCTTCGGCGCCAGGCCGAGGCTGGGTTCGTCGAGCATAAGCAGCTTGGGCCGCGACATCAGCGCGCGCGCGATGGCCAGCATCTGCTGTTCGCCGCCGGAGAGCGTCCCGGCCAGTTGCTTGGCGCGCTCGGCCAGGATCGGAAAGAGCCCGCGCATCTTGTCGCGGTCGCTGCGGATCTCGGCGCGGTCACTACGGATGTAGGCGCCCAGGTCGAGATTCTCGTCGACGGTCAGGTTTGGGAAGATGCGCCGCCCTTCGGGGCACAGAGCCAGCCCCCGACGCACGATGTCGTGCGAAGGGCGTCCCTCGATGGGCTGCTCCTGAAAGACCACCTTGCCCGCCTTGGGCTTGAGCATGCCCGAGACGGTCTTCAACGTAGTGCTCTTGCCGGCGCCGTTGCAGCCGATCAGCGTGACGAGTTCACCCTTGCGAACGTCCAAGGAGACGCCGCGCAGCGCCTGAATGCCGCCGTAGAAAACGTCCAGTCCGTCGACGCGAAGCACCGGTGCCGATCCGTTCGGGGCGCTCATTGGTGCGCCTCCTGGCCCAGATAGGCTTCGATGACCTTGGGGTCTTCGCGAACGGTCTCGGGCAGCCCCTGCGCGATCGTCACGCCGTGGTCGAGCACCAGCAGACGCTTGGCCAGGCTCATGACGAAGGGCATGTCGTGCTCGATAACGAGAATCGTGAGATCGAAGCGCTCGCGGATGTCGCGAATCAACTGCTGTAGGTCGGCAGATTCGCTCTCGTTGGCGCCTGCGGCGGGCTCGTCGAGCAGCAGGACCTTGGGCCGACTGGCCAGCGCACGGGCGATTTCCAGACGCCGCTGCTGCCCGTAAGCCAAGCTCGCCGATCGCGCGCTTGCCAGGTCCTGGAGCCCCATGAGCTCCAGGAGTTCCGTAGCCTCCCGGTCAATTTCCTTTTCTTCGTGCCGGAATGCCGGCGAACGGAAGACGGCGCCCAAAATCGATTGGCGCTTCACCGGCGTGAATCCGACCTTTACGTTCTCGACCACACTCATGTCGCGAAAGAGCCGGATGTTCTGAAAGGTGCGCGCGATGCCCAGCCCGGTGATGCGGTCGGGCGATAGCCAGCCGGTGTCCACGCCTCGAACGGAAATCGAGCCCGCGTCCGGCTTGTATACCCCCGTCAGCAGATTGAAGACGGTCGTCTTGCCGGCTCCGTTCGGTCCGATCAAGCCCACCACTTCGCCCGGCGCCAGTTCCAGGGTGAAGTCGTCGACCGCGACCAGCCCGCCGAAGGTCTTGCGAATGTCCTTCACCGCCAGCAGGGGTTCGGTTGTAGAAGCGCTCGCGCTCATGCTCCGGCCTCCCCGGATGTGGAGGCCGATTCGGATTTCTTTCCGAACAGCCGTCGCCAGAGTTTCACCAGCGAGAACTCGCGGTTTCCCATCAGGCCCTGCGGCCGCAACAAGACAACGATAATTAACATCAGCGAAAAGAAGACTTGCCACAGGTCCTTCAGGGAACGGTGCACGACGCCGCCTTGGGTCGGATCGTAAAAGATCGGGATGACCCACGTATCCGGTGCGAACGTAAGGAAGACGGGTACCGCGTAGATCAGCAGCGCCGCCAGGATGGTGCCGGAGAAACTGCCCATTCCGCCCATCACCACGATAACCAGGAAAATCACGCCCTGCATGAACCCGAACTGGTTGGGCGAGACGTAGCGCTGGTAATTCGCGTAAACGGCGCCGGCCAAGCCCGCCAGCGCGGCGCCGAGGACGAAGACCAGGACCTTGTAGCGCGTCAGGTTCACGCCCAATAATTCTGCGGCGGTCTCGTCGTCGCGGATTGCAGTGATGGCGCGGCCGTGCGCCGAACGCATCAGATTTCGTAGCAGGAGCAGCGTCAACAGGGCGACCGCCCAGGATAGCGCGATGTAGAAAAACATCTCGGCGCGCCGGGCTGCCATGCGCTCGAGGCCTATCTGTTCCTGCAGGAACGCGCGGAAGACGTTAGGTACGGACAACCCCTGCGACGTGCCTAGCCATTCGCTGTTGATCGCGATGTTGCGAAAAATCTCGCCGAAGCCCAGCGTCGCGATGGCCAAGTAGTCACCGCGCATGCGCAGGCACGGCACGCCGACGATGAGGCCAAATAGGGCCGCGACAAGCATCGCCAGCGGGAAGGTCATCAGAAAGGATAACATGCCCGCGTCGGCCCAGCCCATCTCGGCGGGCAGCACGGTCAGGACAACCGCCGTCACATACGCGCCGACGCCCCAGAAGCCCTGGTGCCCCAACGAGAAAAGCCCGGTGAATCCATTGATGAGATTCAACGACAGCGCCAGCGCAATCCAAACGCCGGCCATCACCAAGTGGTGGCCCCAGAAGTTGAGGAGCTTGTCGAAATCCATTCGTCAACGCCCCCGCCCTACACCTTTTCGCCTTCGAATCGGCCCAGGATGCCACTGGGCTTGACCAGCAACACGGCGATCAGGATCCCGAATGCAAACGCGTCGCGCAGGCCCGAACTGACATACGCCTCCACCATCTTCTCGCTCATACCCAGGATCAGTGCGCCCAGAATGGCACCGGGGATACTGCCAATGCCGCCCAGTACCGCAGCGACGAAGGCCTTCAAGCCCGGCATCAGGCCCATCAGCGGGTCAATGCGCTCATAGTACATTCCGCCCGCCAGCACGCCGCCCAGCCCGGCTACGAATGCGCCAATGAAGAACGTTCCCGAAATGATGCGATCCACGGGCACGCCCATCAGCTGCGCAGCTTCGAAGTCCACCGATACCGCTCGCATGGCGCGCCCGAAGCGCGTGTGCTGGACCAGCAGATACAACCCCGCCGCAACAAGCAGCAGCGTAACCACGATCAGCGCCTGCTTGTTGTTGATTGTCACACGCGCGTAGGAATAGGCGTGGGCCTCGAGCGCTGAGTTCTGCGCCAGCGCGCGCGCCTGCGCCAATTGGCCGGCTTCGACGGGTTCTCCGGCCAAAGCAACTGTTGCGCTGCGCTGCTGCGGGCGCCCGTCCTCGGCGATCACCGCATAGGTCAGGATGACGTTGCGCGAGAAAATATCGCCGGGCTGGATCGAGTCGAGCGGCACCTCGCTGCGCGGGAAGCGGCTGTCGGCAATCGTAGGCGGGAACTTCCGGTAGTTGGCGCTTACGGTCTGCTGCCCAAGATTCTGCAGGAACAAGGAGACGCCCAGCGCAGAAAGCAGTGCTACAATACGGCCCGCATTGCGCAGCGGCCGGTAGCACAACCGTTCCACGATGACGGCTAATACCGCGGTGGCCACGCCCGCCACCAGGATCGCCGCCAGCAGCGGCAGGTAACCGGGCTCGCCGCCGCTGGCCGGCACACCAAAGGCGAACATCAGCGCCGTGTAGCCGACGAAGGCGCCGAACATGTAGAACTCGCCGTGGGCGAAATTGATGAGCTTGATGATGCCGTAGACCATTGTGTAGCCGACGGCGATCAGGGCATAGATCGAGCCGATCGAGAGGCCGTTAAGCAGGAAGTTGAAGAAGTCCGCCACGATTCAGCGCCACCTGATTCCTGCAGCATCCGGCAGCACCCCGATGGTCTTCCGGACTACGGTCCAGTCGTGCGGCGTTATTTGAAGTTCATGTGGAATACGTGTTCCTTCTCGCCGGTCTTCAGAATCATCGCGGGCTTGATGACCTCGCGGTCCTCGCCCATGGTGACGTCGCCGCAGAGCGTCTTCACGTCCTTGAGCGTTTGGATCGCGTCGCGCAGCTTCTCCGGATCGCTGGATCCGGCGCGTCGCGCGGCATCCGCTATGCAGTAGATGGCGTCGTAGCCCAGTGCGGCCATGGCGCCTGGCTTTGCGTTGTATTTTGCGCCGTAATTCTTCACGAAAGTCTGGACCATCGGGTTGGTCGATGAGGGGCTGAAGTGGTTGCAGAAGTAGTTGTCCTTAATGTCCGCGCCGCCGAGATCGTACAGCTTGGGGTCGTCCCATCCGTCGCCGCCCAGGAACGGCTTTTGGAATCCGATCGCGCGGGCCTGCTTTATGATCAGCGGAACTTCGTTGTAGTACCCCGGCACCCATACCACGTCGGGATCCGCCGACTTGATCTTGGTGACCAGCGTCTGGAAATCGGTGTCGCCTTCCTGGTAGGCCTCTTCGCTCAGGACTTTGCCGCCGCCGGCAGTGAAGGCTTCTTTGAAGCTCTTGACCAGGCCTTCCGAGTACGCGTTGCCCTTCGCCACCACCAGGACCGCCGACTGCGCCTTCAACTCGTCCTTGGCGAACTTGGCCATCACCTGGCCCTGGAAGTCGTCGTGGAAGCAGATCCGGAAGATGCACTTGCCGCCCTTCTGCGTGATCGTGACGTTGGTCGAGGCGTGCGTAACCATCGGGATGTGTTCGTCACGCGCGACTTCCATGGCGGCCATGGTATCGTTCGAAGCCACCGCGCCCACCACCACGTTCACGTTGTCCTGCAGGATCAGCTTCTTGACCGCGTCTTTGGATTTCGCGGCGTCAGACGCATTGTCCTCGAAGAGAATGCTCAGCTTCACGCCGCTCTTGGGGTCCGCATTCAGCTCGTCAACGGCCAGTTGCATGCCCTTCTTGCTGTCCTCGCCCCAGCCGGCGACCTTGCCAGAGAGTTCCAGGTTCGCGCCGATCTTAAGTTCAACCGGGCCGGCCTCTCCGTTCTTCACTGAGGACCCGCCTTCGGTCTTCGTCTTGCCGCTGCAACCCGCAAGGCCCAGCAGGAACCCGGCGCTCAGCAGCAGCCCCGCGATCCAAGGTCGGCGATTCATCGTTCTATTTCTCCTCGAAACAGGACTCGCCGGGCACCAGGCCCAGACGATCCGTTGGCGCCAAAGATAGGTTCGGCAGATGTGATTTTCGCCCCATCCACGCCTCATGCAAGGCCGAAAACCGCCCGGATCTGCACTTTGGGTGGCCGTCCGGATACAGCCCAAGGTCAGGGCGTGGCAGGGGTATGGGAGGCAAGCGCGGCCCGGCGCTGCCCGATGCGCTCGAGGTAGTAGCGCAGGTCCGCCCGCGAGGCCACCGGAATGATCTCGCAGTTCTCGCCCAGCAGCACCACCGGCCCACCGGCATCCAGTTCCTTTAACAGGTCCGCGGTGGCCTGCATCTGCGCGAGGACATCTGCGGCCGGTTGGTCGTTGGGCCCGTTGGCCAGCGCGGCGATCTTCTCGATCGCCTTAGCATCGAGGCCGGCCTGTTCGAGGGTGCGTTGCCAGAAGAGCCGCCCGCGGCGTGCCCCGCGCAGGCGCAGGTAGTCGAGGTGCTTCTCCGGCGCGGCTTGCTTCACGGCCAGCGCCAGCGCGGCCTCGTCGATTTCCGCGATGCCATTCTGCGCGGCGAGCTGGCGCAGGGGCTTGCCGTCGGGTCCAGGGGCCTCGTTCCAGACGAGCGCGTCGCGGATCTCGACGTCCGGGACGCCCTGCGGCCACGCGAACGCCTCAAGCGCGACGTCCACCGCCTGCTGGCCCTCCTTCGAGAAGCGCGCGACGAACACCTCCGCGCGCCCGCGGATGCGTTCCCGCCCCGCGATGCGGTGCGCGCCCACCGCCGAGCCCGCGATGACCAGTTGGCCATCGGCCTCGCGGACGATCGGCCTGAGCATCTCGGCGTACTGGTATTCCGTCTTCGCCGCCGGGTCGAGCAGGTACGCGGGCAGTCGCTCGATCTTGTACTTCTCGATCAGGCCCCTGCCCTCCGCGCTCGCCGGATCGACAAAGCGCCAGTTCAGGCCCGGCAGGTAGTCGAGCAGGATCGGCAGGATGCGCTCGTGGTTCGACCACAGCGCGTCGGCTTCGACGAGCACCGTCGCGGCGACGGGCACGGCCTTCTGCGAGTAATCGCACTGCGCCTCGGGCTTGCCCGCGTCGCGGCAGCGCCCGATGAAGCCGCGCTTGCGGCAGTCGCGGTCGCTGAAGCAGGCCGGCACGCCTTCGCAGACGGCGGGCTTGGGCTCGTCGAACATCCCGCAGAGCGCGCGCAGGAGTTGCAGACGCTCGTTGGGGCCTTCGTAAAGGCGATTGGCGATCACCAGCGTCGGCGTGCCGGGCACGCGGCGGCGCGGGACCAGTTCGGCGTCGGCCAAGAGCGCCTGGTCGACCTCGCCGCCTTCTTCCAGCGCACCCTTCAATCGCGCGGGCAGCAGGTTCAGCGCCTTCGCGCCGTCTTCCCACGAAGCGGCGGCGTTCTCGGGGCGCGCGCGCCAGCGCAGCCAGTCGACAAAGCGTTCCGGATAGTGCTTCGCGACGGCCGCCTCGACGCGCGTCTCGGCCAGCCAGTCTTGCTTGCCCATCAGTTTGCCGTCCGCGTCCTTGTGCACCAGGAAGTGCGGTACGAAGACCGCGCGGTCCTTCAGCTCCCTGCCGAACTCTTCGAGCACGGGCCAGAGTTCCAGGCAGTACGGGCAGCCCGGCTGCGTCCAGACCTCGATCTCGACCGATTTCTTCGTTTTCTTGCGCAGCGCGTCGAGGTGCGGCGCGAGCAGCTTCGCGACCTCGGGGTCGTCGGGGATTTCCGACGTGAGCGGCTCGTGTTTGACGCGGATCTGCCAGCGTGGGCCGGGATCGCCGGGCTTCCAGCCCCTGCGCGCGTAGCACTCGGCGACGCCCAGGCGCTGGGCCTGGTAATCGAAGTTCGCGATCACCGTATTGCCGGCGGTCCACGCCACGCGGTTCGAGGATTTTCGGCCCGCGTTAATGATAAAATGAACTGGGGAATCATTCACCAGCGACTCGACATTCTCCTCACCCAGTTGCGAAAGGTAGATGTCCATGGGAGCCGCAAGCGAACTGGTTATGTATGCCTCAGCGAATCTCTTTTCGCGCCCCAGGACCCCTATCGCATTAACGATGATTGCAGACTCTGGTGGCGCATCACCGCCCGTCCGTATCTGTTCGTCATGCCGCATTACCTTTTTAATGCCTGCTCCCCGCAGCACCTCCTCTTCCCGGTCTGTGGCAAGGACAACATCATACTTCATCGCCGCCATGGCCTTCGCCATCAGCTCAGTGCGGAGCTTGTCGCGTACGGGATCGCCGTCGGAGTCTTCGTCGTAGATGCCGCCGGCCGCCCAACCGCCGGCATCGACCAGCAGCACGGGACCGCGTTCGCGGTAGCGCTTGATCAGCGTCGCGCGCCGCGCCACGCCGCCCAAGGGCTGCAACGGGCAGTCGCACGGCAGCAGCGCCGCGTGTGCCTCGCCCGTGAATAGGATGGTGAGATCGGGCTTGGATTTACCGTCCTTGCCGTCCTCGCCCGCGAAGGCGGCGCAGGCGAACGCGAAGGCGAATGCGAACAACAGCGCCGCCCAAATCCTCATGGCGTGCCCCGCAACTGCTCGACTCGCTCCAGGGCGCCGACGACGCCCTGCTCGTAGGCGTGCGTCGTCTTCGTCGCGCCGCTGATGACATCGACCTGCGCGTCCTTCTTGAGCGTACGGCCGATGAACTGCTTGAGCAGCTGGTCGGTGCGTTCCTTCGACATGGGAGTGCCGTACAGCTCAAGCGCACGCACCGGCTTGATCGTCTTGACCGCGGGGACTTCTTCGTTGCTGGTCAGCACCAGCAGCTGCGCGTCGTTGCAGATCGGGCAGTGGATCGCGCGGTAGGCGTCGATGACCCAACCGACGGTCTTGCCGCCGGCGCGGACCTCGTAGACGCGGTCGGTGTCGCTGTCGAGGATCTGCGTCACCTCCAGGTCCTTGCGCCCCAGGGCCTCTCGGGCGAAGGCCGCCGCGTCGGCCGGCAGGCGGCCCTTGTTCCCGCGCTCGTCGAAGGCCCGGCGCAGCAGTTCATCGAGTTTGTCCTCGACGCCGCGGCGCTTGCCCTTGCTGGTCAGCATTAGGCTTCCGATCACGACGGTGATCTCGCCGGTCTGCTCGCCCTTGTGCGCCTTCTCGACCTCCCGCAGCTTCGCATAGCCTTCCTTGTCGTCGATGGAGATCTTCTCGACGGTCAGCCGGTCGGCGTACGGCCTCACCGCCGCGTCGATCGCCTCCTCGGCCTTCTTCCAGTTCGGGTCCTCCTTCGAGTAGTAGACCTGGATCGCGATGGGCTCGGGCTTGGGCTTCTCTTCGCCCGCCGCGCGCGGCGCCCAGAAGGCGCCCGCCGCTAGCAGGGCCAGGATCGCGATGGCCGCTCGTACACTCATGGCCTCTCTACCCCTACGCCTTTCAGGATCGCGCGCGCGCGGACCTCGTCCTTACGGATCTGCTCGACCAGCGCCTCGATATCCGGAAATCGGCGTTCGTCGCGCAGCTTCTCGACGAAGTGCACTTCCATGCGCTGGCCGTACAGGTCGCCGGTGAAATCGAAGAGGTGCGTCTCGATCAGCAGGTCGGGGCGTTCGCCGGCCTTCGATGGCGCAACCGTCGGCCGGTAGCCGACGTTGGTGATCGAACCGTAGGTCTTGCCGCCGACCTCGGCCAGCGTCGCGTACACGCCGAAGGGCGGACGCACCTGGCGGTCCAGGTCCAGGTTCGCGGTGGCGTAGCCCAGGCGCCGGCCGCGCGCGTCGCCCTTGACCACGTGGCCCAGCACGCTGATGCGGCGGCCCAGCATTGCCTCCGCTTCGCGCAGGCGTCCTTCCCAGATGGCATCGCGGATGAGGGTGCTCGAGACCGGCTCGCCGGCTGCGGACTGCACGGGCGCCAGGCACTCGACGCCGAAGCCGAGGCGTTCGCCCAGGGGCTTCAGTTCCTTGCTGTCGACGCCCATGCGGTCACAGCCGAATCGGCTGTCGAAGCCCAGCACCAGCGCCGCGATGCCCAGCTTACCGGCGAAGTACGTCTTGGCGAAACGTTCGGCGGTCAGCTTGCTGAGTTCCGGCGTGAAATCGAGCACCCAAGCGAAGTCCACGCCAGCTCGTTCGAAAAGCAGCAGGCGGTGTTCGAGCGTCGTCAGCAGGTCCGGCCCGCGGCCGTCGAGGACTTTCCGCGGGTGCTGGCCGAAGGTGAGTACGCCCGCCGTGGCCTTGCGCGCCCGTGCGGCCAGAAGAAGGCTGTCCAGCACCGCGCGGTGCCCGCGGTGGACGCCATCGAAGGTGCCGATGGTCACGACGGCGCCACGTTCGGACGGAGGCTGTGCGTCGCCGCGATAGATCTTCATTCCGGTCTGTTCCGGGCCCACTGGCGCTACTCCAGCATTGTGGCCGCTTTGCGAAGCCCCGGCAAGGACCGCCGGCCCCTGATTGGGTATGCCGCGGGCATGGCGCTGGCGTGGAATTGCGGTACTTTCAAGACATGAGTTCGATGGCATTCAAGATCATCTCCTCCGTCGCGGTCCTGGTGATCGTCGCCACGACCGTCGGCATCTTCCTGGCCGGTCGCGTCCCGCCGGACCTGCAGGGGGCGCAGCCTCAGACGCCCACCCCCGAAGAGACGGGCGACCTGCCGCAGTTCTTCACCGATGAAGAAGCGCAGAGCATGCTCGCCGACGTGATGGAGGCCGGTCTGAGCAAGAAGCCCGAGGACTTGGTCTTCCTGGCCGAATGCCTGGGCGACCGGCGCCAGATCCCCGCCCCACCCGAGCCCGAGAAGACGGGCAAAGAGAAGGAGAACGCGAAGACCGAGGCTGAACCTCAACGGCCCAAGCCGATGATCGACCTGCCCAAGACCGTCAGCGTTTCTTCCGTGGCCCAAGGCTGGCTGGCCACCACGGGCATGCCCGCCGTACCGCCGATTATGAACCGCATGCGCAAGCTGCTGGACGAGTGCGCCGACCCGAAGCAGCCGCTGACGCTAAAGGAACTGCGCGTGCTGAAGGACGGCCTGGTGGTGCTCAGCGAGATCCAGCGCAAGCTGCTCAACGACATGAAGAAGGCAGGCAAGCCCATGCCCTCCGACCCGCCGATCATGGTGATGGCCAAGTCCAAGCTCGTGGACGCCGTACCGGTCGCCGGAAGCACGCAGGTTCGGGAGATGACGCAGGAACGCGAATTTCCCCTGGCCTGGGTGCTGGTCACCGATCCATCGATCGCGACGGCGGCCACTCAAGGCAGTTGGGTGCGCGGTCCAACCTACGAGGTCTCGCGCGACAACATCGGCAAGGCGTTGGATGCCGTCGAGTCCGACACGAAGAAGCTGGACGAAGTGCTGCAGAAGTAACGCACAAGTTCCTTGCGCGACACGCGAATTCCTTTCATTTTTCCCCCAACAACTTGCCCGCCATTTTCAGCGTGGGGTATAGTCGTTTCTGGAGGCCATACACAGGGGGCGGCTGGATCGCCATGGGCGGACCGTGAGGGTAGCACGGGCTGGCCTGTTTTAGGCGATCCGCAAGCTGCGGGTGCGCCATGAACCCGACGGTCCTCTGTTCCCTCTGCGGGCATGCGGTTCCGTGCCCGGACCTCACCAAGAACGATCCCATTCCCTGCCCCGTCTGCGGCGAGACCTGTTCGCCGCCGCGGGAGGTCTCGCTACAGGGCCTCGATAACCTTCAACTCGAGGTTGAAGCCGAGGCCATCACTCGCAGCCTGTGGAAGGACGACCGGGCGATCCTCAACGACGTCGAGCACGAAGATGAAACGAATGAAACGCCCGTGGCGGCCGCACCCGCCCAACCGGCGGCGGCGGCGGACGGCGAGGTTGATCTGGCCGCCGGCGCGGGACTTGACTTGCATGCGGAGTGCGAAGCGCTGTGCGATTACGCGATGGCGCTCTTCCAGGATCTCGGCTGGGCCTGCGAGCGCTGGGACGACTTCCACGCTTTCTCCATGCGCGCCCAGGTCGCCAACCCGGCGACCGACAAGGCCGATTCCGTCAACGTCACCGTCAGCTCCATGGGCGGCATCCTCTCGTTCGAGACCGTCGCCATGGCGCTGCCCGAACCGCCGTGGCACCGTCTTCGCGAAGCCATGAACCACCTCAACTTCTGCTCCAACAGCAGCGTCTTCCTGCTGCGGGAGTGCGGCGTGGTGGTGCGGCACTGCGTGGTGCCGCGCAAAGGAGAGGAATGGTTCACCAGCGCCGAGCTGATGCTGGCCGTCCGCCGGCTGAATTATGACCGCGCGGTGGCCGTGTCGCTCCTGGAGCCCGTCGCGCGCACCGGGCTGATCGATTATCCGGCCATCCGCCGCAGCCTTCAGAAGCCGTTGACCTTGCACCACACGCGCCCGGTCTCGCACGCACAACTCGAAGCGCTCAGCAAATTCGTCGGCTACCGCGCCGCCTGGGACGAGACGACGATGCACTTGTCTAAGGACCGCCGCCCGCCCGAGCGCTGCCCCGTGCATCTGCAGATCGCCGAAGGCGCGCTGCGCGTCTGGGCCGTGCCGGGCAGTTCGGGTTCGTCGGCGTGGCCTGGACTGAAATGGGGCATCGTTCGGCAGGTGATGCGGAACTTCGGCAAGGACGGCGAGCCGCTCAGCCGCAGCCAGGCCGGCCGCCTTCTGGAACGCCTGAACGCGCTCAACGAGACCGCCAGCGTGCTGCGCTTCGTCTGGAATCAGGGACAGATCCTGGCGCTGGCTACCTATCCTCCGACGGAACGCGACCTGCCCGTGGAAAGGTACCACTTGATCGTCGAGGCCATGATGCGCTGCGCCCAGGAGCAGGGCAACGAGATCCGCATCACCAAGCTGGCGATGTGAGCGCCCCTTCCCTGCCCGCCCAAAGTCCGGTAGATTCGGAGCGGGCTGGACGACGAGGCGAGGCGCGATGGCCGGTACCCAACCTTTCGGTAACCTTGATCCTGGCGACGAGGAACTCACCTCGCGCCGGCTCTTTCTGCCGCAGACGGACGCCCCGCACACCGTCGAAGTCTATCGCGACCTGCTGAAGGCCTCGGGCCTCTGGCGCCATGCGCGCAAACTCGCCTTCGAACACCTCAAGCTCGCCGGCAACGAAAGCCTTCTCCACGTGGGCTGCGGGCGCGGCAGCCTGACCCTGAAACTGAAGAAACGCTACCCTGGCCTGGATATCACCGGGATCGAGGCCGACGAAAACAGCCTCGCCACGGCGGCGGAAGACGCGGAGAGCGACGGGCTGCACGTGCTCTTTCAGAAGGGCTACCTCCAGGACCTGCCCACCACAACCGAACGCCACGACGTGGTGCTTTGCGTATTGGCGCTCAGCCGTGTCTCGGGCAGCGACCGCGGGGAGGCCTTCGATGAGATCCGGCGCGTGCTGAAGCCCGGCGGCCAGCTGCTGGCCGTGGATATCGGCGCCTCCGCACCCGGCGTGCGCGGCCTGTTGGTGCGGCGGCTGGCCCTGAACCAGAAAGGCCTGGCCGATCATCTGGCGCTGGGACTCGCGGAGATCCTCCGCTTCGGCGGAATGGAAGGCGTGAGCAAGCTCGCGGAAGGGCCCTTCGGACTTCAGGTGGTCAGCGGGCGCAAGAGCGAACGGTAGACGGCTGCCCCCTCACGCGGGCTTGAGCTTCCTCGCGCGAATCAGCAGAACCAGCGAAACGGCCGGAGGAATCAGCAGCACGGCCGCCAGGAGGCCCTGCCGCTGGATCCCGTCGAAGGCCGCAAACCTCCCGCCCACTGCCACGGCATAGGCTGTAAACAGCCCGGGGAGCGTGGTGAGCGGCGCAAGAATCCCGCAGAGATAGCCGGCCCAACGCTTCCAGGCTGCTGACATTTCCAGTGCCCGCGCAATTGCGGCTCCTAGAAAGAGTCCAACCCCCATCAGAAGCAGGAACGCGAAGTTGAAGACGAGCAGGTTCATGGGTGATTCGACGGGTTCGCCGTAGGGGTCCACCTCTATTGGCGGAACCACAGACACGTTGAAGAGGCCCAGCAGCAGACCATAGACAAGGAATCCGCAGACCATCTCGCTCAGCCGGATCTTGCTCCGCCGCAACAACAGCCACCCGATCGCAAGCGCGACCAGCCCAATCACGACAAACAGCACACGTTCAATCATGACGCGGCTGCCGCAAACGTCCTGATACGAGCGCCACGGCCTCGACAGCCTGGCGAATCTCAAGCGCGGTTGTTGAAGCGCCCAGCGAGAACCGCACGCCCGCCGCGGCAAGGTCCGGCGCCACGCCCATCGCTTCGAGCACGTGGCTCGGAGTGGAGGTCCCTTCCGAGCAAGCCGCGCCCGTCGAAACCGCAAGGCCCTCGACGTCCATCGCACGCACCAAGACTTCGCCGCGAAGGCCCGGGAACGAGATGAAACTCGTGTTGGCGACGCGATCCGCCCTGCGGCCGTGCACGACGGCGTCCGGAACCTTCGCGCAGATCCCGAGTTCAAGCTGATCGCGCAGAGTCCGCAGGCGCACGGTCGATGCAGGACGTTCGGCCTCGGCCAGGCGCAGGGCCTCGGCCAGGCCAACGACCCCCGCGACGTCGTGCGTCCCGCAGCGCATGCCGCCTTCCTGATGCCCGCCAGTAAGTTGCGGGATCACGGCGACGCCGCGCCGTATATAAAGGAGGCCCGCGCCCTTCGGCCCGCCGAACTTGTGCGCACCCATGGCCAGCGTCGCGCAGCCCAGCGCTTCGACATCCAGCGGCAGCTTTCCCGGTGCCTGCACCGCATCGACGTGCAGCGGCACGCCCCGCCCCCGGCACGCCGCGGCGGCCTCCGCCACCGGTTGCACGACCCCGGTCTCGTTGTTGGCCAGCATCAGCGCGCAGACCGAGGCGCCTCCTTCAATAACCGCCGCCACGGCCTCTGCCGGCACTTGGCCCTCCGCGTTTGGCGCGATCCACGTGGACGTAAAGCCCTGCGCCTCCAGCGCGCGAACGGTCTCGCGCACGCAGGCGTGCTCGATGGCGCTGCACGCGATGCGCTTCGACGTCTCGCGCCGAGCCCAAGCCAATCCGCGCAGCGCGAGGTTGTTGGCCTCGGTTCCGCCGGAGGTGAAGACGATCTCTCCGGGCGAACAGTTCAGAACCTTCGCGCATGCCGCGCGAGCGCGCTCGACAGCCACGCGCGCCTGCTGGCCGTAACGGTGCAGGCTCTCGGGGTTTCCGAAGGCGGCTTCGAGGTACGGCGCCATTGCCGCACGGACCTCGGAGCGCAGCGGCGTCGTGGCGTTGTGGTCGAGGTAGATGCCCGGCGTGCGCGCCTGCTCCTGCAGCGCGCGCTTGAGGGCCTCTGGATTGGGTACGCTCGCGTCCATCGTTCGCGTCGGGTCTCCGTGGAACGGCTCGACCAGATTACCCGCGGGCGTTGCACTTCCCAAGGGGCTTTGTGGGGGCGTACGTTGACAGGATTTCCCAGGGCCGTACGCTGGAGTAGTTCCATTCACCGAACCTGACCGCACGCACGGCCAATCCGCGCACCGTGCGTGAATGCAGAGGAGATTCCGACATGCCGCGACCGGTTACGCTCTTTACGGGCCAGTGGGCCGACCTCCCCTTCGAGACGATGTGTGAGAAGGCCAAGTCCTTCGGGTACGACGGTGTAGAGATCGGCTGCTGGGGCGACCATCTGGACGTCCTGCAGGCCGCCGGCGACAAGAAGTACGCCGCGACGCGCAAGGCCATCGCCAAGAAACACGGCCTGGAAGTCTTCGCGATCTCGAACCACCTCGTAGGCCAGTGCGTCTGCGACAACATCGACGCCCGGCACCAGGCGATCCTGCCCGAGCGCTTGTGGGGCGACGGCGATATCGAAGGCGTGCGCCGCCGCTGCGCCGAGGAGATGAAGCTGACCGCGCAGGCCGCGAAGAACGTGGGCGTGAAGGTCGTCAACGGATTCACGGGCAGCTCGATCTGGCACCTGCTCTACAGCTTCCCGCCCGTCCCGCCGGCGATGATCGAGGCCGGCTATGCGGACTTCGGCAAGCGCTGGCGCCCGATCCTGAATCACTTCGACAAGTTGGGCATCAACTTCGCGCTGGAGGTGCACCCCACGGAGATCGCCTTCGACATCGCCTCGGCCGAGCGAGCGCTCAAGGCTGTGCGCAACCACCGCCGCTTCGGGTTTAACTACGACCCGAGCCATTTCGTCTACCAGAACGTCGACTACGTGAAGTTCATCCGCCGCTTCGCCGACCGCATCTTCCACGCGCACATGAAGGACGCGTACCTGTCCCCGACGCTCACGGAAGTCGGCGTCTTCGGCGGCCACGTGGACTTCGGCGACCACCGCCGTGCGTGGGATTTCCGCAGCCTGGGCCGCGGCAGCGTGGACTTCGAGGAGATCATCCGAGCGCTGAACGACGTCGGTTACCAGGGCCCGCTCTCTGTCGAGTGGGAAGACGGCAAGATGGATCGCGAACACGGCGCGCGCGAAGCCTGCCATTTCGTTAGAGGGCTGGATTTCAAGCCCAGCGCCATCGCCTTTGACGCGCAATTCGACAAGAAGAAGCAGCCCGGCAAAAAGGGCGCCAAGAAGACCGCCAAGAAGCGCTGAAGAAAGCGCCACTAAGGAAATCTAGAAATGGCCGACGAAGAGAAAAAGGACGGCGTCCCCGGCTTCCGGTTTCCCGAGAAGCGCGTGGACAGCTCCTGGAAGGAGGAAGTCCGTCGGGAGCGCGAGCGCATGGCGCAGCAGGCCGAGGCCAAAGCGGCCACGCCCAAAGAAGGCGCGCCGGGCGAGACCGCCCCCGCCGCCAAGGGCGCCAAGCCCAAGGAAGGCGCCGGGGACGAAAAGGCCAAGCCTGACGAGACGAGCAAGGTCTTCCTTAACTTCATCGCCAGCCTGGTGCAGCAGACGCTGATGCAATTGGGGCAGATGGAAAACCCCATGACCGGGCAGCGCGAGTTGGACCTGGAAGGCGCGCGCTATACCATCGACCTGCTCACCGCGCTGGAAAAGAAGACCGCAGGCAATCTGAGCGACCACGAGGAGCAGGGCCTGTCGCAGTCGTTGCGCGACCTGAAGATGTACTACGTCGAAGTTGCCCGGATGGTCCAGCAGAAGATGAAGGAACAGCTCGACAAGAAACCGCCCGGCCGCAAGTGAGCGCCGGGCGGACGCCGCATCCAGCTCAGATCTTCTTGAACTTCACCCGCTTGGGCGTGTGCTTCAACGGCAGCTTCACCGCCTTGCCGGTCAGCGCCGACGCGTAGATGCTCAGGATCAGCTCGATCGACTTGCGCGCCTCGGCCCCCTCGACCAGGGGCTTCTCGGCGCCCGAGATGGCGTGGACGAAATTCTCGAACTGCTTCTGGTGGCCTACGAAGCTGATCGCGCGCGGATCGGCGGCGCCGCCCTTGCCCGCGACATCGGGTTTCGGCGCGTACTCCGCGCGGATGCGGTCGTCGCCCGGCTGGCCCTTCGTAAACTGCCACTGCACCAGGTTACCGCCGCGCAGCCACGCCGAACCTTCCGAGCCGCAGATGTGAAGCTCGACGACGTTGCCCGGCCACATCGCGGTGCTGCCCACAATCACGCCGATGGCGCCGGACTTGTACTTCAGCGCGGCAACTGCGGCGTCCTCGACCTCGATGCGCTTGTGGATCAGGTTCCCGGCATACGCGCTGACTTCCTTGATCGGGCCCGCCAGCCACTGCAACAAGTCGATGGTGTGGATCGACTGGTTCATCAGCGCGCCGCCGCCGTCGAGCTGCCAAGTGCCGCGCCACGCGCCGCTGTCGTAGTACTCCTGCGTACGGTGCCACGGGATGATCGCGTTGCAGACCGTCAATTGCCCGAATCGCCCGCCCGCGATGGCGAGCTTGATCTCGTTGACCGCGCCGCCGGTGCGAGAAGGAAAGATGCCGCCCAGCGTGACCTTGTTCTTCTTGCAGGCCTTGATGATGCCGTCGCAGCGCTCGAGCGTGACTTCCAGCGGCTTCTCGACGATGACGTGCTTCTTGGCCGCAGCCGCAGCAGCCACCGGCTCCAAGTGCGCGCCCGAAGGCGTAGCGATGGTGACCGCGCCCAGGCCGGGGTGCTTCAGGAAGGCGTCGTAGTCGTCGGTGTAAACCTTCGCGCCGAACTGCTTGGCAAATTTCTCGGCATTCGGGCCGCCTTTGCGCGAGAACCCGCAAACCAGGTGGCCGCCGTCCATCGCCTGGATCGCATTCGCGTGGAACTCCGCGATCATCCCCAGGCCCACGACGCCGAATCCGATGCCGCCCGAACTGGCCATGACGCGCCCCTCCTCTTTCGAGTTCCCGTTCCGTTCGATTGTGCGAAGCGCCTGCATTCTGGCCCAAGGCCCGGGCGATGCAACTGTAGGCACGCGGACTTTTTTCCTGATGCCCCGCGGCGGCGGCGGTATCATCGGGCGCCGCTAATGGGAGGCTGCTCGAATGAACCGCCTGCGCATCGGACTGTGGCTCAACGACCTTCGCGTATCGTTGCGCGAAGCGCTAAAACGCGTGCAGCCGTGGGCCGTTGAGGACGTGGGGCTCGACGCCTTCGCGAAGGAAGTCGCGCCGCGTGAACTGAGCGTCACCGGACGCCGCCACTTGGCGCACCACCTGCGCGGCGCCGGATTGAATCTCGTCGCCTTGCGCGCGGATCTGGGCGGGCGGCGACTCGCCGAACCCAAGGCCCTCGACGCAAACCTGACACGCCTGCGCGAGGCTTACGAACTCGCCCGCGACTTGGGCGCGCGCCGGCTTTGGCTTCCCCTGGGATTCATTCCCGAGAAGGAGGAGGCCGCAGAGAACCTCGCTGCCGTCGTCGAGGGCACGCGCGCGGCGCTGAGCATGGCCGCATCGGCGGGCGTGCGCCCCTGCGTGCCCGTGGGCAGCGAACCGCCCGAACGGTTGGCGGCCTTCCTCAAGCAGCACGATGCCGGCGGCTTGGCCGAGGCCGATCTGAATCCCGGCGGCCTGGTCTCGCGCGGCGCCGAGCCTTTGAAGGGGCTGGAGGCGCTCCCCGAACGCGTCGCGATGGCAACGGCGGCCGACGCTTTCCGCGGAGGCGGCGAGGCGCCCTTCGGCAAAGGCGACGTGCGTTGGGGCGAGATCGTCGTGGCCCTGTCGACATTGTCGCGTAACGAACCGCCCTCGGTCCTCGCCGGCTGTACGCGCGAATGCGACCGCGCCGAGGCGCTGCAGACGGCCATCGAAGTCCTGAGAAAGCTGCGGGTGAACCCGATCGCATGAACGGCGAGATGAAACACGGCGTCGTCGCGGTACTGAACGACGGCGCGGGGCGCTACCTGCTGATCCGCCGAGGCCTGGAACTGGCACGCGCGCCCGGCGTGTGGTGCTTCGTCGGCGGCGAGGTCGAGACCGGGGAGTCGCTGGAGGCGGCCATCGAGCGGGAAGTGATGGAAGAGGTCGGCCTGCGCGTGCGGGCGCTGGAGAAAATATTCGAATCGATCTCGCCCAACGGCGAGTTCAAGCTTCACTGGCTGCGCGTGCAGCGGCTGGACGACGCCGCGCCACGCCCACACCCAAAGGAAGTGGACGAGATCCGCTGGCTGCGGATCGAGGAAGCCGTGGCGCTCGAACCGATCCTACCCACGCTGCGCGCGTGGCTGCAGGACCGGATCGAATAAACCACCGGCGAAACGCTACTTCCCCTTTTTCGTGTCCTTGAACGAGAAGGCCTTTTCAACGGCGACGGGTTTGCCGTCGGCTTCCGCGTAGGGATAGACGAAGTAGTTCAGCGCGGGGCCCGCCTGCTTGGGCACAAGGTCCACGTCGCGCCCGACGGTCAGTTGCACGCGGCTGGGCGTCAAATTGCCATAGTAATACTCGCCGTATTTCTCCTTCTCCTTCCAGGCCTCGCTGATGTCCACGGGCACCCAGCCGATGCCGCCGAGGTAGAACTTGGCCCAGCAGTGGTAGCCGCCAATCGGCCCTTCGGTCTTGTCTTCCGGCAACGGGATGCCCATCTCGAACTTCACCGGCACGCCGCGGCTGCGCGCGATGGACATGAAGAGCGCGTGGAAATCGGTGCAGTTGCCGTACTTCGTTTCGCAAGCCCACATGGTGCTGCCTTTGCCCCACCCCTCGCCTTCCTTGCTGTAGCGCATGTTGCCAAGCACGTAATCGTACGCTTTGCGCGATACGGCCACGGGCGTGTCGGCGTCGCCGACGGCGGTCTTCACCACCTCGTTGACCGGCTCGCCCACGGGAACCAACGCGTCGGCCTGTAGGAAGGGCCCCAGCACCGCCTTCTCTTCGGCGGTCAGCGCACGTGCCGTGTCGAGTTCCTTCGCAGCGATCTCCTTGCGCTTGCAGCGGAAGGTCATCGCCACGGTGAACGCTTTCAGCGCATCGCCCTCCAACTTCCAGTAGGCGATCTTGTTACCGTGCTCGGGCTCCACAGCAACCGCGGGCTCGCCCAGTCCAGCAAACTTCAGGTCGGAGATGTCCTGGTGCGCGGTTTTCTGCGGGACCGGCAGCCAGAGTTCCAGCTTTTTCGTGCCGGCGGGCACTTCCTTCAGACTTGCCTGGTAAGTGAGTTCAAAGTCGCGCTTCTTCTCGCCGGACGCAGCTTCCTTCTTGAGAACCTTCTCGCTGTCGGCAGCCGATAGCGAGAACAGCAACCCAAACGCAAGACAGACCGCGGCCATGCGCTCCATTGTCGCACTCCTTGAATAGAGAGGATGTAAAGGAAAGACGGGGACGGACGATCGGACGCCTACGCCTCGCGGGCAGGCGCCAAGGACTCCTCGAGCAATTCGGTATGGCCAAGCGCGCACACGCGCCTCCCGGCTGGCAACGTCACGCGGCGCACGCGCCGCGATACGCGGCCAGCGATTCAGTGACGATTCGGTTGCCAGCGGTGCACCACGATTTGCTCCTTAAAGCACCCAACCACGAAGTCTGGGTCCACATAAGAACCTTAGAAGCACGCGCGCGCAAGCGCCGAATCAGCTCTTCGCGAGACGGCGCTTGTCGCCCACGCGCATGGTCACACCGCGCGCATCGAGATGCTCCAGCAGCGGGACGGCATACTTGCGGCTGGTATTCAATGCCTTGCGGATGTCGGACGTCGTCCACTCCGGCCCCTGCGCGAAGAGTTCGCGCACCCTTGCCAACATCAAGTCGTAGACGCTGCGGTGCAGATGAAACTCGTTGGAGATCGGGACCGCCTTACCGGTGTCGGCGAGGTAGCGCAGGACTTCTCGCAATGCCTTCGGCGGAATCGCCAAAGCTGCCTCCAATTCGGCCGTCGAAGGCGGAGCCAGCGCGCCGGCCTTCAGCGCGGCTTCCGCTTTGCGTGCGTGATCGGCCCACTTCGCGTCCAGTTTCGGCTCGCGTCCGGCGAGTTTGACCTGGTTTGCTTCAAGCTTGAGCAGACCGCGTGCGGCCAAGAGCGAAAGCAACTCATCGAAGTACAGCGCAATCGCCCCCCAACGCGCGCGCAGCCGGGCCTTCATGCACGTCTTCAACTCCGGTTTGTCCACCGAAACCAGCGCGGGGTGTTCCTTGAAAAAGCCGGCCATGCAGGCGCCCACTTCTTTGCTCCAGGCTTCAACAGCGCCGGCGCCAAGGTAGGCTTCGCCCGGCTTCAGCGTGCATGCAAGCCCGGCCTTTTCCAGGGCAGCCAGGTCTTCCCCGACCTGAACCGGCAAACGCCCCAGCGCGGCGCAGAGGTCGCCGCAGGTCCTAGCGGCCGGCGAGCCATGCAGGATCACGTTCAGGAATGCGCGAGGATCCTCGAGCGCAGCCAGCCGCGCTTGGAGGTGCTCGATGACCTCCGGTGCCTGGCGCTTGAGTGTGCGCTCCTCGTTGTCGAGGATCGTGCCTCCACCAAGCGTCACCATGGGCGACTGGTAGCGCAGGATGAACCGGTCCCCCGGACAGAGCACCGTGGGCTCCTCGAGCAGCACTTGCACGAAGGACTCCGCGCCCGGCGCAAGGCGCTCGCCATCCAACAGGCGCACACGTCCGAGCAACTCGGCGGTCCCGGCGTGAAAGCGCACCGGCGCCCGGTGCTTGAGCGGGTACGGCGCGTCCGGCAGGTGAATGAGCTTCGCCGCCACGAGTTTCGACGGGCGAAAGACTTCCGGTGTCGCTGCAACCATACCGCGCGTGACGTTCTTGCGTTCCACGCCGGCTACATTCACGGCTGTCGAGTGGCCCGCGCGGGCGCAGTCGATGCGTTCTTTGTACGCGTGAAGGCCCTTCACCCGGCCCACGCCGCCGGCGGGCAGGACCGCCAGCGCGTCGCCGATGCGCAGCGTGCCGCTAAGCGGCACACCCGTGACCACACAGCCGAAACCCTCCTTGGCGAAGACGCGCTGGATCGGCATACGGAACGGCCCTTCCGCCGGACGGTGCACCAGTTCCGCGAGGGCGGTCTCCAACCGGGCGCGCAGATCATCCAAACCCTGGCCGGTCTTCGACGAGACCGGGACGATGGGCTTGCCTTCAAGGCAGGTGCCCTTCGCCAAGCCGGCAACCTCCTCGGCGACAAGCTTCACGAAATCGGGCTCGGCGAGGTCGGTCTTCGTGATTGCGACCATGCCGTCGCGCACGCCCAGCAGGCGGATGATCTGCAGGTGCTCGCGCGTCTGCGCCATCACGCCGTCGTCGGCGGCGACAACCAGGAGAACAAAGTCGATACCGGTGGCCCCGGCGACCATGTTCTTGATGAAGCGCTCATGCCCCGGCACGTCGATGATGCCGACGCGCAGGCCGCTCTTCAGAACCAGGGGCGCGAAGCCCAGGTCGATGGTGATGCCGCGCTCCTGCTCTTCCTTCAGGCGGTCGGGGTTGATGCCCGTCAGAGCCTGGACCAGCAGGGACTTCCCGTGGTCGATGTGGCCTGCGGTGCCGAGCACGACATTGAAAATCTTCTCGTCGGCCGCGGAGCCGGCGGCGGGCAGAACGGGAGGCGCGGGGGGCGCGGGTGTGGACTTGGCCATGGCATGGGCGCGCAACTGCGCGCGTGAACAAAGAATACCGTTTGCGGCGTTTCCTACAAGCGTGAGGCGGGCGTCAGGACGTCTTGAGGAAAAGCGGTACGGTGACCAGCAGGCCGCCGATCACGATCACCGCGGCAAACCATGGAATAAACCAGCCGTACATGATCATCAGTGCGCCGGCGATGCCGAAAGTCAGGTCCTTCTTACCGCGCGAGTAGATCAAGTACGCCATCCCGATGATGCTCATGATGAAGCAGAAAACCATCTTGGACGTGCCGCCGCTGGTGAAAAGCCCGTCCTCGCTGGAAACCGACGAGATCGGCGTCATCGGCGCCACGATCTTCTGCTTCTCACCCATCGCCATGGCCTTCTCAAGCGACCCTGCGACGCCTTCCATGTAGTCCTTCTTGAACTGGCCTTCCTTGGTGTTCAGTTCGAGTTCCTGCTTCTTCGGATCGAAGGCCGCCTTGGCCTGCGTGCGCTGTACTTCCTGCACCGATTCCTTCGCCATCTGCGCGGCCTGGTCGGTGTCGCGTGCGAACTTTGAGACCGCGTTGTCCGGTTCGGGATTCGGTTCGCCGCCACCCATGAAAAGCACTGCAATCCCGGCACCCATGAACAGCGCCAGCAGCACTGCGGCCACCGTCGTGCGCTGGCTGTTGCGCGGCGCTTCATCGCGCAGCTGCGGCATCCCCGCGGCGCGCTGGCGGAACGCCGACTGCGCCTGCATCGTGGGATCGAACTGTGCGGGATCGGGCGCTGGCGTCTTGTCGTCTTTCAACGGCGCCGTCAAACCCGCGCGAAACTGCGCAACGGCCTCGCTCTGCAGATCGCCGGTGCGGCCAAGGATCTTTCGGCACCACTTCAACGCCTTGAGCAGTTCCTTCACGTCGGCGAATCGCCGCTGGGGCTCTTTGGCCAGGCAGCGGTCGATCAGGGCGCAGCTGGCCGGGCTGGCGTCGGGGCGGAGGTTGCTGAGTGCTTCGTGAGGCTTGTTCAGCGTGTCCATCAGGATTTCCATCTGCGCCTTGCCGTGGAACGGCGCGCGCCCGCTCAGCAGCGCGTAGAGCGTGGCGCCCATGGAAAAGAGATCCGCAGACTTGCCGGCCTTGCGCGCGTCCATGGCCTGCTCCGGGGCCATGTACCCCGGCGTGCCCATGGACATCTGGCTGGCCGTCAGCGACTGGCCATGCTCCTCCAGTCGCGCCAGGCCAAGGTCGGCGAGTTTCGCCTGATCGAACTTCAAGGCGCCGGACTGGGCATCCTGCGGGATAAGAATGTTGTCGGGCTTGATGTCGCGGTGGATCACGCCGGCCGCATGCGCGGTAATCAGGCCTTCCGTGGCGGCGATGCAAAGATCCAACGCGTCGGCTTCGGGCAGACCGCTCTTGTGGCTCAGTTTCATGTGTTTCCCGGCCGACGGCCCCGCGACAAACTCCATCACGAGGTAATAAAGTCCCTGTTCCTCCCGCGCTTCGCCAGTCTCGACCAGGTGCGCGCCCTTGACCTGCGATGCGATCTTGGCTTCGCGGATGAAGCGCTGGATCATCTCCGGATCCTGCTCTGCCTGGTGGAACGGCAGGATCTTGACGGCGACTTCCCGGTTCGTCTGCGGCTCGATGCCGAAGTACACCGCGCCCATGCCGCCCTGGCCGAGCTTGGCCAGCAGGGGAATGCCGCCCAAAGCGGGGACCGGCCGGCCTTCAAAGGTGCTGCGGCCCGCGGGCATCAGCAGCTTCTCGCTGCTCAAGTCCTGCTGCGCGACGCTGGACATTGTGCTGGAAGTGATGGAGAGCATGGACGCCAGGTTGCGGTGCGGCTGTGCCATGGTTGGCGCCAACGCGGGGGCGGTCGTGGAACGCGGCGGCGGGATCGGCTTCGGCGGAAGGGGCGGCGAAGGTGGTTTGAACGGCCCGCCGGCCGTGGGCTTCCGAATGGTCGGGCCGGGCTCCTGCGGCGAGGGCGAAGGTTTGTTGGGCGGAGCGGCCGGCTTCTTCGGCACCGGAGTGCCGAACCCAAAGGGGTCGTTGGCCTGAGATTTATCGCTCATACGATTTGCCCGACGCCCGATTGCACACGTGCGCAAATGTGTGCCCCATGCACGTTCAGACTATACTCGATTTCTCGATGCGTAGAAACGGTTTAGCGCGGCTGCGAGTTCAAGAAACGGCCAGGGTTTCGGCGCTGCTGCGCTTCGACTGGATGCTGCGGCATGGCGGCTCATCGGGAAGTTCGCGCGGCGGGCCGCCGATCTTCGAGAGGTCGTAATCACGCGCCGTCTCGTAGAACGCGACGACGTTCTCGATCGAACAGTCGAAGCTCACCACGTTGGACGCGCGGAACATGTATCCGCCGTTGTAGGCGCAGCAGCGCATCAGGTAGTCGACCTCGCGCTTGACGTCCGCGACCGTCCCGAAAGGCAGCGTGCGCTGTACGCTGCCGCCGCCGTCGAGGGTGATCTTATCGCCGAAATCGCGTTTGATTCGCGCCGGGTCGACGCTTTCGGGCTGCAGCGGGTTGACTATGTTAAAGCCGACCTCGATCAGATCCGGGATGATCTCCGTGATGTTCCCGTCGCTGTGAAAGAAGAAGGTCACGTCCGGGTTGACCTCGCGCGTGCCGGCGATCAGGCGCTTCCAGAACTGCTTGTCCAGATTGCGCCAACTCTCGGGCGAGACCATCATGCGCTTCTGCATCGCCACGTCGCCCCAATAGCTGAACTGGTCGACGCCCGCCGCCGCACAGGGCCGCGTAACCAGCAGGCAGTACTGCAGGATGCGGTCTTGGAAGGCCTCCACCCATTCCGGATTCTCGACGTAGTCACACAGGAAGTTCTGCATTCCGCGCATGCGCCACGCCTGCTTGAAGGGATGCGCGCCGCTGCTTCCATGGACCCAATAGCCTTGCGCCTTGAGCAAGCGTACCTTTTCGGCGAGGTCCGGCGGCACGACAATGCGGTCGGCCTTCGGCCAGTCGAAGCTGTCGAGATCGTCGGTTTTGGCGAACGGCCCGCTGATCCACTCCAGGTACTTTCCGTTCTCCCCCACCCGTTCCACGACGCCCCAGCGGTCCTCGAAGGTACGCTCGTCGTGCAGGATCGTCCGCCCGATGTTGCCGAAAGGGCCGTACAGTTCACCGTTGATGCATTTCTCATACTCCGGAAAGAGTGTCTTGACGCCGGCCGAGCGCGAGAGGTCCGCATCGAGAATCATAGCCACCTCTTGCTCGCTGCCGACCTTGTAGTACGCCTTCGCCGCCTCTGTGACCTCGTCGCGCCAGCCCAGACTGATCGGGATGCGGTCGGGCATCTGGTGATTGAGGACGGCACGAATGCGTTCGCGCGGGGTCATGGATGGCTCCTTGCCGGGCCGGAAGAATCCATTTCTTTAATCTATGTGTATATCCTAATACCCAGAATGTCACGTATCTACCGCTGCAATATTCTTGTCCGATCCTGCAACCTGGCCCAGGCAAAGGCACTAGGTGTGCCCTCCGGCTCGAATACGGCGCACCACTTTTGCTGAAATCCGGCCCGGGTGCCGCCACATATGGCCAGTGCAGCCAACCCGCAACACGCGAAAAAGAGTAGATTTCAGATATAAAGCTCGTTATATATACTTTCGTGCGCCCCTTGCCCTGTTAGGGCTCGGCGCGGGTATGCCTCTTCCTCCTGTCGGGAAGGCAGGCTATGGAACGTTGGATCCCCGGCCTATTAGTGGTTCTCGCAACCGCGGCGCTGACGTCGTGGCTGCTGGCAAATCCCTCCGTACCCGTCGAACCGCGCGTACCCGCCAGCACCGTAGACGAATCGCCTGCCGAGACTAAGGCGGGCGCAGCGTCCAGCCGGCTGATCCCAGGTTCCGGCACGCCTTCGTCCCATCCGGGCGCATGGACGTGTTTTCGCGGCGAGGAGCGCGACGGACTCGGCCACGACACCGTGCGCCTGTCGCGGCAGTGGCCGGCCGATGGTCCTCGCGAGCGCTGGCGCCTGGACGCCGGCGAAGGCTACGCCGGCGCGGCGGTCCGGGCCGGCCGTGTCTATCTGCACGACTACGACCAAGCTACACAGGTAGAAGCCATCCGATGCCTCTCCTTTGACGACGGCCGCGAGATCTGGCGCTTCGCCTACCCCAACGTGATCAAACGCAACCACGGCATGTCTCGCACCGTGCCCGCCGTCGGCGAGAAGCACCTGGTCGCCTTCGGGCCGAAGTGCCATGTCACCTGCCTGGATCCGGCGACCGGCGCGCTGCGCTGGCAGCTGGATCTCGTACGGGACTTTGGCTCCAAGGTTCCGCCGTGGTACGCGGGGCAGTGCCCGCTGCTGGAAGATGGCCGGGTGATCCTGGCACCCTGCGGAGACGACCTGCTGATCGCGGTGAATGCCGACGACGGCAAGGTTCTTTGGCGCACGCCCAACCGTCTTGCCTGGAAGATGACCCACGCGAGCGTCGTGCCCATGGCGCTCGCCGGACGCCGAACGTACCTGTATGCAGGCAGCGGCGGCATTGCGTGCGTCGACGCCGCAGGCGGCACGCTGCTGTGGACAACGGACCTCTGGAAGATCAGCATCGCGACGATCGCCACCCCGGTTCCAGCCGGCGATGGCCGCATCTTCGTGGCCGGGGGCTACAACGCCGGCGCGGCGATGCTGCAGGTCGAGCCCGACGGTGCGGGCTACGGCGTGCGCGAGGCCTGGCGCCTGGCGCCCGAAGTCTTCGGCGCGACGCAGCAGACGCCCATCCTCTTCGAGAACCATCTTTACGGTATCCGGCCCGACGGCGAACTGGCCTGCCTGGACCTCGACGGAAAGCTGCGCTGGACGAGTGGCCCGCAGCACCGCTTCGGGCTGGGGCCGCTCCTGATCGCCGGCGGTCTGCTCTACGCGATGAATGACGACGGATTGCTCTCGATGTGCGAGGCCGTGCCGGACGCCTTCCGTCTGCTCGCGCAGGCCAAGGTGCTCTACGGGCACGACGCATGGGGTCCGATGGCCCTGGCAGGCGGGCGCTTGATCGCGCGTGATCTTACCCAACTCGTTTGCCTCGACGTCGCGGAGAAGCCCTGAGGCGAGGCCACACGATGGCGGCGGAAGAGATTCCTAACGAGGCCCCAAAGTCTCTGCACGCGGGAAACCTGGCCATCGGCCTGGGCGCTGCTGCGATGGTGGCGCTCGCGCTTTTCCTGGTCTGGCGCGAAGGCCGCAGCGGGCGCCAAGCCGCGGAACTGGGCCCGGCCTTCCAGTACGACCTTGACGCGCTCAAAGAAGTGGATCCCGCGTTGATCGCCTACCACGAGACGGGCCGCGTCGAGAGCGGCTTGGAGCACGTGCGTGGCCTGGCGCTGGCGCCCGACGGAATGCTCTGGATCGCCGGTGACCGCGCGGTGAAGCGCTTCGACGCACAGGGTCATCCCGGCGGCGAGATCGCTTTCGACGAAGACGTGCGTTGCGTCGCAGTGGACGGTGATCGGCTCTTGGTTGGCCTTCCGCGCCGGCTGATCATCCTCGATACGAATGGCGTCGAATTGGCCCGTGGTCCCGACTTGGGGTCCGACGCGCTGCTGAGCGCCGTCGCGGTCTCGGGCGAGACGATCTACCTCGCCGATTCGGGACGCCGCCTGGTCCTTTGCTGCGATGCGTCGGGGAAGATCCTTGCGGAGATCGGCGCGCGCGACGCGGAGCGCGGCGTGCCCGGCCTGATCGTGCCCAGCCCCTACCTGGACGTGGCGGCCGGCGACGGCGAGGTCGTGTACGTCACCAACCCTGGACGCCATCAGGTGGAATCGTACACGCGCTCGGGAGATCTAATCGGCAGTTGGGGCAAGCCAGCCATGCGCGTAGAAGGCTTCTCCGGCTGCTGCAACCCCGTCGCTTTCGCGCCCCTGCCCGGCGGGCGCTGCGTCGTCAGCGAGAAAGGACTCGCGCGCGTGAAGGTCATGGATGACGAAGGCAAGCTGCTCAGCCTCGTCGCCGCGCCGTCCGGTTTCGCGGAGAACGCCTTCGGCATCGACCTGGCCGCCGACGCGGCCGGGCGCGTCTACGTCCTCGACACAGGCACGCGCGCGGTGCGCATCTTCGAGCCGAACGCCGCGGTCGGCGGGAGCCCCGCGCCATGACGAATGAACCTTGGCAAACGAACCGCCGCGGGTTCCTGCACAGCGCGGTGCGCTTGGGCGTATTCGGGGCGTTGGGCTGGTTGTTCACGCACTTGGCCGGACGCGCGCTGCGGAATCCCGAAGCCTGCTCGGGGCAGGGCCTCTGCGGGCGCTGCGGCCTGGCGCGGAATTGCGCGTTGCCCCGCGCCATCCTGCACCGCGCCGACCAAAAGGAGCGTCTCCGTGGCTGACGCGCACCAGCACGCACCAGAGTCGCCCGCCTCCGGCGGCGCCGGGCCCTCGCGCCGCGACTTCCTGCGCCAGAGCCTGCGCGGCGCGGCGTTCCTGGCCCTGGGCGGCGCAGCAGGATTTCTGGCCTCGCGAACCGCGCGCGCCGGAAACATCTGGCAGATCGATCCCTACCTATGCGTGCAGTGCGGCAAGTGTGCCACGCATTGCGTCTTGAACCCGTCGGCCGTGAAGTGCGTGCACGCCTACGAGATGTGCGGGTACTGCGAACTCTGCACGGCCTTCTTCGAGCCCGATCCCAACGGACTGAACACCGGCGCCGAGAACCAGCTCTGCCCGACCGGCGCCATCGTGCGCACCTTCGTCGAGGATCCCTACTTCGAGTATCGCATCACCGAGGACCTCTGCATCGGCTGCGCGAAATGCGTGAAGGGCTGCACCGCCTTCGGCAACGGTTCCATGCACCTGCAAGTCCGCCACGACCGCTGCCTCAACTGCAACGAATGTTCCATCGCAGTGGCCTGCCCCGCGGGCGCCTTCAAGCGCGTGCCCGCGAACCGCCCGTACCTGATGAAGGGCAAAAGGAGCGAGCCGTGAGACGGACGCGGGGGCTCCTCCTGCTGGCCGCGCTGGCCGCCGCATGTACCGGGGCGTTCGGGGAAGAGCGCTTCCCGCCGCCGGAGTTCACCGCCACCCAGTACGCTTTGCCCGCTCCCACCCGCCCGGAAGCACGCGACGGAATGCGTGCCGGCGTGGATGTCGCGGTGCTGTTCGGCGCGCTTTGCCTTTCCGCATGGCTGGTCTTGCGCAAGCGTTCGCGCCGCGGCGTCTATGCGCTGATGGTCTTCTCCATCGCCTACTTCGGGTTCTACCGCGAAGGGTGCGTATGCCCCATCGGCGGTATCCAGAACGTCTCGCAGGCCGCGTGGGCCGCGGACTTCGTTCTGCCGCTCTCGGCGCTGGCCTTCTTCTTCCTGCCTCTGGTCTTCACCCTGATCTTCGGGCGCGTCTACTGCGCATCGGTCTGTCCGCACGGCGCGTTGCAGGACGCAGTCGTATTGAAACCCGTACAGGTGCCGGCCTGGCTCGATCACGCGCTGGGGCTGCTCGCCTACCTCTACCTCGGCCTGGCGGTGCTATGGGCCGTAACGGGCGCGGCGTACGTCATCTGCGAGTACGATCCCTTCGTGCCGCTCTTCCGCATGACCGGCAGCGTCAACATGCTCACGCTCGGCGCCGTCTTCCTGCTGGCCGGCGCCTTCGTGGGTCGGCCGTACTGCCGCTACCTCTGCCCGTACGGCGCGATCCTGCGCCTGCTCTCGCCGCTCTCGCGTTGGAAGGTCTCGATCTACCCCGACCGCTGCATCGACTGCCGGCTCTGCGACACGTCCTGTCCCTACGGTGCCATCCGTCCGACCACGCCGGTAGGCCCCGCGCCGCCGCGCGCGCCCGACCGCAGGCGGCTCGCCATAACGATGGTACTGCTGCCGCTGATCGTGGCGCTTTGCGCCTTGCTGGGTTCCGGTCTGTCCGGACCTTTGGCGCGCATGCATCCTGCGGTGCAGCGTGCGGAGGCCGTCGCGCGCGGCGCCGAGAGCGTTGCGGATCTCACGAAGGACGACGCCGACCGCCTGCTGGCCTTCCGGCAGAACGCGGCAACGGCGGCGGCTCTTCCGGAGGAAGCGCGCGACGTGATGGAACGCTTCCATCGCACCGCACCCTGGTTCGGCGCGTGGGTCGGCCTGGTGATCGCCGTGAAGTTGATCGCCTTGACGCTGCGACGCCGCCGCGACGAATACCTCGCCGACCGTGGCGCCTGCGTCGCCTGCGCGCGCTGCTTCGACTACTGCCCCGGCGAGAAGGGGCTGCTCGATCCGGAGATCGCCGCAAGGGCACGGCGGCCATGATGCGCCCTGTTCCCCCCTCCGACCCGCAGGCCCTGCGCCGGCACCAGGCGCGGTACCTGCTGGCCAGCCGCAGCGCGTTGGTGGCCGGCGTTTTCACGCTGCTGGTGGCCGCGCTGCTGGCGCTGAACTTCGCGCAGCGGCAGAGCACCGATCCGCTCGAGCACCCCGAACTGGCGGCGCTGAAAGTACGGCTGGCGGCGGAGCCGCGCAGCAGCGCGTTGAAAACGCAGATCCGGCAACTCGACCAGGAACTGCGCGCCGAGTACTTCCGCTACCAGTCGCGCGCGCATGCGGGCGCATGGCTGCTGCTCGGCGGCGCCGTCGTCTTCCTGGTCTCCATTTTCGGAATGACCACGCTGCACCCTTCTGCGCCGCAGCCCCTTCGGGGGCTGGAACGCGACGCGCGGCAGTGGAGCGAACCGCGGCGCGCGCGCTGGGCGGTGGGCCTGCTCGGAGCAGCCGTTATCGGCGGCCTCGCACTGATTGCGGTGCTCGTCAGCGCACCGGCGCTGCCCGATAGCTCCGATGCAGCGGCTGGCGCCGTCGCCGCCTCGGGCCAGGCTTCGCCCGAAGCCCCGATTGACGAAACCGCCATCGCACGCAATTGGCCGCGCTTCCGCGGACCCGACGGCAGCGGCCGCGCCGCTGACGGCGGTATCCCGGCGACGTGGGACGTCTCGAGCGGCGAGAACGTGCTTTGGAAGTCGCCGATCCCGCTGCCCGGGGTAGGCTCGCCCATCGTCTGGGAGAACCTCGTCGTCGTGACCGGCGCGGAAAAGGATCAACGCGCAGTGTACGGTCTCGACGCGGCGACGGGCAAGCTGCTCTGGACGGGCCGCGGGGAACGCATCGCCGAAAGCCCCGCCGAAGCGCCCGAGGTCATGGAAGACACGGGCTTCGCCGCGCCCACGCCCGCCACCGACGGCCAGCGCGTCTACGCGATCTTCGCCAACGGCGACCTGATCGCCTTCACGCTGAAAGGCCAGCGCGTCTGGGCGCGCGCGCTGGGCATGCCGGCCAACGGGTACGGACACGCCGCCTCGCTGCTGGTTTGGAAGGACCTTCTGCTTGTGCCCTGGGACCAGTCGGAGAACGGCAGACTGTTCGCACTCGATGCAGCCACGGGCAAAACGGTCTGGGAGGAGCCGCGCGAAGTTCACTGTTCGTGGACGACGCCCGTCGTCGCGAAGCTTGCCGGCGGCGATGCACTAATCACCGCCGCCGCGCCCAAGGTCATTGCCTACGGCCTGCCCAAGGGCGAGGAAACATGGTCGGTCGAAGGCCTCGAAGGCGAACTGGGGTCGTCGCCTGTCTGGGACGGCCAGCACGTATTTGCGGTCGGCACCGATTCGAACCTGCTTGCCATCGAGCCCGGCGCGCACGGAAGCGCACGGGTGGCATGGAAGACCGACAAGGACCTCCCCGACATCACCAGCCCGCTGTCCGACGGCGAGCGGCTCTGGCTGCTCACCACGCAGGGCCGGGTGACCTGCCTTGCGGCGAAAGACGGAACGGAATTTTACGGCCAGGAACTCGACGCCAGCTTCTTCGCCTCGCCGACGCTGGTTGGCGAACGCGTTCTGCTCATATCGGCCTCGGGCAAGGCCTTCTGGCTCGCGTCCGGAGCCGAGTACCGCCTGCTGGGCACCGCCGAATTCGGCGAGAAAGTTCATGCTTCGCCGGCCTTGGCGGGCGGGCGCCTGTTCGTGCGCGGCGAACGCCATCTCTTCTGCATCGCACCACGCGGAGGGCCCAAGCCGTGAACGCCCCCGCATCGCTCCCGATAGATCCCGCGCCAGCTGCGCCGCGCGCCGACCTCGCACCAATCGAGACAATCGTCGGCAAACTGGGCCGCACGCGCGAGCAGCTCATCCCGATCCTCCAGGCGATCCAGGCGCATTACCGGTACCTGCCGAAAGAGGCCCTGGAGCGCGTCTGCGCACTGACTGAGATCACACCCGCGCAACTCGTCAGCGTCGCTACCTTCTATAAGCAGTTCCGCCACACGCCCTGCGGCAAGCACCTGATCCGCGTCTGCCACGGCACGGCTTGCCACGTGTCCGGAGCAGGCGCGATCAGCGAAGCTTTCGAGAAGCACCTGCACCTGCCGCCCGGTCAGAGCACCGACGCGGAAGGCGCCTTCACGCTCGAAAAGGTCGCCTGCCTGGGCTGCTGCAGCCTCGCGCCCGCTGTGCAGATCGACGATGGCGTCTACGGAAACCTCACACCGGGCGCGGTGCCGTACGTGCTCGAGGAAGTGCGCCGCGCGGAGAAGCAGGGGTCGACGAACGGCGACCGCCCGTCGCGCAACGGCGACGGCGCATTCGGCGAGATCCGCATCGCGCTGGACTCCTGCTGCCTGGCGCGCGGCGCCGACAAGGTCTTTGCTTCGCTGCAGCACGTCGCCGAACGCTTCCGCCTTCCCGCGCGCGTCAAACCGGTGGGCTGCACCGGCCTGAGCTGCCACGCGCCGCTGATCGAAATCGTGCGACCCGGCCTGCCCAGGATCCTCTACGCGGACATAAAGCCGGAGGACGCCGAAGCCATCGCGCTGCGGCACTTCGAGCCGCGCTCCTGGTGCAACCGCCTGCGCTCGGCCGCGACGCGGGCTTTGGACGCGCTCGTCGACGATACCTTGCCTGCGCGGAATGCTCTGCCGGCCGAGGCCGCTCCGGTACGCGAATTCCTAGGGCGGCAGCTGCGCTTGGCCACCGAGCACAGCGGCGAGATGAATCCGCTGGACCTCGCCGAGTACCAGGCGCGCGGCGGCTTCCAGGCGCTGGAACGCGCTATGAAGGAACGCACGCCCGACGAACTGATCGCCGAGATCACGAAGAGCGGCCTGCGCGGGCGAGGCGGCGCAGGGTACTCCACAGGGACGAAATGGCGCCAGGTGCGCGACGCCTCCGGCTTGACCAAGTACGTGATCTGCAACGGCGACGAAGGCGATCCCGGCGCCTTCATGGACCGCATGATCCTGGAGTCGTATCCCTTCCGCGTGATCGAGGGCCTCGCCGCCAGTGCGTGGGCCGTCGGCGCGAGGGAAGGCATCTTCTACATCCGCGAGGAGTATCCGCTGGCCGTGCAGCGCATCGAACAGGCAATCGCGCGCTGCGAAGACGCCGGCATCCTGGGGCGAACGGAGAGCGACAGCGCGCCATGCTTCCGCGTCGTGCGCGGGGCCGGCGCGTTCGTCTGCGGCGAAGAGACCGCGCTGATCGCCTCGCTGAAAGGCGAGCGCGGCCGCCCGCGTCTGCGACCGCCCTATCCCAGTGAGTGCGGCTTCCGCGGTTGCCCGACGCTGGTGAACAACGTCGAAACGCTCGCGCTGGTGTCATGGATCCTGCGCAATGGCGCCGAATCCTTCACAAAGCTCGGCACCCCGCGCAGCGCAGGCACCAAGGTCTTCGCGCTGGCCGGCAAGGTCCGCCGCAGCGGACTTGTGGAAGTACCGATGGGCATCACCCTGCGCGAGATCGTGGAGAAACTGGGCGGCGGCGTTCCCAACGGCAAGCGCTTGAAGGCCGTGCAGATCGGCGGGCCCAGCGGAGGTTGCGTGCCGGCGTCGCTGGCCGACACGCCCATCGATTACGAGGCGCTGGTCGATGCCGGCGCGATCATGGGTTCCGGCGGCATGGTGGTACTCGACGAAGACGACTGCATGGTCGACATCGCACGCTACTTCCTGCGCTTTGCCAACGACGAATGCTGCGGGCGCTGCTCCTTCGGGCGCATCGGCAGCCGCCGCTTGCTAGACATCCTCGAACGAATCTGCACGGGCCAGGGCCGTCCCGGCGACCTGGACGACATGCAGCGACTGGGCCGGGCGATGAAAGTGGCCTGCCTTTGCGGCTTAGGTAAGACCGCGCCCAACCCGGTGCTCTCCACGCTGCGGCATTTCCGCGAGGAATACGAGGCTCATCTGGCGGGCCGCTGCCCGGCCGGACGCTGCAAGGAGTTGATCCGCTACGAGATCGGGGAGAGCTGCATCGGCTGCACGCTCTGCGCGCAGCACTGCCCCGCCGACTGCATTCCCATGGCGCCGTATCAGGTCCACACCATCGACAGCGCGAAGTGCACGCGCTGCGACGCATGCCGGCAGGTCTGCCCGGTGGACGCCGTGAAGGTGAGGTGAACGATGCCGCGAGTGACCATCGACGGCCGTAGCGTTGACGTCGAACCCGGCACAACCATTCTTGATGCCGCGCGGAAACTCGGCATCGAGATCCCCACGCTCTGCCACCTCGCCGATCACGACCCCGAGACCAGCTGCATGGCCTGCGTTGTGCGCGTCAACGGCAGCGCGAGCCTGACGCCGTCCTGCGCGCGCATAGCGGAAGAAGGCATGGCCGTCGAGAGCGAGGTCGAGGATATCCGCGCGATCCGCCGCATGGCGTTCGAACTCTTGCTCAGCGACCACATCGGCGACTGCATCGCGCCGTGCCACCACACCTGCCCCGCGCACATGGAGATCCCGCTGATGCTGCGGCAGGTCAGCGAGGGCCAGATGCGCGAAGCCCTGCGCACGATCAAGAAGGACATCGCGCTGCCCGCCGTGCTCGGACGCGTCTGTCCGGAGGTCTGCGAACGCACCTGCCGCCGCACGTTCTACGACCACCCGGCTTCGATCTGCATGGTCAAGCGCATCGTGGCCGACGAAGACTTCGCCAGCGGCGATCCCTACGTGCCCGAGCGCGCGCCCGCCAGCGGCAAGCGCGTCGCCGTCGTGGGAAGCGGACCAGCGGGCCTCGCCGCCGCCTATTACCTCGCGCAGGATGGCCACGAGGTCGTCATCTACGATGCGAGAGACGAACCCGGCGGCGCGCTGCGTTACAATGTTCCGGAGGAGAAGCTGCCACGCGGCGTCCTGAACGCGGAAATCGGGATCATCCGCCGCCTGGGCGTGACGTTCCGGATGAACACGAGGCTGGGCAGCGACCTGACCTTGGCGGATCTGCGCGGCGATTTCGACGCCGTCTTTCTCGGCACCGGCGAACTGGAACCCGGCAAGGCGTACGAGTTGGGCTTGCACGCGCCCGGTACCCGGCTTCCGGCGAACCTCTCCACGCTCGAGACCGCCGCGCCCGGCGTCTTCGCGGGCGGCGACCTCGTGCGTCGGCGCAGGCTGGCGGTACGGTCCATTGCCGACGGAAAAATCGCTGCGCATGGCATTTCGCGGTACCTGCGCGGATTGAAACCCGAAGGCGAATCGCACGGCTGCGCCTCGCGCATGGGCCAAGTGGACCGCGAGACCATCGATCTGCTGATGACTGGCAAGGTGAGCTCCGAGGACCGCCACGTGCCCCAGACCGGGCCATCCGAAGGCTTCACGCCGACGGAAGCACGGGTCGAGTCCATGCGCTGCCTGCATTGCGACTGCCGTGCGAAAGACAACTGCGGCCTGCGGGACTTTTCCGAATCCTACGAGGCCGCCCAAGGCCGCTTCAAAGGCAGCCGCCGCGTGCTGGTGCCGCTCCAGGAAGGCAGCCGGCTGATCTTCGAACCGGGCAAGTGCATCGCCTGCGGGCTGTGCGTGCAGATCACATGCAAGGGCGGCGAGCCCCTGGGCCTCACGTTTATCGGGCGCGGCTTCGACATGCGCATCGGCGTGCCGTTCGACCGGCCGATTGCGGATGGCCTAACCGTCACTGCCGACGCCTGCGTGAACGCGTGCCCTACCGGCGCGATCGCCTTCGCCGATTCCGAATTGCTCCGGCAGCCCTGGGAACCGCGCGTGGCCGTGGAGGACCGCGTCCATGACTGAACGTCATCGTCACTACTTCGACTACGCAGCCTCCTGCCCGCCGTGGAAGGAGGCCCTCGATGCCGCCGACCGCTGCGCGCTGGAATTCCCGGGCAATCCGTCCGCGCAGCACGAAGCAGGACGGTGCGCGCAGGAAACGTGGGAGACCCTGGCGCAGCGATTCACGGCGCTCTGCAAATTCACAAACGGGCGATTGGTAGCCTGCTCCGGCGGCACCGAGGCGAACAACCTGGCGATTCGCGGCGTCATGAACCGGTATCCGGCCGGGCGCCTGCTGCTCGCCGCCGACGCCCATCCCTCCGCATGGTTCGCGACCAAAGAGTACGCAAAGCGCGTAGACATTCTGCCGCTCGAGAAAAACGGAGAGATCTCACCGCTGAAACTATCCAAGATGATCCGGAAAGACACGCTGCTCGTCAGCTGCATGCACGCGTCAAACGAGACCGGATTCGTACAAAACATCGCCGTGCTGGGCGCCGCATGCGCGGAGCGGAAGGTCCTCTTTCACGTCGATGGCGTACAGGCCGTCGGACACCTTCCGCTGGACCTGAAAATCGTTCCTGTCAATTTGTATGCCTTTTCGGTGCACAAATTCGGTGGCCCGCGCGGCTTCGGGGGCCTGTTCGTTCGGTTCCCGGACCTTTCGCCGCAGATCCTTGGCGGCGACCAGCAGGACGGCCTGCGCGCCGGCACCGAGAACCTTCCCGGACTCGCGGGGTCCGTAGCGGCCCTGGAACAGTGTCTGGCGCGGATTGAGACGGAAATCCCGCGCCAGCGCGAGTTGGCGGCCGAACTGGTCGCCTCGGTTCAAGCATCTTTCCCATCGGTCCTCGTGAACTCGGACTCGGCGCACGGCCTGCCGGGCCTAGTGAGCCTCTCCTTTCCCGGCATCGACGCGCAGGTCTTGATCGCGGATCTGGATCTGCAGGGTTTCGCCGTCGCTGCGGGCGGCGCCTGCCATGCGCACCGCCGCGAACCGTCGCGCGCGATCCTGGCCCTGGGCCGCAGCAAGCGGGAGGCACAAGGCACGATCCGCATCAGCATGGGGCACGCCACGCGTCGGGACGAGGTCCTCGCGCTCGCCGAGGTGCTGGTCCAGGCGGCGGCACGCCAGGCGGCCTTGGCATGAAGCCCGCGTTCTCGATCCAACCTCCTGCGGTCGCCGCCCTTCCGGCGCCCGCGGCCGTGGCCACGGCGAAGACCGATGCTGCCCTGCTCGCACAGGCCCCGCCGGCCTTGAAGGAATGCCTGCTGCGCATGATCGAGACCGGCGCGCCGCACCTGATTCTCTCCGGCAGCGACCCGATTGATCCGCACGGCTGCTGCCCCGAAAGCCTGGTCGGCGCGGCAAACCGCCTGGTCGAGGCCGGCGTCCTCGGCCGGTGGCGAAGGCCCGGGCCCATCGGCGCCTGCCCCGTCACCGTCTACGCCTTTCGCGGCGAGATCTCGATAGTGGACCGGCAGTCGGTGTTTACCGTGGACGTGACCTTGCGGCGTTCCCTCCTGCCGGCATTGAAGGGCGAACGCCGCCGAGCGAGGGTCCTCATCGCCCTGCGCGCCGGGTTACTCGCCTTCGTTATCGCCACGCTGGTGGTGATCGCCTTCGGCGCCAGCGTCCAATCGACGGGCGGCAACGGCGCCGCGGCCCTGACCGCCGGACTCCCCCGCGAGAACATGACGGTCCTGGTGCTCTTCCGTACATCGGCTCGCTGCCGATTCTGCGAGCACATGGACGTCTTCGCGCGTGAAGGTCTGTCCGCTCAATTCAATGACAACCTGCGCGACGGACGCATCGCCTACCGCGAGATCGATTTCGACCGCACGGAATACCGCGACTTGCGCGGCGCCTTCGGGCTCGCGTCCACGACGCTGGCGCTCTTCGAGATTCGCGGCGGCCAGGCGGTGCGCTGGAAGGTCCTGGAGGAGGCCTGGCAACTGACGGAGGACCGCGAGGCGTTTCTCGAGATGACCGCGCGCGAAGTCGCGGCCTTTAGGGAGGCGCCCCATGAATGAGGCGCTTGCACTATCGTTGAGCGCCGCCGGGCTGGGACTCCTGACCGCGGTACATCCCTGCCCCTTGGCAGGACACCTCGGCGCGCTCGCCGCTCTGAGCGGCTGGTCGGGGTGCCCGAGGCGCGTCTGGTTCGCAGGCCTGGCGCTCGCAGCGGGATTCGCCGTAGCGTACGCTGCGCTGGGCATCCTGCTGAGTTGGGGGCTCGCCTCGGCGCCCTACACGTCCGAAGTTCTGCGATCGTACCTAACCCGCCTGCTGGGCCCGTTCCTGGTGGTCGCGGGCATGCTGATGGCAGGATTGCTCGGCGGAAGCGGAGCACCAGCGCTGCGCGAGCGGGTATCGGCGTGGCTTGACCGGCGCGCATGGGGAAGTTGGATCGCCTTCCCCGCCGGCATGCTGCTCGCGCTGAGTTTCTGCCCTGCTTCCGCGGCGCTCTTCTTCGGCGTACTGCTGCCGCTGGCGCTGACAAAGCAGATGCCGGTTATCCTGCCGGTCGCTTACGGCGCGGGCGTGGCCTTGCCGCTGGCGGCCGTAGCATTCTTCGTCGCGTTCGGAACGCAGTGGCTAGGGCGGAAATCGGAACGCGAGGCGCGGACCCGAACGGTGCGCCTGGCGGCGGGCACCGTTTTGATCCTGGTGGGCATCGCCCACGCATTGCAGCATGTGTACGGCATTCTCTAGCAACCTGCACCGGATGGCGGGAGTGCATGGGAATCGAACCCACCCAACGCCCTTGCGGACGTCGCTACGGCTTTGAAGGCCGCGGCCGTCACCAGACGACCTCCACTCCCAACCGTTGCAGCGTAAGGACTTACGCGGTTTTCGCCCGCTGGCGCCCCTGGGGTTGAGGCTTTTTTTGAGGCTTTTCTGTCGCCAGTTTTCGCAGGTGGTTCCCCATCTTGCGGATCCCGGTGGTCGACTCGAGGGCGGACCAGTCGAGGTATTCGCGCTCGGCGATGGCGATCGAGTGCCGGTTCCGCTTGGCCTCTTGCTGGGGCAGCATGCCGGCGACGGCGTAGCACATCGTCGTGTGGTACTTGCGCAGGGCCTCGAGGTTGACGCGGGCCGGGAGCTCCGCCTTGGCGCGCAGCCTCCGGATCTCCCGGTAGGCCATGGACTCGGCCTTGGGCCAGAGAGGGTCGTCTTCCTTGCCGGGGTGATCAGCCAGCCAGGCGCGGAGTTCGGCGGCGGTCCAGGCGTCGAGGCGCACGGCGCCGCGCACGTTCTTCTCGATCGTCCAGACCTTGGGCTGCTGGCCGGCGAGCTCGAGATGGCGGCGGCAGACGCGGTTGATGGCGGCGACGGGGCGCAGGCCGGCGCCGGCGCAGAGCAGCACCAGGGGGTAGGCCAAGGTGCCGCGCGAGATCTGGATCAGGGCGCCGACCTCGGCGGCGGAGGCGGGGATGCTCTCGCCCTGGACCTCGCTGGGGAGTTCGAGTTTCTTTTTCGTCGCGGGGTTGGCTTCCCAATTCGTGAACGTCCGGCGCATGAGGCTTTCGAAGAAGCGGTGCACCGCGCGCTGGTGGTTGTGGATCGTGGTGGAACTGTACCCATTCCGGACAAGGGCGTCGAAATAGTCCTGGCAGATCTTGCGGCAGCCGCGCAGGCCGAGGCGCGCCAGGTCCTGGTCGGGCTGGGCCTGGGCGAAATGGCCGAGAATCTGAAGGGCCGTGGTGTAGGACCGGCCCGATTTCGCTGGCCATCTGGTCACTAAATAATTCTCGATCGAGGCGTGGAGCATGACGTCGCCAGTGAGGGCGCTGTCGCCTTCGACGGCTGCCACCACCTTGTTCCGCGCCACATCGTGCGCCTCGCGCACCTGGGAAGTTTTGGTAGACCCCCGGTAGCGCCGGGCCTGGACGTAATACACAAAGTGGATGAAACCACCTGGTCTCTTTTGCTCGAACCGGACGACCACGCGGCCTGCACTGGTGATGACCGAGATGGGTTGTAGCTCTTTTGAGGTATTCCTGGTTGATTTCCGCGCGTCGTTATTTACCATGGTGTATGGACCTTATGACATTTTAATCCTCTGGGGTGAGGACGTTGAAGCCAACATGCCTACTCGCGAGATCGATGGTGAACTGAAGGACCAGGCTCGTATTTTGGCTTCGACGCGGGCGTGGATTTCCCAGTCTTCTTTTCTGATGCGGGAGCAGCCGGAGTCGGAGTTGGCGCTCCGCCTTCGATTGAAGCAGATAGCTGCCTTCCGGCTTGATCTAAAGGCTCGAAGAGCGGATGCTTCGCCGGAAGAATCTCGAGCAGCCGAACGACCCGCCGCAGAATCTCCACGTCTTCCGCCGGAACCACTGGTCCGGAAGATGATCGTGCGGGCGAGTCGGCGCGCGCGCCGGCTGATGGGTGCATAATTTTGTCGCGCAGTCCGCGCAGTTCATCGACGGCTTCCTGCACCGCGCTCGGCGCCGGCGCCCCTTCGAACTGCTTCATCATCGAAACGACCAGATTCTGAGTTCGCTTGGGCAGCTTGAGGTAGAGCGCCAACGCCTCTTCCGCCTCGGGCGGGATCGGCCGCGGCGTCTGTTCCCAGGCCTCGTCCTGATGTTTTGGACCCAGCCCATAGGCGAGCCACGCGGCGCTGATCTGGCGCGCGGTCGCCAGCACGAAGAGTTGCCAGACGTCGGGGAACTTGTCCCCATCCTGGTTGATCCACCGGCTGACCGTGGACTTGGCAACGCCCAGGTCCCGGGCGGCATCCTCCACGTCGCCCTTGCGCTCGTAGATCCGCGCGCGCAGGTCGTCGCGGAACTTCTCGCGCACCGCCGTTTTCTCGCTCTGTTTCTTCCGGCTCATTTTTAGGGCCCATAAGCCTTTTGTCGGCTGCCTATTATAAGAAATCTTCTGTCACTTTCAAAAAATTATATTGCAAAGTCTCAAATTTCGGACTATATGAATCGAAGTCTGATTCATCTGATTTTTGAGACGAACGATGCCTAACGTTGGCCCTTTCCGCGCGTTACGATTCCGCCTTGGAGACCTTCAGTCCCAGGAACTGGCGTCCCTCCTGGGGGTGTCGATTCCCACCCTTTCCCAGGTCGAGAACGGCAACTACCCAGCCAAGCCCTGGAAGGTGATCGAATCCCTCCGGGACACCTTCGGCTGGACCCTCGACGAGTGCGAGGCCTTCTGCCTGGGAACCCTTCCCGAAGCTCGGCTGAACGAATTGATCGAACCGCTGCCGGGCGCGCTTCTGCCAAAGGTGCGCAAGAAGCTGGCGCAGGTACTGAAGGCGAGGGCCGCCGCATGAGCCGCGCCAACAGCCCCAAGGGCCCCCCCGCCCCGATCCCCCATCCCTCGGCGACGAACCTCGCGCTGATCGAAGAGGCGGCGTTCCGCGGCACGCTGCGCGCGATCGAAATGCTTGGGATTCAGACGGCGATGCTCAACCCCCGGATCCTTCACCGCAAGAAGGGGTACAGCGCAAAGCGTATCGCAACCGAGATCGGCCACGCGCCGGCCACGATCTACCGGATCGAGAAGGGCATCAGCAAGTC
>JAKLKQ010000034.1 GCA_023150555.1 Planctomycetota bacterium
GCATATTCTGTTTTCGAAATCCTCAGCAATAGCCACATATTTTTCGTCGTCTAGAAGGAGCGTCTCTCCACTGGAAATCTCATCCAATCGAAACTTCAACCCTATGCAATCAATATCCGGTGGCGTAGATATGCGAATCTTTCCTAGCCATTCCTCTACTTTAGTGGACATTTCATCACCACCCTTCCTCTATCGGCCTTCGACCTGCAAGGCTATTGCTGTAGTTTCTGAATCGCCTTCAGCATTTCAACCGAACTCTGAGTATCCCCCGGCTTGTAATCGAAGGTAAACGTCACTTCTGCGTCCTGGTAGTTTCTTCGGATAAAATCATTACAGTATCCACCTGGCGACTGACATGGCTCAAGTTCGCTATAAATCCTTGTGACCTGGTTCGGCTTTATCCCCATGGATTCGAGTTCCTTCGCAATAATTCTTTCCGCGTGTCCGACACCACGCTCGCTCGCTCGCTCGCGCAATGGTCTGCAATGTACCATCAGCGGCTCTGTATTCAAACACCGCGACATTTCTACCTCCAGTTATATTATTCTGAAGGCGATATTGAATGGCCGCCTTGCTGAGATCGCTTGAGCCATAAATTACAGATTCCATTGCCCGAGGAACTGGAATCAACTTGTTAGTTGGATAGCCAGCCTTTTCAAGGTACGAGTTAAGTTCCTTGATTGTTGCTATTGCCGCTTCTCTTTCTACAATAGTTCCAGCCTTTCCAGTTAGCGGCTTAAGTGTTGCCGTCTTTGCTCCAATCCAATTAGCTCCCTTCATGATAGCAAAATACAAGACAAGTTCGGAGACCCCCTCAATGAGCCCCTGCTGATCTCCAGTTACAGGCTCTTCACCTGATCCCGTGGCATAGCCCTTTTCAGCCGCAAAGTGAATAGGATTAGCAGCACGGATGAAGTAGTAGAGATTTTTTGTATAATTCTGGATTTGAGCGCCCGAAAAATTATGAACTATTAACCTTCGCGCCCGTTGATCATTAAGCTCCCTTGCAGCAATGTTATATCTTGTCTGGATGTCCAAATTCGCCAACCTTGGATCGTTGTCCGCTTTTTCATAGAAATATTTCTTCAAAGTTGAGGCATGCTCATAGGGATAGCCATTTAACTCCAATATTGACTTGATCTCATCATCGTTCAACGCAACTTCTCCCATTGCCTGTCTATTACCGAGTATCCCTTGACGAATAGCATCCATCAGGGTTGGTGCTGGCGTTGTTGGTGTTTCCCCATCGCCAACATTTGACCAGTTCCAGTAGCCTGCTCCGAATCTGTTTGTTTTGGTAAAGACCCATTCCGTCCCCATCGGGTCCATCCGGTTAACCGGGTCGCCGCCGCAGAAGTTGTACATATTGGGGCCGTCGACCATGCCGAGGGGGTCTTGACTGATGAATCGGCCGATGCTCGGATCGTAGAAGCGGTTGCGGGAGTCGACGGTGTAGGTGAAGGAATTGGGCACGGAATCCAGACTATTCGTGCGATGGCTACGGCAGCAGGATGCGGCTGCTTTCACCTGCCCAGCGTTGTTGTAGGCGAACGAATTATGCAGCCGGTGCCGTCGTATCTGTTTGGCCGGTCATGGTCCGTCTGCGTCGTACTCGTAGTGCGCTCCGGCAGGGGCTGCTGGTGGCCGGGCACACTCGATTGGATGAGCAGCCCGCGCTGGAATACGCAATGCGTAAGAACTTCCGCTGGTGGCCCGCGGCCGCGGCAAACGCTGCCCGCCGCCGGGGGCCTCCGAAATTCAAGAACCTAAGAAATAGATAACTTCATACAGTATATATCTTCGTGGAAAATATTAAGTATTTTTGGTAATTAGCTGTTGACATTTCCATGGGAAGGCGGTTAAATGGTCGTAACACCAGGTGAAGGGTGGAAGTGGGCGGAGTGCACCCCTCCTTTGCCTGGTGCCAAGTGGCCAGCTTGGAGGGTCCCGGCAAGGGCCGGGGCTAAGACCCGACGGTGTGCATCATAGGGCTGCGTGTGCGGACCCACCTCGCAAAGGTGGCGACGGCGTCACCACCTACCATTTTCGGAGGCTCAAACGTGCGAAGTTGGCATAAAGAAAGGAAGTCGAAGGCGTAGCACCCATACCCGAACAGATTCCCCCACAATCGAATAAAAGGAGCGAACGGCGGCGGAGAAACTCCGCGCCCGGTCGAGTCCCGAGTCTTGCGGCTTGCGTCTTGAGCCCGGCCCGGCGGCCCCTGATATACGCAATGCGTATCCACTGGGCGCCTGCGGCGGGACAAGCGGGGCGGGCTATTCGTCCTTCGAATCGTCTTCCCCGTCGTCGCCTTGGGACGGTTCGGCCGCCGCTGCGTCCTTGGACCCCGCGTCGGGATCGTTGACCAGCACGACCAGGTGGCCGGTGCGCGCGGCGATGCTGCTGCCGGGCGGCGGGCGGTCTTCCAGGAAGCGCCGGAAGAGCTTGTTGTGAACGAAGACCAGCACCGTGCCCTTCTCGTCCATCGCCAGTTCGTCCTTTAATACCGCAGCGATCGGTTCGTTCCGGTCCACGTCGCGCTTGCGCATCTCGTGGATCTTCCGCCGGAGGTAATAGGGCAGGCTCTCCTCCCGGCAGCCCGCGGTGCTCACGCGTTTGGCCTTGGCCAGGTACGGTTCGAGTTCCAGGCACAAGTCGCGGTTCGAGTGGTCCGCGCTGAACTCGTCTACCCGCGTCGCCAGGACAAACGAGAGCAGGCCGACCAGCAGCACCGCCTGCGCCACGATCGTCTTCACGCCCTGGCGTGTCAGGCAGGCGGCGATCCACGGCAGCGCGGTGCCGGCGAAGAAGACCGCGGCGACGCACCACAGCGGCAGCGGCAGTTCGTCGATGACCATCTGCCAGCGGTTGGGGAACTCGACCAGGCGTGTCGGGATGGCCGCGGCTCCGGCCAACAGCGGCGCGGCCATCACGATTGCGGCGGCCTTGATCGGGAAGCGCGCGCGTTCCAGGCGGGACGTCTCGTGCCAGCGCAGAAGATGGATCGCGCCCAGGACGGCTCCGGCGATTTGAAGTGCGAACAGACCCAGCACGGCCGCCAGCGCAGGCTTGGACCAAGGCTGATCGCCCGCCAGCCCCTTGGGCTCCTCGTAAGGATGCAACCCGGCGAACAGCAGCAACTCGGACAGCAGCAGCGCCACCGCCAGCACGGCCAGTTTCGCTGCGCGCGGCACGGCCTCGCCCGCGCCCTGCAGCCGCAGCGCCAGGCGCGCCGTCAGCAGCGCCGCGGCGGGAAACGCCGGCAGCACGTAGGTCGGGAGTTTGGCCTTGGGGATGGTGAAAAAGATCACCACGCCCAGCAGCCACGCCACCATGAACGCGTCGGCGGTGTGTGCGACATCGGCGGCCGGAGCGTTTTCTTCCAGCGGCAGGCGCCGGGTCTGCTTGCGCCAGGCCGCGACCACGGCCGCCACCAGGCCGATCGACCAGGGGAAGAATACGCCGTGGAAGAGGTAGAGGTAGTACAGCGGGCCTTGGGCGTGCATCCTGCCCGACAGGCGCCCGCCGACCTCGAAATCGACCAGCGCCTTGAAGCGCGGGTAGCCCATCTCGTAGATCAGCAGCCCGTACCACCAGCCGCCCAGCGCCAGGAACAGCACCAGCGCCACGTACCACCAGCGCGGGCGCCAGTACGGCTGCAAGCCGTAGTACACCACGCTCAGCGCCGCCAGCACCAGCGCCGTGGGCAAGTAGGCGGGGTAGGGGCCGAGGAAGGTATTCTCGAAGTCGGAGGCCGCGCTCGTGAACTTGCGCACCAGGCCGTGCACCAGGCCCACCGCGGCCACCATCAGCCAGATGCCCACCCAGTGCCGCCCGCCCGGCTGCCACCAGAAGAGCTTGAAGGCGAACAGCAGCACGAACAGGAACGGCACGACGAAGACGATCAGCGTCGCCGTGCCCTTGGCCATGAAGGCCAGGCCCGCGCACAGGCCCAGGGCCAGTACCGACATTCCGCGCAGCGGGAACTTTCCGGCCAGGCCCAGCAGGATGCACGCGAGCGCGCCCGCCAGGAGCGTGCTGAATGTCTGGTCGGTCACGCAGCTGCGGCTGACGGCGAAGAACAGCGGCGCGGGGATCAGCATCAGCCCCGCCAAAAAGCCCGTCGCCGGGCCGTACAGCCGCTGCCCCAGCCAGACCGTAAGCAACAGCATTGCCAGGCCCATCGCGACCGACGGCAGGCGCGAACTGAACTCGTTCGAACCGCCCAGCGCCAGGTTGCTTACCGCCACCAGCCAATAGAACAGCGGCGGCTTGTTGATGCGCGGCTCGCCGTTGTACTCAGGGATCATCCACGACCCGCCCTCGGACATGGTGCGCCCGGCGGTCGCGTAGCGCGGCTCGTCGGGGTTGATCAGCGCGAGGTCGTTCAGGCGGTACAGGCTGAGGAAAAGATAGAGCGCCACCAGGCCGGCCCAGCACAGCGCCTTCCACGAGGCCGGCCACGGACCGTCGCCCAGGCCGGGCGCTTCGCCCGTCGAAGGCGTCGCGGGCGGCGCAGGCGGAGGCGCTTTACTCGGCGACGCGGACGGCAGGGTGTCCGGGCTTTCGGGAGCGTTGTCGGCGGGCGGCATCGGGAACGGTGCTTATAGCGCGAGCGCGTCAGGCCTTAGGCCCGGGCGGCGCGCCGGAGCCGCCGCGGTTCCACTGGCCCTGGAAGCTGCCGTCCGGGTTCACCCGGATGGACTTATGGTCGTCGTTGCTGTGCAGCACGATGTCGCGCACGCCGGGCAGGCTGCGGGCGCTCTGTTGGATCATCTCCGATACGGCCTGGCGGGCGGCCAGGTCGTCGTTGGCCTGGATGTCGACCAGGATCTTCAAAACGTACGATGGCATGAGCGGCTCCTTGATGCAATGGGACGCCACGCGAGGCGCGCTCTTCGGAAGGGCTTGCAGGAGCGGTCATAGCCGATGGGCCAAACGCTCGCAACGGCAGGCGATTCTCGGATTTGGAACCCGCTGGCCCTTGAGTTTGGACCGATCGTGGGATAAGTTTGGAGTGGCTGCACAAGGTGCGGAAGTATTTGGGTAGAATGTAACCTCAAGCATAAATTGAGGTTACGGGTGTGTGGGAGAGGGGCGAAGGGGGCGAGATGAGCGGTTCCAGCGCGAAGGACCGGCGCAAGTTCGTCCGTGTGAACACCGATCTGAAGGTGCGTTTCAAGTTTATCTGGCTAGCGCCGGGCAAGCCCCACGATCTGGAGATGTTCGAGGGGTGTACGCGCAACCTCAGTCGTGACGGGATGTTGCTGATAGGCAAGCTCCCCAACCTGGACTGGATAAGCCACCTCCTGATGAGCAAACTGGTTTTGGGAGTAGTCCTGGAGATGCCCGGGGGCCAGCCCAGCGTGAAGGCGCTTTGCCGGACCGCCTGGTTGGAGGCCATCGACGAGGAGTCCAAGCGCACGGCCTTCGGGTTGGTCTTCAGCGAGATCACCGCTGAGGACCAGGGCCGCGTGCAGCGGTTCGTTATCGAGAGCCAGCTCTAAGAGTGCCCGGCACCCGTTTGAGGGGGCGGGGGCCGGCGGGCAGAAAGCCGTTCTTAGGCTTGCGTAAGAATCCCCGAGGCAGATAATCCTCTTTTTCCAAACGTACAGCCACAACGTGGGGGTTGTGGCAAGGCACCGAGGCACCCATGCCCCTGTCGAGCAAGTACGGGATCATCTCGGATATCCACGCCAACTACACCGCGATGAAGGTGGCGATGGACTACCTGCAGATGGCCGGCGTCGACAAGATCCTCTGCCTCGGCGACCTGGTCGGTTACGGCGCCGAACCCTTCGAATGCATCCAGGCCGTGAAGGACAAGCCCAACGTCTACTGCATCGCCGGCAACCACGACCGCCAGGTCATCGGCGACAAGGACCCGCGGATGCGGAAGACCGCGACCAAGGTCCTGGAGTGGACCGCCGACAACATCAGCCCCTCGAACGCCCGCTACCTGAAGCAGCTGCCCCAGGGCATCACCGTCGACGACACCTTCATCATGGTGCACGGCAGCCTCGTCGAACGCGACGCGTACATCCTGACGCCGCAGGAGATCAGCAAGAACCTCCAGTGCATGATCAACGACTTCGCGGGCATGAAGATCTGCTTCTTCGGCCACACGCACGTCCCCATGCTGATCGGCACCAAGGCCGTCATCACCGACCTGCGCGAGACCAAGAGTTTCCAGCTCGACCGCAACGACATCTACTTGATCAACCCGGGCTCCGTCGGCCAGCCGCGCGACAAGTGCCCCCTGGCCAGCTTCGGCATCTTCGACGCCGAGAATTGGACCATGACCTACATCCGCAAGCCCTACGACATCCCTCGCGCCCAGCGTGCCATCATCGACAACGGCCTGCCCGAGAAGTTCGCCCGCCGCCTCGCCGTCGGCGTCTAACGAAGCTTTCAGCTATCGGCAGTCGGCCTTCAGCTTGCTTCGTAGAAATAATGAAAGCTCCGCCTTGCAGGCGCCCTGAAAGGGCGCGTTAATGTAGCCTGGGGCAAGGGGTGCCGTAGGCGACCCGCCGCCCCAGGTTGGCTTGTGTTTACCTCGAGGCCGCGGCACCCACGAGGTTCCGGTATGAAGTACCGGAACCTCGTGGGATTTCTCCTCGAAGCATTCGACTGGCGGAAAGGTTGGTGTTTCGAGGAGAAATCGGCGCACGCTCTGCGTGCGCCGTGCCGCGGTTGGCTAATGCGAAACCGAATTCCTGGGGCGGCGCACGGCTGAAAAGCCGCGCTTGCCCCAGGCTACATTAATGCGCGCCTTCGGCGCTCTTGACGAGGGGCTTGAGTAAGGGGGCCGGCCGCCGAAGGGCCACTGCACATTCCGGCTTCGGAAACTCCACCATCACGCGTACAATAGGAGCATCCCATTCGCCCCGCCGCGGAGGACGCGTGTCGAACGAGCAGACCGCACAAGAACCGGACCCGGCGCCCGAGCCGCCCGCCGCGCCCGCTCCGTCCGAATTGCATCTGAAGCACGAACCCGCCGCGCCGCCCGCGCCGCGCAAGGCCGACGCAGCCAAGATCGAACAGGCCTTCGCCAAGGACCCCGCCGCGGCCGCCGACGCCGCCGGCGGCCCATCGCCGGTCTTCAACCCCATCACGCGCGGCGACTGCACGCTGCTCGGCGCCAAGCTCTTCGGCGGGGCCACCGCCGTGGTGGTGCTGCTGGCGGCGCTGATGGTCACCGGCCGCTTCTACGTCGAGATGTTCCTGCTGGGCGCCTCGGCCGCGCTGCAGCCGTCGCTGGCGCAGGTAACCATGGCGCTCTATTTCACCGTCCTGCCGATGGCGCTGCTGGGCGCGTACTTCGGCTTCGAGATCTACCGCGTGCTGGCCTGTTCGCGGCGCCCCCTCCGGCTGCCGGGGCCGGTCTGGTTCGTGCTCCTCCTTCTTTCGCTGCCGTACGGCATCGCCTTCTGGCTGGTGCTGCCGCTGTACCTGCAATTCCGCCTGCGCGAGCGCGTGCTGCACGGCGTCGAAGGCAGCACGGGGTTCGCCTCCTTCGTGCACCTGGTCTACCTGCTCGTCTGGGTGGTGGCGCTCTTCGTCGGCGTGGGCTTGCTCTCGGGCGGCCTGGTGGCCGGGCGGCGCCTGGAGCACCTGGTTCCGGGCCTGGCGATCTGCGCGTGGTCGATCGTCTGGCTGGGCGATTACGCGCTGGTGATGGCCATCGCGAGTTGGCGCAGCACGCGCATCCTCGCCCCCGCGAAGGTGCACACGGTCCAGTTCACCCTCGGCGCGCTGATGACGTTCATCTTCGTCGTCGGCACCTGGGTCGCGGGGTTGGTGAAGATCTTCGAATAAGTGGAGGGCGGCGTGGAGAAGCGCGAGACCGACGTCTGCATCGCGGGCGGCGGGCCGGCGGGGATGCTCGCGGGCCTGCTGCTGGCGCGCCTGGGCGTGAAGGTGCTGGTGCTGGAGCAGCACGCGGACTTCGAGCGCGAGTACCGCGGCGAGGTCCTGATGCCGCGCTTCATCCAGCTCATGAAGCAGGTGCAGCTCTTCGAGGCCGTCGACGCGCTGCCGCATACGCGCATCGCCGGGATGGTGCTGTGGCGCAACGATACGCTGCTGGCGCGCGTGGAGATGGCGCGCTTCAGCCCCGGCGTACCGTTTGCGTATTGGATCCCGCAGCCGCCGCTGCTGCGCGGCTTGCACGAGATCGCGAAGCGCTACCCCTCCTTCGACCTTTGGTTCGGCGCCGACGCGCGCGAACTGCTGCGCGATGGAAGCGGCGCGGTCGCAGGCGTGCGCGGGAAGAAGGGCGGCGCGGACTTCGAGGTCCGCGCGCGCGTCACCGTCGCCGCCGACGGGCGCACCAGCCGCCTGCGCCGCGAAGCCAAGAGCGAGATGGCCTACGAGTTCTACGACTTCGACGTGCTGTGGTTCTCGCTGCCGCGCCCGCCCGAGTTCGAACAGACGGTGCACTTCCACCTCACGCCCGCGTGGAGTTACCTCGTCGCGCCCAAGCACCCCGACCTGATCCAGATCGGGCTGATGGCGAAGCCCGGGCAGTTCGCGCGGATGCGGTCGGCCGGCATCGAAGCCCTGCGCGCATCGCTGGCCAGGGGCGGAGCGCTCCTCGCCGGATTCGCGCGGCAGGTGCAGGACTTCCAGGCCTTTCACCCGCTCCAGGCGCGCGTGGCGCTCGCGAAGCAGTGGGCGCAGGACGGCTTCCTGCTGATCGGCGACGCGGCGCATACGTGCTCGCCGGCCGGCGCGATCGGCGTCTCGATCGCCGTCGAGACCGCCGCCGTCGCCGCGGGCGTGATCGCGAAGGCGCTCCAGAGCGGCGACTGTTCGGCGAACGCGCTCGGCGAGGTCCAGCGCATCCGAGACGGCGCGGTGCGCGGCATCCACGACCGGCAGCGGCGCCTGGCCGCGCTTATGCTGTCGCCAAACCCGCTGGTGAAGTTCCTGCAGCCGGTGCTGTTGCCTATCGCGGCGAAGTTGGGCCTGCCGCAACGCCTGCCGGCGGGCATGCTCGTCGCCGACCCGCCCGTGCCGCTCGATCCGATCGTGATGAAGGGGTGAGCGAGGTGAGGTCAGGCACCATGCGCAGCACGTAGCGGCGCGCGTGGTGCTGCGCGTGGCGCAATTTTCATGTAAGTCGTGAAACGCCGAAAACGCACGTTGTGTAAGTTTCGACTAATAAAGATACAAATCGATATTGCACGATGTTCCGGCAGATTGGGCAGCCGCATGTGACGTTTCGTCACATCGCGGGGCGCCCCGCGCGTGTGGCTTGTGACGGAATGTCATACGCGCGTGACGGTCCGGCGGGCGGTTCGTGAAGGCGCTGTTCGGGGGTGTGGCGTGCGGCCTGTGACGTATTGTCACAGGCGTTTTACTCGTCGTCGTCCTCGTCGGCTTCCGCGTCGAGGTCTTCGCGAATCTGGTTGAGCTCCTTTTTGAGCGCCTCGTGGCGCTGCCGAATCAGCGTCAGGCGGTCCATGGGCTGCGCGGGCGCGCCGTCTGTGCCGGCGGCGCCGGGGGCTGCTGCCTGGGCGGCGGCAGCGGCGGGCGCCGCCTTCGTCGCCTTCGCGGTGCGTCCGGCCTTGGCTGCGGGCGCGGCGGGGGCTTCGGCCACAGCGACGGCCGCGGGCGCGCCCTTGGCGGCCTTGGGCGGTTTGGCGGCGGGCTTCTCGGCGACGGCTTTGACGACCGGCTTCTTCTTGGTTGCGGCGGGCATCGGTTTCTTCCTGAGGTTCGCTTTCTTCTGTTTCCCGGTCGCCTTCTTGGTGCTCTTCTTCCCGGCCTTTGCGGGGACGTGCTTCTTGCGGCTGGGCGCGGCTTTACGGGCTGCGCGGCCTTTGTTCTTTCGGGAGGGATTCTTCTTCCCGGATGGTCTGGGTTTCTTCACGTCCTGCGGCACCTCGTTTCATGGGGCCAAAACGAATTGCGCCCGCCGCGGAGCGCGCTGCCCGGTTTCAGGGGCGCGCGCTCCCTGGGTTTCGGGTCCGGAAATCGTCGAAGGAGTCGAATTTCTTGCGCGGTGCGCCCGGCGCGCCGGGCATGCCCGCTCGGGCCGGGGGCGGCTGCATGCCCTTGGTCTCGCCCTCCAAAGCCGTGAGGGTCATCTTGAGCGCCTCGATGGCCTGCCCCAGGGCTTCGCGATTGGCCTGAAGCTGGGGGAGGTTGGCGGCCTCGGCGGGTTGGGGGAGCTGCCTGAAGAGCGGATGCACCGTGGAGAGGTACTTGATGCGCTCGATCTCCCAAAGCACCGCGCGGATCGATTTCTCGGTCTCCTTGAGTTCCTCTTCACGCAGATCGATCTCCTGGCGCAGGACCTCGATCTGTTCGAACTTGCTGAGCTGAATGTGGATGGGCTCCAAGGCCATGAGTCGCCCCCGCTGGCTTCGTTACGCCTTGCTTGTGTTCAGGTTGCCGTCGCCGCCGGCCTGTTTCGCGCGCCGAGCCTGCTCGAGGCGCATCACCTTGTCCTTCATGAGCCGTCCAACCTTGAAGTGCACCACGGTCTTGGCCGGCACCTTGACGGTATCGCCCGTTCGCGGATTTCGCGCCAGGCGTTCCCGCTTGTGAACCACGTCGAAGACTCCGAACTCCCGGAACTCCAAACGGTTGCCACGGGCGAGTTCGTCCACGACCTCATCCAGGAACGTCTGGATGATCTTCTTCGCCAGATTCTGTTTCTGCCTTGTCTTGACGGCTACCCTCCGTACCAGCTCGCGTTTCGTCGTCGCCACAGCCCCTTCTCCCTCCATAGGATAGGCACGCGCGATACCACCTTTCTCAAGATGAAGATTCCCTGTTGAAATCGGTTCGGCTCGCGCCCTGGCCAGCCTCGGCCAACCGCATTCCTGCAGCCGGCCTCAACGTTCGCCCGAGCCCGTTCGCTACCCCGGTCTCCCCACCGGGACGAACTTGGTATTCCTTGCCGACTCGGACTTTGTAAATACACACCCAATCAAGAATGTATTCGTATCGTACTCTACAGCCTTGTCAAGAGTATGAGAAAAGTCATTGTAGCCGGTAAGCCAAGGCAGACAAAGGTGTTGGCCCAAGGGCGGGCGCCGCCCCCAACGGGCCAAGCCGGCCGCCGAACCGGCAACGCGGACTGGACCCATTTTGGAAGGCCTGTTAGGGTAATGCCTTGCCAGATCCTGCGGAATCAGGAGCATACGCGTGCGGGATTATATCTACTCCGTCCTCTTCGTCCTTTTCGTGATGGCGCTTATCGTTGGCGGCTTCCGGCTTTACAAATGGTATAACCCGGGCGTCATCGAGTCCGGCGACGACACCATGGTGCCGCAGTACCCCGCCGGCCAGTACAGCCTCGACGATTCCTTCCGTTTCGGCGGCAGCCCCCTGCGGGCGGGGCAGGCCATCGCCTACCGCGTGCCGGGGAAGGTCGGCGCCGTGCAGTTCGCCTGGGTGCATGCAGTACCGGGCGACACCGTGGCCGTGCGCCGGAAGGGCCGCGAGCCCTACAAGCTCATCGTCAACGGGCAGCCGTCGAACGACCAGCCGCGGAGTCTTAAGTCGCCCGTCGAGGAGGCCGTGGTTCCCGACGGCTGCATCTTCGTTATTCCTAACTACCAGATCAAGATGGACTCCACCGAACTGGGCCCGATTCCGCTGCGAAACGTGATGGGCCGCGTGAAGGCCGATCCCCGGCTGCCGGGAGAGTAGCGCATGAAAGTCGGCAAGCTCGACATCACGATTCCGGCCCTGATCTACCTCGCGATCCTGCTGGTCGTCGTGGTTGTCGACTACCGCATGTACCAGGCGCAGGCGTTCAGCCGGATGGAAGGACGGCTCGAGCCGACCATTCGCATGGCGCTGGTGGACGGTTCCGCGCAGGCTTTGGACGAGGGCGTGCTCGCCTGCCAAGACCTGCTCGAGGCCGACCCCGGGCATCCGGCCGCGCTGTTGCACCTGGCCACCATCCATTACCGGCAAGGCAAGTACGACGACGCGCAGGAGGTGTTCGAGAAGGCGGCCAAGGCCGCGCGCGCCAGCGACCGCGAGAAGGCTTTGGCACACGTCGGCGCGGGCGCATCGATGTTCGCAAATCCGGCGTCGCAGGACCGGCCGGGCGCGGCCGCGAAGGCCGCGGAATTCTTCAAGGCGGGGCTGGAAGCGAAGAAGGACGAACCCAACGCGAAGGCGGCGTTTGGCATCGCGCAGTTGTGGCTGGGCAAGGACCAGGAGGCCACCAAGGCCCTGCAGGAGGTCCTGGAGAGCAAGACGCCGCCGAGCCTTAAGGGTACGGCCTGCGCCTACAACGCCTTGGGCGTGGCCCTGTCGCGCACCGGGCAGGCCGGCAAGGCGGACAAGTGTTTTCAGAGCGCGCTGGCCATCGTTCCCGGATGGAAGGTGATCGAGGACAACCGGCGCATCACCGCGATCGCCAGCCTGGCCAGCCCGGACATGGAATTGGAAGCACGCGAACGGCTGATCGAGCAGTACGAGGGCAAGACGAAGGAATTCGGCGCCCGCGAGTGCCTGGCTTTGAACGCCATCGGCGTGGGCCTGTACCGCACGCGGCCATTCAAGTCCGACAAGGCCTACGCCGAGGCCGTGTACCCGCGCGCCATGAAGGCCCTCAAGCAGGCGCGCAAACAGTTTCCCGCCGATACGGCCACCTACTGGAACCTGGTGGGGATCAACGAGCAGCGCCTGTTCGGCGACGCCGAGGACCAGGGCAAAGGCAGCCTGCTCGCCGAGTTGCCCGCGTTCCTGTTCGAGCGGGATCTGCCCGGGCCCGAGCGCACCAATCCCTGGCTGAAGGGCAACTACCGGCTGCCCGATCCCGTGCTGACCACTGACCAGACTCGCGTGATTTCCGAGGTGGAACGGGCCTGCAAGGAACTGCTCGATATCCTCGACCGCCTGCGCAAGATCCCCAAGCTGCCGCTCAAGGACGACACCGAGGCGATTCTGCGGCAACTGCGCATCCAGTGCCTGCTGTGGTCCATCCAGCCGCTCGAACCGAACCGCAAGGCGCAAGCCCGCCTGATCAACGAACTCGGCGAATCCGTCACCCGCCAGGCGCCGGACGACCCGCGCGGCTATCGCGCCTGGGGCCTGGCCCTTTACCGGCAGGGGAACCACAAGCGCGCCTACGAGTTGATCGAGCAGGCCATTGCCAAGGGCGCGCCCGCCGCGTCGTTGAAGCCCATGCTCGCGAGCATGCAGCGGCCGATTTCCTTCTTTGACACGCGACCGCGCCCGCAGGGCTGGTACGGCGGCGTGCCGCTGGCCTCGCTTTCTGCGCGCGCGCCTTCGTGCTGGGGCGCGCTCTCGGCATCGGCCACCGTCGACGGGACCAAGGCCGCCTTGACGCTGTACGGAACGCAGGCCTTGATACAGCTCGACCCGAACACGCTGACCCACGGCGAGCACCAGATCGAGTTCACCTTCACGGATGCGGCCGGCACTACGGCCGCGCAGAGCGTGAACTTCGCGGTGGACTTGGCGCCGCCGACCCTGGAGTTGGACCCGCCGCAGATGGCCGACGGCCCGCGCCCGGTCTGGACGGTCAAATTGGCCGACCCGGGCGCCGGCGTGAACCTGAAATCGGTCAACGTGGAATTCAAGAACGTCTCGCCCAGCGCCACGCCCTGCAACGACGTGCTGGTACGCCGCGGGATCTACAACCACGACTTCGCCAACATCGAGGTGAGCAATGGGCAGGCCTTGTCCAAGGCCGAGTTCAAGGTCAGCTCGGCGCGGGAACTGAAGGCCGGTGTGTACAAGTTCATCTTCACCTTCGCCGACATGCGGGGCAACGCCGGCAAGAAGGAAATCCAGGTCATCGTAAAGTCCTGAACCGGAGAAGCGCGCGCCGATGAAATGTCCGTTCTGCCACCAGGAGATCGCGATCAACAAGCAGTTCTGCCCCCACTGCGGGCAGAAGGTCGACGTCACCTTCGACCAGATCGCCGGTTCGGTGCGCGACGACGCGGCGCTGAGGCGCGGCCGCAGCGTCGAGGACAGCCTGCGCTACCTCATCGTCGCCGCGGCGATCGCCGGCTCGGTCATCTGGGGCTTGAACGACCTCTGGGACCGCCGCCTGGGCTACGACGGCGCCGACACACCCTCCCTGGACGCGCCGCCCCCCGAACTGGGCGCCATCGAGCCTGTCAACCAGCCGTACCGCGACCTGTTTGCTGCCGACCAGGTGCCCGAAAGCCGGCCTCAGGTCTTCGGCTACCGCTCGCAGTTCAAAAATATCCTGCGGGAGCGCAACCGCAGCGCGCCCGAATTCGTCAAATGCATCGACCTGGGCCTGGCCTATCTTCGCAAGCGCCAGGAAAAGGACGGCAGCTGGGCGGTGAGCACGGCGGATCTGCGCATCGACAAGGGCCGCGACGAGAGCACCAATTTTGCGGGCTTTCGCATCGGCCTGACCTCCCTGTGCCTGCTGCCGTTCCTCGCGGAAGGTATTCCGTGGTGGGAGGAAGGCGGCGCGACCGACCAGAACAAAGGTGCCATTATACGCGCGCTGGCCTGCATCGTGCGCAGCCAGGACAAGAACGGGCGCTTCGGAAACGTCGACGAGTCCAAATTCCGCGAGTATATGTACCAGCACGCGCTCGCGACCCTGGCCCTGTCGGAAGCCGCGGGCCTCAGCGGCGACGTGTACCTCGCCGAGGCCGCGCAGAGGGCCGTGGACCTGATCGAGTCCGTGCAGGGCGAGAACGGCGGCTGGAGCTACCGCTCGAAGGCCGGCGACCGCGAGGACACTTCGGTGACTGCCTGGCAGGTTCAGGCCCTGCTGGCGGCGCGCGAAGCCGGCCTGAAGGTCAACGAAGAGGCCCTGAAGAAGGCCCTGGGCTTCTTCCGCATGGCCACCGAGGAGAAGACCGGCCGCGTCGAATACTGGCTCTCGCACCGCGAGCCCAGCCCCCGGCAGAGCCTGTACGGCGTGGGCCTTTTGATGCGGCAGTGGCTGGGTGAGACCAGCGGTATGTCCGTCCACGGCCTCATGGCCAAGGCCATCGCCGAGAAGCCGCCGGTCTTCGTGAAGGGCTGGGGGACGGGCTGGGCCGAAGGCAAGCGAGAGGACGACATCCAGCGCCGCGAAGCGTTCAACCCGTACACCTGGTACTTCGCGACCTACGCGCTCTTCAACCGCCAGGATGAGAACTGGGAAGTGTGGAACGCCGCCCTGGCCGAGGCCCTGCCCAATCTGCAGGACGGCGACGGCGCCTGGCGCGCCAGCGACGTGTACTCGGCGAAGGCCGGCGCGCCCTACGCCACGGCCCTGTGCCTGCTGTGCCTGCAGGTCTATTACCGCGTCCAGTGATGGACACCCGCGGGGACTTTGCCTATAAAAGGCGCTGCTTTTTCTAGGAAGCCCTGGCCGAGCGCATGAGCGAAGAACGTCCCATTCCCGAAAGCGATCCGATGCTGGTGCCCCCGGCGGAGGAGACCACCGCCGGCATGTCCGGTCCCGAGGTCCCGCTGTCCGTGCCCGTGCCCGGCCTGGAAGAGGGCGCGCTCGAGGGCCACGACTTTGGCCACGCGGCCCAGCGCCAGGTGGTCGTGCGCGCCCAGAATGTGAAGAAGATCTACCGGATGGGCGAAGAGACCGTGCACGCCCTGCGCGGGGTGGACCTGGAAGTCTACGCCGGCGAGTACCTCTCCATCATGGGCCCTTCCGGCAGCGGAAAGTCCACATTCTTCAACATGGTCGGCGGGCTGGACAAGCCCTCAGCGGGCAAGGTCTTCATCGACGAAGTGGACATTGCGGCTCTGGACGCCTACGAACTGGCGTGGCTGCGCTGCCGCAAGATCGGCTACATCTTCCAGTCGTTCAACATCATCCCGGTGATGACCGCGCTGGAAAACGTCACGCTGCCCATGGTCTTTGCGGGCATGAACTCAGACGAGGCCCGCGACCGCGGCGCCGAGGTCCTGGAACTGGTCGGGCTGGGCGACCGGCTGGACCATAAGCCCTTCGAACTGTCCGGCGGCCAGCAACAGCGCGTAGCCATAGCCCGCGCCCTGGCCAACAATCCCGCGATCGTCCTGGCCGACGAACCCACCGGCAACCTGGACCTGAAGACCGGTGCGGAGATCATCGAACTGCTTTCGCGGCTGAAGGAAGAGAAGGGCGTGACCATCATCTCCGCCACGCACGACCACAAGATGCTCGCCGCCTCAGACCGCATCGTCTGGGTGCGCGACGGCCGCATCGACAAGATCGAACTGACGGCGAACCTGGACATCCAGGAAGGCAGTATCGGCGGCGACAACGAAGAGGCCGCCGACGAGGCCCAGCGCCGCCTGCTCGATCAGGCCTTCGACCGCGCCAAGGAAGAGGGCGAACGCGGCTCCGCGGAAGGGGAGGGCGGCGCGTGAGCGAGAATGGACGCGAGGTCGTCGTCAAGACCGTCGACGTGAAGAAGATCTACGTGCTGGGCGACGAGAAGGTCCACGCCCTGCGCGGCGTCGATATTGAGATCTACAAGGGCGAGTACCTGTCCATCATGGGCCCCAGCGGCTCCGGAAAGTCCACGCTCTTCAACATGGTCGGCGGCCTGGACCGCCCCAGCGAGGGCAAGGTCTACATCGACGGCGCCGACATGTCGAAGCTGGACGCCCGCCAGCGCGCCTGGCTGCGCTGCCACCGCATCGGCTACATCTTCCAGACCTACAACATTATCGACGTCATGACCGCGCTCGAGAACGTCACCCTGCCCATGATCTTCGCCGGCGTCTCGACCGAGGAGGCCAAAAAGCGCGGGATGGAGCGGCTCGAGCGCGTCGGCCTGGCCGACCGCGCTTACCACCGCCCCCGGCAGCTCAGCGGCGGGCAGCAGCAGCGCGTCGCCATCGCTCGCGCCTTGGCCAACGATCCGGCCATCGTCCTCGCCGACGAACCCACCGCGAACCTGGACACCAAGACCGGTGCCGAGATCATCGATCTCCTTCATAAGATGAAGGAGGAAGCAAAGGTTACGATCATCTCCGCCACTCACGACCATAAAATGCTCTCCGCCTCCGACCGCATCGTCTGGATCCGCGACGGACGCCTGGAACGCGTCGAACTCCGCGAGAACCTCAAGATCGAGACCGGTGCCATCGGCGAAGGCGGGGCATAACTCCAGCGCCGATCCCATGCGCCTGCGCCACGCGCTTATCCTCTCGCTGCTGGCAGGCACCGTGGCCGCCGTCTTCGTCACGCTGGATCTCAACGGGCGCCTCGAGGGTCTGGAGGACAACGCCAGCCCGGAAGCCGCTTCGTTGCTGGGTGCGGGCAGCGCCTACCTGCTGGTGCTCGGCGCCATCGCCGTGGCCAACCTCGCTTCCCTGCTGCTGCTGCTGGCCGCCTTTCGCGAGGAACGCGCCGCCGCGCTGATCCGCGCGCAGGCCGTCCCTCCGCCGCCGCCTGCACCTGGGCCGGCCGGCGACGGCGTGCCGCCCGAGCCCGCAGCCCTGGAAAACGAACAGGCCTACGCGTGGGGCAAGATCGCGCGTTGGGAGGTCGCCAGCGGCAAGCCTTTCGCCGACCTCTGGAACCGCGCCTGCACAGGAGTCTACGAAGGTACGCCCAAGGCCTGGGAGAAGTTCGCCAAGTTCCTCGACGCGCCGGAGTTCGACGCCGAGTCCAGCGCCGCGGCGCTCGATCCCCAGGGCAACTTCATCGGCGCCGTGCTGGTCATGCGCCAGCTTCCCTACGAGGACGACAACTACTGGTGGCTCGAATCGCCCGGCGTTGTGGCCGCGGTGTTGGTCGACCCGGCGCACCGGCGCAAGGGCATCGGCCGTTCGCTGCTGATGCGCGTCGAGAGCGCCATGACCCGGCGGCGGCGCCCGCGCGTGTTCGTGGGCGGACTGGAAAGCTTCCCCAGCCTCGTCCCCGGCGTGCCCGAAGGCGACCACGCCACCCGCATGTTCTTCACCGCGTCCGGCTACCAGGAAGTCCGCCGCACCTGCCACATGGAAGCCAGCTACGAAGGCTTCAAGCCGCCCAAGGACCTGGTCCAACGCGAGCAGAACCTGAAGGAGAAGGGCTATACCTTTGCGCCCGCGCGGGTCACCGACCTGGAAGCCTTCCGCGCCTTCACCGAACGCGCGCCCATCGGCAGGCCGCAGCGTCTGGTGGAGAAGTTCGTCGAAGCGCCGGAGCGGTTCTGCCTGACGCTAAAGGACGACCGCGTCGTCGGGTACATCCAGGTCACGCGCCTGGACGAGAACCGCCGCAGCGGCATCCAGCAGATCTACTTTTTGCGCGAGCACCGCGGCGTGGGTCTGGGCAGCGTGCTGCTGATCAAGGCCCACGACCTCTGGAAGAACATCGGCGCGATGGGCGGTTCGATCTGGACCTACCCCGAGGCCGCCGAACGCTTCTACCCGCGCGCGGGATTCAAGGTCGTTCAGGTGTGGGTCTGCTATCATAAGGAACTGCCGCACGCTTGGAGCGACGACGCGTACGTGCGGCGTTGGAGGTAAGGAATCCTTTATGAACCAAGCCTTGCCCGTTCCGGTGGCGACGCGCGACGACCTGCTGGCCCGCTGGGCTTGACGCCCGGCGACCTGGCGATCTTCCATTCCAGCCTAAAGAGTTTCGGGCGCCTGGAGGGCGGGGCGCAGGCCGCCGTCGAGGCCTGTCTGGCCGCCGTGGCACCCGGCGGCACGGTGATGATGCCCAGCTTCAACCACGGCCAGCGCGAGGCTTTCGCGGACGTCGGCTGCATCTTCGACCTCAAGACGACGCGTTCGGTCAGCGGCGCAATCACCGAATGCTTCCGGGCCTGGCCCGGCGTGCGGCGCAGTTTGCACCCCTCGCACCCCTACCTGGTGCTGGGGCCCATGGCCGAGTGGCTGACCGCCGAACACTTTGAACTCGACTGTTTCGACGCGCGCAGCCCGCTGGGGAAGCTCTGCGCGAGCAACGGCTGGATCGTGATGCTCGGCTGTGGCATGCGTGCCTGCACCGCCGCCCACGTCGCACAGACGATCTACGGCGTGCCGTGCATTGGGCAGCGCCAGAACCCCTGGCCCGTGCGCATGCCGGACAGCGGGCGCGTCGTCACCGGCTACACGGTCATCTGGCGCGACTCGAAATGCCCGTTCGAGTTCGAGGCCGTCGAGCGCCGGCTGCGCGAGACCGGCGCCTTGAAGGAGCGCACCGTCGGCGCGGCCAACATTCAGGCCTTCCGCGGAGCCGACTGCATCGCCGCCTGTTTGGAACTCTGCCGCACGCACTGCCCTGTCTGCGCGGTGCGTCCGAAGTACGACTGATTAGAATTCCGGTCACGCCTGGCCGCCGCTACCCGTCAAAACTTCAGTTTTCATGGGAGTGTGGCCGGGCGCGGACGGACCGTCGCCCTTCCATTTTTTCCGCACTCCGCTTGCCGAAAAGTACCCGCCGAACCGGCGGGCGGAGGAATGCTATGCGCTCGCGCGTCGGAATCTGCCTGGTGGTCTGCCTGGTGGTTTTGTGCGTTGATGCGGACGGGCCGTACTTGTGGCGTACCATCCGGAAACCTCCGTATAGAAAACCGACTCAGGGAGGTGGCGTGAGCGAGCCTGGAGGCGGGGGAGATGTACCGGACCTTTCCTCTGGGCCCGGGCGCGGTAACGATGACCCGGGCAGGATCGCGGAGATTCCGCCGCCGAAGCCCAAGCCGGCCGAGACGCCGAAGGAGGACCCGACGCCTGAGAAGCTGGTCGACCAGACGCCTACACCTTTCTCAAAGCCTCCGGAACCGCCTGTTGTGCCGATGCCGCCCGGCAATCCGGAGCCGCCCGCGCCTCCCAAGAGCCCTGAGCCACCAAAGACGCCTTTTGCGCCCGTAGCTAAAGGGGGTGCGCAAGGCATAGGCAAGGTAGGGGGTCGAACGGTCGTCAGCGCCGACAACCCGCCAGCCCCGTTCAAGGAACCGTGGGAAATGTTCGAGCACCTGCGCGAAGCCCTGGGATTGGTCTCCGAAGAGGACGCCAAGGCGCAGCCCGCCGCGCTTCCTTCGGAGAATGAATTGCTCGAAAAGCGCGAGGCCCTCCAGAAGGCCTACGCCAAAGGCACCAGCGCTAAGCAGAAACGTGCGCTGAAGGCGGAGATCGAAGAACTCGATCTGACTATTGAAGTCCGCAAGCACCTCGATCCGACGCCCAACTACGTCCTGCGCCGCCGCAGTTTCATCAACGACATTCTCGATGCTCTCGAGGCCGTCAGCGTCGCCGAGATGGACGAAAACTGGCACAGCGTGTTCCGCTGCAATCAGGCGCAACTCGAGAAGGACTTTGCGCGCATCCTGAAGGAACTGCCGGCCGAGGAAGTGGCTCCGCCGTTGTGGGCCAAGCTGCGCGATCAGATCCAGTTCACCGGCTCCGGCGGCGAACGCGAGTTGGCGGCGCTTGAAGCGTCGTTGCAGGAGGCGAAGCGCCAACTGGAATCGGTCTATGATCAAATGGAGGAACCGAAGAATGCCGGGTTGCTGGAGGGCTTCGAGGCCCAGGCGGCCAACTGGACTGCGCGCATCATGCAGGTAGACATTCAGGCTACGGTGGTCCGGGCCGCCGTGAAAGGCAGGAACGCGAAGTTCAAATCTATTGCGACCGACATCCTGGCAGGGATGGGACCCGCCGCCGCGCAAGTAATTGCTCCGGACCTCGCGTCCAATAACGCGACGGTACGCATGGCCGCCGGCACGATCCTTCTGTACCTGAAGGATTCCGCCATCGATGCTTTAATCGATGCGATGGCAAAGGAGACCCGGCCCGAGCAGGCCGTGTTGCTCAAGAAGATCACCGGCCAGGACTTGGGCGGCGACGCCGCGGCCTGGAAAGCCTGGCGCGCCGGCGGAGCGCTGGCGCCTGCCGTCCAACCCAAGCCCGTCACGCCCAAGGAGGAACCGGCCGAACCTGTTCAGCCGAAGAGTGAAGGTGAGTTGGCGCTGGAGAAGGCCGAGGCGGATCTCGAACGGGCCAAGAAGGGCGCCGTCGAAGCCGGGCTCCTTCGCGAGGCCCTGGAGAAGCAGCTCGCGGAAATCAAGCAGGACCCACAGAAGGTGGGCTACGAAGAAAGCATGGCCATTACGCGCGAGGCTCTGCAAGAAGCCCTGCGGATGGAACTGCAGACGCACCTCCGGGTGGAGCGCGCACGAAAGCATTTAATGGACCTTGCCGATCCGGCGTCCGGCAGCAATCCTTAAATAAGGAGGGCGTTTCGAACATCACCAATTCCCGCATTGGCAATGCGCATGTGCACAATCAATGCAATCGTTTGCGGCGAAGGCGGTTGCCCCCAAGAAATGTTGCACAGACAAAGCGTGCATTCATTGACCGGTATGTAAAACTGAGATAGAATGCTTTATGAACATGGTGCGTAGAGCGCCGAAATGATGCTCTTTGGCATTTGAGGGCGGATCGGTCTAGCCCGTTATATACGCCGCTTCTTCCTTTACCGGCAAGCCGAACGATGCTCGCACCTGAAGGTAAGGTGCCGGGATCGGCGGTGCTTGCACGTTATAGGAGTTGGGGCGTAAGGGGCGTCTGACCGGTCAGGCATGCATGCGGGGGGTGGGTAGCACAGAAGAATAATCGATGCCGTGGAGCGTCATGTAGGGTGGACGCGCGACGGCTGGGCAAATTCCCCCGGGCTAGGGACCAAATCATGGCCGCCAAGGACATTATCCACGTCATCCTTTCCAGCCAGGACCGCGAGAAGTACCAGGACCTGCATTGGGAAGGCAGCTTCCAGCAGTACCTCGAACTGGTGGTCGCCGAGCCGAAAGTCACGCGCAACGCCTACCAGCGGCTGTACGACATGATCCTTTCCTACGGGGCCGAAGAGTACACCGCGCATCGCGAGAAGATGACGCGCTACAAATTCTTCGCCGACCCGATCTCCAATGGCCGCGACGGCGTCTTCGGCCTCGACAAGCCCCTGGCCAATCTCGTGAACGTCGTCAAGTCCGCCGCGATGGGCTACGGCGCCGAACGCCGCGTGCTGCTGCTGCACGGTCCGGTCGGCAGCGCCAAGTCCACGATCGTTCGCCTGATCAAGAAGGGCCTGGAAGTCTATTCGCAGACCGAGGCCGGCCGCCTGTACACTTTCTCCTGGGAGCTGCCGGACCTGCACGGCGAAGACAGCCTGCAGCCGTGCCCGATGCACGAGGATCCGCTGAAACTTGTTCCGCCTGCGCTGCGCGACAAGGTCGCCGCGGAGATCAACGAGCGCAGCAAGAGCGAGTTCAAGGTCACGATCGACGGCGACCTGTGCCCCTTCTGTCGCTATACGTACCGCCTGATGATGGAGAAGTTCGGCGGCGACTGGGAAAAGATGATGCAGCACGTCCGTATTCGCCGGATGGTGCTCAGCGAGAAAGACCGCATCGGCATCGGCACCTTCCAGCCCAAGGACGAGAAGAACCAGGATAGCACTGAACTGACCGGCGACATCAATTACCGCAAGATCGCCGAGTACGGTTCCGATTCCGACCCGCGCGCTTTCAATTTCGACGGCGAGTTCAACATCGCAAACCGCGGCCTGATCGAGTTCATCGAGGTGTTGAAGCTGGACGTCGCCTTCCTGTACGACTTGCTGGGCGCCAGCCAGGAGCACAAGATCAAGCCCAAGAAGTTCGCGCAGACGGACATCGATGAGGTCATCATCGGGCACACCAACGAGCCCGAATACCGCAAATTGCAGTCCAACGAGTTGATGGAAGCTTTCCGCGACCGCACCGTCAAGATTGACATCCCGTACAATCTGGTTGTACAGCACGAGATCAATATCTATCAGCGTGACTTCAACAAGGAGAAGGTTCGCAAGCATATTGCGCCTCACACTATCGAAATGGCTGCCTCGTGGGCCGTCCTGACGCGGCTGGAAGAGCCCAAGAAGAGCGACCTCTCGCTGCTGCAGAAGCTCAAACTGTACTCGGGCCGCACGCTTCCGAACTACACCGAAGACAATATTATCGAATTGATGAGCGAGGCGCCCCGCGAGGGCATGACGGGCATCTCGCCCCGCTACATCCAGGACAAGCTCTCCAACGCGCTGGTCGCCAACGGCGAAGTCTCCTGCGTCAACCCGTTCATGGTGATGAACGAACTGGAGGGCGGACTGCAGCACCACAGCCTGATCAGCAACGAGGAGCAACGCAAGAAGTTCAAGGAACTGCTTTCCGTCGTAAAGGAAGAGTACGAGGAGATTGTCAAGAACGAGGTCCAGCGCGCCATTTCGGCCGACGAGGAAGCGCTGAACAAGCTCTGTCAGAATTACATCGACAACATCAAGGCGTATACACAGAAAGAAAAGGTGCGCAACAAGTATACCGGCCAGGTCGAGCCGCCGGACGAGCGCCTGATGCGCAGCATCGAAGAGAAGATCGGGATTCCCGAGTCTCGCAAGGACGACTTCCGCCGCGAGATCATGAATTACATCGGCGCCTTGGCCATCGACGGGCGCCAGTTCGACTACCGCATGAACGAGCGGCTGCACCGGGCTCTGGAGCGCAAGCTATTCGAGGACCAAAAGGACAGCATCAAGCTTAGCACGCTGGTCAGTTCGGTCGTCGACCGCGAGACCCAGGAAAAGATCGACATCGTCAAGAGCCGCCTGATCCGCAACATGGGCTACTGCGAGGTTTGCGCCACCGACGTGTTGAACTTCGTGGCCAGCATCTTCGCTCGCGGAGATACCAAGGCGGGCGGCAACAAGAAGAGCTAAGGGCAGGCAGCAGGGGGGAGAGGATTTATGGAACGGACGCCGACGCCCAAAGGCCCGCAGGAGGCCCCGCCGCCTCCCCGCTTCTGGCTGCGGGTGTGGGCCATCATGCACCGCGGCGATTCTGCCGGCTGGTTGCTCTGCACCACCTTGCAGGCCTTGCTTGCCCTGGGTTTCATCGGTCTAGCCAAGCTGTGTGAGGGCTACCCCTGGGAGCCGCAGGCCAAGACGCTGGTCATTGTCGCCATTCTCATCACCTGGTGCATGGCCCTGCGAACGATTCGCGTCCGCTTGGTCGAGTTGGTGATTCTGGCGCACAAGGCCAGCCGCGCGATCCTGAGCGAGGCCGCCGACACCGGACTGGAGAAGCTCAAGGCGTCCTTGCGCGGGCATCAGGTCAGCTACGCGCGCCAGTCGATGCTGTACCTGCGAATCATCGCCGCCGGCATCACGATCCCATTTTTCGTGCTCCCGCTTTTCGTGGCCGGCGTCAGCGTGACGCTCTTCTATCTGCAGGGCGCGGTTGACGGCGGTTTCATCTCACTGGCTCTGGTCAGCGCGGCGATGGCGCTGGTCGTCGGCACCTACTTCCACTGGTCGATACTGCCTCAACCGGCCGTGGCGCGGGTGCGCAAGCCCGGCCCGCCCCGCATGCGCGGGCGCGCGACGGCCTGAACCTGGAGGGGGCGGATAACGGATAACGCATGAACGAACGCGACTTCGCCCTCCAGCAGAACGTTTCCAAGATCGAACGCGATCACGGCCGCTTTCGCCAGATCGTGCGCGGGCGCATCAAGAAGGACCTGCGCAAATACATGACGCGGGGTGAGTTGATCGGTAAGAAGGGCAAGGATCTCGTTTCCATCCCGCTTCCGCAGATCGAACTTCCGCGTTTCCGCTTTGGCAAGAACCAGGGCGGCGTTGGTGCCGGCGAAGGCGAGGTCGGCGATCCGTTGGGCGGGCAGGAGCAGGAAGGGGAGGGCAAGGGCGAGGCTGGCGAGCGCCCCGGCGAACATGTGCTGGAGGTCGACCTGACGCTGGAGGAACTCGCTAAGATCCTCGGCGAGGAACTGGAACTTCCCAACATTCTGCCCAAGGGCCGCCGTACTGTCCTGGCCGAGAAGGAACGCTACACGTCCATCCGCCGCCAAGGCCCGGAGAGCCTGCGCCACTTCAAGCGTACCTACGTACGCGCCCTGCGCCGCCAAATCGCGATGGGCATGTACGACCCCAAGAACCCGCGCATCATTCCGATCAAGGAAGACAAGCGTTTCAAGAGCTGGAAGGTCACCTTCGTTCCCGAATCGAACGCGGTGATCTTCTACATGATGGACGTCTCGGGCTCGATGGGCGACGAGCAGAAAGAGCTGGTTCGCACCACGGCCTTCTGGATCGACACTTGGCTGCGCAGCCAATACCGCACCATCGAGAGCCGTTACATCACGCACGACGCAGCGGCACGCGAGGTCGACCAGGAGACCTTCTACCGCACGCGCGAATCCGGCGGCACCGCGATCAGCACCGCCTATCGCCTGTGCGCCAACGTGATCGAGAAACTCTATTCTCCGCTGGATTGGAACATCTACTGCTTCCACTTCTCGGACGGCGACAACCTGCTTTCCGATAACGAACATTGCTTCCGCATCCTGAAGGAAGAGTTGCTGCCCAACGTGAACCTCTTCTGTTACGGCCAGGTACGCAGTCTGTACGGCTCCGGCGAGTTCAAGCGCAAGCTTGACGACGCCATGGAGGCCGACAACCTGATCACCGCCGACATCCGCAGCAAAGAAGAGATCTACGACGCGATCAAGGTTTTCCTGGGCAAGGGGAAGTGACCGAGCCATGAACCTGACGCCGGAACTCGATGACCTGAAGGAGGAGATCAAGGCCCACGCGATGGACTGCGGCCTGGACTTCTTCGATGTCGTCTTCGAGATGTGCACCTACGATCAGATCAACCAGATCGCGGCGCTGGGCGGCTTTCCCACGCGCTACCCGCACTGGAAGTTCGGCATGGAGTACGAGCGCCTCAGCAAGTCCTACCAGTGGGGCCTAGCCAAGATCTACGAGATGGTCATCAACAACGACCCGTGCTACGCGTACCTGATGATCTCGAACCCGCTCGTCGACCAGAAACTCGTCATTGCGCACGTCTACGCGCACTCCGACTTCTTCAAGAACAACTGCTTCTTTGCACACACCAGCCGTAAGGCCATCGACGAGATGGCCAATCACGGCGCGCGGATCCGTTCGTACAGCGAGCGCCATGGGCACGAGCGCGTCGAGGCGTTCCTGGATTGTTGTCTGTCCATCGAGAACCTGATCGACATTCATTCCACCGGCATTCGCCGGCAGGATCCGGTCAAGGGCCAAACGCGCTTTCTCGAGGAACCCGACGAGGAGTTGGAGAAGGTCCAACGCATCCGCAGCAAGGATTATATGGACCGCTTCGTGAACCCCACGGAGTTCCTGGAGGCCAAGAAGCAGGAGTTGGAAGACGCTCGCAAGAAAAAGAAGCGTATCCCCGCCGAGCCCGAACACGACGTCCTGCACTTCCTGATCGAGTACGCCCCGCTGGAGCCCTGGCAACGCGACGTGCTGGCCATCGTGCGCGAGGAGGCCTATTACTTTGCGCCGCAGTGGATGACCAAGATCATGAACGAAGGCTGGGCCACCTACTGGCACAGCCGGATGATGACCGAGCATCTCTGCACGGATCACGAGATCGTCGATTTCGCCGACCACCACAGCGGCACCGTCGCCCAGCCGCCGGGGCAGATCAACCCCTACAAGGTGGGCGTGGAACTCTTCCGGGACATCGAAGAGCGCTGGAACAAGGGCCGCCACGGGCCCGCCTGGGAGGACTGCGACGATTACAAGAAGCGCCGCGATTGGGACACCAAGGCGATGGAAGGTCGGGCGAAGATCTTCGAGGTCCGGAAGTTCCACAACGACGTCACGTTCATCGATGCGTTCCTGACGCCCGAATTCTGCGAAGAGCACCGCCTGTACGGTTACGCCTTCAACCCCAAGACCGGGCAGTACGAGATCACCAGCCGCGACTTCGACGATATCAAGCGGCAGCTGTTGGGCAACCTGACCAACGGCGGCCAGCCGTTCATTTATGTTCAGGACGCGAACTACAAGAACCGCGGCGAACTCTACCTGCGCCATCGCTTCGAGGGCGTCGAACTCAAGACCGATCACGCCCGCGACACTTTGCGCAACCTCAACGTCATCTGGTCTCGCCCCGTGCACCTCGAGACCTTCGTCGGCGGCAAGGGCAAACTCCTCTCCTTCGACGGCAACGAGCACAAGGAGTCCGAGATCGCCGTCGAGGCCGAAGAGCACGCCGCGCTGGCCTGAGCGAAGGACCTCGCCCAAGCCCCATTTTCTCGGTTGGCAGCGGACCCTTCGTAAGGTATCTCTGGTACAAGCTTTAAAGACAATTCGGAGGATTGCCATGCGCTTGCAGGCCGCCGTGCTGCTCGTCTTTGCTCTCGCCGCCCTCAGCGGTTGCACCGGGGATCGCCGGTACGCCGTCTCTGCCGAACGGACCGGAAGCCCTGCGTCTGCCGATGCCAAAGGCAAGGCTGCGGCGCCGGCTGTGCATGATCTCGCCGTCCGGGCAACGCTTGAGGCGATCCAGGAGGAAGGCTACGGCCGCACCGAACGCGTGGCGCGGAAAGACAAGGACCTTGAAGGCGGTGGGAAATTCACCAAACTCGAGTCCGACTACACGCACTATTCGAAGGTGCGCGCCGAGATCACTACCCATCCTGATCAGCACCACGGCAAGCCGAAAGTCGAGGTCCACGTCCGTACCCGCGACGCGCTCTTTACGCGCCACCAGCAATGGGAAGACCGCGTCCTGGCGCTGGTCGAACTCAAGCTGCGCGGCAAGGAATACGGTCCCGAGACGCAGCCGACGGCTCTGCCGCCTGAGCCGATTCCCGAGCAGAAAGCGTTCCCCGACCGCGCCAAGAGCGATCCCAAGCCGGCAGCCGCGCCGAAAGCGGAATAGGCTCCCGTCCGGCGAACAGGGGAGGCCCCATGCCCTCCGAGACCGTCGAGCTGCGCGGGCACATCATCGATAACCTCACTTTGCCTAAGGTGCTCGATCAGATCGAGGCCTTCGGCGGCGAGTACCGCATCGAGAACCTCGACGTAGGCTATTCCCGCACCGACCCCAGCGGAGCGCGGCTGCGTATCGACGCGCCGGATGCCAAGACCCTCAGCGATATCCTGGAGCAGATCACGCGGCTGGGTGCGGTGCTGGCGCACCATCCCGACGTGAAGCTGGAGCGCGCGCCGCGCAACGGCGTGCTGCCCGACGACTTCTATTCGACCACGAACCTGCCCACGGAGATCCGACTGAATGGGAAGTGGATCCGGGTGACGCATACGGAGATGGACAGCGCCATCGTCGTCGATGCCGCACGCGGCAAGGCGCGCTGCCTGCGCATGCACAAAGTCGGTAAGGGCGCGCAGGTCGTCGTCGGGCTGGAAGGCATTCGCGTCGAACCCCTGAACCGCCTGCCCGAGCGCCAGACCTTCGAGTTCATGGGCAGCGCGGTTTCGAGCGAGAAGCCCAAGCTGCTGGTGATCCGCCAGATCGCGAAGGACATTCGCGCCGCGCACGCCGACGGCAAGAGGGTGCTCTTCGTCGGCGGGCCGGCCATCGTCCATACCGGCGCGGCCGTGCACCTGGAAGCCATGATCTATGCCGGCTACGTGGACGTGCTCTTCGCAGGCAACGCGCTGGCCGCGCACGACATCGAGTCGCAGATGTTCGGAACCAGCCTGGGCGTTTCGCTGGAGTCCGGACGCCCCGTCGAGCACGGCCACGAGCACCACCTGCGCGCGATCAACCGCGTGCGCGGCGCCGGATCCATCGCCGCCGCTGTGCGCAAGGGCCTGATCAAGGGCGGCATCATGCACGCCTGCGTGAAGAGCAAGGTGCCGTTCGTGCTGACCGGATCGATCCGCGACGACGGTCCGCTACCGGATGTCATCACCGACATGCCCGCGGCGCAGGACGCCATGCGCGCGCATGTGCCGGGGTTGGGCGTGGCCATCATGGTGGGGACGACGCTGCAGTCGATTGCCGTCGGAAATATCCTGCCGGCGTACGTGCGCACCGTGTGCGTGGATATCAATCCCGCCGTGGTGACGAAACTTGCGGACCGGGGCACCTTCCACGCACTGGGCCTGGTGACCGACGCGGAACTCTTCCTGCGCCAACTCGCGCGCGAATTGAAGGTCGGCCGCTACGCCGAGAGCGTCCAGGCCAAGACCCGGAAACGCTTCAAGCGCAAGGCGTGATCCCGCTTCGTTACTTCTTCTGATCCTTCTTCCCGAACAGCCGCGTCCACGGCGAGCCACCCTGCTCGGGCGGCGGCGGCATGCTCAGCTTCGGCGACTGGTTAGGCGTCGCTGGTGCGGGCGTGGGGTTTGGCGTCGTGCGAGAAGAGTCGACCCGAGCGGTGCGCTGAGGCTGCGCGGCAGGGGCACTCTGCGCGGGCGTGGCAGGCTTCGGCGAGCCGTTGCCGCCGCCGGAGGAAGCGGTCTGCTGCGCGGGCTTGGGCGCTTCCTTCGCTCGGTTTGCGTCGACCTTTACAGCAGGCGCGTCGGCCTGTGATTCCTTCACGCGTGGAGCCGCCTTGGGCAGGTTGAGGTTTCCGCCGCCGGCCGGAGGATTGGTTGGCGGGGTGCCGCCGCCCTTTCCGCTGCCGCCGCCGCTTTCTTCCTTGGTGGGTTCGGGAATCTGCGGCGCGCCGTCCAGGACTTTGCGCATGCGTTCGACCACTTGGCTCTTGTCGGTCTCGATGCGCTGCTGGACGCCCTTGCCGGCGTTGCCCAGGCCTTCGTAGCGCTTCTGCAGTTCGACGATCTGCTGAATCGCCTGCTGCGACTGGTAGATCAGGTCCGCGGTCTCGCCGGCGCGTTCGGCCATGCGCTGCTCGTACTCGGCCACCACGCGGTCCAGCGCGGCGCCGGAGTTCTCGCGGTAGCGCTTGAACTCGGCGCGGATGCGGTTGATCTCGGTGAGGGCGCGGGTCAGCTTCTCCTGGACCTCGTCGCGTTCCTTGGTAACGCCGGCGCGCGCCTCCTTCTCGGCCTTCAGGTTGGTCTCGAGTGTGGCGATGCGCGCCTGGGCTTCCTGCACGCGGCTGTTCAGGCGGTCGCGTTCGTCTTCGGCGGCGTTCTTTCCCTTCTTCTCGTTCTCGAAGAGCGACTTCAGCTCGGCGACGCGCGCATCCAGTTCCTTCTTGGCGACGGTCAGCGCGTCGCGCTCCTTCTGGAACGCCTCCTTGGCCTCGGTCTCGGCGGTCAGGCGGGTATCCAGGTCCGCCACGCGGCCTTCCAGCTCCACGCGCACGCGGGTCAGTTCGTTGCCACGCTTGAGGGCCTGCTCCTTGGCGGTCTTCTCCAGGCTCAGGCGTTCGTCGAGTTCGGCGACCTTTTCCTCGAGGTTGCGGCGCAGGATGCCGAGTTCCTCGTTCTTCTTCTGCACCGCTTCCTTGGTCTCGCGCTCGAAGTCCAGGCTGGCCTTCAGCTCGTTGCTGCGGGCCTCGAACTTGTTGCGTTGCTCGGCAGCCTCGGCGGCCTTCGCCAGGGCGGATTCCTTTGACTCGGTCTCGCCGGTCAGGCGCTTGCGCAGTTCGGCGACCTTGACGTCCAGTTCGCCCTTGGCGTCCTTGTACTTGCTGGCTTCCTTCAGGGCCTCGTCCTTGGCGTCGCGTTCGCTGGTGACGCGGGCCTCGAGCTCCGTGGTCTTTATCTCCATGTCGCGGCGAACGCCGGCCAGTTCGTCGCGCAGCTTCTGTTCCTGCTCCTCGTAGTCGCGGCGAAGCTTCTCGGCGTGCTCGCGCGCCTCGCGGGCCAGGCGCTCGCGTTCCTCGCGTGCCTTGTGCTCGCGTTCCTCGCGTTCCTTCGCTTCCAGCTCCAGGCGCGCCTTCTCTTCCTTCTCCTCGCGGGCCTGGCGCTCGGATTCCTGCTTCTGCCGCAGCTCGTCCTTCTCCTTCTCGCGGCGGTCGCGCTCTTCGAGCTCCAGCTTCTGTCGGTCGTTGATCTCTTTCTGGGCGTCCAGCTGCGCTTCGAACTCGGCGAGCTTCTGCTCCAGGTCGCGGCGCGCTTCGGCGATTTCCGCGCGCTTCTTGACGGCGGTGTCCTTGGCTTCGCTCTCGTGGGCCAGGCGCTTGGTCAGCTCGCTGACCTTGGCCTCCAGGGCCCCGCGGGCTTCGGCCAGTTCGTTGCGCTCCTTCAGGGCGGCGAGCTTCTCTTCACGTTCGTGGTCCTTCTCGCCCTGGAGTTCGGTGGTGCGCTTTTCGAGCTCCTTGCGCACGTCGGCCAGTTCGCTGCGGAGCTTCTGGAACTCTTCCTCGCGTTCCTTGCGCTCCTTGTCGAGCCGCTCGCGGAGCTTGCGGTCCTCCTTCTCGAGGTCCTGCTCGCGCCCCTTGGCCTGTTCGAGCTCCTCTTTCTCCGCCTTGTCGCGCTCTTTCTTCTCGTTCGCCATGCGCTGTCGCTCCTCTTCCTCTGCCTTCTCCCGTTCGTGTCGTTTCTGATCCAAGATCTGTTTCAGGTGGGCTTTCCGCTTTGTCAGTTCCGCGGCCTGGCGTTCCTGGCGCTCCTGTTCCAGGCGCTCGCGCTTCTCCTTGCGCTCCTGCCGGTAGACTTCCCATTCCGACCAAGCGATCTGCCGCTGTTCCCGTTCGAGGCGGTCGCGTTCAGCCTCGGCTTTGCCGAAGCGGTCCAGCGCTTCGTTGAGGTTCTGGGCGCGGCGCTGGCGGGCGGATTCCTCCGCGGCCATGCGTTCCGCTTCAAGAAGCTTCTCCCGATCCCGCTCGGCTTTCAACCGCCGTTCCAGTCGCGCGCTCCACTCGCGGTCTGCCTGCGAGGCTTGGTGGCGCACCGCCTCGACCTTCTCGGCAGTGGCGGCGGCCAACTCCTCGCGCTCGCGGCGCTCTTCTTCGGCCCAGCGCTTCTGCTCGCGCGCGCGACGCTCCCGCGCCTCGGCTTCGAAGATGCCGGCCAGCGCTTCGCGTTCGGCCACGCGCTGCCTCTCCAGGCGGGTCCATTCCGCCTGCAGGCTGCGCTCGGCCTCGTTCATGAGCTGGTGCTTCTGCCCCAGGGTATCCTGGAGTTCCTTCATGCGCTGCACGAAGGCGTCCCGGTCGGCGGCCAGCAGAGCCTCGCGTGCGGAGCGATCCACGGCGGCCTTCTCGGCGGCCTTCTGTTCGCGCGCTTGCTGTTCGCGCTTGGCGTGTTCGATGCGAGCTGCGGTCTCGCGCATCTCCCGTTCGCGATCGGCCTTCTCCTTGGCGATGCGTTCCAACTCGAGCTGCTTCTGCTCCAGGCGCGCTCTGGTGGCGGCGGCTTCGCGTTCGGCGGCTTCCTTCTCCTGCCGCGCGAAGGCTTCTTGGATGGCGACTTCGGCCTCGCGGGCTTTGCGTTCGCGTTCGGCTTCGGCCTTTTTGTTGCGCTCGTCCCAAGCCTTGCGCTCCTGCTCGCGTTGTGCTTCGGCTTCGCGCTTACGGTTCTGGCGTTCGTCCGCGGAGATGAGCGGCGCGGCGGGCTTGAACGGCGAGACCTGCTGTTTGGGGGCCGCAGCCGGGGGCGGAGCTTCTTTCTTCGGCGCTTCGGCCGGCATCGACTGGGCAGATGCGGGCTCGCCCTTTCGGGGCGCCTCGGTGGGCTTTGCTGGTGCGGGCGCGGCCGGCTTGGTCTGAGCTTCGCCGCGGCGGACGCCGGCAGCAGGCGCGGCGGGTGCGGCAGCGGGCGGCGGCGCGGCGGGCTGGGGCGCAAGGGCCTGGGGTGCAGCAGGCTCCGCGGGCGCGACTGGCTCGGCGGCTGGAGCTTTGGCCTCGGTCTCCGCGTTGGCCTGAAGGCGCAGGCGGTGGGCTTCTTCGAAGAGGCGCTCCTGGGCCTTGCGTTCGGCCTCGATCAGTTCGGGCAGCTTCTGCAGGTCCTCGGAGGGCGCGCCGTCGGCCTCGCCGGGCTTGCCCAGCATCCCGGTGACGCCCTTGGCGAGGTTGCTGAAGACGTCGGTGGCGCCGTCGCGCAGGCGTTCGGTCAGCGGCGCGCTGCTCTTCTTGGCCACGCGCTCCTTCGATTTGCGCAGTTCGTCGGCGAGCTTCCGGTGCAGTTCTTGGCGCTGCTGGCTGGCCTCTATAAGCGCCTGGCGGTCGCTCTCGGCCATGGCCAGTTCATCGTAGACGTCGGCCGCTTCGGCTTCGGGCGGTGCCACGGGTTCGCTGGGCGCGATCCTCTCGGCCGGGCGGCTGGAGGGGGCCTCAATAACGGCCTTTAACTGGTGGGCCTGTTCGAGCCAGGTGAGCAGTTCGTCGACGCCGCCGGTCAGGTGCGCGTCGAGCCCCGCGTCCTTGGAGAAGTGGCGCGTGAGGCTCTGGAACGGTGCGGGCCGCGGCAGCTCGGGGAAGGGCTCCTTCAGTTCGTTGAAGATGCGGCGCAGGACGTCGAGGACCTCGTGGGTGTTCTTGAACCGCGCACTCGGGTCGGTGGCCAGGCAGCGTGAAACGAGGTCCACGGTGCCGGGGTTCAGGTCTCCGCGCAGGGCGGCCAGGTCGTCGATGCGGCCCTGGCGCGCCTGGAGCAGGACGTCCTTCAGAGGCGCCTCGCGGTAGATGGGCCGGCCGGCCAGCATTCGGTAAAGGCACGCGCCGATGCCGAAGATGTCGGTTTGGCGGCAGAGTTTCGCGGGTCCTTCGGCCTGTTCGGGCGCCAGGTATTCGAGCAGGCCCAGCACCAGGACGTCCTGCAGGCTGGTGCGGGCGTTGGCGCTTTCCAGAGGCAGGAGCAACTCCGCGCCCGAGAGCGCCAAGTGCCCCTTGCGGACCAGAAAGCGGTTCAGGCCCACGGTCAGCAGCAGGAAGTTGGCGCTGTGGACGGCCGATACGATGCCGGTGATCTCGACGGCGTAGCGCAGGGCGGCCAGTTCGGGCGGGCGCGTGCCCAGCTTGAGGTAGCGGTCCTCCAGCGACTCGCCTTCGGTGCGGGTCAGCGCCGCGGCGACGCCCTGGGGGCTGGCGGCGGCGGCCAGCAGGTGTGCGACGCCAGGGTGCTTCACGCGGCAGCACAGGACGAGTTCGTACAGCAGGCGCAGGCCGTGGTCGGGCGTAAGCTCGCGGATCAGGACCACGCGGACGTGGTCGCCGGTCTTGCGGTCGACGGCGTGGACGTCGCGGGAGCGCAGCGAGAAGGGATCCTGCCCGGGCAGCAGCGGCAGCTCGAAGCGGGCGAAGATCGACGCCAGCTCGTCGGCAGGCTGCTTAGGCGGCTTTGGATCGCGCTTGCCGGCCACGGGGCTCCCCTGATCGCCCGGCCCGGATACCGGGCGGTGCGGTTTGAATACGAACAGGCAAGTCTAGTAGTTGTCCCAGCGCATGGCAATTGAAGGGTTGGGGTGGAGTGCCCGGCTCCACTGCGCGGCGCGAGCCGAGCGCTCCGCGGTCTGTTCCAGGCGTACCCGGGGCCGGCCGCAGCCGGTGTCCGGGGCGGATCAGGGTGCGCCGCCGGGTTTGCCGTAGCGCTGCTCCATGGCCTTGCGGATCTGGTCCATCTGGCCCTCGGCGCCCTCGCTGAACCACTTGTGCTCGGGGCGGGCGAGAATCTCGTCGATGACGGCATCGACGGCCTTGCCGGCATCGGCCTTGCCGCCTTCGGTGGCCTTGTGGGCGATCTCGCGGGCTTGTGGAATCAGGTGGATATAGAAGCGTTCGGCGACTTCGAACATGCCGTGCCAGTGCGTGTAGTCGGGGGCCATCATGCTGGCGCCATGGCGGGCGCGGCGGCCTTCGTGGTGCCAGAGGTAGAACCAGGTCCACTCGATCTCCTCGTCAAACTCGGTTTTGGTGCGCAGGCCCTGCTTGAGGATCGTGTCCATGATCTTCTGGCCGGGCTTGGCGAACTTCTCGTTGTAGAGCACCACCAGGTCATCGTACTGCTGGTAGAAGGCGTTAACGTAGTCCGGCGTGTGGCAGTGGTTGCAGACCTGCTTCATGCGGGTGCGCTTCTCCTCGCTGGTGTCCTTGATGAGCGCGCGGCGCTTGGCGGGGTCGGTCTCGGTGACGATGGCGTGGTTCTCGTCGGTGTCCATGCGCCGGCTGATGGGCGGGCGGTTGGTCCAGCTGATGCGTTCGCCGGGGTCGTGGGTTACCTTGCCGCCGTTCTGCATATGCCCGGACATGTGGCATGTGGCGCAGGTAGGGGCGGCGCTGTAGTCCTTGCCCAGGACCCACTCCTTGGCGTCCAGGTTCATCTTCTCCCGCAAGTCGCGGAAAGCCACGCCGTGCTTGGACTCGTTGTAGATCTCCTCCTGCGGGTGGTCGGGGCCCAGGTGGCACTTGCCGCAGTTCTCCGGCTGGCGCGCGCGGCGCGGCGAGAAGTCGTGGCGGCTGTGGCAGGCCGAACAGCTGCCCTTGCTGCCGTCGAGGTTCAGGCGCCCGATGCCGGTGTTGGGCCAGGTGCTGGCATGGAAAAGCGGGCGGCCGGTGCCGTCCTTCTTGATGCGCTCCACGGCCTCGGGCACGGTGGGCTTGCCGTCGGGGCCGGGCTTGAGGTCGTCCAGCGTGATGACGCCGCCGTCGGTCGACTGGAAGCCGACCTTGCTGCCGTGGCACTGTTGGCAGCCGGAGAAGGCGCTGGCCATGCCGTTGACCTGGGTGACCTCCATACCGGGCGTGGGGCTGTGCGGGTTGAAGGGCGCGCGGTGGCCTTCCACGGTCTCGGCGAGGAAGTTGTCTAGGCTGGCGAGGATCTTTCCGCCCTGGGCGTGGTGGCTGTGCGCGAACTCCTCGTATTCCGTCTTGTGGCAACGCGAGCAATCCAAAGGAGTTACGATGGTGGCGATGTGCGCGCCGTAGTGCTCGAAGCCGTCGGCGTCGCCCTTCTCGGCCTGGTGGCAGTCCACGCAGCCGACGCCTTTCTCCGCGTGCGTGCTGCCGGTCCAGTGCGCGACGATGCCCGGCGTGCCCTTGCCGTGGCAGTCCACGCAGGCCTGGCTGCTGGCGGGGACGGGAATGGCCGCCTCGCCGCGGCCGGCCTCGTGCTCGCGGCGCTGTACCTCGCGCCACTGCACCAGCACCAGCGAGACCAGGAACAGGCCGCCCAGTGCGGCGATGAGGTTCTTCTTGGTGGTCAGCGTCATGTTTTTTTTCCCGCAAGCTCCGTGAGACAAAGGGTTAATGCGCGACGAATGCTTCCCAGACCGTCAGCCCCACGATGGCGATGACGGCGAACAGGCCGACCCAGACGCTCGCCTCCGATCCCTTCCAGCGTTTGCGAATCGCACCGTCGACCAGGGGCCAGATGAACATGAGGAAAGCGATGAAGCCCATGCTGAGGATGGCGGTTGTCTCGCTGAAGAGTTTCAGCCAGCGGAAGGTCACGTAGAAGAACCATTCCGGCTTGATAACTTCAGGCGTGGACATGGGATCCGCTTTCGGACCCATCTCGGCGGGCAACGCGGTGGCCAGCACGCTCAGCAGGATCATCAGGACCAGGCCGATCATCAGCTCGGTCAGGAAGTGGTCGGGGAAGAAGTTGAAGTGCTTCTGCTCGCCGGGCTCCTGGTCTTCGAATTCCAGTTCCGTCACGCCCTGCAGGCGGATCAACGTGATGTGCACGCCCAGCAGCAGCACGATCGTCACCGGCAGCACCGCGGCATGCAGGATGAAGAATCGCGAGAGCGTGTTGGCGTTGTAAGTGTCGCCGCCCAAAAGCATTCGCTTCATGAGCGTGCCGAAGACCGGGACGTTCTCGGTGATGTTGGCGCCCACCGTCGCGCCCCAGTAGCTGAGTTGCTCGAAGACCAGGCTGTAGCCGGTGAAGCCCGTCATCAGGGTGCAGACCAGCAGGCACATCCCGACCATCCAGTTGATCTCGCGGGGCTTGCGGTAGGCGCCGGTGAAGTAGACCCGCATCTGGTGCAGGATCACCGCCGCGATCATCAGCGTCGCGGCCCACTTGTGGACGCCGCGCAGGTACCAGCCGAAGGCCGCCTCCTCGGTGATGTAACGCACGGACTCGTACGCCGTGCGCGACGACGGCTGGTAGTAGAAGGCCAGCAGGATGCCCGTAACGACTTGCACCACGAACAGGTACGCCGGCGTTCCGCCCAGGCAGAACCACCAGCGCCGCAGGTGGTTCGGCACCGGCTCGTTGGTCATCTCGCGGAGGCGGTCCCCGCTGACGGGGATGCGCTCCTTCAGCCAGCCGATGAGCATGCTCATGCTAGGCCAGGCCCTCCAGCGGGACTTCGATGAAGAGCAGACCGTCCTCGACCTTCAGCGGGTAGCGCGGCAGCGGCTCCTTGGGCGGGCCGCCGGTCGGGTTGCCCGACGGGTCGAAGGTCCCGTTGTGGCAGGGGCAGAAGAAGCGGCTGTTCTGGCCTTCCCAATGGACCTGGCAACCCAGGTGCGGGCATACACTTGAGAGCGCCACGAAGTCCTCCGCGGCGCCGCTGCTGCCCTGCCGAGCGATCACGACTTTGGCGCCGTCGGGGAGCTTGTAGGCAAGCGCCTCGCCCGGCGCGATGCGGCCGACCTCGCACACGAACATCCAGCCCGTGGCCGCGGCGTGAGCGGGATAGAGGTACCGCGCGGCGAAGCAGCCGAAGGTCCCGTAGCCGGCCGCCAGGCCGCCCGCCATGGCCAGCGAACTGAGCGACCCCAGGAAGCCGCGGCGCTCGGGATCCGCGGGCGTCTCGGCGTGGCACCCGGGCGCGGGGCCGTCTTGGGACGGATCAGCGGGAGGCGGCGTTGTAGGCGTAACCTCTTCAGACATCAGGAGTTCCCTTAACACGATAAGAAGGTATTGTTAGTGAGATATTCTCCCGGATGGCGTACGTTTTGTCAACCGTGCGTTCCGTGAAATCCCGATTTCCGTGCGCTTTGGAATTCATATTGACCGCGTGCCGATCAGTGGTAATCTAACAATCGTTAGATTGAACCAAACGATCGTTAGGCAGAGGGGGCGAGAGGAATGGGCGAGCAGCGCAACGCAGACCGCACCCGCGCGAGGATCCTCGCCGCTGCCGAGCAACTCTTTGCGCGGCGCGGCTTTGACGCCGCCTCGATGCGCGAACTCGCCGCCGCCGCCGCCGTCCAGGCCGCGACGCTTTACCACTACTTCCCGTCGAAGGAGGCCCTGCTGCGCGAGATCTTCCGCGGCTTCTACGACGAACTGGCGGGCTTCTACGCCGCCTTCGACGCGTCGCTCGCGCCGGGCATTCCGCTGCGCGAGGCGTTGGCTGCCTTCGCGCGCGCGCACCGCGGCTTCCTGGAGCAGCGCCCCAGCTTCGCGCTGCTCTTCTTCTGGGAAGGACTGCGCCCCGGCGCGGCACAAGCCGAATCGCTGAAAGCCTTTGCGCGGCGAGCGGGCTCGGGCTTGCAGCACCTCGCGCGGCGCTGGCCCGACGCCGCGCGCGCGCAGGTCGTGCATCTGTTCCTGGCGGCGGTCGGGGCCAACACCTTCGCGCAGACGGCCGCGGGCTACGCGCGCGCGGTCGCAGGCGAGGGCCTCAGCGTCGAGGCGCAGAACGACGCCCTGAGCGCGCTCTTCGCCGGTGCCGAGGCGCTGGAAGAACAGCTCGCCTCGCCGGGCAAAATGGCTTGAGACGTCGAGTCCCCTGAAGCCAAACGACCCCTGGATACGGAGGAAGTGGCATGGCCCTGAAAGCGTTAAGTTCCGAGCAGATCGCGCGTTACCGCGACGACGGATACCTGGTCGTCAACGACGTCTTCACGCCGGAAACGATCGACGCGGCCGTCGCGGACGCGTCCCTCTGGCAGCAGTCGTTCCTGGCCGGCATGAGCGAGAAGGAACGCGCGTGGTACGTCGACGGCAGCACCGCGGTGCCGCAGCAGCTGCGCAAGCTCGACAACCCCGTCGCCGAACGCGCGCCGTTCCGGCGGCTGGCGCTCGAGTTGGCCGGCGTGGTGGAGGGCGTCTTCGGCGAGCCGGGCCTCTGCTTCTTCAGCCAGCTCTTCTTCAAGCCGCCGCAGGGTGGCGGTCCTAAACCCATACACCAGGACAACTTCTACTTCGGGCCGCGGGACCAGGAGCAGATGGTCACCTGCTGGATCGCGCTCGACGAGGCCACCGTCGAGAACGGCTGCCTGCACTACTGGAAGGGCAGCCACCGCGGCGGCATGGCCGAGCACTTCGCGCCGCAGGACGAGCCCTTCAACCTGCAGATCGACCTGGCGAGGACCGGCGAACGCTTCGAGAAGGTGCCCGCGCCGGTCGCGCGCGGCGGCGTGGCCTTCCACCACGGATTGACGTATCACCAGTCGGCGAACAACCTTAGCAAGCGCTACCGGCGCGCGATGGCGGTGCATTGCATGGCCGCGAGCAACGCGCTGGTCAATCCCGCGATGGCGTACGACGAGAAATACTTCGTGCCGCTGCGCGCTGAAGCCGCCGCGGCCGTTTGAAGGAATCACACAAGGCGCATGAAATTTTTCTGAAAATCCGGGAAGAATTCTTCCCGGATCGTGTATAAGATTGCACCACGCGCGTAAATTTCATAGCTAAAAGTCGCGAAATTTCGTTAGTTCAGAAGTTTCTGTACTGTCGAAATTTCGCGAGTTGCGTGCTTCAAATTCACGAAATCTCGTGAATCACGTCGTGCTGCGCGACGTGCTGGAGTGCACATGGCGATTTGTATCGATCTTTCCTCGATTCCAACATGGTGCAGCGATTTTTTCGCTTCGAAAGCATTGGACTTACAAGAAAAATGCACATCGTGGATGTGTTACGTTGCGCTACGTGCTGCGCCAGGTGCAATATACGCATTGCGTATCTATTGGGGACCGGGCACCGGTATCCGGAAAATCGGCAAACGGAAAACGGCAAAGAGCAAAAAACGGAGAAACAGCGAAAGGAAATGAGATCGCGGCGCTCGAAGTGTTACACCGAGAAAATCAGGGGTTAGGGGCGAGCGGTGAGGGGTGAGGAAAAGAAAACAGCAAACGGCAAACAGCAAACAGAAAAGCTGAAAGATCCAAGAACCAAGAACCAAGATCCAAACAAATCTCAAACTGCAAATTTTAAACGGCGCCGCTTTTCGCCTTCACGAATGACAAATGAAAAGGAATCCGGAGGCCGAGCGGCCCGCACGCATTCCTGAATCAAAGGGGAGGCGAAGGACGTGTGGGGCGGGCGTCCCTGCCCGCCACCAGCCGGTGAACGGGGTGTGGTGGGTCAGGCCCTGTGCGGGGCCCGCGGGCTTAGGCCCCGAGCCCCTTCGTGCGGCTGAGCGCGGGCACGGAGGCCCACGCCCCATGAACAGGGCCTCTTCAAGGAACACGAATGGCTTGGAGGTTCAGGCACCTCCTTATAAAGGAGGCGGTATACTGGTCCCATGGACGATGCGCCCAACCAGGGAACGGGTGCCCCTGGCTCGCCCGAAGCGAAGCGAGCGCTAGCCAGTGCCGAAGAACGATTCGCTACGAACGACGCGTTTGCGCATCTGTGCGAGGAACAGGTCTCGGTCGAGAAACATCCAAAGCCGAGACGATTGGAAGTGGCTAGGATAGCAATAGGAAGTCAGCTACGATAGGTAGTGACAAAGCTATGGATCGGTGGGACACCTATGCGGACGCCTGGTGGAATCTCTTCGAAGCTAGGCGGGAACTTCTTGCGGACGAAAACCTGGTTGAACTCGTGAAAAAGGGGCTCGCCAATCCGAGCCATAGGAAGGCGGCTCTGGTTCTGCTTCGTGAAGCAAAGAGCGAGGTGCGGGAAGCGCTTATGCCACAGCTGTTGGGGCTTGCCGTTTACCCGCATGGTCTGGCTCGGGAGGCGGAAGAAGTTCTGTTCACCATCGACCATGGTTGGCTCGCCGCCAACATCGAGAAGGCGGCGGAAGAAATTCTCGCGGAGAACGATTACACGGAGCAGGCCAATCTGCTTAACCTCTACGAGCGGCTCGACGAAGGCCTGTCCAAGAAGCTTCGCGCATCGCTGCGGAACCACAGCGATCCCGACATCCGGGAGTTGGCGGAAGACTAAGGAATGTGGTGTTGGGACGCCAAAACCCAAAATCCAAATGCCGTTCTCCGTGATCTCTGTGTGCTTCCATGAAAAGCCAGTGCCTTTCTCCGCCACGCGGCCTTAGGTCGCAAATCGGCGCAGGTGCCGCGATTCCCGGTTGCCTTCGCCGCGCGTGGGGTATACAGACGGCACGCCGGGCCTTATCCGAAGCGCGCGACCCGATACGAAAGGGCCTTCCACGCATGCAGATCCCGCAGACGCCGCTCGAGTTCGCACGCCGCGCGCGCTCGTTGTACGCCGAGCGCGAGGCCGTCGTCGACGGCGAACGGCGCTTCACGTACGGCGCGTTCTTCGGTCGATGCGAACGCGCTTCGGCGGCGCTGCAGCGGCTGGGCGTGACGTCCGGCGACCGCGTCGCGTACATCGCACCGAACACGCACCGGCACCTGGAGTCCTTTTACGCGGTCCCGCAGATCGGCGCGGCCGTGGTCCCGATCAACTTCCGTCTCACCGCCGACGACTGGGTCTACATCCTCAACCACAGCGGCGCGAAGATCGCGTGCGTCGATCCCGAGTTCCTCGCCATCGTCGACAGCGTGCGCGGGCGGCTGGAGACGGTGGAGCACTTCGTCGCGCTGAGTGATGAGGCTGGCGGCGCGCAGGGCTGGCTCGGCTACGAGCGCCTCCTGCGCGAAGCCCCTTCGTCGTACGAGCCCGCGCGCGTCGAAGAGGAGGACCTGCTCTCGATCAACTACACCAGCGGCACGACCTCGCGGCCGAAGGGCGTGATGATCACGCACCGCAACGCGTGGACGAACACGATCGGCACGCTGCTGCACCTGGACCTCTCGGCGGCTGACCGCTACCTCTGGACGCTGCCGATGTTCCACGCCAACGGCTGGACGTTCGTCTGGACGGTCACGGCGCGAGGCGCGGCGCACGTCTGCCTGCCCAAGCCCGAACCGCAGAAAACGGTCGATCTGATCGAGCACGAGAGGATCACTATGCTCTGCGCGGCGCCCACCGTGCTGATCAACACGCTCAATGCAATCGAGGAATCCAAGCGCGCGGTCCCGAAGGGCGTGCGCATCTGGACGGCGGGCGCGCCGCCGGCGGCGGCCACCATCGAGCGCCTCGAGAAGAACCTCGGCTGGCACCTGACACAGGTCTACGGCCTGACCGAGACGAGCCCGTTCATCAGCGTGTGCGAGGAACGCCCCGAGCACGCGGGCCTGACGCTGGCCGAACGCAGCGTGATCAAGGCGCGCCAGGGCGTGGAGATGCTCATCACCGGCGAACTGCGCGTCGTTGACCTGGACGGCAACGAAGTGCCGCGCGACGGGCAGACCCCCGGCGAGATCGTCGTGCGCGGCAACGTGGTGATGAAGGGCTACTACCGCGACCCCGAGGCCACGGCGCAGGCGATGCGCGGCGGCTGGTTCCACAGCGGCGACGCGGCGGTGGTGCATCCCGACGGCTACGTCGAGATCCGCGACCGGCTGAAGGACGTCATCATCAGCGGCGGCGAGAACATCTCGTCGGTCGAGATCGAGGGCGTGCTCCTGCAGCACCCGGCGGTGCTGGAGGCGGCGGTGGTGGGGATGCCGCATCCGAAATGGGGCGAGTCGCCGCACGCCTTCCTGCGCCTGCGCGCCGGCGCGAAGATCGAAGCAGAGGACGTAAAGGCCTTCGTGCGCGCGCGGCTGGCGCACTTCAAGACGCCGCAGTGGGTGACGGTGGTGGACGAGTTGCCCAAGACGGCGACGGGCAAGGTGCAGAAGTTCGCGCTGCGCGGCGGCCGGGCGGCGATCTCGAAGCAGTAAAGCAGGGGCGAGGGGTGAGGGGCCAGGGGTTAGGAACAGAAGACGGCAAACGGCAAGAGCAACTATCGGCGAACAGCGATCGGCTTTCGGCAAACGAAAAACTTTCTACGGGTGGTCCATCCCTGCGGGATGGGCCAGTCAAACAGGTTGTCTGGGGATGTGGCCGGCCCATGAATTACGCAATGCGTATTGCCATTGGAATTTGAAGTTCGAAGCTTGTTTGGAATTTGGGTCTTTGTGTTGCGCGGCAGCGTCGGTAGCCGTTACTTCTTCTTTTTCTTCTTCTCGGCGCCCTTGGGCGGATTGTGGTGCTCGGCGTAGAGGTAGGTATAGAGATGCAGCATCTGGTCCTCGGTCAGCGAGGTCTCGAACTGCCGCGCCATCTGCAGCGCCGTGGTCTTGCCCTTCAGGATTCCGTGGTCCATCGCCGCTTGCAGCAGCACCTCGTCGGGCGGAAAGATCGGGTAGCGGAAGCACGTCAGCAGGAACGCCGCCAGCTCGTCGCGCGAGAAGACTTCCAGGTTCGAGACGAAGCTGCGCCGTTCGCCCGGCCGCAGCGGCACGAGGTACTCGAGGTTCAGGTTTCGCTGGCGCAGGAAGAACGTCTCGAGGAAACGCTGCAAGAGCGCGATGCGTTCGGTCGCGCGCGGGTCGCGGCCCAGCATCGCCAGCAACACGTCGCTGCGCGCGACGCGGACTTCGTTCCAGTCCACGCAGTGGCTCATCAGCTTGCGCGCGGCGTCGGCGCCTTCCTGCGGCGGGCCGTGCAGGCCCAGCACTGCGCCGGCGATGACCTCGCTGTTCTTCGACGCGACGGCCAGCGCCGCGGAGGCGTCGGCCGACTGCGGCGGCGGTTCGAAGACGGGGAACGTGGGCGTGGGGAAGCGGCGGGTCAGCGAACGCAGCACGGAAGCGACCTTGTTGCGGATGCGAAGGTTGGCGGCCATGCGTGTGCGTCCGTGTCCCTGTCCCTGTCGGTCTAACGTCAGACGGCGCCGCGCGTGTGTACGCTCAAAAAATCGCGCCGGCGAACCGTCCGGCCTGCTTGCACTACGTGCAGGGTTGGATTCGGGCCCCTTGGCGGCCGCGCTCCGCTCCCGCAACTTGTTTCAATGCAAAGATTTAAAGGATCGCCTCAAGCCCGGATACTCTTAATGATAGGTACGGATTGAAGACTGTCAAGCGCATTTGAATTTGCGCACATCCTAAGGAGGCTTCCGGCGGGGCGGCTTTTGCCCTAAGAGGTGATTCCAGGCCTCGCCATAAGGAGGTACGGAATTCACGGCGCGCCACCGGGACTTCCGATTCCAAGGGAAAGGCGACCTCTCGATGCGAATCCGCTTTGTGTTGACGCTGTTCGGCGTGCTTGCGCTGGTTGCGCAACCGGCCAGTGCCGAAGAATCCGCCGCGCCCGCCGCGCCTGCCGAAGCAGCGCCCGCGAAAGCCGGCGAGGAGCTGGCCATCGCGCCCGCCGCCGACAAGAAGGAAGCGCCTGCCGCGTCCGAAGCGAAGGAATCTCGCGAGCCCGATCCGTCGTTCATGAAGGAACTGCCCGCGCTGCTGAAGACGATCGACGAGAGTCAGGACGCGAGCGCGAAGGCGGAGGCAATCAAGAAGATCGGCGCGGCGAAGTTCGAGAAGGTGCCCGAGGACGTCAGCAAGCGCCTCTTCGCGGCGGCGCTGCTCGACGAGGACGAAAACGTGCGCAAGGAAGCGGCGCTGGCGGCGAAGGCGCTGAACGACGTCGCGACGAAGCGGTTCGTCTTCAAGGCCGCGCTGATGCCGAAGGTCAAAGCGCCGATCCGCGCGCGCGCGGCCGATGCGCTGCGGCGCTTCGACGACCCGATGGTGATCGAGGCGCTGATCTGGCACGTCACGTACACGCTGCGCGTCGGCACGGCGACGGAAGTGACGCCGCCCAAGACGATCTTCATCACCGACGGCGGCGACATCAACAACCCGCTGGGGCTGATCAACCTGCCGATCGAACTGCCCAACATCGAACTGCGCAGCGTCTCGACGTCGGTGATCGTGCCGGCGACGACGGCGTTGTCGTCCATCACGCGCCGGAACTTCGGCGCCAACCCCGCCGCGTGGCAGAAGTGGTTCGAGGACTACAAGAAGATCCGCGACGCGCGCCTGGCGCAGGAACAGGACGCCGAGAGCGGCGTGGACGACGAATAAGGCTGAGCCGGCTGCCGGATGAACTGAAAACGGCAAACGGAAAGATCCAAACGGCAAACAAACGGCAACCAGCAAAATGAAAACAGCAACCAAGCACGCACCTCTTTAGCCTGAAGTCCAATCAAGAAGAAGGATGGTGGTGCGCTTCCGGTGCGCATTCGCGCAACGGCCTTCTTTGTTGCCGTTTCCTTGGTTCTTGCCGTTTGCAGTTTTCTGTTTTCAGTGCAGCCGCTACACTCCCTGCATGCGTGCGGTGCTCTTCGATCTCGACGACACGATCCTCAACTACAGCGACGGCGTGGAGGACTGCTGGGCCGCGGCCTGCCGCGACCACGCGCCCGACGGCCTCGACGCCGAAGAGCTGCGCCAGGCGGTCTACGCCGCGCGGCGCTGGTTCTGGGACGACCCCGAACGCCACCGCCGCGAACGCACCGACATGCTGGGCGCCTACACCAAGATCGTCGCCGCCGCCTTCGCCGTGCTGGAACGCAACGGCAGCGCGGCAGCCGGCGCTGCGCGTTCGACGGAGCTCTCGCGAAGGATCGCGCAGGCCTTCAACGCCGCGCGCTTCGAGCTGGTCGTGCCGCTGCCGGGCGCGCTCGCGCTGCTCGAACGGCTGCACGCCGCGAAGATCCCGCTGGGCCTGGTGACCAACGGAGATGCGGCGCAGCAGCGCGCGAAGATCGAACGCCACGGGCTGGCGCGGTTCTTCGGCGCGGTGGTGATCGAGGGCGAGTTCGGCGCGGGCAAGCCCGACGCGGCGGTCTTCGAGCACGCGCTGAAGGAACTCGGCGCGAAGCCCGAGCACAGCTGGATGGTCGGCGACAACCCCGAGTTCGACGTCGGCGGGGCGCGCGCGCTGGGCCTGCGCGCGGTGTGGGTGAACCGCTTCGCGCGCATCTTTCCCGGCACGCTGCCGCACGCGCCGGACAAGGTGGTGAAGTCGCTGGCCGAACTGGATGGGTGGGGCCCCGGCTAGCCGCGTTCTTCGTACTGCGGAAGGACCTTAACGCATAGTTGGAAAGTTTCTGGTTTCGAGTTTCTTGTTTCGGGTTCTGAATCGAAATCAAAAGTGTCTCTGCCTTGAAGTCGTTGATGTGTCCCGGTGTCCGGTTCCCGCAAAGCCGATTGACAGATTGCGTCCCGCCGCGAAACTTGGGTCAACGCGCATCGAAAAGGAAACGCGATGGTCGACCCCGAGTTGCTCAAGATCCTGGCCTGTCCCTACTGTGTCACGCGGCCCGAGCCCGCGCCCAAGGGCACCGTGAAGGGCGAACTCGAGCCCAAGCCCGGCGCCGAGGCGCTGAAGTGCAAGCAGTGCGGGCGCGAGTACCACGCCGAAGGCGGCATCCTCAACCTGCTCATCGAGGAAGCCACGCTCCCCGAAGATGCCAATTCCTAGAGAGTCGAAGTGCCGCGGAACAGGTGCAGGACCCGTCAAAATCCGCTTTTCCCTTGACCGTTAGGCCACCATGTGCACAATTTAAGGGTGCGGGCGCTTTCCGGTGTCCGGGCAAGGACTTGCAGGATAACACCTTACCTGGGCGGGCCGCTTCCTTTGGGAGCGGTGGGTGGGTCGGATTTCGTGAGTTCCTGGGGCTATTTTCGATGACCTACGGGCAGCCTCCCGGCGGAAACCGAGCGCAAGCCGAGCAGTTCCTCCAGCAGGGTCTCGACGCCTACGACCGCGAGGAGTTCGACCAGGCGCTGGCGTGTTACCAGCAGGCCGTGCAGGCCGACAACAGCTTCGGACTCGCCTACAACAGCATCGGCATGGTGCTGATCGACATGGAGCGCTACGAAGAGGCGCTTCAGGCGATCTACTACTCGATCCAACTCGATCCGGAATACAGCGAGGCCTACAACAACCTCGGCTTCGCGCTGCGGCGTCTCGGGCGCGACCTCGAGGCCACTGCCGCCTACGGCCGGTTCCTGGAACTCGATCCGGACGTCGAGGAAGGCCCGCGCATCCAGGAGTGGATCGCGCAGGTCCTGCAAACGAACGGCCTCGCCGCGGTGCCGCCTTTCCAGATCCCCGGCGCCGAGCCCGCCGCGGTGGAGGAGCAGGCGCCCGAGCCGCAGCCGGCGCCCGCCGCGCGCTCCGGTCTCAAGCCGCTGAAGCCGCCCGCGCCGCCGCCCAGGGGCGGCGCGCCGGCGCCCGCGTCGGACGACCCGCCAAAGATCAAGAAGATGGCCGCGTGGGAAGCCGTCTACGCCGAACCGACCACGGCCGCGCCGGTCAGCGGGCTGGGCACGGTCGGCGAGGCGCCCGCGACGGCCGCCGCCGCCGAGGAAGGCGAAGCCGCCGGCAACGTCGCCTTTCAGGACGAGGAGTTGATGAACGTGCAGGGCACCGCGCGTCCGGCGAACGCGGGGGCCTCGGGCGCCGCGCGGGTCGCCGCGGCTGCCGCGTCCGGCAACGGCACGCAGGTGGTGGCGTGCGTCGAGCGGGGCATGGACTTCTTCTCGGAGGGGCAGCTCGAGCAGGCGCACGGCGCCTTCGAGGAAGCCCTGCAGCTCGACCCGTCCTTCAGCGAGGCGCACACCGGCATCGGCAAGGTGCTGGTGCGCATGGAGCGCTACGGCGAAGGCATCGAGCGCCTGCGCTACGCGATCCAGTGCGACCCCGCCGATCCGGCTCCGTACTACGTGCTGGGCTACGCGCTGCGCACCGAGAACCAGGAACTCGAGGCGGCCAAGGCCTACGAGCGCTTCCTCGCGCTGCTGCCTGAAGCCGAGGACGCCGCCAACATGCAGCAGTGGATCGAGCACGTCCGCTCGACCGCGGGCCCCGACGCCACCGAGGAAGCGCCCGCCGAAGAGGCTGCGCCCGGCGGAGGCGAGGCCTTCCAGGTCGTCGAGGAGGTTCCCGCCGAAGAGGTTCATCCGCAGACGATTCTCGAGCAGCCGCAGACGATGGTCGAACAGGCGCCCGAGGGCGCCGCGGGCGCCGCGGTGGCCGCCGTAGCCGACGAGGCCGCCTCGGCGGTGTCGGAGCCCGTCGAGGACGTTACCTCTTTCGAGACGGTTGCGCCGGAGGAACAGACGCCGCAGGACGGCATGTACCAGACGGCGCTGACGAAGTTCCAGGAAGGGGAACTCGAACGAAGCATCCAGGACTGCGTCAAGATCCTCAACGAGAACCCCGCGCACTTCCGCAGCCGCGTGCTGCTGGGGCGCATCCACCTGCGCCAGAAGCAGTACGACCAGGCCGTCGAGCAGCTGGAAGGCGCATTGGTCACCAGCCCGGACTACCCCGAAGCGCTGTATTTCCTCGGGCAGGCCTACGAGAAGAGCGGCCACGGCGACAAGGCCAGCGAGTCCTACAGCCGGTACCTCGAGACGGCCCCGCATGGCCCGCGCGCCGAACGCCTGCGCGAGTGGTTCACCACGCGCACGGAGCGCCACGACGACCTGACGGGCTCGCAGGGCCAGTGCGAACTCTGCCTGCGCTTCTTCCCCGTCGGCGAGCTGACCAAGCACGACAAGAAGAACACCTGCCGCAGCTGCCTGACGCTGATCGGCGGCGCGCCGGCGGTCGGCGTCGGCGGCGACCCGCTGACGACGAAGGACGACCTGGCGCAGGAGCCCCCGGGCCTGCCCGAAGAATTCAAGGTCGGCACGGGCTCGAAGAAGAAAGGCAGCGCTGGCGTGCTGGTGCTGCTGGTGCTCGTGCTGCTGGCCGGTGGCGGCGGCTTCGGCGCATGGAAGATGGGGCTCCTCGGCGGCGGCAAGAGCACCGTCACGGAACAGCCTCCACCGCCGCCTCCTCCTCCGCCTCCTCCTCCCACGCAGACGTGGGACCCGAACACGCTGACGATCGCCTACGCCCCGCAGAAGATGCTCGCGCCGTTGGCCGCGTGGAGCACCAAGCCCGAAGTGAAGGGCGCCGATGCGGTGCCGGCCGGCGTCTCCGTGACCTACGAATTCAAGAAGGGCCCCGCGGGGCTGACGGTCGATCCCGCGACGGGCGCGCTCGCGTGGCGCCCGCCGGCCGAGGACTTCGCCAAGCTGCTGCCGGGCGTCGGGGTGCCGGTGGAGGTTCTGGCCAAGGCCGTGGAGAAACCCGAGGGCGGGCAGGGCGCGCCCAAGGTCCTGCGCGAGATCCCGCTCAAACTCGACCTGACCCTGCAGTTCGGCTACGAGCTGAAGACCGGGAAGAACGTGGGCCTGGAGGCCGGCGACCGCGTGGTCTGCACCGGCGGCGACTTCAACGCCGACGGGCAGCCCGACTACGCGATCGCGCGCGGCAGCTACGGCTCCGGCGAGGTGCGCTTCCACTTCGTCACCGGCGAGAATTACGCGCCCGCGCCGCTGCCCATGCGCTCGGACGGACAGGCCGGGGCGCTGGCGGGCCTCGACGCAACCGGCGACGGCAAGGACGACCTGCTGGTGGCCAACCATTTCACCGGGCGGCTGCAGGCGTTCCTCCAGACCGCCGGGCGCCAGATGGTGAAGGGCCCCGAAGTCTCCGTCGGCGCCGGCCCCGTGGCCATCGGCGGGGCGAACCTGGACGGCGAACAGAACATCGAAGTGGGCGTGCTGCTGGGCCTGGGGCGCGGCTTCGTCGTCACGCGCCTGGTCAACGAGAACCGCTTCACGACGCCCAGCACCGTGGCGCTGGCCGGCAGCGGCTCGACGGGCTGGGTCTTCCCCTGGCTCCAGGAGAACCAGCCGGCGGGCTTCGTCGCCGTCCTGCCCCTGGCGCTGCAGCCGGTCGCCTTCGTGCCCGTGGACGACGGCAAGGCCGGGCCGCCCGCGGCTTCGGCGCTGCCGGGCGATGGGCTCGTCGCCGGCGCCGCGTCGGTGCGCGTCGGCCCGGAACCGGCGGACAAGGGCGGCAAGAAGGCCCCCGCGCCGCGCCGCCTGGCGCTGCTGGTCAACACCGACGTGGCCGAGTTGCACGTGCTGGAAGGCAACGGCGGGCGCTTTGCACCGTCCGCCGGCGAGCCGCCGCTGAAACTCGACGCGCTGGCCGTGGGCCTGTTGGCCGGCGACTGGAACGGCGACGGGCTCGACGACCTGGCCGTGCTGCTGGAGCAGGGCGTGCAGTTCTTCCTGCGGGACGAGAAGGCCTACGTGCCCGGCCCGCGCTTCCAGAGCACCGGGCGCCTGGATACCGCCGCCGTCTCGGGCGACTTCAACCGCGACGGACGCGACGATTTGATGGCGCTCACTGACGAGCGCACCGCCTGCCTGCTGCTGTCCAGCCGCAGCGCGCCGGTCCAGCCCGTGGCCGCCAAGGACGATCCGGACCGCCACCCGACGAAGAACTTCACGATCCACGCCGAGGCCGGGCTGAAGGCGGCCTTCGATCCCGAACCCGGCGTCGCGTACGCCGCGACCTCGGTGGAGAAGGACGGCGGGATGGGCAAGCTGACGCTGAAGCTGGTCGAGGAGGATTCCAGCGTCAAGGCCATGGACGAAGAGATGATGGCGCTGCCCCATTGGAACTGGATCTCTCGTGGCCAGGCGAAGCAGGTCGGCGGGCTCGAAGCAGTGCGCATGGAAGGGACCTATACGTTGGACGGCAAGCCGCGGCACTACCTGGTCTACCTGATCCGCGTGATTCCGGAGGTGCGTCATGCCCAGGTGCGCGTCGACGTGCCCGAAGGCCAGTGGGCACAGGTGCATGACGCTTTCGAGAAGACTATTCTCAGTTTCCGGGTGCTCAAGCCCGGCGAGTAGGGTCTAATGGGAGTGGCTGGTCAGGGAGGTTCGGCCCATGCGACGCGCGTCCTTCATCCTGCCCGTCTTTGCCCTGTTGGCGCTGTGTGGCGCCGTGCGGCCCTGCGCCGCGGAAGGTACGGGCGACACCGAGAAGAAACCCGAATTCGTCGATCCGCGCAACCCGGACAACTTCCCGCGCAGCACCATGCCGCTGCCTGACGGATCGAAGATCGATTACGTCTCCTTCGGCGGCCGGCGCTGGCGCGAGGTGAAGCAGGAGATCCTTCACGACCGGATCCTCGAACGGCAGGGCCTGGAGGTCTGCTTCGAGGCCAAGTTCGCGTCCTTCGGCGACGACGAGGTGAAACTCTACAAGCAGAGGCAGGGCTCCATCGCCGTTGCCGATCCGCGCGTGAAGGCCTACGTCAAGGAACACCTGAGGATTAACGACAACGTCTGGCTGTGCGGCACCCTGCGCACCAACCCGCGCAAGGACCGTGAACTCGAGCTGATCCTCGTCGACATCATCAAGCGCGACAACGACCTGCGCCTGTTCAACGCGAAGGTTGCGCGCCTGGTCAAGTCCGGCGAGATGGCCGGTTTGAAGAAGGTCGGCAACGAGATCAAGGAGCACCTCAAGACGGCCATCGTGCCGCTGAACGAGCAGGACGAATACGTGATCCTGCAGAACAAGGCCTGGGACACCTACCTGGAGCTCAAGGAGAAGACCGTCGCCGTCAACGACGCCGACGCCTGCTTCGACCTCGCCAACGAGTACCTGGAGCTGCGCAGCCGGACCAGCAAGCGCAACGACTGGATCCGCAAGTGCCTGCGCATCGACCCCGACCACCCGCGCGCCTCGGTGATCGCCAGCAACGAACTGGAGATGATCAAGCACAAGGGCCTCTGGATCACCAAGGAAGACTTCGGGCGGATCAAGGCCCAGGAAGCGCGCGAGAAGGAACGCCAGGAGCAGGAGACCCAGGCCCAGGCCGCGAAACTCGCCAACCTGCGCCGCGACGCCGAGAAGGAGCGCCTCAAGCGCCTGACCGAACTCCAGCGCGCCCTGCGCACCCGCGACGGCAAGCAGCTCGAAGCCGCGCTGCGCGCCCTGGGCGAGGCCGTACAGAAGTCGCCCGACCCCGAGTTCGGCCGCAAGGGCATCGCCATCCTCGCCAACATCAACGACCCCTACGCGATCTGGCCCGGGCTGGACTCGGCCGCCAAGAGCGAACTCGGCGAGGTGCGCCTCGACGCCTACCAGGCCCTCGCCTGGCGCGGCAACGAACAAGCCCTGCGCGCGCTCAGCGACGCGCTGCTGCGCGAGACCGAGGCCGCCACCGCCAAGGGCGGCGTGAAGGCCTTGGTCGTGCGCGGCGGGCGCCCGGCCGTGCAGGCGCTGATGGACTGCCTGCGCAGCGAAGACTCGAAGATCGTGGCCGAGGTCGTCGAAGGCCTGCGCCTGATCACGCGCGAGAACATGAGTGGCAAGAACGAGTGGCAGCGCTGGTGGGACGAGAACAAGAACCGCAAGAGCCTGCCTTTCGACAAGCCCGAGGACCAGAAGGTCCAATAGGTCAGAGGCGACGAGGGGCGAGGGGTGAGAAGATAGTTAAGAGATTAGAGATTAGAGATAGGGGTTGGCCGGCCGGTGCGAGCGACGCGCCGGCCTTTTCTTTGGAATGATAGAGCAGTTCTCCGTGGCTTCCGTGTCTCCGTGGTGAAGGGCTATTTCCCGCGGCCGAAGTCGAGGACCTCGTAGACGGCCTTCCCGTCGTGTTCGATGCGCGCCACGCCATCGAGGGGCAGGTCGTCCGAACGCCACGTCCTGATCTTCACCTTGCGCTTGCCGGCCTCCACCGTGCGTTCGTAGACGCGGCAGTTCACGGTCTTGCCGGCGATCTTGCGCTTGTCGGCGCCCTTCGCCTGGCCGAGGGGTGCATTCCCGCTGCCGTCCGCGCTGTCGCTGCTGGCCGGCTTCACGCGGTAGTGGACCTCGGTGGCGGAGGTGTTGCCGCCCAGCGCGGCTTCTTCCTTGACCTCGACGACGCGCGTGTTGCCTTGGTCATTGGCCTCGCCATCGCGCACGCGCCAGACCGAACGCCGCGCGTCGGTGACGACGTTCGTCTCGCCGTCCAGCCGCACCGTCGAGCGGCTCGTGATCCAGTCGCCGGCCTGCGCGCGGGCCAGCCAGGTGGCCTCGGCGGCGGTGGCCTCGATCTCGAGGGGCTTCTTCGCGTCGTCCCTGGCTTCTTCGGCGGCGCGGGCGGCCGCAGCGAGACAAACAAGCGCCGCGGCCAGCGCAGGCAGCGGGCTTCGGATGCTTCGCCTCTTCATGGGTTCGGTCTGCTAAGGCTTGGGCGGAGGCAGCACGACGTCGCCGGTCTTGTCGACCTCGATCTCTTCACCGACGGGCGTGCCGCCTTTCAGGTGCTCGGGCAGGTCCTCGTCGGCGCGCTTCTCGCCGTCCGGAGCCTTGACCTCGGGCTCGGCGCGCTCTTCCTCGGGCACCACGACGCGCGGCGGGGCGGGGGTGTCGAAGCCGGCCGAGACGGCGGTCTCGGTGGTGACCATCTTGGTCTGCTCTTCCTGCCACCACTGGCGCCAGCGTTCGACGGCGACTTCTCGGCTGAGTTTCGGGGCGGCGGGGTTGAATCCGAAGTCGCGGCCGGTGCGGCGCTGCAGGCTCTTGTAGGCCTCGCTGCGCATGCCGTATTCCTCGTCGGCGAGCACTTCAATCAGGTCCGCGACGGACTCGCGCTTGCCGTACGCGACGGTCAGCCGCAGGGCCGGCGCGCGGACCTCGATGCGCGGATCCTTCAGCAGCATGCGGACCTTGCGGACGATAACCTGGTCGACGCCCTGCTTGGTGGCCCAGTAGCGCAGCTGGTCCTCGGCGGGGATCTGGTAGCGCAGTTCCTTGTGCTGCAGGTTGTCGACGAGCATGTCCACGGCGCGGTCGGGCTGCAGGTCGTCGGCGACGGGGTCGGGGAACTTGTCCTCGCGCGCGGCGCCATCGCTGCGGGTCTCGTTGAACGTGCTGAAGGGGAACTCGTCGTGCTTCTTGTTCATGGCCTTCTTGGCCGCTTCGGTGGTGCAGCCGCCCATGCCCAAGGCGAGCCCCAGGAAGGCGAGAAATGCGATCCCCCGAGATGCCCAGACGCGCATGGAACGGCTCCGATCTAACTCTTGGACGGCTCAAGTCTTAGACGTCTTAGTATCGCATGGCTTCGGATTATCTTCAAGAGGGAAGGAAACAAGCTTTCGTGACCGGAAATCCCGCGCGATTCGGGAATTGCCAGCCTGCACATTGCGTGGTCGCGTTGGCTACTTGATGCGGAAGAGCGCGTAGCGCGGCAGCTCGTCAAGGCGGAAGCGCACGCGGCGCGCGGCCTCGTCGTACTCGAACGCAAGCGCCGGATAGCTCGCGGTCGGCGAGAGCGGCTGCACTTCCTGCGGCGCCTGCGCGAAGTGGACGTCGATCTCCAGGCCGCGCAGCGGCGCGGCGGTGTCGAGGTTCAGGACGTGCACGGCGACGGCGCCCGAGGGCGTCGCAACGGCCTCGGCGAGCGGCCGGCCGCTCTGTGCCTTCACGCGCAGCGGCGGCGCCCCGGCGCAGTGCTCGATCGCGGCGAGCAGTTCGTCCGTGTTGCGCGGCGCGGCCCAGTATTCCTCGAAGACGTACCAGACCTCCGGCGCCGTGGACGGTTCCTCGGCGTGCTCCAGCGCGGGCAGGTACGCGGTGCGGCCTTCGCCAAAAGTGCTGTGCGTGGCGGCGGGGAAGCTCGTGCCGAAGAGCGGCGAGAGGATGCTGCGCTTTCGGGGGCGGCGCCATTCGTCGAAGCAGCCGGTATGCTCAGTGGCGACCAGCCCGCCGCCGGCCTCGACGTAGATCTTCAGCTTGTTGGCGGTGTCTTCGTCAAGGCACTCGCAATTGGCCAGCACCACGCACGCGTAATCGGCAAGGCGCTCGAGTTGCGCGGGGAAGACCAGGTCGAAGGGGATGTTGTGCTCCAGCAGCGCCTGTTCGACGTTCAGCGTGCTGCGGTGCGGCTGCTGGCTGTTGTACGCCAGGCTGGCGGACTCGCGGAAGATGGCCACGCGCGCGCGGCTCTTCGTGCCGGTCAGCAGGTCCTTGGCGTGCGTACGGTAGAAGTCGACGTACTGCTTCAGGACCTCCTGCGCGGGCGACTGCCTGAACTCGTCGGTGGCGTCCGGCGACCAGTAGCCGGTCAGCGGCCCGCCCAGGTGCCCCAGGCCGTAGGGGTGATAGGCGAGGTTCTCGGCGAGGTTCAGCTCCAGCAGTGCGGGGGTGGCCGCGCCGGTGTAGGTCTGCACGCCGATGCCGAAGGCGCGCGCGGTCTTGAAGGTGCGCGCGCGGGTCAGCGCCGCGCCGTGCTTGTTGAAAGCGCCGGGGCGCGCGGGCTCCTCGCTGAAGGCGTAGTGCAGGTGCGGCAGCTGCGCGTCGTACTCGATGCCCATCAGGTACGCGGTGTTCGCGCCGGGGGCCTTGAAGATGTTGGCCTCGACGGCGCACTGCGGGTTGCGGCGTTCGATGAAGGTGCTCAGGCGCTCGATGCAGCGGGTCAGGCTGTGGACCTTGAAACGGATCCACTCCTGCTGGTGCGCGACGGTGACGGTGCGCTGGTTGATGGCCTGGTTCCAGCGGTTGAAGACCGGCGGGCGCACGTGCGAGAAGGTGTGGTGGCCGAAGCGCGCCAGGCCGGCTTCGCGCGTGGCTTCCTCGTGCGCGCCGTACTTCTCGCGCAGCAGTTCGCGGAAGGCCGCGATGCAGACGGAGCAGTGGCAGGTGTCGGGCTCGGGGTTGTAGCCGACGTTGTCGAAGTGGATCATGTCGGCGCCGTACTCGATGGCCAGCGCGCAGACGCGTTCCATGTAGCGCAGGTAGCCCTCGCTCTGGTAGCACGGGCGCACGCGGAAGCACTGGAAGGTGGTCTGGCAACTGGGCGGGATGCCGTCCTGGTTGACCTGGAACCAGTTGTTGGCCTCGGGCTCCTCCACCAGCAGCGTTTCGGGGGTCAGGCTGCCCAGCGTCGTGTAGCAGGCGACCTTGATGCCGCGTTCGTGCGCGCGGGCGATGTAGTTGCGCGTGCGTTCCATCTCGGCGGCCTCGAACTCCAGGCCGAAGCCCTTGAAGAAGTGCGTCCAGACGAGGTTGATGCCGGCGGCGGCCATCGCGTCGAGGGCCTCGTCGCTGTGCGCGCGCTCGTAGGCGGCCTCGGCGTCGGCGCCGCCCTGGCCGATGTACTTGAGGAAGTACAGCGGCTCCCAGAAGCCCACAGAGAGCAGGCCGGACTCGCTCAGCCACGCGGGGGCACGACGGGTGCTTTCGGACATCGTTCTAGATCTCGCATCAAAGAGGATGAAACAGTGTCCCGCCGTTTCACAGCGGGTCAAGGCGCGGCGGCACCGGCTCAGCCCTACCCGGATAGGGTCTGCCCCAGCGGAAGGTAGAAGACCAGGATGTTCAACACCATGTGGGCGATGGCCAGGGTCCACAGCCGCCGCACTATGACGAACGCGAGCCCCAGCACGAGGCCGAGGGCGAAGATCGAGACCATGGGAAGGACGCCGTAGTAGATGTGGTATGAGGCAAACAGCGCCGCACTGTACATCAGGGCCTTCAGCCACGATCCCGTTTGATCGCGAATGCGGGTCACAAAGTAGCAGCGCATGAACAACTCTTCGCGAATGCCGTTGGCTGCATTGGCGCTGAAGAAAAGCATCATGCCGGGGAAGTCCTCCGGCGGGCGAGGGACATTCGGCTGTTGGTGGAGTTCCGCGAGCATGTAGGTCGGAAGGAACCTGACCGCCGCCGTCCAGAAGGCCACCGACGTTCCGAACAGCAGGAGCCCCAGCGCGACGCCGCCGGTGATGTCGGTTCGAGCCACGGGGCGTACGATCGCGAAATGGCCCCAGCCCTCCTGGGTGCGATGAAGCATGTACAGCGCCGGCACTGTGCAGGCAACCGACTGGAAGAACAGCATGGCCATGCTCGCGTTGATCGAGGGCATGTGACCTTCGGGAAAAGCGAACATGTAGACCGCGGAGACGAACGGCATCAGCACGCCCAGGCAAAAAAAGACGAACATCTCCAGCTTGAGGTCTTTGGCCAGCTTCGTGGGCGTAGGCGGACTTTCCGGGGGCGGGGAGGGGCCCGCCGATGACGGTTTGGTCATCCCTCTCGTATAGCGTTCGAAGGTGGGATTACAAGGAAGCCTAGGCGCATTGAATCGCGGCGTGGAATCGGCTCAGATGGACGGGAACCGGAGGGATGACCGCATGAGCGAGCTGGACAGCGAACGCGAGCTGCAGACCGGGAAGGCCCTGCTGGTCATACGGATCGTCGGCCTGGCGATCATGGCGGGCGTGTTGGTCTTTTCGGGCGTGGTGTATTTCCTGAAGTCGAGCGGCACGTTCACGGGCGCGGGACCGGATCTGCCGTTTCCCTTGGCGGCGTTGGGGCTGGCGTTGTGCGTGCCGGCCGTCGCGGCTTCGTTCGTGATCAAGGGTGTGCTGTGGCGCGCGGCGAAGGGGCAGGATCTGAAGGCTCAACTGGCGGCCTACACCCGCGGTACCATCGTGGCGATGGCGCTGTGCGAAGGGCCCGGCATGATCATCGCCGCCTTCGCGCTGGTGGCGCCGCCGGACGAACTGCCCTGGCTGGCGGGCGTGGCGCTGCCGCTGGTCAGTATGACGCTGCACTTCCCGAATCGGGTGGCGCTGGATGCGCACCTGGACGCCGCGAATCGTTTGTGAGTGTCGAATGGACGAGCCGGGTGGGGGTGTTGCTCAGCTTTCGCCGTTGCCGTTGTTGCGGTCGTCGAAGCCGACCATCGAGGCGGTGCCCTTCTTGCCGAACCAGACCAGCAGGCGGCGTTTGTCCTTGCCGAAGACCAGCGCCCCGCGCACGCGCGCCACGGGGTCGTACTTCCAGCCGACCTCCCGCAGGTGCGTGACGACGGCTTCCTTCTCCTTGCCGCGCAGGATCTCCCACAGGCGGTCGGTGGTCTCCTGAGCGGAGGCCTCGGGCTCCACGTCGGCCGCCACGGCCTTGTTGAAGCGTGTGTCTCCGGACCGGCGCTTTATGTTGCGCAGCAGGGGATCGTCCACTGACGTATAGCTCCCAGTACCGCCCAGTATGGGAAATACTAAACAGGCAAAAGCTACCGGACGGAGGAGGGTTTTTCAACGGGGACCCTGCGGAATTCCAGCCGCCTTTGAAACGGCTTGAGGACAGGGGAAAGGGGCCGCCCGGCCCCGACCGTTGCCTGGCCGGAGTCAGGTCTTCGTCTCCTTGATCCAGGCGACGGCCTCTTCGAAGTGGTTGAATGCCTTGAGGTTCTGGCCGCGGTTGCGGGCGACCGTCTCCAGGAACTTGGTGGTGATGCCGAAGTCGTAGGACTCGTTGACCAGCGCCACCTTGATGCCCTGCAGGCCCAGTTCATGAAGCCTGGTGCCCAGGTCGTACAGGTCCACCGTGCTGACGTTGCGCGTGGCGCCGCGTCCGTCGATCAGCGCCGCCTTGTATCCGTGGGCCTGGCACGCCTCGACCGCGCGTGCAAACGGTTCGGATTGGTTGACGGAGCCGATTACGCCCTTGAGGATGAGGTGGGCGTAGCCGTCGGCGGTTTGGACGTCTATCTCAAGCATGATTATTCGTGAGAGCAGGAGGCCGATAAGGCATCGTTACTGCTCCCTCATGCTTAAGTTACCGCATTTTTCTGGGACTGTAAACTTTTGCGAGGGGATATTGGATGAAAAATCCGCGTGAGTCGATTCACGTAGTGCGTAAATTGAATTCCCTGAACTTTTCGGTACGTAAATTCCTCTGTTTCTCGTCCAGGGTGTGCCGTACAGCGGCATCCTGTTTCCGAAAGCCAAACGCTGCAAACCCTTGCGGGATCGCGCGGGGGCGGTAAGGTGAATTACTAGTCGCGAGGGTCCATAAAATGAGGACGAAAGTGGTCGAAAATCGAACGCCTGACTCGCGCGATGAAGTTCGCATTGCGTATGATCGGATCGCGGAGCGCTTCGACGAAACGCGCGCAGCCGGCGAATCGGGGTGGCCCTTCGTGGAGCGCCTGGTGGCGCTGGCGCGCACAAATTGTTCCGGCTCGCTGAGGGTGCTCGACGCCGGCTGTGGCGCGGGGCGGCCAGTCTTGCAGCGCCTGGCCGAACGCGGCTGCGCCGTGACCGGCATCGACGCCAGCGCCAAGATGTGCGAACTTGCGCGCAGGCACGTGCCGTCGGCGCGGATCCTCTGCGCGGACATGCTGGAGGTGGACCTCGGCGAGACCTTCGACGCGGTGATCGCCTGGGACAGCCTCTTCCACGTGCCGCGCGAACGCCACGCTGAGGCCTACGCGCGCTTCGCGGGCTGGCTAAAGCCCGGCGGGGGCCTGCTGCTCTCGCTGGGGGGGCGCGAAGGGGACATCCGCGGCGAGATGTTCGGCGCGTCGTTCTTCTACAACGCGCTCGCGCCCGAGGCTGCCCGCGTGCTGCTGGAAGGCGCGGGCTTCGCTATCGCACATTGGGAGCTGGACGACCTCACCGGCGGCGGGCACCTGGCCGTGCTGGCCAGGCGCACGTAGGGCGAAAGCAGGGCGCTACTTCGCTTCGGCGGGCGCGGCCGTTGCGGGCTTGGGCGCCTCTTCCTTATCCTTCTTCTTCGTCTCGGCGGTCGCGCGGGGGTGGTAGCCGATCTTCTCGAAGGTGGCGGGGAAGGGCGGGTCCTTGGTCCACGGCTGGAAGCTGATGTTCTTGCCGGCGAAATACTTGTCGAAGAGCGGCCTGCTGGGGCGCACGAAGATCCCGCAGCCGCCGTGGTTGCGCGCCATGAAGACCGGCAGCGTCGTGTTGCTGCCGTAGGACTTCAGGTGCTCGGCGGTGTTCTCGCCGCCGAAGTCCATCTGCACCAGCTCGAGCATGATCTCCTCGTTGTCGAGGAACTTGCCGCCGTAGCTGTCCAGGTCCTTGCTCGTGAAGTTGAGCAAGTCCACCGCGGTCGCGCCCGCGCTGAGGTCGCGGATCGCGGGGCTGCCGGCGTGGGGCACCAGCGGGCAGTAGGCTTCGAACGTCAGCTTCACCTGGAAGTCGCTGAGCAGGTCGCGCATGATCGGCGCCAGCTCGCGGAAGAGCTGCTGGTCGACGGGCTTGGGTACGGGCGGGATGTCCGGGTTTTGCTTCGGGTCGCGGGACCAGTTCTTGCGCTTGGCCGGCTTGGCCGTGCGCACGTTGATGCGGATGGTGCCCGCCCAGGCCTGCCCGCCGCTGCTGCCGCAGGTGTACAGGGGCTCGGTCTGGAACTTGAGCACGTTGTTGGTGCTGTAGTCGGTGAGGTCCAGCCACGGTGAGACGTACTCGAACTTGTCGATCTGGTCGACCTTGTACACCGCGACGGACTCGCGAGCCGCGCCCTCGGCGTCGTGGACATCGTGGCTGACCAGCTGCACCCCTTCGCCCATGTGGGCCATGCGGCGCTGCGCCGACTCCTTGCTCAGCAGGGCCAGCAGCTCCTTGCGCTCCTCCTCGGCCAGGTCCAACAGCCGCCGCGAGAACAGCAGGCGCTCGGTCACCGTCGCGCTCCCGTCCTCGTTGAGTTTCACGCGCGTGTCGAGCTGCATGCAGCCGCCCAGCATCAGGGCCAGGCCCAGCATCCCCACCACCGCTGCCGCTCGTGCGCGCCCGCTGCTTCCGATCATGGCCGTCTCCCTGTGGTTGGCGAACCGGTACGCATGCATACACCGCGCCCGCGCACTGGTGCGGTGCGAAACTCGGCGAGCGCGCAAGATACGAGATTTCATCGGCCTTGGAACTTATTTTCCCGATTGGGGTTGCAAGGCCGCCCCTGGCGGCTCCGGAAAAGAATGAGACTAGGCTTAGGAGGCCTCTCCGCGCCGCGTTCCGCGCCTCGTCGGCTCCTTCTCGTTGGCCTATAATGGAGTCTTGAACGCGCGAATTCGAGGAGAGGCCCATGAACGTGGTGCTCGGACACCTCACCAAGTGCTTCGTCGCCGGCCTGGTGGCGCTGCTGCCCATCGGAGGCACGGTGCTGCTGGTGATGTACCTTGAAGCGAGCATCTCCAAGTCGTGGCTGGCCGAGCAGGAGTTCTACTTCCCCGGCGCGGGGCTGCTGGCGGTGGTGCTGATCGTCTACGTGATCGGGCTGCTGGTCTCGACCTTTTTGGGGCGGTGGATCTTTCGCAAGGTCGACGCGCTGCTGCACGCGCTGCCGGCGCTGGGGCGCTTGTACGGCACGCTGAAGGAGATTTTCGGCTACGGACAGGGCAAGGAGGCGATGTTCCACGAAGTCGTGCTGGTGAAGAGCGTCGGGGCGCAGGCCGAGGAACTGGGCCTGGTCACCAGCCGCGTGAAGGACGACACGGGCGCCGAGCGCCTGGTCGTCTTCGTACCCGGCGCGCCCAACCCCACCAGCGGGCGGCTGCTGCTGCTCGACCCCCGCGACGCGCGTCCGCTGGCGCTGCCGGTGAACGAGGCCCTGAAGGCGCTGGTCACCGTGGGTAAAACGGAACTGTCGCTCGCTCTGCGCGCGGGGAGCGCGCCGAAGCCCTGACGCGTGCTATCCGCCGTATTCTTTTTCAATCACGCGGAATTCGATGCGTTTCTCCGTGCGCGGTAGGCGTACGATGTAAACGGGATACTGGTCCGCTCCGTACTGCTTGTCGCTGCTCACGACGACGACCTCGACGTCCCATGCGTCCGCCTTGGCCCGTATGCCCTTGATGCCCGCTTCCTCGGCCTCGTGCTTCGCCAGGTGGCTGCGCGCCGGGCCTTCGGCGGCGACCAGGACCATCTCCTGATCGAAATCGATCTTTTCCGCGGCGAGTTGCTTCCGCAGGTCCTCTGACGTGCACGTCGCGATCCACGCCTTCCAGGCCTCCGTGTCGCGAAGGACTTGCAGTCCCTCTGCTTTGGGACCGCCATCGCGCATTCGTACGAGGTCGCGGCGCTTGGCCAGCGCCGGTTTGTCGACGAGTTCCACCAGCAGCGCCTTCGCGCGGGTCGAGGTCTCGGCGTCGTCCGAGGCGGCGGCCCTGCGCACGGCTTCGACGGCCGCCAGCCCGGCGGCGGCCAGCGCCTGCGCGGCTTCTTCGCGCTTGGTGGGTTCCTCGTCGCCGAGCTGCTTCGCCCAGGCCTCGATCTGCACAGGTGTGGGCGGCGGGGTCTCGGCGGCACGGGCCGACAGACCTGCGACAAGGAGAAGCAGGGCGGGAAGGACACGGGCGCTGCGCATGGAGGAGTCTCCGGGGGCTGCCTGTTAGACCTGCGAAAACCATGCCGGTGTCATGGATTCTGCCCGTTTAGCTCTTCGAATGGACCCGCCGACCCCGCCGCCTGCCCGCAAGCGCCCCGGCCTGGCCGAGAGCCTGGAACTGCGACGCAACCTCGAGCGGCGCCCGTGGTACCGCTTTCACCTATCGACGGGGATCATCCTCTTTGTGGCGCTGGCCGCGCTGGTGCAGACCAACGCCATGCACGTCGTCAACAGCCCGATTTACGTGAGTCTAAAAGAGTATTACGTCTACGGTGCGGGCTGGCCGCAGAAGACCGAGCACTACCTCAACCACGGCGGCGTGAAGAAGCTAACCTTGGTGCATCCCGTGCTCGCGGGTGCCGTGAACCTGGGCGTGGCGCTGGCTTTCCTGTTCATGCTCGCGCGGGCCTGCGAATGGTGGATCGCGTGGCGCGCGCGCGAACAGCAACGCGCCGCGGCGCGGGCGAAGGCCCGTACGAAGCCCGGCGAACCTCAGACCTCGTAGGAACTCGTCGGCTCCAGCAGGTTCGTCTTCTCGTACAGCGCGACCACCAGGCGCAGCTTAGGGTTCTTCTCCTTCAGCGCGATCGCGTGCGTCTTGGCCAGTTCCTCGGCGTCGAAGAAATCGTGGCCGATGCAGCGCCCTTCGGACGTGAAGGTCTTCACCTGGCACTTCACCACCTTCGAAATCTTGGCCGTCGACTTGGCCTTGCGGACGGTCATGAGGGACTCCTTTCGATGACGGAACGCAGTCCGGAACCTTGCGCCGCCGGCGGCGGGCGAAATCCGTAGCGCTCCGTGTGAACGCGGCGGGGCTATTGCGGGCTGCCCCGGAATGAAGGGCCTTTCAGGGCGCGCTTTGGCGCCGGGCCCCTGCTCGCGTGCCCTCGAGACGGGTTTCGCGCGTGCGGGCGATCCCCAGGGAACGCTGGAACGCCTAATGGTGAGTGTTGGCGTTCGAGAAGAAGGCGTTGAACGCAGCCTTCAGAACAAAAAGCATAGCAGAAACGGCGTATCGGGGCTACCCCGATACGCGCCAGGTTACTCGGCCTCGAACGCCGCGATCTCGGTGCCCAGCGAGGCCCACAATAGCGAACCTTCCCACTGCAGGAACTTCGCCATCCCGGCACTCATCGACTTGAGCACGCTTTCCTCGACGCGGTTTTCGATGCGCGTGGGATCGCCCAGCAGCAGCGGGCCCACGCCGTCCGCGCCGGTCGCCCACAGCGCGCCGCCTTCGGACGCCGGGCCGTCGAAGACCTCGCGCAGCTGTACCGGCGCCTTTCCGATGCGCTCGACGCGGTCGCCGTCCTCCGGCGACCAGCGGTAAAGCACGGCGTCGCGGGCGAAGATTTTTCCGCTCTGGAAGAGGACGTCGCGGCGGCCGTGCGCTTCCGGAAGCAGCGCCAGCAGCGTGACGGTGTCGCACCCGGGGAGGGGGGCGAAGCTGCGCATGAGCTTGAGCGACTTCGTGTCGAAGACGGCCAGCATCCCGGCCTGCGCCTGCGGAATCGCCGAACCGCAGTCGCCGTGGATGGTGGTCGAGAGGTACAGCGTGCGGCCGCCGGGCGCGAGCAGCATCTTCGAGGGCGTCTGCGACGGCACCAGCGTCTCGTTCACAAAGACGCGCGTGGCGCCGCTGTCGAGGTCGATGCGCACCAGCGCCCCACCCAGCGTGCCGTAATACGGGCTGGAGGTCATCCAGGCGTGGCCGCCCTGCGCGAGCAGTTCGAGCGGGCGCATTTGCCCATGCCCGGCGCGCGCGAGCACGCGCGGGTTCCGCGGGAACGCGCCGCCCTTCGCCGGATCGTACTCGACCAGCGTGCAGGTGGTGTAGCTGGCCATGTAGAGCTTGCGGCGTTGGCCGTCCCAGAGCATGTCGTTGATCTGCCCGCCGCCGGGGCCGCTGTCGCCGGCGTCGCGCCCGGCGCCGGTCTCGAGGTCCACTTCCCAGAAACGCTGCAAGACGTGGCTGCTGCCGTATGCTTTGCGGAAGCCGGGAGAGATGGCGATTCGCATCGCCTGGCCGTTGTGCGGGCCGGTGATGTTCAGCTGTTTCGTCTCGGGCTTTCGCGCGCTTTGCGGCAGGCGGAAGAAGAGCCCCGTGCGCGTGAGGCCCGCGAGCGCGCCGTCCTCAAGCTGCGTGAAGGCGTCGACGACTTCGGGCTGGTCGGGGTCGCGCGGCAGCAGCGGAGCATCCAGCAGCGGCGTCCAGTGCGCGCGTTCCGCGTCGAGTTCGTAGAAGTTGTTCGCGCCGCTGCCCCAGGCCAGCACGCGCCCGCCGCGCAGCATCGTGCGGCGGCTCCAGCCCTTCACGCCCTTGGGCGCGGGGACTTCGCGCAGCAGTTCCATCGACGGGTACTTCAGCAGCAGCGCGCGGCCGCCTTCGTGCAGGTACAGGGTGTCCGGCGCCACGAACTGCGCGCCGAAGCTGCTCTTGAAGTCGCCCAAGTGCTCCAGTGTGTGCGCCGTGAACGAGAGGTCTTCGGAATCGATGCGCAGCAGCACCGCCTTCGGCAGGGCGCACTGCGCAAGGTACGCGCCGTCGGGCGCTTGGACCGCGTTGTAGGTGTAGAAGGCCTTCGGGTGCACGGGCGCGACGGACTTCACGACCCGCCCCGAAGCGCGTTCCCAGATGGCGAGTGTGCCGTCGGGCGTCGAGCCGCCGCAGACGATGTGCTTCTCGAAGACCCCGCCACCCCAGATGCCGTCCCCGGGGATGATGTCCTTGGCCAGATTCTCCCATTTCTCCGTCCACGGATCGATGCGCAGCAGGTCGTTGCAGCCGCAGATCAGGTTCCCGTTCGCGTCTGGTCCGACGTCGGCCTTCATCAGCCAGCCGCCTTGGCCCAGCGGAAACGGTACTAGGCGCACGTTGCCTTGCAGGTCCACGAGCACGATCTGCGTGGAGAGGTTGCTGTAGGCGGCGGTCGCGAGCAGCGTGGGCTGGCCTTTGCGCTTCAGGACAGCCATCTCGGTGTTGCCGACGGGCAGGCGCACGTGCGGGACGGGAAAGCGGTGACGGACCTTCAACGATCGCGTTGTGGCGGCGTGGGCAGACATGAGCGGCGGACTCCGGCGGCGGCATCCACCGGGACGCCCGATAAGCCAACCTTTATCCACGCGCGCGCCTTCCGGCAACACATCCGTATTGCGCGGCATAGGACCGGATTTTCCGGCCGCGCGGAGCGTATCGCGGCGGCGCGCGCGGTGTCACCGGCCCTGCGTTGGCAGTTCCTTCAAGTTCGCGGCTTTCCTAGAGAAGGAATCGAGCAGGTTGCGGTAGAACCGGTTGTAGTTCTCTTCGTTACCGTCCTTGTGCCAGCGCCACAATTCGTCGGTGGCGAGATAGCAGACCGTGCCCTTGCCATACCGCATCAGCGTCAGGACCGGCGTGTGGGTGGCGTCTTCTTCCAGCAGTACTACGGCATTGGGCTTGGCGCGTGCAACCGGTGCAATCCAGTGAACCTTCGGGAACGTCTTCCAGGCGGCCTTGTTGGCCTCTTCGTCGGTGGTCAGACGCGTAATTGGGTGATTCATTCCCTGCTGAGTGCGGACGATGGTTCGTGTGACATCGTTTGCGCGGTCGCCGGATGGCGCGTCAACCAGTTCGACGGGCAGGAGTTTGCCGAATCCGTCTTGCGAATAATGCGCTGCCTTTTGGCCTTTGTCCGCGATCAGGACCAGCCTACCGCCGTTGACGACGAACGCCTCCAGTTCCTCATCGCCGCTTCTTGTACAGAAACCAATGATATCTCCAATGACCAGCACGTCGAATTCGTCCAGCACCGGCAGGCCCGAGAAGCTGCTCAGCTTGCGATCGGGCGTCAACTCCACTTCCGGCATCATGTGCTCTACGATGCCGGTAAAACGGCAGGCGACCGAGGTAAATTCTACGAGCGATCCGTCGAGCATGTCTTTGATGTGCCGGAACTCTCCATCTGATTCTTGGCGGTTTTGCATGGTCAGAACGGCAATGGGGCGGGCGATCACATCCATCGCCTCCTTTAGGCGGGCACGCAGGTCAGGTTCGCGCGCACGTTCCAATTCCAACCTCAGCCGCGGAAGCACCTCTCTGCCCCGCGCGATCAGCGCCCGCGAGGCCGCCTCGCGCTTTTCGGCGTCCGCATCGGACAGGCCGGCCAACAGCGCGTCTAGGTTAGCATCTTCGCCGCCTTCCTCCGGCGTGCGCTCGGGCGCGGGCTTCTCGTTTTCGCCGCCCAGGCTGCGCACCGGCTCCCGGTCGCTGGCCGTGCGGGGCATGGACGGGCGGCCGAGCAGCACGAAGAGCAGGCCCGCCGCGAGCGCCACCAGCGCGGCAGCGGCCAGCCACCAGGGGGTGCCGGCGTTTTCGCGTGAGGCAACCCGCGCGAGCGGCGCCGGTTCTGCGGCCTCGGTTGCCGCTTCGGGCACGAGCGCCGGCGCTTCGCGCAGCAGCTCGTGGCATGCGGCGGTGAAGTGCAGGTGCTCGAACCAGGCGCGCCGGGCTTCGGGTTGGTCCAGCGCCGCATTCAGGCGCGCTCGGCCGGCCTCGTCAAGCGTCTCGCGGTCCCAGGCCTCGAAGAGCTGTTCGAGTTCCCCGCTCATGGTCTTTCCTCCGTGTTCATGCGCCGGTTGATGCAGTCGGCCAGGTCCTTGCGCAGGCGCGATAAGGCCATCGTTGCGCCGTCCAGCGATCGCCCGCTGCGTTCCGCGACTTGCGCCAGCGGCAGGCCCTGCTCGTACCGCAGGTGCAGCAGCGCGCGTGAACCCTCGGGCACGCCTTCCAGGCAGCGTCCCAGGGCCTCCCGGCGCCGCGACCAGTGCTCGCCGTGCCGGTCTTGCTCGTCAAAGGCGCGTTCGGTGCGCTCGACCAGGTCCTGGTCGAAGAGGACCTTGCCGAGGCGGCGGTCGCGCCAGCGCATCAGGATCAGGTTCTTTGCCACACCGCGGCACCACGGGCCGGTGCGCTCGATGGGCTGGCCCGTCTCGGCGGCTTCGGCCAGGCGCAGCCAGACCTCCTGGAGGATCTCCTCCGCCAAGGCTGGATCGCGCAGCAGGCCGAGCAGGAAGGCCATCAACGTGTGGCGTTCGGCGAGGAACTCGGCGGTGAGGGCTTTCAGTCGTTCGTTCATGGAAGGCTCCAGTAATTTATGGTTGCACCGGCCGCCGGAATCCAACAGGGAAAATCGGAAAATTCCGGGCCGTGGCGTGCTGTGGCGCGCGCCGGCCCCGGCGCTATGGTAAGTGCCGGTGCAGAGGCGTAGGGCGGGGAATTCCTTTCAACGCAGGAGCGTGCGATGGTCGTTCGTGTGCAGGCCGAGTTGACGTTGTTGAGCGCGGAAGAGGGCGGGCGCCGCACGGCGATCGCGAGCGGCTACCGGCCCAACCACGTCTTCGAAGGCGCCGGCGAGAAGGGCCACTGGTTCGGCCAGGTCCACTTCGACGGCGATCCGATGGAACCGGGCGAGTCCGGACTCGTCAGCGTGGACTTCATGTACCGCCCGGGCCTGCGCAAGTACCTGGTGCCCGGCACGCAGTGGCGCATCCAGGAAGGCGCGCGTCTGGTTGGCACCGCGGTCATCACCCGCGTCGATAAGCTTCCGGAGGGGTAGGGGGCTACTTACTTTGGGGCGGGAGGGGGCTTGTGGGGATTCTTGTTACCATCCTCTGCGTCAAAACTATCTGAGAGCACCGCAACAACTTGCTTTATCGAAGTCGCTCTCCCAAAATCCTCTCCTCTTACCTTCAACCTCCCGTCTTCTACAGTCCAAGATTTTCCAAGGTACCTAACCGACCTTTTTAGGGAGGAAATGAGATCAATGGAGACTGCATCAGTCAATCTTCCACAAGAGTAATCAAACTCTTGATTGTTAAGAATCTTTCCAAGTACCAAGAACCATTCTCTGCCGGTTTGTATCGCTGCCGAATCAAGAGCAGCGCAAAGCGCATTTGGGTTACCCCTTGAAGTAAGCCCAGCGAAGATACTTCTGCAAAACTGAGTTCTTCCTACGATATTCGTCAAGCAAAAGACATCTGACAATATCCGTCCCGGATCATCTTGATCTAGTATATCCCGCCAGTTCTCGATATTGCGGCGCTGTTGAAGGTCAATCATTATTGAGTGCTCTGTTGAAAACAAAGGCAGAAGTAGAGCGAGGATCATGAGGTTGTAGGTGAGGACGGCGATGAAGGTCTC